>JAEZFP010000044.1 GCA_023417475.1 Bacillota bacterium | reverse complement strand
GGAATCAAAGCGGCGCGGTTCCTTCCGTGAGAACCGTTTGGGGTGGTTCAGGGTTGTGCCGATGGGTCTAGACCTCAATCTTCCCGATCCCCCGCCCCACCAACGCCACCCAATAGCCGAAACGGATACCCTCCATCAAGCCTTCGCTGTAGATCAACTCATCCTGGCGGCAAAGCTGTTCCATGCAGGCGCTATCGTATTGATCGAGCAAAAGCCGATCTGCCTCGGCTAATTTAGTAGTGATTTGCTGTAACAATTCATCCGGGCGGTTTCCTAACTGCCGGTGTTCGGGGTCGAGGGTGATCACCTCGTCGTAGATCTGGACGAGCCGGTCAAGGATAAATTTTTGAATACCGGTGCTGTGGGAGTTGAGCATGGGAGGGCCTCCTCAGTTTCATATCGCATTCGAAGCTATCATTCATTACATTCATTTGGTATCAAAATAGACCGTCACAAATCCTGTTGTCCCAGCCATTAACCGCTTTGATAGGATTAAGACAAAAACCATCCCCAAAAAAATCCACCCTTGTGCGTAGAGCTTTGGGCAAAACCGTTAAAGGCGTTCCTTCACGATGCTATCTTAATTCTATATTACCGTTTCGGTAATGTCAATCTTTTTATTGCTGTTTCGGTAGTTAATATTTATATTAATTACCATTATGGTAAAATGAAAGAAATCATTATCTAAGGTTAGAGGTAAAAAATGAATTTTCCTCAACAGTTAAAAAACCTTCGTGAACAACGAGGATTAACTCAACGACAACTCGGCGAAATGATTAATGTTTCGGATGCAACGATTAACCGCTACGAGAAAGGTTTGCGAAACCCGGACCCTGAAACATTAAATATTTTGGCTAACATTTTTAACACAACAATCGATTTTTTATTGGGAAGAGATGCTAAAGAATACATCGCTCCCTGTCCTGCGACTGACGCTCCCACGGAAGACCTCCCTCCGGAAGCGCTAAAAGAAATCGAAGAATTCAAAGCGTTTGTTCGTCACAAATATAAAGATTATTCTAAGGGTAAAGGACTTGGGAAAAATCGGGAATAAATTCGGATTTTCATCCTCCAGAATTCGGTTTAAAGTGGAAAAACTTAAGCTCGACTTAATCGGTTTGTCTTTGAAAAAGATAACCATTCAACGGACTTCTCAACCTGCCCATTAATTATAAAATGGGGTTGTGCATATGTTAAATACTTAAAGAAAAATATTTCGGAGGACTTCTCATTTTCAGCTTCTTCGCTCATGATACTCGCCCAATTAAGAAGCTTTACGGATGAATATGAACCATCTATTAAAATCCATGCATATTCATTTTCAAAAATAACAGTTTCAAGAAGTTTATTGCCAAGGAAACTCCAATTTTCAATTGACGGATCTTCTAGTATAACTTCTAAAATGACATGTTTTAGATAAACCATCTTCGGGTAGAATGAAATGCCAAACATAAACCCACTACGCCCCAACAATTACATCCCGAAATTGTTTCACTTATGCGCGCCCGCGAGAGAATGACCCCGGAGCAATTCGCGAAATGGATGCGGGTTTCACGCGAGATTTTCCCTGAAGCGTTTGAAGATGAAGATTAATATCCTAAACTATCTCACAATTGCATCCTGACTACCATCTATAATCACTCGCCCCCGAACGATCGGCCTCGCATTCAACCAATATAGGCCGAGAGGAACCTTGCCGGATTGCTTGTCTTCCTGAATTAACATTCGCGACGTCAAAAGAGGGATAGTGCAAGGCGCGACCGAACGAGGACTGGAAGCGTACCGGATGTACGCTGAAGCCCGGAGTGACCAAGCAACGCAGCAATATTCCTCTTTTCACGGCGCCACAACCAATCCGGCAAATCCCCGCCGCCAACCTCCCCCATACCTATACTCTAACCTCCAATAAAAAAAGAGCCGGAATAAACCGACTCTCAATAAAACAACCTCAAACTCACAACTCCTGCGCCGCCCGCTCAAGCAGCTCGGGAATCTTCAGGTCATACTCACACTCGGGAACACACTGACCGCATTGAATACAGCGATCCGCTTGCAACTCCATCCGCCGGTACTCCTCCCGGTACGCGGTCGTTTCCTTGCCAAACGCTTGGGCCAACCGGTACCGCGAATGCAGCAATAAAATCGACGGGAAATCCAAATCCTGCGGGCAAACAAACTCCTCCTGGCAATGGCGGCAGTCGCGACAGAGCTCCTTGACATTGAAGTTCTCTGCCAACTTGGCGCCTTGCTCGCGGTATTTGGCGAACGCCGCCGCATCGGGTTGGGGAGCCAACGCCGCCTTGATATCCAACCCAAATTCCGCCGGATAACGGGCGCCCGCATCCACGGTGGCGATGTAGGGGTTTGCCAAACAATACTGGAGCATCACCTCATGATCCAACTCCACGTACTCCCGGAACATCGTGAACATCTGGTTCATCTCGTTGCCGCCGAAGGCTTTCATATTGATGATTCCCAAATCGTGGCGATGCGCCAATTCAATCAACGGCTCCAAACTCGGATTGAAGATGTTATAAGGCAGTTCCACCACGTCAAAGAGATTGGTCTCAATCGCCTCTTTGATCTCCACGGTATCCTTGTAATGGCTGGAGAAACCGATATAGTTGATTAATCCTGCCGCTTTCGCCGCGGCGATCTTGGACAACACGCCGGTGGCTTTCATCTCGCCCCAACGTTCGCTGTTGATCCCGTGAAAGAAATAAACGAGCTTAATGGCGTTCGCGCCGATATGCAACTGGCGCCGGTCTGCAATCCCCAGCTTAGCGCGACTGGTGGCCAGGTCCTCGTCAAACTTGGCCGGATGGTAGCCCCGGCCTTTCGTTACAATTACGATCGGTTCGGTCAGGTCTTGCCGTTCCCGGATCACCTTGCCGACGATCACTTCACTTTCGACCGGCTCGCCCCCAGGGAGTTGCCCGTTATACGCCCGGGCGGTATCGATCAGATTAACCCCCTGATCAAGGACATAGTTAACGATTTCTTCCGTCTGGGGCACGGTTTCCAGCCGTCGTAGATTCATCGCACCAAAGCTAACTTCGGTGACCATCAATTCCGTCTTGCCAAAACGGCGGCGTTTTAATTTTTCCAATCTTTTCTCCTCTTTCTGCGTCATCCTGCAAATTTGCGACTCATAAATATCCCTATTCGCAATGCGGTACGGTTCATCCTGCCAAGGTTGATAGGAGAAATCGCAGCTTTTCTTGGATATTTCCCGTTGAAGACTTCACATTTATAACAACCGCAATTGCGGGGCCGGCGCAACTTTTGTTTCCGCCACCGCCGCATCAGGTCCGGCGGTCCCGCAGAGCAGTGACGCCTGGGGATCGTACCGGGCAACCTGGGTCGCCACTTGCCCGGGGTTGGTATTGGCATAACAATACCGGCAAAGATGGGGGCAGGTGTTATAGGCGCCGATATCGACCGCCGGAGCGCAACCGCAATATTCCCGGGCCGCTTTGGCCTTTCGCAAGCGCAATGGCTTTCCCGTCAAATCCTGGATCCGTCCGGCATCGATACACTGGCCGTGTTCGATTCCGTACGCCGCCAAGTCCACCGCCTCGCAGCACGTATCGATCCGAAATCCATACCTAGCGGCGAGCGCGGCCATCCCGCCCGCCAACCGTTCGATCTCGTCCGGTCGCGGTTCCCGCGGTTGCAACTCGCGCATGTTGCGAACGGTTTTCCGGTAGAAATCCAAGAAACTGATCAAACATTGGTCCACCGCCGGACCGATCTGCCGGGCTAAAAAGGAAAACTGCTCCAAATGATAATCTACCCCCAGTTCGGCCGTGAAGACGATCGGATCGTAACGCCAGACGATTCGTCCCCGTCCCAATCGCTCCGCCAATTCGAGCAAGGTATCGATCCGCTCCGACCGCTCCGGGAGGTTGACCTCGATCGCGTGATCGTAGGGATTTAGGGTAAAATGAAAATAATACGGATACCCTTCCAGCTCAGACAAACGACTCAGCATCGGACGGGGATTTTTCGTCCAAAAAACCAAACAATCGACCTGTTCAGGGATGAGCGGAACGCTCCGGATCTGCTGCGGATACAACGGATTGGCGACCAAAACCGCTCCCGCCCGAATCCGCTCCAAAAACCACTCGCTGTAAAACGCCGGGATATCCGTCCGCCGGCTGGCGCTGATGATCATTGTCACACCTCGTCAAAGAATTTGCCGAACAAAAAGGAGCGGTCCCCCGCTCCCTCGTCATTTCGAAACATTTTTGCCGTTACCGCCGGTATGCCACCACCAGAACCGTTCGAAAAGTTCCTCCCGGATCAGCGAGAGGTTTTGGAAAAGCCGGATACTAAAGGCCACCACCGCGCCCATATAGATATCGACGCCGATGATGTCGCCCAAATAGGCGAGCAAAGCCGCCAAGGCTGCATTGGTAAAAAAGCTGCTGATGAACTTATAGAGGACGAACTTCCGCTCCAACTGCGCCCGCAGTCCGCCAAAGATCGCGTCAAGCGCCGCCAGAATTGCGATCGCCGAGTATTTCACAAGATTAATCGGGATATCAAACGGGAGTAAAAATCCTAATACGACGCCAATGATCGCGCCAATAATCGCTAACATCTATTTTACCTCCTCGTCCGTCACTCTGGCGTGTTCAAATGAGATACTGCCCTTATAGGCCGGCAAGATCAAATCGTCGACCGGTTGAATCGAAAATTTCAGGTTAAACGATAGGATCTGTTGTTCCACAAAACCGCCCGGCATCATCAACGCGTTTTTCAGATTGGTGGAATCGCCGATGGCTTCAATGATAAACGGGGGAGCCAACCGTTTGGTGTCAATCAAAATGGTGGTTCCGGCGCAACTAAATCCGGACGTCGTGCCGATCCGATTTTTATTCACCGAAATGGCCTCGGCGCCCGCGGCCCAGAGTTCGTTGACCAGTAGTTCCAGCTGATCGTAATGAACCACGTAAAAAACGGGATCTTCATAGTCTTTTAACTTCTTATCGGAATCGCTCAAGATAATGCGGACCCCTTTGCCGGTCAACGGTAACAAACCCGCAGCCATCTTGAGGCGGGTCATCTCGCGGTCGCGGTCATAATCTTTCAACTGCTTTCGCAAGGTCACAATCTCTTGTTCGTCCTTTTCCAACTGGCGTTTTTGGGTATCAAAAAGCTTGGCCAGTTCGTTCACTTGACGCGTCGGCAGCACCGCGCGGATCTTCCGTTCCGCCCGTAGCTGAAAGACCAAAACCATACTCAAAACCATCGTAACAATACCAATGCCCACTTGCCAACTTCGGTTGGTAAACATTACTATTATACGCCCCTTCCCTAAACGGACTTAATATTCACCATAAACTCGGAAACTCCTTTTTCCTCTTCTTCACATTTTATGCGGGCAAAACTCGATAACATTCGGAATACATGATAAAAACATCAAGCAATTTCAAGGTAAGACTCAAAGCAATATTAGAAAAATTCAAAAAAATAACCCTAGGCGCCCAATTATTAATTTACGGTTACCGTTACCGTTTGGTCCCAAAAACAAGAAAACCCGCCTGATCAGGCGGGTTAGTGTTGATCGTTGCCAATCAAGAGGAAGCTTTTTTCCCCGCGATCAACACCCGCGAGAGTAAGTTAATCTGTTCCAACGTCTTCCCAGTCCCCACCGCGACACTGGTCAACGGATCTTCCGCCACCCGGACGTTCATCCCTAGTTCCCGGCTTAACAGTTGATTCAAACCTTTTAGCAACGCGCCGCCGCCGGTCAAAATAATATCTTTAAACATAATATCGGCGACCAATTCCGGCGGGGTTTTCTCCAAGATCTGCCGGATCGCGTTAAGAATTACGGTCAACGGATCTTTTAACGCCGTGCGGATCTCCTCGGAATTAACCTCAATCACCTTGGGCAGTCCCGAAATATGATCGCGACCTCGCACTTCGTATTGGACCTCTTCCTCCATGGGAAAAGCCGAACCCAGATAAATCTTGATATCTTCGGCGGTCCGTTCGCCGATCATTAAATTATAAAACTTGCGGATATATTTGGCAATCGCGTCATCCATCGTATCGCCGCCAACGCGGATCGACTGGCCGGTGACAATCCCGCCCAAAGAGATCACGGCAATATCGGTGGTCCCGCCGCCGATGTCAATGACCATATTGCCCGTAGCTTCATGAACCGGCAGACCTGCCCCAATCGCCGCAGCCACCGGCTCTTCAATTAAAAACACTTCCCGGGCGCCGCCATGAATGGTCGCCTCAATGACCGCCCGCCGTTCCACTTCGGTGGTTCCCGACGGAATGCTGACGACCACGCGCGGTTTGATAAAAACCCGGCCATGACAGGCTTTGCGGATCAAAAATTTCATCATTTCCCGGGTAATGTCAAAATCGGCAATAACACCTTCCCGCAAGGGACGAATCGCCATAATGTCCCCCGGCGTCCGGCCGATCATTTGGCGCGCTTCGGTACCCACGGCCAAAACCTCTTTGGTGTTTTTCCGGATGGCGACCACCGACGGTTCCCGGATGATAATACCTTTATTGCGTTCATAAACGATACAATTGGCGGTCCCGAGGTCGATTCCGAGGTCCTTCACAAAATGGCGTGTGATAAACTTCACAGGCATCTTCCATCCAACTTTCCTTGCTATTATGAGCAATTGCACATTCGGCTAAATCATCGGCGCCGTAAAGCAATTATCCAATTTCCATATTTATTCCAAGCTCATCTCATCCCGGTATTCCGAAGTTACCCGGAACAACAAACGTTCGACATCAACGGTGGATAAACGTAGCTCCGAAGGTTCAACCACCTTGATCTTGCGAAACTCTTCACAAAGCGTCAGTTGCATCAGATCTTCCAATGATTCCGCCTCAACCGTCATCTCCACCGGGGCGTAAGCAACCTCCCGTTGCGACTGGGCATCGGCCACCAGATAGACATCCTGCTCCAAATCCAACTCGGTCACATGTAAGCCTTGAAACGGCAAATTTTTCAACAGTGAAGCCCGCTGCGTCCGAAGCTCGCGCGCCGTTTCCTGGAGATCATGGTGTTGCCAGAGAAATCTCCGGCCTTTGGGTTCCGCCTTGTAATCAAAACGGATCTTGGCTTTGACCGTCATTAAACGTTTCCCCACTTTTCATCTGGTTTTACGGCTGAGAAAAAGGGATCCAAATGTTCCTTTGCAACTCAGGTCGAATGGAAAGATGCTTTCAATTGGTTGAGCGCTTCCATCTCCCGTGAAGTGGGCCGCCGGGATTGTCCCGGATGCAACTTTTCCTCCAAAATCAGCGGACCCATCTGCCGCCGCTGTAAAGCGGTCACCGGATGGCCGATTGCTTGCAGCATCCGTTTCACTTGGCGTTTCCGTCCCTCCCGGAGAATGATTATAACGATAGCATTCCCATTTTCTATCCGTTCAACCGTAACTTTTGCCGGAGCGGTCATTCCGTCATCCAACTTAATTCCCTCCGCCAGCTGCCGCAGTTTGGTTTCGCTTGGAATGCCCTTGACAACGGCTTGATAGACCTTTTCCACCAAATGGCGGGGATGAGTCAACGCCAACGCCATCTCCCCGTCGTTGGTAAAAAATAATAACCCGGAAGTGTCCAGATCGAGCCGGCCTACCGGGTATAAATGTTTACTATGGGGAGGTAATAAATCCATCACCGTCGGCCGCCCGAACGGATCGGTCACCGTCGTCAGATAACCCGGCGGTTTATGGAGGATCAAATACTCCAACGCCGGTTTGGCGCCAACCACCTGATGATCAAGCTCAACCCGGTCAATGGCCGGATTGATCTGCACGCCCAGCTCGCGAATGATTGCCCCGTTCACTTTCACCCGGCCGGCGGCGATCCACTGATCCGCCTTGCGGCGCGAACCCAAGCCCGTCCCGGCCAGAAATTTATTCAATCTCTCCACCCTGATACTCCTTGCTTTCCAACTGATTGGGAATGATAAAGGAAAAACGACTGCCTTTACCCAATTCACTGCTGACCAACAATTTACCCGAATGCCGTTCGACAATATGTTTGACGATGGAAAGCCCCAACCCGGTCCCGCCCATCTCCCGCGAACGGCCTTTGTCCACCCGATAAAACCGTTCAAAGATTCGCGGCAAGCTTTCGGGCGGAATCCCGAAGCCGGTATCCTCGACATAGACCGCCACCCCGTCTTCCTGCCGGGAGGCGCCGATTTTGATCTTCCCGCCGTTTGGAGTGTATTTGATCGCGTTATCAAACAGATTAATAATCACTTCGCGCAACAAATTCTCATCGCCCTTGATTACTGTTGCCTCAATCGCCGTGGTTAATTCATGTCCTTTTTCCTTTAAACGGTTTTCGGCCGCCGCAACCACTTCGTCGATTAACTCCCGGAGGTTAATCTCTTCAACATTAATCTCCGCCCGGCCGGACTCTAATTTGGAGATATCCAGCAGGTCAACGATGATATAATGCAACCGTTCGGTCTCTTGATGGATAATGCTTAAGAAACGTTGCGCCGCGTCATGGTCTTCAATAGCGCCGTCCTGCAACGTCTCGATAAAACCTTTGATCGAAGTCAAAGGCGTTTTTAACTCATGCGAAACATTGGCGACAAAATCTTTGCGCATCGTCTCCAGTTGGCGCAGTTTGGTCACGTCGCCAATCACCGCCACCACGCCCCGGATCTCTTCGATCTCATCACCCCGGATCGGAGCCAAATGCAGATTGAGCACCCGTTCCTGACTTCCCGGCCAAGTAATCTCCCGCTCTTGCGGATATCCTTTGACGTAAACCTGATGAAAAATCTCGCCCAATTCGGACTCGGGGAACACTTTATACGGGAACTCGCTGACTCCTTCGCCGGGGCCCAAATGAAACAATTCGGCCGCCGCCGGATTGATCAAACTGATCCGTCCGGTAATATCGGTAGCGATAACTCCCTCCGACATACTGGTCAAAATGGCCTGAATCTCTTCCATTCGCCCATGGAGCGTACTGAGATGGCTGGTGTGGGAACGCTCCAGTTTTTCGAGGCCTTTTGCCAATTGACCATAGATATCGTCGCGCCGGCTGACTTTACTCCGGATCGGAACACCCAGTCGCAAATTCTCCGTGTATTCCAGCAAATCCTTGAGCGGAGCGCTGAACCAGCGATAAACCAGCCAGCCCACCAAAGCGAACCAGCACAGCCCAAACATAATAAACCCCAAGCTGCGCCGGACCGCGCCCACCAATAAAAACGGCAAAAAAAGAAGGAGGAGAAAACCCCCTAGTTGAATGAGGACTCTTCTCATCCTGGGCATATCATTCACCCCGGAAGCGGTAACCGACCCCACGCACGGTTTCCAGGTAGATCGGATCGGCCGGATTGGTCTCGATTTTTTGACGTAACCGCCGCACGTGCACGTCAACGGTACGGGTATCGCCAAAATACTCATACCCCCAAAGATGTTCCAGTAAAAATTCCCGGGTAAAGGCGCGACCCGGATTTAACAATAAGAGTTTGAGGAAATCAAATTCCTTCGGAGTTAACTCGATCTCTTCGCCGCGGACCATCACAATGTGTTGGCGCAGATCCATCCGGATTTCGCCATTTTCAATGATCTCCGGCTCGTCCTCGTCGGCGTTGCCGCTACGGCGCAGCACGGCCCGGACCCGGGCAACCAATTCGCGCGGTGAAAACGGTTTGGTTACGTAGTCATCGGCGCCCATTTCCAAACCCAACACCCGGTCGGCTTCTTCGCTTTTGGCAGTGAGGATAATGATCGGAATAGACTTCGTCAATTGGTCGGCGCGAAGTTGTTTGCAAACGGAGATTCCATCAAGCTCCGGCAACATCAAATCTAAGATTACGAGATCCGGCAGTTCTTTATGAACTAACTCCAAACCCTTTTTCCCGGTATTGGCGGAGATCATCCGGTATCCTTCACGATCCAGGTTATATTTGACTAGTTCGACGATATTCTGTTCGTCCTCAATAATTGCAATGGTATTTGGCATGATAAGTCCTCCTGTTGAAGGTTTTAAATAATTATATCAAAAAAATACGTTCCTGCCCATAGTTGGTAAGAAATTCGTTTAATTTGACATTTTGTGACGAAATGGCGTTTGGCGCGGAGCCTACTTCAAAATTTCCTCCCAAGCGCCGTACTCCATATAAACGACGGTCTTGTCAACGACATCCCGCCCGTATAGTTTGGCCACCATATATAAAGATAAATCAATTCCCGCTGAAATTCCGGCCGATGTCAACACTTTCCCGCTATCGACATACCGGGCGCCCACCCGGATTTGAGTCCGGGGAGCGATCTCCCGCAAATGCGGGATCACCTCATGATGGGTAATGGAAGGTAACCCGTCCAGCAGGCCCAACACCCCCAACAATCTGGCGCCGGAACAAACCGACACGGTATATTGAGCGTTTTGATGCGTTTGTTTCAGCCACGCCAACACCTCGGCCTTGCCCATTTCCGCTTTGGTTCCCACGCCGCCCGGGACAACCAAAATATCAATGGGCGGATGATTGGCAAAGCCATAGTCCGGCTGAATGATCAGTCCGTTCACTGTCTGAATCGGCGCGCCGGTCTGACTGATGGCGAAGGTTTTGAACAGTTGATAATCATGCAGTTCCGAGCTTACGGAAAACACCTCATAGGGCCCGGCGAAATCCAAAAGCTCCATTTCATGAAAGATATAGAAACCAACCTGAAACATTGTTCACTCACCTCTCGGAAAATTATTGGCGAAGTTTCACCCGACTCACCGGACCGGCAGCGGTTTCGCGGCGATGACTTCCCACAAATAATTATAGAACGGGACGGAGGTTTCAAACTGTTGAATGATCTCGTCCACCAACTGGTGACTGAATAACAGTTCCCCCGGTGGACCGTTGCGGACCAGATAGAAATTCTTTCGTTGATACCAGCGGGCAATCGCCTCCGGATGAGCGGTCCCCGGCGCCCGTTTGTACAGTTCCCCTTCCAACTGTAAGGAACTATCCCGGAGCGGCCGGACCACTTCCAAAAACTCCGCCGGGTTGCGGTCAATCCGTTTGCGAAACTCCGCCATGGTCTCCCGCGAGGCGACGTAAAAACCCATTCCGAACGAATAACCTCCGGGATTGGTCTCAAAAAAATAGGCCGGTGAATCCTGCCACTCCGCGATCGGCCGTTTGAAAGTAAGCCAGAGGTGATCCCGAAACAACGACTTATCTTTGGAAAACCGGGTATCCCGAAAGATCCTGGCGATGGTTTTCCCCACGGCCGGACGGGTTTCCAGCAACGGATCGACGATCCGCATATACCCGCTTAATTCACTGACCAACGCGCGCATGGGTTCCAATAAAACCCGCTCGTATTCCTCGCGATGCTCCTCAAACCAGGTTTTACTGTTATGAGACCGCACTGCGATTAAAAAATCCAAGGTTTCCGGCTGAAATCCGGTGAAGTTCATCGGACGACACCTCGCAATTTACCGTTTCCATCTCATTGTGCCAAAAATGCCGCGCCTTGCGGCACGGCATTGATCAATTAGCCGAAATATTTCTCAAGCAATTCCAGATCCAATTGCGGATAGATGGGGAACTTATCAAGCAACGCTTTGACGCGGGCTTGCGCCTCCGTTTTGGCCGCCCGATCGACTTCGTACTTTGCTTTGCTGGGTTTCCCGGCATTGTCGCCGGTGGTGATCAGCGCCTGTTTGGTATTGTTCAAGACCAATTTGACAATGGCGGCGATCTCTTTCATTTCGGCGACACCCATCCCCAAGGTGGTGGTGGCGGCGGTACCCAGGCGCAAGCCGCTGGTATACCAAGCGCCGTTGGGATCGAAAGGCAAGGAGTTTCGGTTCAAGGTCATCCCGCACTCCCGCAAAGCGCTTTCCGCTTGACGACCGGTCAAACCGAGCGCATGCACATTGATGAGGAAAAGATGATTGTCCGTGCCGCCGCTGGTCACGGTCAAACCCTCGTCGATGCATGCTTGGGCCATTGCCGCTGAATTTTTGACAATATTACGCGCGTATTCTTTAAACTCCGGCCGGTTGGCTTCGGTGAACGCAATGGCTTTGGCCGCCATCACATGAGGCAACGGTCCGCCGATCACCAACGGGCATCCTTTATCCACATGTTCGGCAAACTCTTGGGTACAGAGGACCAAACCGCCGCGCGGGCCGCGTAAGGTCTTGTGGGTGGTCGTGGTTACCACCTGAGCGTGGGCCACCGGATTAAAGTCACCCGCAAAGACGCCTCCGGCGACCAATCCCGCGAAGTGGGCCATATCGACCATTAGCACCGCGCCGACCTTATCGGCAATTTCCCGGAATTTCCGGAAGTTGATCGTCCGCGGATACGCGCTATAACCGGCGAGCAGGATCAACGGTTTGATTTCCAGCGCCAATGCTTCCAGCGCGTCATAATCAAGCAATCCGGTCTCTTTGCTTACGCCATAGCTATAGGCGTCAAACATCTGGGCCGAGACGTTCTGGCGATAACCGTGGGTCAAGTGTCCGCCGGAATAATAGTCCATTCCGAGCAACCGTTGATTCCCCAATTGGCGCCGTAAGTTATTCCAGTCTTCACGCGAAAGTTTGGCGGGATCGGTCTCGCCAAGGGCCGGGGTTTTGACCTTAGCGTTCAAGATCGCCCAATAGGCAATGAGATTGGCATCGGCCCCGCTATGCGGTTGGACATAGGCATGGTCGCAACCGAACAGTTTTTTGGCTTCTTCCGCCGCGTAGGACTCAATCTTGTCGACATTATCACAACCGGCGTAAAAACGGTGTTCCGGAAATCCTTCGGCATACTTGTCGGTCAACAGATTTCCCATGGCGAGTTGAGTTGCCAAAGAGCAATAGTTTTCACTCGCAATCAACTTCAGATTGCTTCGTTGATCACGCAGTTCTTTCACGATTGATTTGGCAATCGCCGGGGCGACTGTCGCAACTTCGCTCAAATTGGCGAGATAAGCCAAGAAACCCGCGTCTATCTTATCGGTTCCGACTTTCCCCAAATATTCCTGAATTGCAGCTAATGACATCACACACCGTCCTCCTTTTGATCCTAAACATCAATTTTAAATCTATGCTGAATTTGCGTTGTGGGTAGCGATTAGAGCGAATGAAAGACTCAAAATAGCTAAGGAAAATATGTCGCAATCAAGATTGTAACCTATATTTCGTGCGACATATGTTGCAGCCGGGTTACCTCAAAATATCTAGGAACCCGGACGCTAGGCGAATTTCTGACTATGAAAGCCGGTTAGTTCTCAGAAAGGTTCGTAAAATCAATGGTGGCGAAATAATCAGCCAGGGTTTCGGCCCGCCGGATCTCCACCACGGTTCCATCCGGTTTGAGCAGTAGTTCCGCGGAACGCAGCTTGCCGTTATAATTGAACCCCATGGCATAACCGTGGGCGCCGGTGTCGTGAATGACGATGATATCGCCGGTTTCAATCGGCGGCAGTTGCCGGTCGATGGCGAACTTGTCGTTGTTCTCGCAGAGCGAGCCGGTCACATCATAAACGTGATCTAGGGGGAGCTTCTCTTTGCCCATCACCGTGATATGGTGATAGGAGCCGTAAAGCGCCGGCCGCATCAGATTGGCCATGCAAGCGTCGACGCCGATGTAATTTTTATAAATCGCTTTTTTATGGATGGCTTGGGTCACCAAGTACCCAAACGGTCCGGTAATGTAACGCCCGCTTTCCAGAAAGATCTTTAATGGAGCCAGGTCGTTGCCTTCGATCATTACAGTATATAGTTGCTTGATGGATTGCGAAATAAAATCCAGGTCAACTTCTTTCTGTTCGGGACGGTAGGGAATGCCGATCCCGCCGCCGAGATTGACAAACTCAAAACGGATCCCCAGTTCGCGGGAGATCTCCACCACTACCTCAAAGATCATCCGGGCCGTCTCGACAAAAAAGTTGGGATCCAACTCATTGGAGATCACCATCGTATGGAGACCGAAACGCTTGACTCCTTTATCGCGGAGCCGACGGTATCCGGCGATCAGTTGGGCTTTGGTAAAACCGTATTTGGCCTCTTCGGGCAGGCCGATGATGGCGTTGCCGCCTTGGCGCAACGGGCCCGGATTGTAACGGCAGCAAACCAATTCCGGCAAGCCGACGTGTTTCTCCAGAAAATCGATATGGGTGATATCATCCAAATTGATAATAGCGCCAAGTTCTTGCGCTTTCTGAAACTCCTCCGCCGGAGTGTTGTTCGATGAAAACATGATATTCTCACCGGTAATTCCGACCCGCTCCGCCAATAACAACTCTGCCAAAGAACTGCAGTCGGCGCCGAAACCTTCCTCTTTCCCAAGCTTCATAATGTACGGGTTGGGCGTGGCTTTTACCGCAAAATACTCTTTAAACCCAGGCACCCAGTTAAAAGCCTTGGTTAACTTGCGCGCGTTTTCCCGAATGGCTTTTTCGTCATAAATGTGAAATGGTGTCGGATATTGAGCAATAATCTCTTCAATTTGGGGCTTGGTAAAGGGTAATCTCTTTTCCGTCACGTTCCAACCTCCGTCCTACAATTTCATTTTTATACAGTTTAACATTCTTTCGTCCCAACTTCCAGCCATTCCTAATGATAACAGGTAAAAGTTTTTTTAACATTCAAAAAGCCGTTGCGCCAAATGTCCACGGATGCAACAACCGTCCGACGGTGAGAAATCGCGTATCAGACCTTTTGTTTCAACGCCGCCGCCCGCTTCTGCCAACGCTGATTACGGAAAAACAGGCAGATATCCGCGGTTACCATCACTCCGTTGAGAATGTATAAATATATCACTAAATCGTAATTATAAAGCAATTTATGAATAATTCCGGCAATATAGCCGATCACGACCACGAACAAAAAAAGCAAACTTTTACCGCCGTTCTGCCGCGAAGTGTATGATTTATAAATTGCGAACGGCCATGCCAAACCCCAGCAGATCATCATAATAATCTCAAATATACTCATAATATTCCCTTCCTTGTCAAGAACTTAGTTATACTCCCATTACCCGTTTCACAACACTCACAAAATCAAGCACGTCGCTTTCGGTCAGATCATACGAACACATCAGCCGCACAATTGAAGTTGTTTCATCCCAGACGTAAAAATACCATTGTTCTTGGATGGCCGGGATGTATTGCGGCGGAATGACCGCGAAAACCCCATTGGCTTCAACCGGTTGGACAATCCGGATCCCCGGAATCCGCGCCAGCTCGGTCGCCAATCGTATTGCCATGCGATTCGCATGGCCGGCGTTTTCCAACCACAGCTTGTTGGTGAGTAAAGCGGTAAATTGGGTGGCGATGTAACGCATCTTCGAAGCGAGTTGCATTCCTTGCTTGCGAAGATGCTCAAACCCCTCCGCGAGGACCGGGTTGAAAAACAACACCGCCTCCCCGAACATCAACCCGTTTTTGGTACCGCCGAACGACAAAATGTCCACTCCGGCACCGACCGTAATCTCAGCGAGCGAAACCCCCAACCCGGCCGCGGCATTGGCAAGTCGGGCGCCGTCCATATGCAGAACCAAGCCGTTGCGATGCGCGACATCGGCTAATGCCCGAAGCTCCGCCGGCGTGTATACCGTCCCAACCTCTGTGGCTTGGGTGATCGAGACCACGCTGGGTTGATTATGGTGTTGATTTCCCAAAGCGTGCAAAAACGGAACGATCTGTTCCGGCCGGAGTTTGCCGTCAGCACAAGGAACCGTCAACAATTTGCAGCCGGTGTGCCGTTCCGGGGCGCCGCCCTCGTCGGTATTGATATGGGCGGTTGCCGGGGTAATGATGGCATGAAACGGACGGGTTGCCGCTTGCAACCCAAGCACATTGGCTCCAGTCCCGTTAAAAACAAAAAACACCTCGGTGGCCGAACCAAACTCGGCGCGGAATTTGGCAATCGCCGCTTCCGTCCAAGGATCGTCGCCGTACGCTTTGGCATAACCGTCATTAGCCTGGGTCAACGACTGCAATACCGCCGGATGAACCCCGGCATTGTTGTCACTGGCTAAACTTTTGCGCGCTTTCAAACAAGACCGCCTCCGATCATTTCCGTAATATAAGACAATCTAAGCTTACGTTTTGTTCTTCGCGGTTGGATTTGTGAATCCTGCCAAGCTTTTTAATTGAATATAAATATTACTTTTTTGACGTTTTTACCTTCAAGCGTTTTTGGTAATATCCCCGTTTTAATTGCGGTTTTTGAATTTCAATTGCGAATTTTCGGTTTTTCATCTTTTTATTGACAGTTGCCCCGAACTCTGATAATCTTAATTTTAGGTTAATTCCTTTAAGCTAGTCCCGTGAGACTAGGAAGGCAATAATCAGCTTTGTTGCGGATTGAACCTTCTTATGCCTTGCGCGTAGGAAGGTTTTTTATTTTCTCAATATAGGTGACTGACCATGCGTAGGTTGCGATTTTTCCAAACTGTTCATTATCACCTTCGCGAAACGGCCATTTATTGGTTCAATGGCCGCCCGGTATCGGTATCGACATTTCCTTCCGAATCATCGCACTCTTATTTTAAAGAGCCGGGGATTCGGAATCATGAGTCTCCCACGCTGGGAGTTTTTTTATGGCTTTACCCGGGAAACCGGATTGAGTAAATTAGGACACGAACAATGAAGCAGCGTAAATTAAACAATTAGGAGGAGAAACCATGAATGAAGTTCAAATTAACGAAAGGTTGCCATTAACAAAAGCCATTCCGCTCGGCGTGCAACACTTGTTTGCGATGACCGGAGCCACAATCCTCGTTCCGTTTCTCGTAGGATTGAGCCCCGCCACCGCCTTATTCTGCTCGGGGCTTGGAACCATCGTATTTTTACTGCTAACCGGTAGTAAAGTCCCCGCCTATCTCGGTTCGTCGTTCGCCTTCATTGCGAGTTTAACCGTATTTGTTAAAGATCAGCATAATTTAGGCGGAGCGATGGCCGGAGTCTTATCGGTAGGTCTAGCCTATGTCATCATCTATTTTATTCTGAGTATCTTTGGAACCAAATGGATTAATAAGCTGATTCCGCCCGTTGTCGCCGGAAGCGTTGTGGCAATCATCGGATTAAGCCTTACTCCGGTAGCCATTCAAATGGCCGGCGCGAATTGGACTGTCGCCATCTTCACTTTAGCGGTGGCAATTTTAGTCAGCGCATACGGTAAAGGCTTTTCAAAAGTCATTCCCATTCTTCTTGCGATTGTGGCTGGATATATCCTGGCCGGATTTATGGGATTAGTTGATTCAGCCAAGATTATGGCCTCGTTTAAAACTCCGTTTGTGTTGCCGTTCAGCAGTTTCGGAACAATTCATTTAGACATGGGCGCCATTATTACATTCGCTCCGTTAGCGCTCATTACATTAATTGAAGATTTAGGTCATATGATGATCCTTGGCAATATCACCCGTACCAACATCATCGAAAACCCGGGATTCGACAAAGTGGTGCTCGGGAACGGTTTAGCAACAGGTATCGCCAGTTTATTCGGCGGCGTTCCGCTGACAACCTATGCGGAAAATATCGGCGTTTTGGCCATTACGAAAGTATATAGCTCGTTTAATCTGTGGATTGCGGCGATCGCCGCCATCATCTTAAGTACCTTTAACCCCTTGCAGGCATTGATTATGTCCATTCCGTCCGCAGTAATGGGCGGCGTAGTTATCCTCTTATTCGGCATGATCGGCGCCGCCGGTCTCCGCACGTTGATCGAAGCGAAAGTGGATTTCTCCCAAAACAAAAACCTGATCATTGCCGCCATCATCTTCGCGATCGGTATCGGATTAGCGAATCACGGGATTATGTATGCCACTCTTGCCGGAATTTTCTTAAATCTGGTTCTTAAAGACGAACCCGAAAACACTGCAACTAGCACTGAAAAAGTCGCCTAAAAATCACAAGCGGTTACGCCAACCAAAACAGCCGAACCGGATTCGCTCCGCTCGGCTGTTTTTTTTACAATGATCCGTCCATAGCGCTTAATTGCTTGGCCAGCTGTTGAACGACCAGTTTTCCCACTGATTCGGCGGAAATATTTGTGGCGCCACCCGCATAATAATATTGGCGCGAACCCGTTGGCAGGAAAATTTCCCCGGAAATCGAAGTAGTCTTAAAAAATTGTCTGATAAAGGAATCTGACCATGAAAATAACCTTCTTAGGAACTTGCGGCGGTACCGAGCCGATGCCGGGCCGCAAACACAGTTCGTTCACATTTGAAATCGGCGACAACCTGTACTGGTTTGACGCGGGCGAAAGCTGTTCCTACACCGCCCATCTCCTCGGGATCGATCTTTTAAATACCCAAGCTATTTTCATCTCCCACACCCATATGGATCATATCGGCGGATTGCCCAACCTCTTGTGGAACATCCGGAAACTGACGAATCAATCCGAGGCGGGTACCGCGAAAATGGCCGGCCGGATTGTCCCGATTCACATTCCGGATCTAGAGGTTTGGAACGGCGTCTGGAAAATCCTGCGGGGAACCGAAGGCGGTTACGCCACCAACTTTGGGTTGGAACCCATCACTTATCAGGATGGTCAGATTTATCAGGACCGGACGGTGACCGTCACCGCCCGGCACAATCTGCACCTTGGCGAACCGCCGGCCGGGACCCGGTGGCGTTCGTTCTCCTTGCAGATTCAAACCGAAAACAAAACCGTGGTTTATTCAGGTGATCTCCAAAACATTCAAGAGCTTGAGCCGTGGCTTGACTCCGCCGACCTGCTCATGTGCGAGACCGGTCACCTGCAACCGGAAGCGGTCTGCCAGTTTCTGAAAGACCGTCATTTCCGTGGAGCGTTGGTCTTTGTTCATCATGGTCGGGCGATTTTAGAAAATCCCCAATTGGAATTGCATAAATCCCAGGCCATATTCGGTGACAACGTCTTGATCAGCGAAGACGGCGAAAGCTTCACCCTCTAAACCACATCAATATTTGCTAAATTCAAAGTCATCGCTGGCAGCTTTGACCCTACCTTTGGATTCCGGTAGTTTGTTTGCGTTGGTCAGCCGTTTCTTCCCATCCTGTTTCGACTCGGCGAACTCTTCCAATTCAAAACGGCTGCCTTGTTTCAGTTGAAACTTGCTGACTTGTTCCTTCAAAAGCGCAGCTTGGCTTGCTAATTCCTCACTAGCGGACGCGCTCTCCTCCGAAGTGGCGGAATTGGTCTGCACTACTTGCGACACTTGGGTGATTCCCTGATTGATTTGGGCGATTCCGGTGGCTTGCTCGTTGGAAGCACTGGCGATCTCACCCACGAGATTGGCTACTTGAGCAATATCGGAGACGATTACTCCAAGGGCCTCCGCAGTTTTCGCCGCAATCTTCGTACCTCCCTCAGTCTTGCGAATTGATCCTTCGATCATATCCGTCGTTTCTTTGGCCGCCGCCGCCGAACGGGCCGCCAGGTTACGGACCTCTTCTGCGACAACCGCAAAACCTTTTCCGTATTGTCCGGCCCGAGCCGCCTCAACCGCGGCGTTTAAAGCGAGAATGTTGGTCTGAAACGCAATTTCCTCAATCACTTTGATGATCTTGGAAATATTGGCGGACGCCTCATTGATCTCTTCCATCGCCCGCAACATTCCATTCATCTGCTCATTTCCCAGGACCGCATTGGATTTGGTCGCTTCGGCCAATTGATTGGCCTGACTGGCGTTAACCGCGTTTTGTTTGGTCTGGGTCGACAATTCTTCGATCGACGCCGTTAATTCTTCAATGGATGAAGCTTGTTCGGTTGCGCCTTGCGACAGCGCCTGACTGGACGACGAGACTTGACGCGCGCCGGCCGCCACTTGTTCCGAGGCGATGTTGATATTGCTCATGATCTCATTGTTGGTCGCCACCATCTCCATTAGCTTCCGACCCAGCAAATCCCGATCGGAACGAATCGGAACCTCCACCCGCAGATCCCCGGCGGCGATCTCCTCCACGACACGGGCTTGGGTCCGGATGTTTTCGACCATCCGGCCAAACGCGCCGATCAGCTCGCCAATCTCATCACGGCGTTTGGCTGCCACAGTCACTTCGACGTCGCCGACGGCGATCTTATCGGCCGCTCCCACCAGTTCCTTAATGGGTTGGCTGATCATCCGGGCGATGAAGAAACCTAACCCCATTGCCACGACCGCCGCGATCAGGATCACCACGATCATCGTCATCACGGTTTGATTGACCAATACCGTGGTGGCGTCGCTTTTCTCATCTCCGGTTTTGATCTTCAAATCAAAGATTTTAGTAGCCGCCACATCAATGGCATTGGCTAGTTCTTGCGCTTCAGTGTTGCTGATAACCAACGCTTGCTGTTCTTGTCCGGCTGCCGTCAACGTAATCACCCGGTCGGCCACGACATCATATTGTTTGAGTAATTCATGCAAGGTTGTCAGCTCTTGACGCATCGCTTCCGAATTAACCGTCTTTTCAAACCGTTGGAGCGCCTGATCCATTTCTAGCTTGCGCGCTTTCACTTTTTCAATATATTCCTGACGTTCGTTCGCGCTGATACTGATGACTTTCACGAGGTTGATCCGTATCCGCTGAAACGCGATCTCCGCCTGCCCGATATCGGCTAACGGTTTCCCGTAATTATTATACAACACCGTATAATCCGTATCGATCTTTTTGATATTCACGATGCCGATCGTTCCCACCAGCACCGTGATCAATACCACTATAATGAATCCTAAGATTAGTTTGGTTCCGATTTTATAATCATTGATGCCACGCATCTCATTACCCTCCTTGGTAGCTTTTTAATTTAAATAATCGCCGATTCGGTTTGGTTCCGTTGACTCCGGATGGCCGATGGCAGAAACCTGTTCTTCTTGTAATAACTGATCGCAATCCAAAAGCAACACGACCCCTTTGTCGACTTTGCCGATTCCTTTAATATAACGATTAACCGCCTGGTTCAATTCGGGTGGCGCGACAATCTCGGACTCGGGAATCGCCAGCACCTCCGCTACGGCATCGACAATAAATCCGACGGCAATCCCCTTCATTTCGCAGACAATTACGCAGGTGCGGTCGTTATAGTCGCGAAACGGTCGCTTGAATCGTAACCGGACATCCATGACTGGGATAATCTTCCCCCGTAAATTAATAATTCCCCGGATATATTCGGGGAGTTCGGGGAGTTCGGTGATGGATTGCATTCCAATCAACTCTTTAACATGCTCAATGGCGATTCCATAACACTCGTCGCAAAGCGTAAACGTTAAAAACTGATCTTTTTGGCTGTCTTCCTCCTGGTTTAATTGGTTGCTCAACGCCTTCTCCACGCTATCAACTCCTTTTATATAGCTGGTTTGATTTTAATTTTCTTTCTCCCCCGATAACGATTGCCAATTTCCCACTTGGGTCGAAAAAATCGGGCTGACCTTCTCCTTTCTCAAATAATAATGTTAGAAAATGTTTTGGGGAAAAAAGGAAAATTGATGAAAGAACCCATAAATGTGCTATAATTAAGTATCTATGTTCGCTATTGTTATCGGTTTGTGAAACTTTGACAAAACATTCATAAAGTAACTTTCGGCATACTCATACCGCTTACAAGCGTGTCAGAAAAATAGTTTCCGAAAACTATAATCGGGTCAGAAGATCCACTCATAGATTTAGCTTGAGGCGTTTGTTGGTCTCAACCTCCGATACTTCGTTTGGCAACTGGAACATTGTCTATGTACGGCCAAAAACTTCGAATAATTAACAACGCAAGTTTTCCTTTCGCCATCACTGCATACAACAAGAGCACTACAACGTTGAGTGGAATTCACTGAAACGTATTTTCTGAAATTAACAACTTAAGTAACATAAAAAATTTACTCTATTTTATTATATCTCTGATATCAGAGGAGGTCAAGATACTATTTGGATAACCGAATCGATTTATCTGAAATCAGTTCCCGCTTGAAGCAAATTCGGACTCAATTAGGATTCACTCCAAAGCAGATATTCGAAAAAACTGGCATTTCAACAGGGAATTTGAGTGAACTTGAAAATGGTAAATATCCCCCTTCGGCTAAAACTCTTGTTCTGTTATCAGAGTTATATGGTGTGTCAATTGATTGGATTTTGCAAGGGACCAGGTGTCATAATACCGCCACTCCCTCACCCGACATGGCGGCAATCACTATGCCCAACGCCGAAATTATGGGTTTTTTTCAAAAAATCGCAACCGAATGGCTTCAGGGCGACCGTGATCTGCAAGGGTGGATCCTCGTCCAATTACGTTTGGCATTTCCGCAGATCGCCGCGGAGCTCCACCAGGAACGCCCAAAGGAACCGGCGGGAGAGATTGCTCCGGTAAAGTTTTGAAAAGCAAAAGATCTCAGCGCTATCGAAGTCGATAATCGCTGAGATCTTTTCCGATCAATAAAACACGCCTTTTTTGACTCGTCATTTCCGATGCCGTCCCCGCCGCTCCATCAGGATCCGGTAACGTAAATTCATCGTCAGTAGCTTCTTTTGGAGTTCCACCCGCTCTTCCGCTGTCACGCTGCGGTTGATCAAATCTTCTACCGCTAGGATTTCCTGCTTCAATTCCATTTCTTCCGGTAGGAACCCATTGTTCTTTAAAAGGGTAAACCCGGCCCGCAACTCGGGGGGAACCTGGGTCAAATCGTCCAACCTCAACGGTTCGCCCATGCCCGGCAGGTCATCGAGTTCTCCTTTGACAATCGCCTCGCGAATCTTCGCTTCGGCCTGCATCCACCAGAACTCGCTCATCTTGACCACCTAAAACACAAAGCTCGGATGGGGGATAGACCGACCGGTTTGATTTCAATCATCAATTCTCTGATCCTCTTGGTGAGTTTGCAAGTTAGCCGTCATCATCGCCATAATCTCCGGCATAATCGTTTGCCCATCAGGTTTGCGATCGACCCCATAGACAAATTGAGGGAAATTTAAAGGTGCTTGGACCGCCCAGATCCGGTCGTGTTGTTCCGGCGGCATGATTTGCACCGGGTTACCGACGGCAACCCAACCGATAGGCACTGTCGCATTGTCCGGCAAATAGGTTTTCAGATGGACGACACCATGAATCCGAACTTCCGAACCGGCACCCAAACGCGCGCCATGAAAAATCGCCGCCCCCGTGGCAATAAAGACATTATCTTCAACCTCACAACCGACCACATGCGCATTGGGGCCGATCAATACTCGCGAACCAATTATCAGATTATGTTTGATCGTGCTTCGCAACACCGCGTTTTCCAATACAACACAATTGGTGCCGACGGTTATCGTACCGCCTTCGGCAATGACGGTCGCCCCAAACATAATCCGCGAATTGGGACCGATCCGGACGTCGCCGCAAAGAGCGGCCGTGGGAGCAACGTACGCGGAAGGATCGACAATCGGTCGTTTACCGAGGTGTTCAATGAGCATCTCGTCCGCCTCCTTAAAAATTAAGATTGCGCGGTCTTGGGCACCACTTGCAACTGCACCATATACATAATCTTTAGCATATCGGACATCCACAACCCACGTTTGGTTTTACCGGGAAATTTACGCTTCATTTGGTAAAACATCGGGTAGGACTCAACGATCCGAAAACGCCGGTCCCATGTAGCGATGGTTTTGGCGTTTTGGATTCCCCATTGCAAAATGGCTGTTTCAGCCATTCCACCCGCTTTAATCACCTGTCGGTTAGCCACTTTTACGCCCAGGGGGGATGCGGCGTCGAAGATCAATTCATAGGACGAAAAAAACGCCGCCATTCGCCGCAACAACGTTTGGATCTGGTCCTCGGTAAAATAATAAAGCACGCCGGCGGCAATCAAAAACAATCCGTCGTTCACACCGATCTGTTGGAACCAAGACTCATCCAATAGGGAACTGGTAAGCAAGTGCCGGCGCGGACTTTCCGGAATAAAGCGACGCCGCAACTCGATTACAGCTGGGAGATCCAAGTCGTACCACTGAATCTGCCCGTTGTCTACCCGCTCAAAGGTGGTATCCAACCCGCAACCGAGATTGACTACGGTCGCCCGAGGATGCTTACCTAAAAACCGCGTCACCGCCCGGTCGATATGCAAGCTCCGGACAATCCAGGCGTTCCGACTGATCTCGCTTATGTTACGGGTAATCGTCGCAAAATCATAATCGATTTTTCGGGTGATGGCCAAAGCGGTTTCATCCCGCAACAGCGGATTGGCCCTCAATGTTTCCTGCGCCCGTCCCCATAATGGGAGCAATAACGTTTCCTGAACATCTTTTAACTCAATCGCAACTTTTTCAGTCATGACGCCTCCTCAACAATCAGTCGCCGACCGCTTGAATTCACCCTTTTTCTAATATTATCCGGGCTCCAAATCCGCCCGCACCACTCCGTACATCTCACAATCTACCAGCTCTTTTTGATTGTTCATATGATACCGGCGCAACCGCCCTTCGTATTGCAACCCCGCTTTTTGCATCACTTTGCCGGAAGCGGGGTTGGCGATATGATGGATCGCCTGAACCCGTTGCACCCCTACCGTTTCAAACAGATGCCGGAGCAAACCTTGCAACGCTTCCGTCATGATTCCTTGATTCCAATACGCTTTGGACATGCAATATCCCACCTCGCACCGTTGGTGGAGATTGGAAATTTCCACAATGGAGATTGACCCAATCAGCTTCCGACCCGCTTTAAGCATGATCGCCCACTGATAATTCTCCGGATTTTCGTAAGATTCGATCCATTCCCCGATCACCCGTTGGGTGATCGCCCGGTTGCCATGGGGCAGCCAGGACAAATAGCGGGTCACCTCCGGATCGTTGGCCCAATTTTGATACATAGCATCGATGTCATCCATGGTAAAGCGACGCAGGATTAACCGTTCGGTTTCCAGTGGGACGGTGCCGGTATGATTCAACATGTTCTATTACTCCTTATCGCAACGGGTCTACTTGAGCGACCCGGATCCTCGCATAAAATTTTGCGCCATCGTTCCAATATATTTCTGTTTCACTCCTTTCTTTCCTGCTAACGGTATCCTATGCAATCCCTTACCGGTTACCCTCCGTTTTTTCGTCACTAAATATCTTACAATCTCACGAGTCATCCATGGTTGTTTTGGAGATAAGTGGGGTCGTTTTGTTACTCAAATAGATCATTTTGTGAATAACTCAGTTCATTTTGTTAATGACGTAGATCGTTTTGTGACTCAAAGAGATCATTTTGTGGATAACTGATCTATTTTTGTTAGTAAATGAGGTCGTTTTGTGAATAACGTAAATCGTTTTGTGACTCAACAAGCTCATTTTGTGAATAACTAATCTATTTCTGTTAGTAAACGTTCTATTGCTGTGGATAACTAGATTCTCATCCTATACCAAATTAGATCGCAGCTCTGACTGACCCATGCATTACTTTTCACGGGCCCCAGCCAATTCGGCAAAACCCTCAAAACTACTTTCATTTTTTCTCTTCCCATTCACTCTCTCATTATAAACTAACATTCCTAATCTCTTCCCGCAATACCCGGTAAAATTCCTCCCGTGCTTGCCGTTCCTTCCAGGGAGTATGCCCGCAGCGCTCCAAGCGGACCATTTTGAAATCCTGCAAAACCGCCTGCAGCGGCAACGCCACCCCGTCCGCCGGATGAGGGTCATAATCACCATGAACCGCCACCACCGGACATTGAATCCGGCGGCCTTCCTCTAATAACTCCCCACTCCACCGCAGCTCTTGTAGTTCCGTCATGATCGACTCAAAAATTTCCGGTTGAAATTTCCCCGGCTCAACTTCGTCCGCCAACGGATCGAACGAATCCACCCGCGCCATCAGTTTCCCAAAATTGGCGAAGATCGCTTCCTTATCCGCAACATCCGGGTCTTGCAAGGCCTGTTGCCAAAGCTCAACCTGCTTCTGTTCCGTCGCGGTCAGCCGCCCCATCCGGGTCTGATTCAACTGCGACAAATACTCCGGTGTAAACGGCCCACAACCGACTAAAATCAGTTTCCGCACCCGCTCCGGATAACGGACGGCGAACAGATACCCCAGCCAGGCTCCCCATGAGTGCCCAACCAACGTAACCTGCTCAGCCTCAAACTTCCGCAAAACCTCCGCCAACTCCTCAAGCTGTCCCGCAATGGTGGGCAACGTCTGCCAAGGCTCCAATACCCCAAACTCCATCCCCAGCTCCCTGGCTAACAGCCCCGCCGATCCCGGCGCCCCCGGCCCGCCATGCAACACCGCCACCGTATAGGGCGGCACCCCGCATTTTCGCAATTGCATCATTTCCGCATCCTTGATCCTTTATTTTTCCAAAAGACTTCGACAACAAGAATCCTCTTCCTGCTTTTGGATTAACGATGGTGATGAGGCTGGAAACAAAACAAAACCGCCAAGCTGGTGGCTGGCGGTTTTGGTAACTCGGGTTTATTTACGAATCCTTTTTCAACGTCTTCCGGTACGCATACTCGCCCCGATAATTCGAAGCGTTGTAGTGAGGGTATTTCTCGGGGCAATCAACCTCGCGCCCTTCAATCACATCGTCCTGCGTATAGATATACATCATTTTCTCGTCCCAGACCACAATCTCGTCCCGGCAATCGCCGGTCAGATCGATCGCCTCGGCGCAAAGTTCGGGATGGCCGTCATCGGGGAATGTCACTACCCGGCGGTTGTACCCGTCAATCATCCCGCCCAGCTTCACATTGGCATTGAGCAGGATCAGATCCCGGCCGTCCCCGGTCCAGTTGATCGGCGTGATCACATTGCCGTTGGTCGACGGCTCATCGGACCAGAGCAACTTGCCTTTGCAGTCATATAGATAAATAATCCCCTGGTTATCCCAGTAAGTCGAGACGCAAATCTGCAGCCCCGGCAGATCGGAGCGGAAATTGCCGACGCTGATCCGTTGAGCGTGGCCGATGATCTCTTTCACCAGGATATTGCCTTGCAAATCGGCCAACATAAACCCTTCCGAACCGGAGACGATCCCGATCAGATCCTCCTTTTCCGGATCGATCTTACCAATCACGATCTCATCGGTATGGTCGGTCGGGACCGCTAGCGACCAGATTTTCGCTCCGTCGGCCGAGACCAGATCGTAGCCGATATACAGTTCCTCGCGACCGTCGCCGTTAATATCTTTGCTGTAACCGAAGTGTCCGGTATTGATGGCGGCGACGTGGGTCCACATCACTTCCAGATCGCTGTTTAACGCCCAAACCTGTTTGTAACGGTCTTTGATCAAAAGGTCGGTAGCGCGACCTTTACCCGAGAAGTCGCAAAGCCGGATGTTGTCGACATTTAACCGGTCGAACGGATAATCGGGGCGATCCATCAACGGGGTGTGCGCCCACTTTTTCACTTGGCCGGTCGCGCCGTCCAGAACAAAGATCTTGAAGTCGCGGGCGTAAATTACCTCATCATGCCCGTCGCCGTCAATATCGCCGATCTGGAACGGCATGTCCGCCGTTAAAAACGCATGTTCGGGATTGGGTTCGCCGACCTGCCAAAGCACATTGCCGTCCAGATCGATGGCGGTCAAACAACTGATCTGCGCGAAAGCGTCCCGTAAGATCCGGCGCTGGCATTGGGCGATCACCAACTGCGTCTGCTTGTTTCCGAGCAAATGACCAAATCGAACGCTCCGTCCGGCGCCGAAGTCCTGGAGATTAATCCGCTTCCACAAACGCGGTTGCGGATAGTTGGCCTGTTCCTGCGCCAGCGCAATAGCGTTGGCGCGCCGCACGGCGATCAGCTCCGCGTGGACGGCGGAATCCATCTCCACCGTAATGTTGGTGAATTGAGCCACCGCCATGGTGCCGATGGCAATCCGTCCGGCAGCGTAGGTTGTATCTTCCACCGCAAATTCCTGGACGTCATTGACCCAACAAGTGATTTGGCTGCCCTGGCAAGCGACCTTTAGCTGATAAGCTTGATCCGAGTTATAGGCGTACTCCTTGCCCGCCAGCACGGTCACACCCTGTTGGTTGCGTTTGAGCAACTCCAATTTCCCACCGTTAAATCGCAGCATATAAAAACAAAGACTGTTCTGGTACCGGAAGACCAACCCGGCAATGCTCGACGAGAGCAACAACCGCATCTGACAGGAGACGGTATAGTCCGACCAATCCTGCTCCCCATTGGCCAAAAGAACCAACAGATCAAATCTTTTACGGAGCGCTGCCGAATACTCAAGACATTTCCCACCGTCCTGCTCAACGATCATCCAGGTCTTAACGCCACCCGAACCCATAAGCGGCGTTGGGTCGTACCACCCGCCGTCATACCATGGATTGGGCCGGTAATGATACTCCCCCATCGCCCCCAAAAACGGTTCATAGGGGAAATCCCTCAGTTTAAAACTTTTAAAATCTTCCTCAAGCAAAGTAAGCTTTGCCATCCTGACGCCTCACTTCCTATTGTCGCGGAATTCATAAAATGAATCTGCAATGCCGGGCATCGCAGATTCATCAAAAACCGTTTATTTCCGTTTCTCGTAACGTGCCAAGGCTTTTTGGTTAATGGCGATCGCTTTGTCGATACCCATCTTTTTGATCTGGGCCACATATTCATCAAACTTGCTGACCGGTTCGACGCCCATGATAAACTTGAGCGAATATTCGTCGATAAAAGTATTGATGTCTCCCATAATCTTGGTGAGTTCCGCACTTTCGTCCGGCGTTGGGGTGACCGGAGGCAAAATATACTTTAAGTGATCGGAGTTGCGCCACCGTCCCATGGCCTCTTTCTGTTGGGCATACTCGTAATACTGATCGAGATACCGTTTATCCTGAACGAACGGTCCGTTGGTATGCGCCCGCATGTACTTGGACATCACCTGGGTATTTGATAGTTTTTCCGGATTTTTCTGAATCAATTCGGTGTAAATCGGATTGCCGTCCACCATTTTATAGGTCAGCCCTTCGGTTCCGAAGTTATAGAACATGCTGCCTTCCTTGCTGTAACCATAATCCAACAAACGGGCCGCCGCTTCGACATTCTTGCAGCGAGTGGTGATGGCCGCGTTTCCGTGGTTGTTGCCAAAGGCCGGCGTGGCGTTGGCAAATTTCGGCCGGACTCCTTTTTTTGCTGACGGATACGGCGCACCAACCAGATTAAACTTGCCGTCCTTGCCTTTGACCGAGTCCAAATAACGGCCGATGCCGCTACCGCCCGGGCCATAGGTTGCGCCCGACTTGCCGCCTAAAATGTTGGCGTCAACCACTTTCCCAGTCAAAGTGCTGAAGTTTCTGTCGAGCAATCCTTCTTCGTACCATTTATTTAACGTTTCGAAATACCGTTTACGCGCCGGCAAGATCGGTCCAAAACCTACTTTGCCTTTTTCAACATAGAAGTTGCCGTAACTATCCGCACCGCCCGCCAACATTGTCGTCAAACTTAGATACGGGACGGTCAACGGCGCGGTAGCGCCTTTTTTCTCTTTAAAAGCCTTTAAAACAGTGTACCATTCGTCGTAAGTTTCCGGTACTTTCAAGCCCAACTCGTCAAGCCAGTCTTTCCGGACGATCGGACCGGCGGTCACCAATAACGAAGGATCGCCGCGGAAGAACGGAAAGACATAATAATTGCCTTCATCGGTCTTGATCATGCGGTCCAAATCTTTATTACCCCGTAAATAACTCCGTAAATTCGGCGCGTATTTCGCCATGACCGGATTGAGCTTTAAGATCTGGCCATTGTCGATGGCACTGTTGGGTCCGCCGGGAATCGCGTACCAGTTATATTCAATAATATCTGGCAAATCGCCGGAAGCGAGCATTAGATTAAACGCTTCGCGGGCTTGTCCCGCAGCCGGATGAATATACTTCACCTTGACTCCGGTCCGTTTCTCCAAATCCTTGGCAAACGGGATATCACCGAAATTTTTGGCGATCAACGCGACATTGGTGTGCAATTCCATCCAATACGTCAAGGTGACATTGGATTTCAGGGGATAGATCGAAGCCGCAGAGACAAAAACCGAACAAACTAATAAAACGATGCACGAGATGAGGAATACTAGCCGATTACGTAAATTTCTCATGAATGTGGCCTGCTCCTTTTCTGATATTTAAACCTGCTGTTATTGTAGCGCAAGCCACGTTGATATTTCAGTACAATTATTGTTCTGTTTTTGAAATTTCGACAATTATTGTTTGGTTGTCATTTCCATATCTAGAGGCTGTAAGGCTTTAATTGATTGTTACAATTTGATGAATTGGTTGCTCGAATTTAACAATATGCGTTCCCCGGTTCCGCTGCGAGTAACGGCGTCAACTCGCCAAGATGGTAAATGTGCAGCCGATGTAAAGGACGGGTCATCGCCACGTATAGCAGTTTGGCATCCAGAACGCTGGCGCCGTAATTATAATGATTGGCGTTGCTAATCAAAACCATGTCAAACTCCAGTCCCTTGGCCAGATATGATGGCACGATCACCACGCCTGACTGATATTCGGTTTCTTTCCCGGTGATCAGTACCGGATGTCCCGGACCGTCTTTGAGTTTTCCATGGAGTTCTTTACATTCGTCAAGAGATTTGGCGATGACCGCTACCGTCTTTAAGCCGTCTTTGAGCGCTTGCCGAATTCCTTCCCGAAGGGCGGCCGCAAGTTCCGTCAAGTCCGCCTTGGCGGCGATTACCACCGGCGGGCCATGCCGGATCACCGGTTTGGCTACGACCAGCCGGCCATGTTGATTAATCTTGGCGATCACCCGGTTAGCGGCGGCCATAATCTCCACGGTCGTCCGGTAACTCTGTTCCAGGGTCTGAAACTCGCTGCCCCGTTCAAACACTTCCCGCCGCAACTCCTGCCAATCTTGCAAACCCCGGTAGGCGTGAATCCCTTGACTCAAATCGCCAAGAATGGTGAAAGAACTATCGCGGATAATCTGCCGCAGCACATAAAACTGAAAGACGCTGAAATCCTGCGCCTCGTCAATGACAATATGTTTCACCGGAATTTTCTCATCCAGCCCGTAAAACCGGTGTTTCAGGTAGATTAACGGCGCCAGATCCTCGATTTCGGTCTGTCCTTTGGTTTGCAGCCCGGCGGTGTATACCCGAATATCCTCCAATAACTCATGGTCGGAACCGGCGGCGGCAAACCGGTGAAACCGTTCGCGGTCGCTGATCAAATCCTGATAGTATTGCGAGGGTTTCAGACGCGGTATTTTCCGTAAATACTCTTTAATTCCTTCTCGGGTAAAGCGCTCAACCGTTTGCACCTGTTCATTCTTGCGGTCAATGGTTGCGATGATCAACCGTTGCCGTTCGTCGCCTTCCGGCAGTTTCATCTTATAGTCCCAGACCCTGACATCGCAGCGTTGTTGCAACCGTTCCAACACCATCGCCTTGCGGTCGTTGATCCGTTTCCGGAAATGTTTTTCCAACTCTTTCAACCGGCGCAGCATGGGCCAGTCCTGATAATCCCGGTAAAACAACTCCCGGATCTCTTGATGGGTATAGATCATCCAATCCCCCACCTGAAAGTCGCCAGCCGGCAGCAGGTTGGCCTCAAGTTCCACAACGTACCGCTCCAGCAACTTCTGAAATTCCATGGAAGATTTTAAGGCCGCCATCCGCTGCAGCCGGTCGTTGGCCGCTTGCTCCGCGGGAGTATCGTTCTTGACCAGCCGCATCAGTTTATGATATGCGTCAACCAGCTTAAACTTTTCTCCCACCAATTCCATGGCAAAATCGCTAAAAGTGGTCTGTTTGACCCGTTCAACGCCGAGTTCCGGGAGAACTTCCGAGATATAATTGAGAAAAAGCCGGTTCGGAGCGATAATCATAAAATTTTCAGGCTTGAACGACTTTTCAAAACTGTAGACCAGAAATGCGATCCGGTGCAAAGCGATGGTCGTTTTGCCACTCCCGGCCACCCCTTGAATGATTAACGGCACATTCATATCGGCCCGGATGATCCGGTTCTGCTCCGCCTGGATCGTAGCGACAATCTCTTTAAGCCGGTTGTCGGCGTTTGCTCCGAGTGAAGTTTGAAGAATCTCGTCATTGGTGGTAATGTCGATGTCAAAAATCTCATGTAGTTTTCCCTGATCAATGGAGAATTGGCGTTTCAACGTCAACTCGCCTTTGATCTCTCCGGCCGGACAATGATAACTGGCCTCGCCCAACCGGCCTTCATAATAAAGATTGGCGATGGGCGCCCGCCAATCAACAATGATCAGTTTTTGATCCTCATCCCGGCTTAAACAAAGTTTACCGAGGTACAGTTTTTCCGTTTCCGGCTTTCCGGTTTCCTGGAAATCCATGCGCGCAAAATACGGTTTGGAACGCGCCGCTTCCAGATTGCGGAGTTTAAGTTCCAAGCCCGGTTGAATCGCGGCATTGACCAACATGTCGATATACTCTTGACTGCTCTCGCTTTTATACGAGTGGCGCGCCCGTTGGACTTCCTTATCCACGACTGACTTCCGTGACGAAGTATTTTCCAGCGAGTGCTCCACGTAACCCAACGTGTAGTCGAGCCGCTTTCGCTCTTCGGAATATGCCGGATGGTCCTTTGCTGGCATTGACCCATGCCTCCTTTACCCGAATTGATTGTACCAAAAGCTCTCTGTGACGGAACACCTTTCACTTGAGACGAAATTTTATTTTACTAAAAATCAATCTCCAGAACAAACTCTTAAAAATAACCCAATTGATGCTTATTGGATGAATATGCCCGTAAATCGGCGATTAACTGTTTCTTTTGTACAATGTCAAAATTTTTTTATCCGTTAGGCGCTGCATCTCCACCTTTACTTGTCGAGTATTGGTAAGTGTAAATCAAACACCGATAGTTTTCCAAAATTGAAGCGGATCAATAAAAAAACCCCTCTCGGGGATTTTTTTGATTCGCTTCAAGTCAGTTGCGGATCCGTTTCAATTTTAAATAGGGGAAGCTCAATCCCAACCGGCGATTACTTCAATCTCAACCTTGCCGTCTTTCGGCAGACGAGCAACCTGCACACATGCGCGGGCGGGGAACGGAGCCGAAAAATACTCTTGATAAATACCATTAACGACCGCAAAATCATTCATGTCCGCCAAAAAAATCGTCGCTTTGACGACATCTTCCATGTCTAAGCCGGCTTCTTGCAGAATCGCCTTGATGTTTTCTAAGGACTGCCGAGTCTGCGAGGCAACATCTTCCCCGGCAAACTGGCCTTGTTCCGTCAAACCGAGTTGACCGGAGACAAAGACAACTTTACCCAACTGGACGGCCTGAGAATAAGGGCCGACCGCCTTGGGCGCCTTATCGGAATTAATTGCGCTTTTCATTGGTTCATCCCTCCAACGTATTAAAATCCTGACCATTCTCTTCAAGAATTACGACTGTTTTTCATTATATAGGGGGGCTTTCATTTTGTCTACCCTCTATTGTATCCGAATCCCCAGCCGGAAATTTACAAATTTATCGTTAGGCGAGCTGTTAGTCAGCTCACGGCGCAAAAATTTTTATGAACCAAACATACCGTTTCGCTGCAAAAGCTCGCGAACTTCGGCCACGGTCCCGCAAGCCAACGCTTGTTCTGACACCTTTCTTGACTCACGATACGAAAGCGTGGTAATGGTTTGCTTCAGTCGCGGCGCCACGGCGGGGCTCATACTAAATTCATCCAGCCCCAGACCTAACAGTAATGCCGCCGCTTCAGGAGTGCCGGCCATTTCGCCGCACATACCGACCGGTTTGCCGTGGTGATGCGCCGCACTGATGATCCGCTCCAGCAATCGCAAGATCGCCGGATGCAGCGGCTGATACAGATAATTGACTTGTTCGTTCAACCGGTCTGCCGCCATGGTATACTGAATGAGGTCATTGGTGCCGATACTGAAAAAATCGACTTCCGCCGCAAGAATGTCGGCGATCAGCGCCGCCGCCGGCACTTCAATCATGATCCCCCAGGCCACGGGGTCAAAGGGCAACAGGTCCCGTCGCAAATCCGCTTCAACCTCATGCGCCACCGCCCTAGCTTCCCGAAACTCCTCGACTGTCGCAATCATGGGGAACATCACTTTCATTGGCCCGAAAACCGAAGCCCGTAGTAACGCTCGAAGCTGCGTCCGGAACATCTCGCGCCGGGACAATGCCAAGCGGATCGCCCGCACTCCTAAAAAAGGATTGGCTTCCGGGGCAATTGGTAAATACGGTAGTTCCTTATCTCCGCCGATGTCCAAGGTACGGAAGATCACCGGATGCGGGGCTGCCGCTTCAACAATCCGCCGGTATTCCGCGAACTGTTCCTCCTCGGATGGCAGGTGATCGCTTTCTAAAAAGAGGAACTCCGTACGGCATAATCCCACACCGGCCACATTGTATTTGGCAAGTTGCTTCAGATCACGGCTGGAACCGATATTGGCGGCGATATGCACCGCATGCCCGTCGGAGGTGAAGGTCTCCAAGGCCGCCGCGCCGGAGGGCACTGACACATCGCGTTTCGCCAGCGCCGCTTGATACGGGGCCAACTCCTCCGGCGTAGGATCGAGCAGCACTTCGCCAGTATCCCCATTAATCAAAATCTTTACGGCGTTTAATAAGTCAATCTCCAGTCCGGCCACGGCGACCACCGCCGGAATATCCAATGCCCGGGCCAAAATCGCCGTATGGGAAGTCCGCCCGCCTTTGGCCAAGACGATTCCCAGCAGGAGGTCGGGATCGAGTTGCGCGGTTTGCGACGGCGCCAAGTCATTGGCGGCAACAATCGCCGGTTCCGTTAATTCCTGACTCCGATTGCCTCCCGCCAGTTGTTCCAATAAGCGGGCGCCGATATCCCGGATATCCCCGGCACGCTCTTTCATGTAGGGATTATCCAAACTTTCGAATGAAGCCGCCAAAGCCGCGACGGTATTTTGAATCGCCTGTCCCAGGTTTTCCCCTTGGTGTAAGCGTTGGCAAACCATTTCGTCAAACGCGGGATCCTCCAAAATCATTTGGTGAGCCATAAAGATATCGCCTTGATCGGCCCCGGCCATGATGGTGGTTTTTTCCTGCAAATCCTTTAAAAATAAAAGAGTGGCGTCCTTGGTTTGACGCCACAACCCTTCATTGGCAACCGGATCAGTCCGGTGCGTATCCGAACGCTCCGTCCAGTCGGTCGGACCAGTGTTCCAGCGCAGCAACGTTCCATAGGCGATCCCCGGCGAGACCGGAATCCCCAGCAGTCTGCGGATCATGGTTCGTTCAGCCCTTCTTCGATTAATTCGGCCATTGCCTGCAATGCCGCATCTTCATCCGGTCCGTGGGTTTGAATGCGAATGTTCTCACCCTGAGCCGCCGCAGCCAGCATCATCTCGATCATGCTTTTGGCGTTGACAGTTTTTCCGCGATAGATCACTTTAACGTCCGCCTGAAAAGTGCTGGCAAGTTTGACAAACTGAGCCGCCGGCCGGGCGTGCAAACCCGATTTGTTGACAATTGTCACTTCTTGTTCTTTCACCGCAATTCACTCCCGTTCGATCTTTCGCATCTGACCAGCCAACTCGGCTGCTTCAACGACTTCAATAAGGTTTTTTCCAATTGACGCTTCCACCGCCGCCAAAACCGCGCCTTCTACTAAAGGCGCGTTGGCAATCATCACATTCTTACGCCGCTCCGGAATTAACGTATCCAGAACCAATTCCGCGCTCATCACGGCGCTGCCTAGATCCGCCAATACGATAACTCCGGCTTCATGGTAAATCGTTTTCAAAGCCGCCGCGATTGCGTCCGGATCGGTGCCGATTCCTCCGGCGCTATTCCCGCCACAGTAAGCGACGGGCACTTGGTCCCCGACCATTTGACGGGCAATCTCGGCCGTCCCGGCCGCGACGTTGGCGCTGTGGGAAATGATTAAGATTCCGACCATCGTCACCCTCTGTTCCCCGCCACAGCGGCGATTGTTTCAATCATCAGATAACAGGAGACCGAGCCCGGATCGGGATGACCCACGCTGCGCTCTTTCAAAAAGCTAGCCCGGCCTTTCAATGCCACCAGACTGACCGTAGATTCCATCCCTTGCTTGGCAATGGTTACCGCTTGCCGCATGACCTCGTCCCAAGGAAGTGAATTCTCCGTTGCGGCTGATTGGAGAAAAACCACAACCGGTTGCAACGTGTCCACCATTGTTTTGTCGCCAACTTCCGCATGCCCCCGTTTGATCACCCCGTCCAATGCAGCCTGGAACATGGTTGCGATGTCAGTGCCGGTCAATTCGAACTTTCCGACCGCCTGATTCCCCGCATACATGAAAGCGGTACCGTATAACGGTCCGGAGGCCCCGCCGACTGTGGAAACCAGCGTCATGCCAACCGTCTTTAATATATCGCCGATACTTTGGTCCGCCACAGCGGGCAACTTCGCGAGCACGGCTTCAAAGCCGCGATTGAGGTTGATTCCATGATCCGCGTCACCAATCTTGGCATCGAGATCGGTTAAGTAATCTTTTTGGGCGCTAACCGTCGCGCCGATTGCTTCAACTGCCGCAATCACTTGTTTTTGGTTGCAAACGATCATTGTTTCAGCTCCCTCATTGACTAAATGCCGGCGTAACCGCTGGATCATTTAAGAGCGACTTCAATTCCGCGTCTAACTTCAAAAGCGTTACCGAAGCCCCAGCCATTTCCAAGGCGGTCATATATTCATTCACATAAGTGCGGTGAATCGTTAAACCATGCTGATGGCAGAGCCTGTTAACGCTTTGGTTTAGAATATAAAGCTCCATCATCGGGGTGGCGCCCAACCCGTTGATCATCAACGCGACCTCGTCACCCGTCTGAAAAGGCAAGTCGCTAATGACACTTTCAGTAAGGTCACGGGCAATCTCGGCCGCTGTTCCCACCTGAGTCCGCCGGGTACCGGGTTCGCCATGAATCCCCAACCCGATCTCCATTTCATTTTCGCCCAATTCAAACGTGGGACGGCCAACTGCCGGCACAATACAAGGCGCTAAAGCCATCCCTTTGGTCCTGACATTGGCGATTACTTTTGCGGCGACCCGATGCACCTCCTCTAAAGAGGCGCCCCGCTCGGCCATGGCGCCCGCGATTTTATGGACGAAAACCGTTCCGGCGATTCCGCGACGTCCCATGGTATACGTGCTGTTTTCAACCGCGACATCGTCATTGACGATTACCCTCAGGACTTTGATCCCTTCCAGCTCCGCCATTTCCAACGCCATTTCAAAATTCATCAAATCACCGGAGTAATTTTTGATGATCAAAAGTACTCCCGCTTCGGTTGCGACACTTTGAATTCCGGCCAAAACCTGATCCGGCGTCGGCGAGGTAAAAACTTCGCCGGCAACGGCCGCATCAAGCATTCCCAATCCGACATATCCGGCATGAGCCGGTTCATGACCGCTACCCCCGCCGCTAACCAAAGCGACCTTCGCCTTCTTTGGGTTCTGCCGGACCAATACATTGTAACCATCCAGTTTTCGCAGATACTCCGGATGCGCCAAAGCCATCCCCGCCAATAAATCGGCAACCACCGCATCGGCTTGATTAATGATTTTCTTCATTGCTACCTTCTCTTTTCATATTGTTACCAACAGAAAATCGTCTTTGAACACAGTATACATTTCAGAAGATGAGACCATACCAAAAAAATTAACCGATAAATATTTTTTAGTATGTATCAACATTCGGATCGCATAGTCTGTGTTCAAAGACATTGGGTAAATAATTCAGTTTTTATAAGCTCGTGGACCGCTCTTGGTTTCGGTCCACCAAAATATCGATCATGACCTGATCCATCTCGCGCATTCCCTCACGATTGATCCGCCCCATGTTATCGGTAGTCTTTTCTAGGGAATCATCAACTACCCCCTGGGGAAAATCCACACCGCGATCTTGGAGGGCGAAAAGCGCCGCTAAATAAGCTTCTCCTGCAGCGGTTCCGACTTTCAAGGAACAACTCCCTTTCGCTCCGTCACAAAGCATCCCCGCCGTACTGGCGAGCAGGGTTTTCATTGCCTTGGCACATTGGGATACGCTCCCACCCATCAGATAAGTAAGACCGGCCGCGGCGCCGGCTCCCGCGGCAACTGCGCAGCCGCAGATGGCGGAAAGTCTACCCAGCTTGCTCTTAACCATCGTTGTTGAAAGATGACTGACTGCTAAAGCCCGGGCGATCTCCGTTTCGGACTTGCCCATACTCTCGCCAACCAAAGCAATGGGAAGAATCGCCGCCAAACCATGATTACCGCTGCCGGCGCTGCTCATCACCGAGAGCTGCGCACCGGCCATTCGCGCATCGGAAGCAGCGTAACAATAACTCTTAATGATATTGTTTAGATCGCCCTCCAGCTTTTTTTGTCCGATCAACGCCATCATCGTCTTACCCAAACTCAGTCCCGATACCGAATCCTGTTCTAACCCATAATTAGCAATGACTTTATTCATCCGGACTCCTTCCATGAGGTACTCCACGTCCTCAGGATCCAGTTGCTCCACCAGTCCCACCAACTCGGAATAGGTAAGTTTCATTACTTCATCATGGATGCTATTGGCCGGACTTGGCCCGCTTGAGGTTGGCGTTTTTTCAAAAACCGTCCGGTCGTCAAGCGTGACTTTGACGATATTGGAATGATCCCCGTCAATAATACAACGGGCGTTATGGTGAAGATCCTTTACGACCGCCTCGACATAAACGCCATGTTTATCCGGGAGACAAGTAATCGAAACCCGTTGTTCCTCGATCATTCGAGTCGCGGCGGCAACGGTGGCGGCGGTACAATCCTGTAACACTTGAAGGCCATACGCCGCATTCCCGCTAATCGCCGCCATGGCGGCGGCCATATCATTGCCCCGCGCGCCATTGGCTCCCGGAATTCCAACCGCCATCCCGTTTTTGTAAATTCCGTCACTGACGACGACTTTGACTGCGATGATGGCGTCGCGGGAAGCCAGTTCCTGACTGGCCCGTGCCACCGCTAACGCAACCGCTCCAGGCTCCGTGCATCCCAACGCCGGTTTAACCTCTTTACGCAAAAATTCTTTTAACGTAAACATCGTAAACACTCCATGTTTCAAAATTACTTTTTAGTGATTACAATCCGGCAACCGCTACCGCCTTTAGCAATCGTATCTTGGAGCTCCATGTTCATTCCTTTGACACCGACAATCCCCCGGTCGCCGTCCATGGCGATATCACAGAGGTGGTCGAGCTCTTTTTCATCTTGGGTCAGTTTGGACCAAGCGTTTACCAACGGGCAATAGTGAAACTCCACGACAAAACCGTCTGCGGTGACTTCCTTGATGTCCATTTCAAAAATCTTTTTATACAGGTCATTGGCGAATTCGGAAACAAAAACCCGCATATCATCGGTTTGGGTATATTTAATATCGCCATGAAAACAGCCGCAGCGAAAGATCGCTTTCCGGGCGAAATCATCCCAATCGAGACCCTTCTTCCGAGCTTCGTCCAACAAAAGATAAAACCAGGTTGCGCGATGTTCAATCGCCGAACGCATGTTGTTTACTTGCTCCTCGTTGATGGTGCTCTGATTTTTAATGGTCATTGCTATTTCCTCCGATGTTTTTTATATTCGCTAAAGAAATCATTCATCACAAACCTGAATCCCGAGATAAGCGGATGCGACTTTGGGATCATGCAAGAGCACTTGGGCATCGCCCGAAAGCGTTATATGCCCGGTCTCCATTACATAGGCACGATTGGCTACTTGCAATGCCATATTCGCGTTTTGCTCGATCAATAACACTGTTTTGCCCCATTCGCGAATCTTGAGAATCAATTCAAAGATCTGCTCAACTACGATCGGCGCTAATCCGAGTGAGGGTTCATCCAGCATAACCAATTTTGGATCTAACATCAAACCCCGACCGATCGCCAACATCTGTTGCTCGCCGCCGCTTAAAGTTCCGCCATTTTGCTTGCGACGTTCTTTTAGACGGGGGAAGATCTCATAGATATTCGCGATATTTTCTTTCATACGGTTCGGTTTGGTGCTGGTATTCCCGAAATCGCCCATTACCAAATTCTCTTCCACGGTGAGATAGGGAAAGATCAACCGCCCCTCCGGGACATGACAGATTCCCGATTTGACGATCTTACTTGGTTCCCAGTTGGTGATGTCTTGATTATCAAAGCTTACCCGTCCAGCGCTTTTCTTGACCAGGTTGGAGATGCTCCGTAGGGTGCTGCTTTTGCCTGCTCCATTGGAGCCGATTAAGGTCACGATCTCTTGTGCGTTGACCTCAAAATCAATTCCCTTGATTGCTTCGATATTTCCGTAATGTACATGAAGTCCTTCAACTTTCAGCATCCGGATCACCCCTTTCTAAGCACTTGGCTGGGCAATTGAACCTTTACCCAGATAAGCTTCGATAACTTTTTGGTTGGATTGGACGTCCCTGGGCGCGCCCTCACAGATCTTCTCCCCATGATTCAACACTGCAATCTGATTGCATAAGTTCATGATCAGCTTCATGTCATGTTCGATTACGACGACGGTTAACCCATCGGCGTTCAGTTTGCGGATAAAATCGATCAAGCTTGCGGTCTCCGCCGGATTCATCCCGGCAGCCGGTTCGTCCAACAACAACAAATCCGGATGGGTCGCTAGGGCCCGCGCAATTTCCAACCGGCGTTGCGTACCATACGCTAAGTTACAAGCTAATTCACCGGCCAGATCGGCTAAACCGACTTTTTCCAAAACCGCCATTCCCTGTTCATTCGCCAAAGTCTCATCCCGCCAATAGGCCGGTGTGTGTAGAATAACGTCCCAAATTTTGCTGCTTGTTTGGTTATGGAAACCAATTTTGACATTATCCAGGACGGTCATATATTTGAACAGCTTAATATTTTGGAAAGTCCGCGCCATTCCCAAACGGGATACTTTCTCCGGCGGCAAGTTGGTAATGGGGTCGCCTTTAAAGATGACGTCGCCTTTGGTTACTTGATAGGTTCCGGTCAGCAAGTTGAAGAAGGTTGTTTTCCCAGCTCCGTTCGGCCCGATGATTCCATAGATCTGTCCCCGTTCGATATTAATACTGACACTTTCGACCGCTTTCAGACCGCCGAAATACTTGCAAATTCCTTTCGTCTCCAATAATGGCGCCATTATGCCACCTCCCCGGCCACCGGTTTTTTTGCCGAGCGGTCCTTTTTATTGTTATAACGGCGGGAGAGCATTCCACTACCGGCCAAACCCTGCGGACGCAGATGCATAATGACTAAGATGGCCAAACCAAAGATGACTAACCGGTATTGCGAAGTAAAACGAAAAATCTCCGGTAAAATCGTCAACGCCGAAGCCCCAACGATCGGTCCCAATAGATTGCCTTGTCCGCCAACCAACACCATCGCCAAAATCGCAAATCCTTCATCCAAAGTGAAACTGTCCGCACTGATGTAACTTGCAAAAAACGCGTAAAAGCAACCGGCGACACCCGCCCAAAACGTTCCATAGACCAGGTTCAACAATTTGTACTTGAACGTCTCAACGCCCATGGCGCGGGCCGCCATTTCGTCTTCACGGATTGCAATCCAGGCTCTGCCAATCCGCGAATGAATAATCCGGTAGGTCATGAAAAGCATCAAAATAACCAAAGCCAAAACGATGTAATAGAAATGAATGTTGTTACGAAGCTGCAGTCCGAATAATACCGGAAACGGGATGCCCGGTATTCCCATGGGTCCCCGCGTCAGCGAGGTCCAGTTTAAAATCGTTAAACGAATGATCTCCGAGAATCCCAACGTGGTAATGGTTAAAAATACCCCTTTCAAACGCAAGGTCGGGAAACCCAGGAAACATCCGAAAAGCGCGGCGGCCAAACCGCTTAACGGCAATAGCACCCAGAAACTGAGTTTGAAACTGGTGGCCAAAATAGCCGCAGTGTAAGCTCCAACGCAATAGAATCCGGCATGTCCGATATTGAATTGACCCGAATAACCGTTGATGACGTTTAAGCTACTGGCTAAAATGATATATAACAAAACTGAAATTCCAATCCGGGTCACATAATCGTTTTTTAACACCAACGGGGCTACCATTAAAATAATAACCAGGATTACCAGTGACAAAATTTTATTTTTCGCAATGAATTGTCGCATCGGTCACACCCCATTTCCCTTACGGCCTAAAATACCGGACGGACGGATCATTAAAATTCCAATCAATATCACAAATGAAATAATGTCGCGGTAACCCGCCGAGAAAACCGCAACGCCCAGATTTTCGATTACGCCCAGAATCAATCCGCCAATCGCGGCGCCGGGAATACTCGTCAAACCGCCAAACACCGCCGCGGTAAATGCTTTCATGGAAGCGCTGCCCCCCATTAGGGCGTGAACCGAGTTATAATAGATCGCCAATAACACACCTGCGGCGCCGCCTAAAGCACATCCGATGCAATTTCCCAACAAAATCGTCTTATCAACGTTCACCCCAAGGAGTGCCGCAGCATTCTTATTCATCGAGACCGCCCGTAACGCGATACCAATTTTGGTCCGATAAAGCAGAAACTGCAAACCCAAACACATGAAAACCACAATTATGATAATAAACACTTGAATCACCGCAATGCGGATGCTTCCGATCGAGATAAATTGGTCCGAAAAAAAGTCCGGCATCAACTGCTGTTCGGTACCAAACACCACTTGTCCCAGGCTCTTCAATAAAATGGAAAGCCCAATCGTACAAATCAACGCAATCTCTTCCGGTGAATTCCGGAAAGGTTTGTAACATATTTTTTCAATCAACATTCCTAATAACCATGCGACAACAAAGCCGGCCAGAAGCGAGGTGAAAATATCGGCGTGAAACATAGTGTGAACGAAAAACCCTGCAAACGCTCCGATCATAATCACTTCACCATGAACAAAGGTGACCAGTCCGACAATTCCAAAGACCATTGAAAAACCAATCGCCATTAACGCGTAGATCGAACCTTGGGCGATACCGTTAATCAGCTGTTGCACAAAGAACATGCTATCCCCCCTCAATAGGGCTTATTTAAGTTTGATTCCCAACCTGACCACTGATGGATTTGAAGGGGTTGCCGAGACCCTCGGCAACCCGATTGTAATGGATACCACTATTTGGTGTAGTCTTTCTTAATGACCCATTGACCTTTTTCAACAACCATCACTTTGTATTTGCGGTTAATATCTCCAACCGCGGTAAAGGTTAAGTCACCGGTGATACCTTTGTATCCTTTGGTTTTGGCTAACGCGTCACGAATGGCTTTTCGATCGAAGCCGGCTTTTTTAATTGCGTTGGCAATCAACATTAAGGAGTCATAAGCACACGCGGCATGTAAATTGGGATCGCGATTCGCCCGTTTGCGGAACTCAGTGATGAAGCCTTGAACATTTGGATCCGGATCATTCAAAGCGAAGAAGGTGTTGGTGGCTAAACCTTCAACGGCGTCGCCGCCCAATTCCAACATTTTGTCGGAGAATACCGAACTCGGAGCTAACATTTTCACTTTCCAGCCCATCTTTTTGATCTGCCGGCAGATTAACGCCGCTTCGTTATACATGGCGGCAATACAAATTCCGTCCGGATTGGATTGGCGTAACTTGGTCAGGGTCGCGTTGTAATCTTTCTCAGATTCGAAGAACGGTTGTTCCATGGTTACTTTCAAATTCATTTGTTTCGCCGCTTTAGCAAAACGGTCTTTGGTAACCATACCCCAGTCATTGTTGATATAGATAACTGCAACTGATTTTAGTTTCAAATAATCTTGCGCGATATATTTGACGTTAAACGGTCCTTCGGCGTCTTGGGTTCCAACAATTCCGAACATATACTCCCCGGCTTTTGCAAAATCGGGGTGAGATGAAGTTGGCGAAAGTTGGACTAAACCATTCCGCTCATATATCGGAGCGGCGGCTAAACACGAAGTACTGGAAAAGTCACCGACTTCGGCGACGATATCTTGATTTTGCACAAAATTTTGAGCGATCAAAGCGGCTTCTTTCGGGTCGCCTTTACTATCCATCACGACAAGTTCAATCTTTTTCCCTTTGACGCCGCCGGCAGCGTTCAGTTTATCGGCCGCCATTTGGGTGGCAATCTTGAAGTTTTCACCGTATTCGGCATAATTACCGGTAATCGGCGCGGACAACCCGATTTTAACGGTATCGGAACCGGCCCAGATGATTCCAGCAAACGTGAGGACAAGAACACCAATGAGGGCGAAAAACAATGTCTTTTTCATTCCAATCTCTCCTTCGTTGTTTATTATTACAGTCGTTTCGACTGCGGTTAACCTTGAACCGTCAAAAGTTTTTCAAAGTTTCCAGAATACTCTTTAGCAATAAATACGCCGAAGTAGCACCCGGATCTTGATGCCCGGTTCCCCGTTCGCCGGCGTGAAAACTGCGCCCTTTTTTGCCAACCATATCAATGGTGCTTTTCATTCCCTGCTCCGCCGCGGCGACTGCTGCCGCAAAACATTCAATTACCGTGGCGCCGGTGTCCACAGTTAGCCGAAAAGCCTTTACCCCCGGATCAATCGCGTCAACCATCGTTTTGGATCCAACATCGGCGCCACCTTTTTCTTTGATGGCGGCAAGACCCGCTTCCAACCCTGCGGCAACTTGATCCGCTGTTGCAAAACCGTTTTTTACAAACGAATTCCCGACAGCGCGAATTGCCAAACCATAAAAGATCGGTCCCGAACCGCAACCGGCTCCCGCCAAAACCGTACCGACCTTTTTGACAATCTCCGCCGGCTCGAATGAATCAAAAGTGCCTAGCTTTTCCATGATGATTGAAAAAGCCCGTTTTAGATTTAAACCATGCTCGGCGTCACCAATGATGCTATCAAGTTCATTTAAATATTGTTCGTTTTGATTGACGGTCTCCGCCAGGTTTTTAAAGATCGTAATTATTTGTTGGCTTGTACAACTCATTTTTATGAACCTCTTTTCACTTTTGGATAAATCCCGGTGTTTCGCAGGGATGATCAAGGAGGTCTTTCAACTCCTGATCAAGCTTTAACAAACTTATTGAAAACCCGCCCATTTCCAACGACGTCATATATTCACCGACATAGTTGCGATAGATCGTAATATTTTTGGCACTTAAATACTCCGCGATTTCATTGTAAATAATATACAGTTCCATCAGCGGCGTAGCGCCCATCCCGTTGACCATTACCGCCACTTCGTCTCCGGCGTTATACGGAAGATCGTTGACGATTTTATCCATAAGCTCCACAGTGATCTCATGGGCGGTTCCGAGCTGATCCCGTCTCACACCGGGTTCGCCATGGATTCCGATTCCAATCTCCATTTCGTTGGCGCCCAATTCAAAGTTGGACTTATCCCGCCCCGGGACTAAACACGGTGAAATTGCCATTCCCATGGTTCGTACGTTATCAACCACTTTTTGGCCGACACTAAAAACCTCATCCAAGCTACCGCCTTGATCAGCTTTGGCGCCGGCAATTTTATGTACAAAAACCGTTCCGGCCACACCGCGACGGCCCGTTGTTCCTTCACGCCGTTCCACGGAAACATCATCGGTTACCAGCACTTTTCGAATCGGAATTCCCATATCTTCGGCTTCTTCTGCCGCCATATCAAACAACAAAATATCACCGGTATAATTTTTAATGATAAATAAAGCTCCGGCGTTGCCATTGCACCGTTTTAAGGCTTCAATCGCGTCATCCAGTGGCGGAGAACAAAAAACCGCCCCAGCCAACGCCGCATCCAACATTCCTTTTCCAACAAATCCGGCATGGGCCGGTTCATGCCCGCTACCGCCACCGGTAATTAACGCAACCTTGCCGGAAACAGGCGCATCGGTTCGCACCACAAGCTGTGTCCCATCTGGAACCGTAATTAAATCCGCATGAGCTTTCGCCATTCCTTGCAGCATTTCTTTGACTGCCGCTTCCGGTTTGTTTAGTATTTTCTTCATTCCACTGCCTCCCTTTATTTTTAACTATGTGAGATAGATGTGACTTTTACACTTCCCTTTTGCATCTGCTTAAATCACTTTTTTAGTGTAATAAAAATACTGGTCTTTTTTTTAGTAATATTAAATATTGATGGCGCAAAGATCCCTTGCTTCAATCATCAAACGCCCAGCAAACTCAAATGAAAGTTTTTCTATATTGACTTTTACGGCGATTAGTTTTTAAATATTAAACTTTTTAGATACAGCAATCTGTTCTTGCAAAAATTTTTAATCAAACCGATATGTTAGCTAATTGTTAGGTTAATTGGATTATATCACAAGAATGATTTAAAAACAAATAAAGACTTATGCGTTAGTGTTAATTTTTTGTTAGATAGATTTATTTGAACGAATTTGCATCGGGGATGTTGATCCACAATCCCTGCGCTATTGTAGTGGTGGGATTGACTAGCTTATGTGATATATTCGCGGCATATATTACCGAATCGCCTTCTTTGCAGACAATGGGTTCACGGTTCTCAAGATGTATCTCAAATATTCCTGCCAGGATATAACCAAACTCAATTCCTTTATGGATGGTGTATTCTTGGTTTACGGACGGATATAAAGTGATCAGAACCGGTTCAATACACGCTTGCGCCTTGGGAAGCAAAAAGCGGAGCATCCGTTCGTTTTCGTTCCCAACTTCGATCTGTTTTTGCCGGGGAATATGGATTAACTCCTCGCCGTGCTCTTCTTCAAATAAGGTTGCAATATGAATCGAAAAATAACTGCAAAGTTTATCAAGAACCTTTAAAGAAGGTACGGCCTTTCCATTTTCTAATAAACTTAAAAAGGAAGCCGATAAATCGGTCGCTTTTGCCAAATCATTTAAACTCATACCATATTTCATTCGTTCGTTTTTAATCCGGCGTCCAACATATTGGTATTTTTTCAACAAAATATCGCCTCTCACCAAATATTAAAATAAGTACGTAATTAATGAACTCATCTAAGAATGTTAACCTTATGGTAACATTATAGTTTTTAAATATTAAATAGTCAATGTGTAATATTTAATTATATTAAACTAGCGGTGTCAATTTGCTTGTTTTGCAGTGATCTCTTGCAACTGCACTTTAATTACGGCCACTTTTTCAATTGCATGAATCGAATAGGCATGTTTTCGATTCTTTTCATAATGATCCATGATGATATCCAGGGCTTGTATTTTCGCGTCGTTGTCCTCTAAAATCATTGCCTGACCGAACCCGATCACCGAACGATAATGCGCTGAAGTATTGCAGGAAGTCTCGGAAGTTACATACTCATAATCCAGGTCAATCTCAAAACAGACCCGGTTGTTTTGACGCAAGATCTCAATTTTACGGCCTTCGTTCGCCGAATGCAGATATAAACAGCCATTTCGATAACCAAAATTCATCGGAACGATATACGGTTGGTCCGCATCGGACAGACCGATCCGACAGATCTGAGCGCGGTCAATCAAGTCTTCAATAGCTTTGGCATCGGTTATTTCTTTTTCTTTTCTGCGCATGACATCCTCCTTTTACCTCTTTCAGTGGATTAATCTTTCGTTATGATCTTTACTTTTCCTTTTTTTGAAAGTTAAACGTATTATGAACGCAAACCAAAAACCCCGCCCTTTGCATAAATGCAAAGGGGCGGGGTTTTCAAAAAAGATAGGTCCTGGCGAAGACCTAGTCTCCCGGCCGGTTTCCCGACAAGTACCATCGGCGCGGAGGG
>JAEZFP010000011.1 GCA_023417475.1 Bacillota bacterium | reverse complement strand
ATTCACGACGACTGGGCATTTTGTGCTTAAAAGCATAACTTTGCTGAGATTTGGAGGCGTAAAACCTTGCCGCAAAGGCTATAGAGCAAGGTTAATAAACGCATATAAGCAGCCACTTGCCAAACTGGCTGCTGTAAAAGATGCGAATTAGGCTCTAAGGAGGAACGGCTGCTGTGTCACATAAAAGTAGTACGCAGGTCGCTCTGGGTGGTCTAAGCGCCGCACTTTGTTTGATCATCATGCTTGGAACAGTGCTGATACCGTTTGCAACCTATGCTGCGCCTGCTTTAGCAGGCATTGCACTTATTCCCATAGCACTGGAGCTGGGGTTGCCCGTTGCCAGCATCACTTATACCACCGTTGCGCTACTCTCCCTGCTGATGGTGCCCGATCGCGAAGCTGCGCTGATGTTCATTGCTTTTTTTGGATACTACCCCATTTTAAAGTTCAAGCTTGACCGCATGAAGCTCAGGCCGCTGCGCATTCTGCTGAAGTTGGCCATTTTTAATGTTGCTATCCTTGCCGGATATTTTGTCATGATTTACGTTTTTGGCCTGTATTATCTGATGAATGAGCTAACCGACGGTTTTGGTTGGCTGCTGCTGGTTGTAGGAAATCTGTGTTTTCCCATTTATGAAAAAGCGCTTAAAAACATCACCGCACTTTATCTGTTCAGAATCAGAAAAAGTATTTTTCGAAAATAATCTATACGATATACAAAAACCCTTTGGCGTCTATTATGAAATGACGCCAAAGGGTTTCTCTATATGTTGATGTTTAGGTGCGTTCGTATAGAAGTCCTAGTAAAATCGGTCTATAATAGTACCTTTTTACCGATATCGTGCCGATAAAAGCTATTCTCAAAACCGATGCCTGCCGTAGCAGCATAGGCTGTATCCAGCGCAGCCTTCAGCGTGTTTCCAGTCGCGGCAACTCCGAGCACTCGCCCGCCATTACTCTTAAAAATGCCGTTATCAAGAGTCGTGCCTGCATGATAAACCGTAACATTCTGAGCGCCACCCGCAGCGTCAAGACCATGAATCGCGTAGCCCTTTTGGTATGCCACCGGATACCCGCCACTGGCGATAATAACACAAGCGGCAGCACCGGGCTTTTGCGCAACCTTTACGGCGGGAAGACGGCCCTCGGCAGTAGCCTGCATGATGTCAAGCAAATCACCTTCCAGCAGCGGCAACACCACCTGCGTCTCAGGGTCGCCGAAACGGCAATTGTATTCAATGACACGAGGGCCCTCAGCGCAAAGCATCAGGCCAAAATAAAGACAACCGCGGAATTCTCGGTCCTCTTGCTTCATCGCGCTTATGGTGGGCAGAAATATTTCCTCCATACAGCGTGCTTGCAGCTCGGGGGTATACATAGGATGGGGCGCGATAGTGCCCATGCCACCAGTATTCAAGCCCTCGTCGTTGTCATGTGCACGCTTGTGGTCCATTGAAGAGGCCATCGGAACGACGATATTGCCGTCGGTAAAGGCCAGCACCGAAACCTCGACTCCAGTCAGAAATTCTTCGATTACAACGCGGCGGCCGCTGTCCCCAAATGCACCGTCTTCCATCATCTCACGCACGGCTTTTATGGCATCAGCCTCATTCTCCGGGATAATAACTCCTTTGCCCAATGCCAGTCCATCTGCTTTAATGACTGCGGGATATTTATTTTGCTGCTTAAGATAGGCTATTGCCTCTTGGGGATTGTCAAACGATTCATAGTCCGCCGTCGGAATGCCATACTTTTTCATCAGCCATTTTGAGAACACCTTGCTGCCCTCAATGGCAGCGGCAGCTTTCTTAGGCCCAAATGCGGGTATTCCAGCCTCATTGAATGCATCAACCATGCCAAGCACCAGCGGGTCATCAGGCGCAACGACGACGAAGTCGATTGCCTTTTTCTTGGCAAAAGCCACAACCCCAGCGATGTCGCTTGAATGAATCGCGACGCACTCAGCATCAGCCGCAATGCCACCATTACCGGGCGCCGCATAAATACGCCCGGCCTTTGGGGATTCTTTAAGCTTTTTAATAATGGCGTGCTCCCGCCCGCCCGAACCTACAACTAAAATATCCATCAGCACGTCTCCTCAGAACTTAGTGGTGGAACAGCCGAATGCCGGTAAACGCCATTGCCATATTGTATTTATTGCAGGTGGCAATGACCTGATCGTCGCGGATAGAGCCGCCCGGTTGGGCAACATAGCAGACGCCGCTGCGGTGCGCGCGCTCGATATTATCCCCAAAAGGAAAAAACGCGTCACTACCCAATGATACACCGGTCAGTTTATTAAGCCATTCCTTTTTCTCAGCCGCGGTCAACGGCGCGGGACATAGGGCGAAGGTATTGGCCCATACATCGGCACCAAGAACATCCTCATAATCATCTGAAATATAGACGTCGATGGCATTGTCACGGTTGGGACGCGCCAGATCAGCTCTAAAGGGCAGGGCAAGCACCTTGGGATGCTGCCGTAGCCACCAAATATCCGCCTTATTACCCGCCAAACGCGTACAGTGGACGCGAGACTGCTGGCCGGCCCCCACGCCGATCACCTGCCCACCCTTGGCGTAGCACACCGAATTGGACTGGGTATATTTAAGCGTGATCAGTGATAGCACCAAATCAAGCTTGGCGTTCTCTGGCAGTTTCTTGTTGTCGGTGACGACCTTTTCGAGCATATCTGCGCTTATTTTGAGCTCATTTCTGCCCTGCTCAAAGGTGATACCAAAAACGTCCTTGTGCTCGACCGGTGCAGGGTTGTAATTAGGATCTATTTTGACGATGTTATAGCCGCCCTTACGCTTGGATTTTAAAAGCTCCAGCGCATCTTCGTCGTAGCCCAGCGCGATGATACCGTCTGAAACCTCATGCTGAATCAGCTTGGCTGCCGTGATGTCGCAAACGTCTGATAACGCAATCCAATCGCCAAATGACGACATGCGGTCGGCCCCTCTGGCCCTCGCGTAGGCACAGGCAACAGGCGACAGCTCGCCATCACCTGTAAAATAGATTTGGCGCAGCGTCTCATCCAGTGGCAAACCCACCGCAGCCCCCGCCGGGCTAACGTGCTTAAAAGAAGCTGCTGCTGCCAGTCCGGTCGCAGCCTTCAACTCTTTAACCAGCTGCCAGCTGTTGAACGCATCCAGAAAATTAATATATCCCGGTCGGCCGTTTAAAACTTCTATCGGCAAATCGCCTTCGGCCATAAAAATGCGTGATGGCTTCTGATTGGGGTTGCAGCCATATTTTAATTCTAACTCTTTTGCCATTGCGTTTTCGCTCCTCCTTTACCGTTAGCGGTGTTTATTGACGATGCGGGTTTGTGT
>JAEZFP010000043.1 GCA_023417475.1 Bacillota bacterium | reverse complement strand
GGAATCAAAGCGGCGCGGTTCCTTCCGTGAGAACCGTTTGGGGTGGTTCAGGGTTGTGCCGATGGGTCTAGACCTCAATCTTCCCGATCCCCCGCCCCACCAACGCCACCCAATAGCCGAAACGGATTCCGTCCATCAAGCCTTCGCTGTAGATCAACTCATCCTGGCGGCAAAGCTGTTCCATGCAGGCGCTGTCGTATTGATCGAGCAAAAGCCGATCTGCTTCCGCCAGTTTAGCAGTGATTTGCTGTAACAATTCATCCGGGCGTTTTCCTAACTGCCGGTGTTCGGGGTCGAGGGTGATCACCTCGTCGTGGATCTGGACGAGCCGGTCAAGGATAAATTTTTGAATACCGGTGCTGTGGAAGTTGAGCATGGGACGGGCCTCCTCGGTTTCATATCGCATTTGGAGCTATCATTCGTTACAGAAACCTTCATTTGGCATCTAACTAGAACGTCACAAATCCTGTTATCGCAGTCATTAGCCGCTTTGAATCGAATTTGCCCCCACAACAGTGTAACTTGAGATTTGATAGCTTTACCACTTTAACCAAATGTATCATCTCATCACTGTATGCTAAGAGCTCCATCAGGAAGAAATTGAATAATTCCAGTCATCTCCGGATATTCGGCGTACCATCTCGGAGTATTGTAACCAATGCCAATATTAATACCCCATGAAGTAGTTATACTGGCGACTCGATGCCAATATGCCTCATTATCTCGATCATTAATTATCCCATAGTTGTACCGAAGCCAATCTCCATTTGGATAAGTTACAATTTGATAATTAGAATAAAGATCACAATAAAGTTCGCTCCCATCTTTAAAATAAACATTAATATACTCGTCATAATTATCTTCAGAACCATCACCACGGATACTGATTCCACTCACAATTCCGTTTTCACAAGCAGAAATTACATCATAACATTCTCCACTGGGTAAATAAATATTTCCATTAAACCAATATGGTGTAGCGGCAATATTCCAAGTGGCTCCAATCGAAAACGGATTATTTGAATAAGAACTTCCTGCCCGCCAGGATCGCCGCAAATCAAATGTTTTTCCTCCTCGTCCCGGTAAAGTGATAATTGATGAACTAATAGTATATACTAAATTTTTTGTTTCAACTTTTTCTTCTCCGTTTTGTATGAAGCTACTAAATGGTGTAAGATCATCCCAACCGTATGATATTCCTAAAACATAATCGCTAAAATGATGAAGCTTAGCTTCAAGTTTTTGTGTTTGCTGATTAACCCGCTGCCCAACTACCTTCTCCAATTGTTTTTTCTCTCGATTGATATAATAGAGGCGCACTCCGGGCGCATCATATGGCAGTCGCGCTATGATCTCGTTACTTTTATTAAACCTCTTTCCATGCGGCCCAAACCGATATGGTTTCCCAATCATCACAAAATTACGAGGCTTGCTAATCCCTGTCAGATCCGCATCCCCATTCTCAATGGTCATCGTCGCTTCATCCGCTCCAGCCGGAACTTCGATTTCCATATCTCGAAAAGAGACTTTAGTCGCTTTACTTTTCTGCCCCCGGAAAGTTTGCGGCGCTTCGGCCCAACTCATTTGAACGCCAATGACTGAGATCATGACAAAACATAGTAACGCGATCCACCAAATCCGTTTACGCATCGATGCGACCTCCAAATATGTAACATATCTTAATATTTGGATCTAGATACCTCATCTTAATGTTTTTTCCTGCAGCTGTTGGAAGATTCTTATGAAATAGGTTGAAATTTGTTACTCGTAGGGCAGCAACCGCCCATAAACCATTTTCGGATAAAACGCGATCTCCTGATTCTGCAAATAATACCCTTCCGCATCTTTCATCACCGTCATTGGCACCCAAGCGTCCTTCATCAACTCCACTACCACGCAATCATTCCGGCGCAATTCATACATCAGCCCCTGGTTGTAAATGGCGTAATAACCTTGATGGTGCCTGACCAGGAACCCCTCGATCACTGCGGGCGGCTCGGATGGCGGCGACGGTTCAAATACCAAATCGATCCCGTCCGGTCGAACCCGAACCCGGAAGGAACGGCCAATTTGGATACCGTTCCGAACCAACCACTGGCCGGATAAACGGATGAAGGGCACTTTTTTGTTATTTTTATTGAGGGAACCCACGGTGAATTGACGATGGCTTTTCATGACGTCACTTCCTTCTTTCTCGCTCTTAAAAGAGGAAAAGCTTTGGAAACTAGCGAATTACTTCCATGATTTTTAAGCGCACTTACCCCAGCCTAGCGCTAGGATAGCGTAAGCTTGTTGTTGTTCGCAATTACAATATTCGCAAATAAATAAAAACTTCTTGTCTCCTGTTAGGTTACTTTATATTTATCATTATAGTCACCCATCAGGAGACTGTCAAGAACATTATTAATATCAAATCTTTCATATTGAAATACTTTAGCATAGGTGGCGGTGGATTTTGCAGATTCAAACAAAATTCGGGGAACGTCTCAAAACGTTGCGGGAAGAAGCAAACTTAACCATGGAACAATTAGCGGCTGCTTTAGGGATCAAAAAACAAACGATCAGTCGTTATGAAAGTAATCAGCGAGAACCGGAGTACGCGACTTTGATTAAAATCGCCAAGTTTTTCGAGGTGTCGACCGACTATTTGCTGGGAGTGAAGGAACAAAAGCAAGGATAAAAATCGTTTCCTTAACAAGGAGATTCCTTTACTACCAGCAACGAAAAAACAAATTCCTTGCCACCCAATCTCCTGTAACGGACAACTTCTTGTCGTCGTTGGGGCCTTGACCTCACCCCCGCTGCGCCTCCCCTCTCCGACGTAGTATTTTCAGCGTGCAGATCAGCGGCGAGGGGTGAACAGTAAGAATCTAAGGCCGACAAAGCGTAACAGTCATAAGCTTAGAATACTTTTGAACTTTCCAACATCGGCCCTGAATTCCAACTCCGTCCCCCCTCCCCGCCGAACAACCCACGGTATCGCTCCGTCGGGTAGAGGCCAGGGGGTGAGGTCAAAACAAACGAAGCATCTACCCGAACCAAAATGCAAAAAACCGGCAGTCATCACTTCACCGCCGGCTTTTCGCTCATCAAAACCACCCTAACAGCTTCCAAATTCCTACCCGTTATTCCACCCAGATCGCCGAAGTGATCGCCTCGTCGCGCCGCCCGTTTTGGTCGTTATCATCGTTTTGGCTCACGATCACATAATAATACGCCGGCTCCTTCCATTCGTCATCGGTAAAAACAGCCTGGATCGAGTTGCCGGCGACGGTTTGGGTCGCGAGCAAATCGCCGTTCCGGTAGAGCCGGACCTCGGCAAAAGTGTCGCCGCTTTTGTCATAGGCGGAGACGGTGAAGTGGCGCGGCACGCCGGTCAATTGCGAACCCATCGGATAACCGGAACAACGGAAGTCCAAACATAAGTCGGCATCTTCGGTGGCGTAAAAACGACGTTGCCGATAGGCTTCGACAATCGCCTCCCGGGTGAGACTTTTGGCCAACACCGCCGTCCGGAATTGATTTTTGGCGCCCCAATCTTTTTGGTGATTATCCTGAGAGCCCAACGCCCCCAACCGCCAGCCGGTCTGATTGGCCGCGTCGAGATAACTATACCGGTTGCCCGAATAACTGCCGCCATAGAAATACTTGTCAAACGATTGCGAGCCGTTCCAGGTCTCAATTCCCACCAGTTGCGGGATGACTTGCGGATTGCTGATCGCAAAGTGATCAAATTCGCTCTGAATCAAATTATAGTCGCCAGGGTGGTTAAACTGCCCAAACCCCTGCGGCCGGTTCGCCAACCACCGGTAAATGTCGCCAACGCCGAAATTGGCGATGCAGTTGGTGAAATCGTCCGTATTGATAATATTGATATGCCCCAGCAACGGATTGGACCATTCGAACCCCCACAATGTTGCAAATGTTCCGGGAGCGTAGGTCGCCTCGGCCGCCGCTTTCAACTGATCCCAGTTCTTATTTTGGCTCCACGGCCAGGAGATAAGCAGCTCGCCATGGTCGGTCAGGGCGAAAAAATCAAGCCGGCCTTGGTCGCGCGCAAATTGATACGCTTCCAGCGCCGTGCCTTCGCCGTCCGATAGTTCGGAATGCGCATGTAAATAACCGAAATATACCTGATATTCTTCATACGGTTCGACCGGAACCGCCTTGACCGCCGTCAATTGCGGGTTGCCGGCTGCCGTCGCTTGGCGGGGAGATTGACAACGCTGCCGCACCAAAGCGGCGAGCTCCGCTCCGGAAGCCTGCCTCAATCGCTCGGCCGCAATGCGGGCCGTCGCGGTTGATTGCAGTTCCGCCAGGGGATTGCCCCGGATAAATTCCCGACATTTGTCCCAAGTGACCTTCGCTTCTGAATCGGCTAACAATAAAGCGCAAAGACTGCTGCGTTTCAGCGATTGTTGCGCCAGCAATCCTTGATAGAATCGGAACTCCAGTTGATCCGGGAGTCTTTGTTTGGTTAATTGAAACGCTTTTACGATGAACTCCGCATTAGCAACCGATTGTTGATACGGTTCGGAGTCGACTGTTTTGATGACGGCTTCCATCGTCTGCCGGATGGCGGTTTGGGCCATTTCCGGCTGGGTCGCGGCGCCAAAACAAGATCCAAATGAGGCAAACGCCGCGCAAACTAGCAACCATTTTTGAAACACCGATCGTAATCGCATGACTGGTCATCCCTCCATTTTTTATTGATGGTGATGAGCATTTCCCCCTGGTAAGCGCCTACGATCTTACTTTACCGACGGTCCGTTAACCCGGTTGGGATTTTGAAACAAATTTAGGTTAAATTTGGATAATATTTACCGCTGTCAGGGCCGCTCTTTTAAAGATTGCCGGATATCCTCATACCGCTTAATAAAAAATCCGCTTGTTTCATCGTATGGATGAAAAAGCGGATGGTACTTATGACGTAAGCCTGAAAAACTGCGGAATTACCGTTAGCCTACAAAAACTCTCCAAAATAGCGATTATTAACGTTGTGGCAAGAGGTTCTCAAGATTCCAACCCCCGGTCAGCTGGATAAACCAGGCTGATATACCCGCCATGCCGCCGGTGAACAACAGTATCCCCATTACGATCAACAGACCGCCGGCCAACCACTCCAAATAACGGAAATAGGGTTTTACCCGGTTCAACTGCGGCAGCACTTTCTCAAAGCCCAACGCCAGCAGGATGAAGGGCAACGCCAGGCCGACCGCGTAGATCAACAGCAGTAAAAATCCTTGGACCGGTTGACCGGTATCGCCGGCCACCGCCAAAATCGAGCCTAAAATCGGCCCCACGCATGGCGTCCAACCGAACGAAAAGGCCATTCCCGCCGCAACCGCTCCGAACACTCCCACCGGGGACCGTGGTTGCAACCGTTTTTCACGGTAGAGCCAACTAATCCGCATCCAGCCCGCCTGGTGCAATCCCAACAAAATCACTACGATCCCGCCGCCTTTGGCGATGAGCATCCGATTAGCCCGGAGCAATCCGCCCAGGTAGGAGCTGGTGACACCCATCAATGTAAAAACAATGGTGAAACCGGCGATAAAGGCCACCGTGCTTTGGAGGACTTCACGCCGGGTCGCGCCGCCCGTTTGCAGCTCCGCCAGCGAGGAACCGGAGATAATCCCCAAATACCCCGGGGCGATCGGCAAGATACAAGGGGAAAAAAACGATAATAACCCGCCCAGGAAGGCCATGACGATCGCCATGGGCTACTCCTTCAATAAAGGCAGCACTTTATTTTTTAACGTGTTCAGGTCGGTGCTTCCTTCGATCTTCGCCCGGATCTTCCCGGTTTGATCGATAATAAACGTGGTCGGGATCGCGTAAATCTGATAGGTATTCCCCACAGTCCCGCCCGTGTCCGTCAAAACCGGAAAACTCATTTTATTGCGACTGACGAAATTCCGGACTTCAGCCGGTTGTTGCTGGAGATTGACGCCGAGTAACGCCACCTGCTGTTTGGCATAGGTTTGATAAAACGTCTCCAACTCCGGAATCTCGGCCCGGCACGGCGGACACCAAGTCGCCCAGAAGTTAATCAGCGTAACTTTATTGGCGGCGATCACTTTTTGAAGCGCGACATCTTTCCCGTTCAAGTCCGGCAAGGTAAAATCGGGCGCAACGTTTCCCACCGCCGGTCCGGTTTTGGCCGCCAAGGTACGGGAAAAACCAAAACCGACCACGGCGACGGCCGCGACCAGCGCCAAAACGAGCAAGACTTTTTTCATCGGCATTCATCTCCTATTCGTAAATGTATTCGTCCATCCTAACGTAATTTTAAGTTGATTAATTCCCGGCGCGGTTGCCGGCATCTTTATCCCAGCCAGTGTCAACGATAGTTAAACCCAGGCTTTGGCCTGGGTTTTGATCGTCCCGTTTCATCAAGATGTTTCACCCAACCGTAACCGTTCTGCCAACAATAACATCTCCCGGGCGTGGCGGCGGGTGGTATCGGTGACTTGCGCCCCGCCAAGCATTCGCGCCAGTTCCTCCACCCGTTCGTTGGTGTTGAGCGGCCGGACCGACACGACGGTGCGCTCGCCATGCACTTGTTTCTCGATATAGAAATGCTGTTTGGCCATGCTGGCGATCTGCGGCAGATGAGTCACTGAAATCACCTGTCTGGCGCTGCCGATGAAAAGGATCTTCTCCGCCACCGCCTGCGCTGTCCGGCCACCGATCCCCACATCGATTTCATCAAAAACCATCGTCGGAATCTCGTCCAATTCGGCCAGGATCGCTTTTAAAGCCAACATCATCCGCGACAATTCACCGCCGGAGGCGATCTTGGCCATCGGTTTCAAACCTTCGCCGGGATTGGGGGCGACCAAAAATTCGATCCGATCGGCGCCCGAGGCAGTCGCCTCGACATTTTTGCCCGCCACCGGGATGCCGGTCGCCGTCTCCTGCTGACTTAAATTCACCTTAAATTGGGTCTTATCCATATTAAGATCCCGCAACTGCGCCATGATCGCTTGGTCCAACCGCGCGGCCCCGGCACGGCGTTGCTCTGACAAGCGTTCCGCCAATTCACCCAGTTGGACCCGGGCTTGGGCCAGATCGCCCTCAATCGTCCGGGAACGTTCTTCCCGGTTATTGATAGCCGCCAGTTCCCGGGCGCAGGCGTCGGCAAATTGCAGAATCTCAGCCAGGGTCTGACCGTATTTCCGTTTCATCCGGGTCAACTCGTCCAAGCGCGCTTCAACCTCGGCCAAACGCTCCGGGTCAAACTGCACTTGCTCCTGATAATCGCGGAGTTCGCGGGAGGCTTCCTCCACTCCGTACGCCGCTTCGCGCAACGATTGCAAAATCGGTTCCAAGCGCGAATCGATCCCCGCCGCTTGTTCCAGCGAGCGTTCCGCGGCGCTTAACAACTCGATGGCGGCGCGCCCGTTGGCGTCATCGTACAAAACCTGATACGATTCGGAAGCCGCTTGGTAAAGCCGTTCCGCCGCGCCCAAAATCTCCCGTTCCTTCAGCAAATCCTCGTCTTCGCCGAGGACTAGCTTGGCGTCGCCGATCTCTCGGATCTGAAATTGCAGGAGGTCGACTTTGCGGGCTAATTCCGCTTCGTTCTGTTGCAGGCTGCGGTATTCTTCGGTCAAGCTTTGCCAGATCCGGTAGGCCGATTCGTATTCGGCCCGTAACGCCAAACAGTCCGCGCCGCAATAACGGTCCAACAGCTCCAGTTGTTTCTCGGGAAATAACAAAGATTGGTGTTCATGTTGGCCGTGAATATCAATGAGAAACTCGCCGATCTTGGCCAAGGACAGCACCGTCACCAGTTGTCCGTTGACCCGGCAGCGATTTTTGCCGCTGCCGGCGACTTCCCGTTGAATGATCAACGTCCCGTCGGCTTCTACCGGAATGCCCAGCTCGTCAAGGAGTCTCTCAAACACCGGCCGGCGTTCCAACAGAAACGCCGCCTCCACCAACGCGCTGTCCGCCCCGGCCCGGATCATCTCCGAGCTGAACCGGCCGCCCAACGCTAAGCCAAGCGCGTCGATGATGATCGACTTTCCGGCCCCGGTTTCGCCGGTTAAGACATTAAATCCGGGGTCAAAATCCAGTCGCAACTCTTCAATGAGGGCAAAATTTTTGACGCGAATTTCCTGCAGCAAGTTAACCTACCTCCTTAACTGCTGAAGACGGTTCAAGATCGAGTCCACCTGTTCCTTGGTCCGGACTACGAGCAAGATCGTATCGTCGCCGGCAACCGTTCCCACAATCTCCGGCCATTCCAGATCGTCCAGCGCGTCGGCCACGCCTTGCGCCGTTCCGCTCATCGTTTTGACGACAATCAGATTTTCCGCCGCGTCAATGGCGATCATGGCGTCTTCCAACATCCGTTGCGCCCGCCGGGTCAGATCGCCGGGGGTCCGGTCCTGCGGTACGGAGTAGCGATAATACCCCTCCATCGTTGGTACTTTGATCAACCCCAACTCCTTGATATCCCGTGACAGAGTCGCCTGAGTAACCAAAACTCCTTTGGTTTTTAAGGCTTCGCCCAATTCTTCCTGCGTTCCGATAACCTGTTCCTTAATGATCGCCACAATCATGGCGTGTCGGTTGGCTTTCATCGCTGCCTCCAGTTTGTTGCAAAAATTGCCTAACTCCTGTAAAAGCGGGTTAAATTCCTAGATGTTGTATTTAAAAGGGCACATTTATGGGGGTTAGGCGATTTCCTGCGTTACATTCTTCCTTGTTTTAGCCGCATCTTTAATATATCAAACAGTCCCTGATCTTTAAAATGTAGTAATTGTGTGACAAAAGCCGCTTTGCCAAAACGGATCACATCACCGGCCTGCAATCCGAAGAACGTTTGTCCGTCGGCGGTTAGCGCGGTTTCGGTATGGTCCGCATTGAGGATCACTTGAATCTTGGCCTCGCTGCTTAAAACCAACGGCCGCGAGTATAACGAATGGGCGCAAATGGGTGTGATGACCAACGCCGCCAATCTGGGATCTAAAATCGGACCGCCGGCCGACATGGAGTAAGCGGTGGAGCCGGTCGCCGTCGCAACGATCAACCCATCCGCCGGATAGGTTGTGAAATAAGCGTTGTCGATCCAAGTTTCCAACCGGATGATCCGCGCCAGGGCGCTTTTGGCCAAAACCAACTCATTCAGACCGACCATCTTCCGGACTTCCCGTCCTTCCCGGAGCACCGTCGCTTCAACCATCGTCCGCGACTCCAAGGAGTAGTCCCCCGCTTGAATCTGACGGCACGCCTCCTCAAGCTGGTTGCTTTCGATCCGCGTCAGATAACCGAGATGCCCGAGGTTCACCCCGAGCAGCGGAATTTGCAGCGGATAGATCAAGCGGGCGGCGCTCAACATCGAACCGTCGCCGCCTAAAACCATCACCAAGTCAATCCCGCTAAATTCGCTGCGAATCTGCAACTCCAATTGCGGGTCAAGCTTGGCCGCAACCTCTTCGGTACAATACGGTTCCAAACCGTAGCGGCGCAACAAAGCGGTGATCGGTCCGGTCAGTTCCATCGCTTTGGGTTTGAGGGGATTGGGAAGCACTAAAACCTTTTTCACGAAACGCATCCTTCATTCCGATTTTCTATAAATATTCCTTTTAAATTAATAATTTCCTGCTTGGAGCCGAAGCGAAAATCACGAACATTTTTGCTGTGGTGCGACCCAAGTCGCACTTTAAATTGCCTATTCGCTTTGATCTATTTCACCCGCCAAAACCAAAAGCGATGATAAAAGAGCCGCGACACCGGTCACAGCTCTTTTATCATCGCACCAATCCCCAATAATTATTTAATTGACGTTCCCCACTTTGCCTTTCGTCAAACAGGCGGCGGAGTGACCGGAATGTCCACATAGTTCGGCATCAGAATTCGCCGATTGATCCCTAACCGTTTCAGAGAATTCAGCGCATAAATGATCAACGGGGTGGTATGGGCGTCCGCCATTTGACCGGTGACCACGAAGTTGAACTTCGCTTCGAAATTGGCGTTGTCCCAATACTCCTTGCCATAGACGTTAAGCAACAGGTAACCTTCGTTCTCGTCAAAACTAAAGTTTTTAAAGGTGATGTCAAATTCTTTATTTCCCATGCCAAAGGCGATGATGAAGGTGTCGTTGCTTTGAACGGAGCGGACGAAGTTACTGACGACCGCATCTTTCTCCAATGACGGACTTTGATAGAGGGGGATAAAATCCTCCAGGCGGGCCGACGCGTTGATCGGCAGCCGTTCATATTGGCGTAGATCATAAGGATCCTGGGTGAAACCTGTCACCACATATCCCAAGTAGCTATAGTTGATAAAGAAATAGGTTTTGCCTTGACCCGGAACCTCAAATACCGCAATGATGGGCGGATATGCCGTTTCCGTCTTACGGAGGTAAATCAAGACCGGCATCGTGACATTCCACGGCAGCTTGATCGTGGCGAAGGGGCCGTACTCCCATTGGTTCCTGATAATATGCTGTTTGGTCTGTTCCAGCAACAAGTTGACATAGATGCCGTATTGCGGCGTTTCGTACACATTGACAAACCTTGGCAACAACGGCGGTTCCGGGTACAGGTTAAAATCGGCGATGGCCTCAGCCGGTTTCGGCAGGCTGAAGACTTCGCCCGGCAACGGTTGATTCAATGAAAAATACGTAAATTCGTCGGTGATCGTATTGCCGCGATCAAGATTGATCCGGCGCAACGGCAATTTCCAGGCGGCATCATACCAAATGGTCAAGGTATTCACCCGAAAACCCGGGAAAGCGCCTCCGGCCAACGGCGTCTCGCCAATCCGCATCCCGTTGGGAGCTTCCAAAAACTTTTGCAAATCAGTTTGTAAATCATACAGGGCGCTTTCGACTTGGATGGTTTGACGGGTTTGATAATAGATCTTTTGTAAAATATCATACTCCAAGCGTTTCTCATTGCTATCATTGAAAATCTTGGCCCGCCACGCAGTTCTCAGCTGATTGGAGCCCATCGTTTCCGGAACCTGCAACTCCACTTCATAGGCGATTCCTTGATCGGCCGCGTAATAAACGTCATAGGTGGCCACGGCATTGATTAGGGTTCCCGTCACCGAGGTCGTTTTCAAACGATAATGGACTTGATTAAGCACCGGTCCCACCTCCCGTAGTATAGACCCGCGCCCGGATAAACAGGTGATTCCCGATGTATTGAACCGGGGGGGATTGTTGATAATGCCAACGGCAGGGATTTTTTTGGTAAGCGCAAAAATGGGTCTTGTTGGCGATGGGGTCTTCTCCCCCTAACGCGCGGCTTGAAGCCTGTTTACTCTCGACAAGCATCGGATCGGTTGATTGATAAGGGGCTTGCCAGAAGCGGTTGTTGGCATACGCTTCAAACTGCCCGGGAGTTTGAATTAATTGCAAGACGGTTTTGTTTTCGGCTTGGGCATGATTGATGATACTGGCGGCCACCCCTAGTTTCCCCATAAGCGTTTCCGATTCCGCCTCTCCCCAGACAATCCGGGTTAATACTTCCAAGTCGGTCAATCCGCATTCACCTCGCTCCGTTAAAAATATCCAATCCAGTATATGAAAGGACAAAAGCATTGGTGCTGGAGAATCGAAACCACTGAAAACTGCCCGAAATAATGCCCGACAATATATTAATAGCCTAAAACAAGCTACTCACTATCTATTGTCGGGCAATCTTTCAGCGCGGAGGTTTTTCAGTGGCTGGGGAGAATCTGGGGCCGTTTGTGGCAAGCGCAGTTAAAAGACGCTTGAAAAATCTTTCGTCCGATTTGAGTTAAAATGTCGAAAGTTCGGAAGGATTTGCGGGGCGAATCAATAAACTATATAGGCGGCAATCTGTCCTAAAAATACCGGGGAACGTCTTTTGGCTGCGACATATTTCCGGAACTCGTATGTAGCAGAAACGATCTTTGGGAAGATTAAAAAATGCTTTTCCGCTAATCAGTCGCGGCAGAATGGAGGAATCACTGTGTCCCAACAAGGCATGGGGTATTTGATCGGCGGGGTGTTGCCCGCGTTGATTTTAGGGGTTTTCAGTATTTTGCAGAAATTATCGGCCAAAAACGGGATCAGTCCCGGAATGTTTCTGATCGTGGTTGGGGTGAACATCGTCGCCGTCGGTTTGGTATATTGCTTTTTCGCCAATGAATTCACCGTCTCCTGGCGTTCGGGGTATTATGCTTCGTTGACCGGGATCGCCTGGGCGGTGGCGACCGGTTTGGTCTCATTTACTTTGGTCAAATATCAGATACCCATCAGCAAGTTGGTTCCGATCTTCAATATGAATACTTTGGTAGCGGTTTGTCTGGGATTGGTTATTTTTGCCGAATGGAAAAATATCAGTATGCCGAAGTTATTGATCGCCTCGGTTTTGATCGTGGTCGGCGGGACATTGGCGTCGAAAGCGTGAGTCGTATTTCAGCTTACGAGGGCTAGTTAGGCTGATGGCTTAATCGTTACGCTTTGCCGAAAGTCTTGGCTTCCCGATAGTCGCTAGGAGTTAAGCCATAATACTTTTTAAAACAGATCGAAAAATAATGTTGATCGTCGTATCCGACTGTCTCAGCGATCTGATGGACTTTTAAGGTGATATCATCCAGCAGAATCCGAGCTTGCTCCATCCGCCGCCGCGTTAGGTACTCAACAAACGACTCGCCGACTTGTTGTTTAAAAAGACTCCGCAGATAATTAGGGCTAATGAAGAGCCGCCCTGCCACATCGTCCAATGAAAACTCGCTCCGCGCGAAGGAACCTTCGATAATCTCCTTGACCTTTTCGATAATCGAGTATTTCTTTCCCTGGCGCGTTTTCTGAATCTCATGACTACATCCTAATGCAAAATCGCTTAAAAAAAGTTCCAGATCACTTTTGGATTCGCATTGATGAACCAATTTATAAGGATCGCCGTTTAGATCACGCGACCATCCCATTCCATTCCCGTTCGTTTCCGCCACCGTTCGTACCAGTAATAGCGTGATTTCAAAGACATAAAGTTTAATCCGAACCGGGTCCTGTTGGCAATCGTCGAGCAGGCCCCGGACTGACTGGGAAATTTGATCATCCTCCCCCAATCGGACTTGGAGTAATAACTGGCGTTCTAATTCCAGCGGTCTGGCGGATGGTGCGTCAGCGTGCAAATGGATATCTTCGTAATTGACCACACCGCCTCGATCTTTTAAGAGGCTGAACTGCATTGCCTCCTCAGCTTGAGTATATGAATGGCAAACTGCGATCAATTCATCAACCAATCCACCTAAAGCGGCATAGATATCGATCGGTAATTGCTTTTGAACTGTGAGCATCACCCGTTTTAAATTTTGATTTAGCTCCATAAAGACGTTTTGACGATCGAAGGTCGGTAGGCTAAAGATCACCGCCAATTTATCTTCCCCCCAAAAGCAGGGGTAGGCCTGAATCCATTGCGGGAAGATTGTCTCGATCACCTCTACCAAAAGACTTTGAACAAACCCCAACACTCCGGCGTTCGCGGCGCGGATCTGCTCCAGATTTTTCATCCGGATCAGAGCAACCCCAAAGAGACAACCGGTTAATGGCAGACTCAAATCTTGCAATTTTTGTTCAAGTTCCTCCGGGGTCATTTTCCCCGCAAGCAAGCTGTGGAAGAACCATTCCCGTAATAATGGCTGGCTAACTTTTAGCTGTCTTTTGAGATTAATCAGATCTTCTAAAAAGCGAAATCGCTGATCCAATTCAACTTGGAAGCGTTCCAAAATTGTCAAAAGTTGCTCCGAATGGACCGGTTTTAGGATATATTCTGCTACCCCTAAACGCAAAGCTTTTTGGGCATACTCGAAATCATCGTAACCGCTCAGGATAATGATTTTAATATCCGGATTAATCGTTTTGGCTGTCTCAATCAGTTCCAATCCATTGAGCGTCGGCATACAAATGTCGGTGATCATCACCTCGGGCAACAGGTCAGGGAGTAATTCCAATGCTTCTTTACCGTTTTCGGCCTCGCCCACCACGACAAAGCCGCCTTCCCAATCCTGCAAGGCATTGATGATGCCGCGGCGAATGATCAATTCATCATCCACTACCATGATTTTGTACATATTTACCCAGCTCCTCTTGGCGAATTGCCGGAATTACCAATTTAACTTCCGTCCCTTGGCCCAATTCACTGCGAAACTTTAGTCCGTAACGTTCTCCAAAATAAAGCCGAATCCGTTCGTTGACATTATAAATTCCATAACCGTTGCAGTCAGATGATGTTCCTTCCGCTAACCGTCGTTCGATCAATTCCAGCGCGAGCGGTTGAATCCCAGCGCCGGTATCACGGATAATGAACTCAACAACTTGGCCATTCTCCCTCAACCGTCCGGTGATCGTGATCAATCCCAACTCCGCTTGTTCTTTAATCCCATGATAGATTGCATTTTCCACTAAGGGTTGCAAGATTAGTTTGATCGTCATTAATGGCAGCAGTTGTTGGTCCACATCAATCTGATAGCAAAACCGCTCGCCGTATCGCATTTTTTGAATGGTCAAATAACTTTTGACATTTTCGAGTTCGTTTGGAATACTGATAATGTCATCACCTTTATTAAGCCCAGTCCGAAACAGGCTTCCCAAAGCCATGGTCATCCGGCTGATATCGTCGGCATCAATCTGATCGGCCATCCAATGGATCGAATCTAAAGTGTTATATAAAAAATGCGGATTAATCTGAGATTGTAACGCTTTGAGCTCAGCTTGGCGTTTTAACAACTGTTCAGCTTTTACTTTCTCTTTCTCTTCTTGCAAGCGGGTAATCGATTGGTTTAGCTTCCGGATGAGCTCGCGGATCTCCTCCACCATAAAATTAAAACTCGCGCCTAACTTCCCGACTTCATCATAGTACTGATAGTTAAACTTGACGTCAAAATCGCGCCGGGTCACTTTGATAATGGCATTTTCCAACCTTTCTAAAGGATGGGTGATGCTATTGGACAAGACTAAAGTAAAGACCAGACAAATTACAATACTGGCAATGGTCAATACCAATAAAAAAGCGCCAAACGCATTAACCTTTTTCAATAAGATTCGTTCTGATTGGATATTGACGATCTTCCACGGCGCTACATTCATCTCCTGAAAATTAATGATATAATTTTCCTTTCCGTAGTTGCGCTTGATACTGCCATGACTGCCGGTGGCGATCTGTTTGACAATCTGCCGGTCCCGGATGAACATCCCGGTAATCGCTTCGTGGCCGGATACCACCGTCCGGCCTTTATGATCGAGGAGCAAGATCCAATTACCCGGGCCGGAATAGATTTTGGTTAAATAGTCTAGAATCATCTGTTCATCCAGATTGACCACTAGAAAGACATCGCCATTATACCCTTCAACCGTGAACCGCACGACCAACGGCACCACCGTTTTCGCATCGGCATAAATCTCATCGCGACGGCTCACTCCCCAGAAAACGCTTTTAGCGGAGACTCCTGACAGTTGACGATAGAGCCGCGATGCTTTAAAGTTAAAGTCACGCCGTTTAATCCGCGCCAAATCAAAAAAGTCCCCTTTGGGGGTATCCATATATATGGATGAAATATAAGTTTCGGTTGACCGGATCTCCGAAAACGACTCGGAAAATTGTGACAGGGCCATTGCATAACGGTATTTCTCATCGTTCAACAAAAAATCGGCTAATTGCTTCTGGAAACTGTCATTGACCTGGAGCGCGAAGGCCCGGCGGATGATGCTCTTGAGTTTTTCATCAAAAAAATTACTGACTTGGATCATCATATCCGTCGAATTGACATCGGCGGTTTCACGGATCTGGTTTGCGACATAACTATGCAATAATAAGGCGGACCCCAGCGACGATACCGCAATCAATAAAATGCAAACCAACGCGATCTTATGTTTTAATTTCATATTGTGGTAAGGTGTCAGCATGCAACCTTCCTAACCCAAGCAAATTTTTGATGTTTTAACTGTTCTTTTATTTTTTAGTATATCACACCCAATGGTTACTCGATCGATTGGAACTGCGAGCATAACAAAATCATCTGTAGCCGAGTTGTTTTGATCATCCTTTGACAGCCCCGGCCGTGAGACCGGCAATAAATTGTTTACTCGTGAAGAAATAAAGGATCAGCACCGGCAGTAAAGCAATGGCCGCGCCTGCGGTCATCACATTCCATTCCGAGGCGGCGTTGGCCGAGTAGCGCAAGCTCACTACCGCCACGGTCAAGGTCTTTAAGAGCGGGTTGGACATGGTAAAGACCAACGAGGTGATATAATCGTTCCAAGCCGTCCGAAACGTGAATAAAGCGACCACGCCAAGGATCGGTTTGACAAGCGGCAAAATAATATTCCAATAAATGCGGAAATAACTGCAGCCATCAATCAAAGCGGATTCATCCAACTCTTTGGGGATGGTCTTAATATAGCCCATCGTTAAGAAAATGTTGGTTCCCTGCCCGCCGGTTAAAACTAACGCCAAGCCGATCAAACTCCCGGTCAGTCCTAAATTATGCATCAATTTATACTGCGGATAAAGCGCTACCGCTCCCAGTGAAACAAACATGAAAGATAAATAAAGACTGAGTAGAAGCTTCTTACCGGGAAACTCATGCCGTGCCAAGATATACCCGACCAATGATGATGTGACTAACGCGACGATGGTAACCAGCGAGCTTAAGAACAGACTGTTCCAAGTATATTGCAGGAAGTTGCTTTTTTGAAACGCGTCAACGTAATTGCTGAACATCCATTGTTTTGGGAATAAGGTGGACCCGGAGATCAGTTCCATGTTGGTCTTTAATGATCCAACCAAGGTATAGAAGAGCGGGTAAATCGTGAAGATTAACATTCCCGCCATAAACAACCCTTTGCCCGTTGTGACGATCAGCGGCCAAATTTTACGCATGATTTTCGCTTCCTTTCCTAATACAAGTTATCGAGTTTGCGCGAAAAGTAGAGATAAACACAGGTAACAACTCCAATCATCGCCGCAGCCACGATACTGACCGCCGCACCGTAACCAAAGTCCGAACTCAACATCGTACTAGCCGAAGCCGCTATCGGAAAATACAGTTGGTAAATGTATAAAAACATCACTTGCGTGGATGAGAATGGACCCCCTTCGGTTAACACCATAATTCCTTGCATATCCTGAAACGCCACGATAATCGCCAGCATCAAGATCACTTGTAACATCGGCCCCAACATGGGTAAGGTGATGTGGACCATCCGCTGAAAACCGTTAACTCCGTCAAGCTCGGCACTTTCATAGATCTCCTTCGGTATACTTTGCAACCCCGCCAGGAAATAAACCATGTAGTTACCGACGCCTCCCCAAGCCCCCACGATTACACAGGTCAGCATCGCCAAATCCCGCCCCAACCAATTGATCGGCTGTTTGGTTATTGCCCATTCCATCAGGTAGTGGTTGAGCGCTCCATTATAAACGTTAAAGATCAAATAAAACATCAAAGCCATTACGGCAGTACTCATAATGGTAGGGCTGAAAATAATCCCTTGTAATAAACCCCGGCCTTTAAATTTCTTATTTAATATCAACGCCAATCCAAAAGCCGGCGGTAAGGTCAGCAACAATTTGCCGCCAACGTAAATCAAGGTGTTGATGACCGATTTCCAAAACACGTCATCCCGGGTGAATAAACGGATAAAGTTCTCCACTCCCACAAACTTAGCGGCAGTGAGCCCGTCGTAACTAAAGAACATATATTGCAGCGCCCAGACGACTGGGTAAACTGTCAATGCGGTAAAAAGAAGCAAGTTGGGTAAGAGCATCCAATAGATCATCCGATTCGCTTTGATCGCCCGAATAAACTGACTGAAATGATTCGTTTCAGACCTAACGGACATGTTGAATTCAACTCCTTACTAGAGCGACTACAGAGAAATCTCTGTAGTCGCCGTAGTTTAATCATTCTAATCCGTAAATTGCTTTTCCTGTTACTGTTTGAAAACTTTGCCGGGATTGGCCGGATCAAATCCGGGATAAATAATCCGCTCGGTCCTACCATCGCTAATCGCCTTGTTATAAGTACTGTTATAACGGTTGTTCAGATCGTCCAGTCCTTTGTCAAGATCGGTCACTCCGTAAATAATCTCTACGAACACTTGATACATATCTTTGCCTTCGGGACGGACTGCCGGCCCTTTCGGCCAAATCTTGTCGTTCTTGTCAAATTGGACCGCTGGCCATTTTTTGATCGTTTCAGGCACTCTGGCTTTTTTCAAAACCGACGGCACTAACACGATTCCTAAACCGTTTTCGTGATATCCGGCCAGCAATTCATCGGAGTAGAGATATTTCATGACTTTCCATGACTCTTCGGAGTGTTTGGTTTTGCCACTCATTAAGAAGCAGCCGCCCGCCAAAATGATGGGATTCGAACCTTTCACCTTGCCGTTAATGGTCGGTAGCGGAGCCATATCCCAGTCTTCCTTGGTTGGGAACTGATTCTGATAGACACCCGGCTCAGCATGGGTATATGAAATATACATCCCGATTTTGCCGGCGGCAAATTGAGTTCGTAACGGGTCGATATCCAATGACTCGCAACCCGGAAACCCACCATTGGTGGTAAAGATGTCGCGATAGGCTTTCAAAATCGGTTTATAGCCTGTAAAATCATATTTACCGGTTTTAAAGTCATATCCGGCCGTCGGGCCGCCGGAACGCATTAAGATCAAGTCAATGGACCGTTGAATAGCCGAAGCCGGACTTTTAAAGTTTTGGGCGTAGCCGAAAATGCCTTCCTTGCCCAGTTTATCACTGATCAACTTCGCATCTTTCACCATTTCCGCTACGGTTTGCGGCGGGGCGTTGATACCCACCCGCTTAAAAATGCCTTTGTTATAGACTAAACGCGTGGTGGTTCCGATTGCCGGCAGTAAATAAATCTTACCATTGGCCATATCCACCCGATCGATAAAAGCGCCTTTGCCAAAACGCTTCATGTCAGCGGGTGTTAAAAACTTATTCAGCGGGGTTAATTCATTCAATGCCAACCGTTTCTCGAAGACATCGGTAGCGGCGTAAAAAACGTCCGGAGCTTCGCCCGTAGCAAAAGCGAGATCCAAAGTTTGCTGATAATTATCGGAATAAATTTGATAGTCGATCTCGATGTTATCCTTGTTTTCTTTATTGAACTTATTAACCATTCCAGTCATATAATTGGCGTCGTGGCGACTTTGAGTCCATACTTTAATCTTTACTTTTTCTTTGGCCGCTAGACTCGTCCCTGCCAGACTCACCATGGTAACGAGCGTCGTGACTGCCATCACTAGGCCATAGATGCGCCGCAGATTCTTTTTCACTACCATTTTGCTCCCCCTTATGAATTTAAGAGTTTGAAGTCAACTTCAGTTATAACTTTACCTGAATAAAGTTTTAATTTTAAGTTAAAATCCAACGAACTTTGGTGAAAAATCTGACGATTTTAACCGAAAACAATTGGATAATAAAGTGTTTTTCCAAGCCTGCGAATGGCGATTTCAGCCCGTTTTTCAGCAATCCGGCACTGTACGTTTTCAATCCCCGGCGCGCCTGGACGGGTTGTTTCAAAGACGTTAACAAAGACCGCTTGTCCCCCTTGAACCCGGTTGATCAGATAGGAGAGCTTTTTTACCGAGGGGTTATCCGGACCCTCGGCCAAATAGACTTGATTATCATTGAAACAAAAACTATATAAATTAAAGCGGCAATTCGCCATCTCCCAACCGGAGACGATCATTGGCGCTTGAGGCGCCAATCGTACATTGGTTAAATATTTAAACGGCTTTTGAGTACTGAAAACCCCTGAATACTCCAACGTCTGAGCGGTTAACGACCGGCCGGGAACATGCAGTACCCAGTCGATGGGGCCGGCTTTAACCCCTGTTACGCTAAAACATTCAATAAAATACTCCTCACACCAAAGGATCACCCGCCGCAATGTCACTCCGGCATAACTTGACGGGTCCCATTGCGGAATGATGAACGAATCTAACCCAGGATAACTACCATCCCAACGCACTTCGGTATCGAGCAAAGTATATTCGGGACCTTCCCGGAAACGTAAAACTTTCGCGTTGGCCGGCGGTTGGTTCGCTTCGTTGATCATCACCGTGTTGTGACTGCCGGTGTTTTTGTAATATTCATAATGTAACCGGGCTCCATAACCAGTCGTCCCCAAATCGGGGGCAATCCGTTCCCCAAACGCGAAAAAAGAAATACCCAATCGGTCATAATGGTCATGTTCGCCGCCGAACGGACTATGTTTGACCAACAAATATCGTTCATCTTTGCCATGGAATATGGTAATCCCGGAACCGGAAACGTCATGATAATTCCGTAATTGGGGTTGAGTTATTCCGGGCAAATCTGCTACTCCGTAAAGAAACGCTTCCAAGTTACGATCACGGTTTTGACCTCTATAAATACGATGTAAAAACCAAGCAAATTCCGGACATCCGTACTCACGATAGCCAAACTCGTAGACCGTTTCAAAACGATGGTGTTTTTCCCCATAAATGGCATCATTCAGTAATGGCAATTCATAATCGGGTTGCAACAACCGTAAAGGAAATTGGAGCATTTTAGGGAGTTTGGGATGGCCCAGCCGATACGGGGTATGTAGCGCAAATTTCTCATAAGCTAAAAATGATTCCAAGGCAAAAATATGGTAATGCAACGACCCCTCAAACCAAAAATCATCTTCTAATACCGCATGATCCAATTGATAAATCAATCCATAGTCCGAGTTTATGGCAAAATCAATTAAATCAACCCGCTCAAGGATGATCCCCAGGATCCCAATGGTAGCGCCAATGATCACCTCATGATTATGAATTTGGGGTGTCCGATAGTCTTTAAGAAACTCCGCTCCGGGTGCCAACAGGCGGGTGGTAATCGTTGCTTTTTCGGTCCGATTAAGTTGGTCACTGATCAGATCGTAACCGCAGCTTAATGAACGCAACCAGATCGCCTCACATAACGTTTGCGCGTTCGCTTTACCCGGCCCATTATATGGAATCCCGCCATGAATTTGATAATCCGGATAATAATGGGCGTATTCCAATAAAATCGCTTTGGCTCGTTCCAAATAGAGTTGCTCTTGTGTCAATACCCATAACAATCCAAATGTGTAACAGCCTTGAGCATAAACATCGTTAAGAAAGCGCCACCAGGCGCCGTCATAAGGTTGGCCGGTATAAATCGCACCATCCACCGGGCAGACATGTTGCCGGGGCTTATCAAGATCGAATCGCAGTTGCACCGAATGCTCCGGGCAGAAATAATACAATTGCCAGGTGGCAATTCCTTGCCGGGGCACTTGAATCGGCCGCTCCAGCAACGGCTTTACTTGTTGTTGTAAACTATTGATAATTGAATTATCCTGGTGCAACCGGCTGTGGTACTGTTTAACTTGTTCCGGGGTAAACTGAATCATCCTCCAACCTCCGCTCTTAGTAGCTGGCAATTGCCTACGCGCCTAGATCTATTGTAGAGATAATGATACAGAAGTCACAAGTCAAAAACGTAATATCAATGCATTAAAATTTGAAGATTATTGATTCAAAACAGGAAACCTACTCACTTTAGTTTTTTGGGTTTCGGTATTTTTGAGAGATAATATCGCAGTTACACTTGTGAAATAAGTCGTTTTAATTTTAAAAACTATTGCTGTGGAGCGTTTATTTAAAATGGCCGATACGCATCAATCCAAATCGATCGTTTCACCCGTAATGATCACACCGACCCCATTTTGGGGTTACCTTGGGCATTATTTTCGGCGGGGGACTGCTTTTTTGGTTCTTTGAACCGCCGGTTGTCGCTTTATACGGCTTAGGCGGGTGGCGAAAGCGCGGCGGAAGGAGGAGCAACCGTGAAGTGGATCGTGTTTTTTGGGCTTTTGTTTAAAGCGGTCTATGGGTCATCAGCCTTTGTTACCTGGCCGCCGGTCTCCCGGGCGCGGTGTTGTCCTGTATCGCCCTGCTGCTGCCACCACTCTTATATTATAAAAAAACCGCCCTAGGAATTCCTAAGGCGGTTTTTTATAGTGTTTTTGTTTTCTAATTAAAACTTCACCAATCCATCAATATTCACCGGCAGCCCGGTGGCGATCGACTTGTTGGCCGCAATTCCCGTCAAAATCGACATAGTCCCGTCGATATGCGAAGCAGCTCGATTGAAAGGATCGGGTTCCGGCACGCCGAACAGATCATTCAACAACACCGGATCACCGCCGCCGTGGCCGCCGGCTTTCTCCTCAATCGGCACTTGATAAGCCGCGCCGAACAGCGGATAAACGACGATGCTGCGTTCTTTGATCGCGCCTTCCAACGCGGCGTTGCCTCCGGCATTGACATAGGATTTCTCGGTTGCCGCGACCTGAAGCCGGCCTTTACTGCCGTTAAATCCGATCCGGTAGCCTTCCCAGGGCATGTAGGCGTTGAGGGAATAGGTCAATACGGCGTTGTTTTGATAACGCACCATCACGCCCATGGCGTCCTCAATGTTGATCCCGTCTCCGAAGACGCTTTGGTCGCGATAGTAGCCGTCTTCATGTTCGGCGTCGAGATAAAGTTTTTTCAACTTCTCGCTGCCGGCGAGGTCCAATGCAAAGGGATCCCCCTGCGCGTTCGGACTACCGTACGCCCGGCTGTAAAACTTAGTTACGCCCCGTTTTTCAGCATTTTCCCGTCCGTAAAACCGCAGGTCGCCCAGGGCGTACACCGTCTTGGGGTAGGTATTTAGCCAAAAGTTGACCAGATCGAAGTGGTGGGTGGCTTTATGGACCAACAACCCGCCGCTGTTGCGTTTGTCCCGGTGCCAGCGGCGAAAATAATCGGCGCCGTGTTCGGTATTGAGCAACCATTCAAAATGAACGGTAAAAACCTCGCCGATCACGCCTGATGCGATTAACTCCCGGACTTTGGTGTGATGCGGCGCGTAACGGTAGTTAAACGCGACGCGAACTTGGCGGCCGGTCCGCTGAATCGCGTCGATGATCGCCTGGGCCTTGACCTCGTTCACCGTCATCGGCTTCTCGGTAATTACGTCGCAACCGGCTTCAAGCGCCCGGATGATGTACTCGTCGTGGGTCCGGTCGATCGAAGTTACAATGATTGTGTCGGGTTTCTCCCGTTCGATCATGGTTTGAAACTGATCCGGTTTATAGGTGTTGACCGACGGCGCGTTGTGTTCGCGTAGGACACTGTTGGCAAAGTCCATCCGGGTCTGGTTGGTGTCGCAGAATCCCACCAACTCCGCTGTCGCTTGAAAATGGGCGGCAAGACCCTCATAGTAAAATCGCGCTCTGCCGCCGGCGCCGACTTGGGCGTAACGCTTTTTGGCCATATTCAAAACGCCTCCTTGATACGGTAGATACCGTCATGTTGCTATTTCCGTTTGTGATAACGATCAAGCGCGGCTTGGTAAATCGCAATGGCGCGGGGCAGCCCCAATTTGTTGAGCTGGGCGACAAATTGCGGGAAATGGTCGAGCGGTTCAACTCCCATGATGAACTTTAAGGTCATCTCATCGGAATAGGTGTTGATCTCATTCATGATCTTCGCCAATTCCTGACCTTCTTCCGCTTGCGGAGTCACCGGCGGCAACCGATATTTGCTGTAGTCGTTGTTCTTCCAAATCTGCATCGCTTGTTTCTGTTGCGGCGTCTCATAATATTGTTCCAAATACCGTTTGTCTTGGACGAACGGACCGTTGGTATGGCCCCGCATATATTTGGACATCACCTGCGTGTTGGATAGGTTTTGCGGGTTCCGCATAATCAACTCGGTATAGGTCGGATACCCCTTGACCATTTTATACGAGGTCCCTTCGATACCGAAATTATAAAACATGTTTCCTTCCTTGGAGTACCCGTAATCCAACAAGCGGGCCGCCAGCTCCACGTTTTTGCACCGGGTCGTGATCGCCGCATTGCCCTGGTTACCGGGCTCTCCGGCGGGCAAGGAGCGTTTGGCGAAACGCGGGAGTTGACCTTTTTTCGGGCTCGGAAATGGCGCGGCCACCATATTGAACTTCGCATCCTTGTCTTTCATCGCATCCAAATAACGCCCCAGCACACTGCCGCCCTGACCGTAAGTCGCGCCGGATTTGCCGGTCATGAAATACGCGTCAAGGTTTTTCCGGGTGACCGTTGCGTAATTGCGGTCAAGCAAACCTTCATTGTACCATTTACGCATCGTTTCGAGGAACAGTTTCCGGTTGGGCTCGGTAATTCCGTTTTTCACCTTACCGTGATCAACGTAAAAACTGTCAAAATTATCGAATCCGCCGGCAAAACAGACTGACAGGTTGACTGCTTCCAACGAGAGCGGAAGCGTCGCGCCTTTTTTCTCTTTAAACGCTTTCAGCGCCTGGTACCATTCATCAATGGTCTCGGGAACTTTCAAGCCCAGCTCGTCAAGCCAGTCTTTCCGGATTAACGGGCCTTTGGTTCCGATTAACGATTCGTCGCCACGAATGAACGGGAAGACGTAATAATTGCTTTGATCGTCCATGACCATCTTGGCGTATTGCGGGTTGGTTTTTAAGTAATTTTTTAAGTTTGGCGCGTGCTTGTCGAGAATCGGGTTCAACTTGATGATGTATTTATTATCATAAGCGCTGGCGACGCCACCGGGAACGCCAAACCAGCTATACTCCACGATATCGGGGAAATCTCCCGAAGCCAACAGCAGATTAAACGCTTCATCGGCTTGCCCGACCGCCGGATGCAGAAATTTCACCTTGACTCCGGTCCGTTTCTGTAACTCTTTCGCAAAATCGGTATCACCAAAATTTTTCGCTACCAAAGCGACGTTGGGATGAAGCTCCATCCACCAGGTTAACGTGACATCCGTCTTTAGGGGATAAACCGGGGCTGCGGCTTGGATCACCGATCCAAGCAATAGTACACTCAAGCAGACAACAATCAACAAGTGAATTTTGTTCCGGTTCACATGAAAACCTCCTTTTGTCAATTTTGATCGACTTCCATGTTAATAAATTATTTCACTTTGACGAAATCCCTCTGCAACATGCGGGTTATCCCACCTTGTGGAATGAAAATGCCGTACTGTGGAAATTCCCTTTTACGGTTTCAAAAAACAAGCGGCGCTGCTTCCTCCGCACTCCAAGACGCTCTTGAGCAGGGACGTTCGTTTAAACAAAAAATAAACGGATTACCCCTGCTTTTTTAACCATTGGTCCAACCATTGCATGGCGGCATCCTGTTGTTGGCGGACAAAAACATGCCCCAACCCCGGCCAGATCGCCGTGGTCAGCTTAGCGCCGGCGTCTTGGGAATCCCAGACTTGCCGCAGCTTGGCGAAAGCGGTTTGGACCGAATCGACCGTGAAGTTCTGGAGATCCAGTTCGCCATGGTAAATCAAAAGCGGTTTGGGCGCGGCGATGCTGGCGACATCGGGATAGTCCAAATAGTTGGCCAGTCCGGGGATGATCTTATGAAACGCCGATTGACCCCGCAAGACCTTTTTCCCCGGATTTAACAGCTCATGTAAAGGCCCCATCCAGCCTACCGCAATGCCCGCTTGGATCTTGTCGGATAAAGCCGCCGCCACCCAAGCCCGGTATGAGCCCAGGGAAAAACCCAATACGCCGATGCGCTCCGCATCAACCTCGGGCAAAACACTCAAAAACTCGGCGGCACGCATGTCTTCGCAGGCCATCAAACCCGCCAGCGAGGTGCCGAGCTGCAACATATTGCTGCCCAAGGCTTGTTGCGCCTCAAACGCGACAACGCCGCGGTCGCCCCAACCGAGGGCGTCCACCGCCAAAACCACATACCCGGCCGCCGCCAGTTGGTCACCAACGTAATTGCCGCTAAAATATTTGGCTGCCCATTCCCGGGCGATTTGCTGCTTGGCATGGTCGCCCCAGGGTTCGATCAATTTTTCCTTGCCGATGTCGAAACGGGCGCCATGATCGTGAAGCAGCAAAACCGCTGGAAACGGTCCTTGCCCTTTCGGTACTCCCAGCAGGCCCAGGACCCGGCTTTCCGCTGTAAGCTGCAACACCACCTTGCGGACAAGATGGGTGCCCCGGTCCACTTCATCCAGCACCACCGGGTTAAACGGCGTCGCATCGGGCGCGTAGCGGATCAATTCCAGCACTTTGGCCCGGGCGGTCTGGCGCCATTCCTGAAAATCGGGATATTTTCCAGACGTCCATGACAGCGGAAAGGTTAATTTCCGCTTTAACTGCTCGTAAAATACGGGGAGCTGATCGGCTGTCAGCCCGGTGGTTTGATAAGACCGGTCCGCTTCCCCCTGGTTTGCGTGGTGTTCTGACATCGGCGTTTCCTCGCTTGTGATCATTCTTTAAACATCAACCCGGCGCTGATCTTACTTGACTGCGATTGACTTGCTTACAACTGGGTGGCTTTGTCCAGTAATCCCCGGACATCCGCCAATCCCCAACCCGGACGGGTCGGCACCGCCACCTGACCGTCGCGGGCTTTCAAGCAAGGATCAAAGAAATGTCCCGTAGCTTCGATGCCGGTCTTGAACTCCTGATACTTCCCGATGTTCGGAGTGATTGACGCGAAATGCAACATCTGCAGATAACACAGGCCGCTGGAGATATGCAAGGTGATCTCTTTCCCGGCGGCTTCGGCCATTCGCGCCACCCGGATTGCCCGGATCATTCCGCCGTTGTAATGCAGGTCCGGCTGAATAATCTGAGCCGCGTCGTTCTCCAGCACCCAGCGGAACCGCCGCAAACTGGTCTCCTGTTCCCCAAAAGCCACCGGAATCGTTAAGGCGTCCGCCACTTCCTTGGTCTCCTCCAAGTGATCGAACGGACAAGGCTCTTCGTAAAAATAGGCGTTAATCTCCTCAAGCATCTTCCCGATGATAATTCCCTTGGGCGGATCGAAAGAGCCGTTGCCATCGGCGTGAATGGTAATATCATCGCCCAGCACCTTCCGGGAAAGCTTGATCAACCCTTCGCTCCGGCCCATGATCGAATCGGCGTTTTTGCTCATCCGGCCGCCCACTTTAAATTTGACGGCGCGTGCGCCGGTCTCGGCCATTCTCTTTTGGAGAATCGCCACTTCCTGCTCGGGCGTGGTGTCCCGGCGGCCGCTGGCGACATAGAGCGGAATGTTTTGGCGGAGCACCGTCCCTAACAGTTCGCCCACCGACTTTTGCGCGACCTGACCCAACAGATCCAACAGACTGAACTCCACCCAGGCGACGCAGCACCACAGGGCCAGTCCGGCCAGTTTATAATTGCTATTGACGACATACACCCCGTCGATTAACGCTTCCAGATCGCGGGCGTCTTTCCCGATGAAATAGGGAATCACCAATTGTTTCATTAACGGATATAAATACGCCGCTTTGTCGTTGGCGACGGCGATTCCCTCCGCGCCGTCTTTGGAACGGGAACGGATAATATAAAATTGGCCGTTATATAATACCTCGATCGACTCGATGATCACCGGCGCCGCGACAACCTGCGGCGTCAAAACCGGACGGCTGGCGGCAGCCGCTAATTCCGCTGCGCTGATCGGTTTGAAATCCATAATATCTCCTCCAGTTTGAAAAATTCCGCGAATCACGATCACTGTCCTTACAGCCAGGCCGTGTTGGGGAACTTGATTGAATCTACGCTATAACTTGAGTAAATCAGGTGAAAAACCCAGGGCGTGCGAGAGGCGTCCCGCATATTTGACAACCGCCGCGATCGCCACGGTACTATCGGTTTTCAGTTGATTGGCCGCGCCCGAAATACTCACCGAGGCGATAATCCGGCCGGTATGATCGCGGACCGGCACGGCGATGCAACGCGCGCCCATCTCGCACTCCTGGTTGTCGAAAGCATACCCTTGTTTGCGGACTTTCACCAATTCGTCCAAAAAGGCCTCGATCTCGGTAATCGAGTATTTGGTGAGTTTCGACATGCCTTTGGTCCGCAACATTTGGATGATGTCCATCTGCGCCAGCTCCGAAAGGAGCACTTTGCCGGCGCCGGTCACGTGAACCGGCGCCCTGGCGCCGATGAGGCTAAATGTACCGGAACCTTTTTTGCCGGTAACTTTGGCAATATAAACAACTTCATTGCGGTCAAGCACCACCAGATTGGCGGTATGCCCGGTCTCGTCCATCAAATCCTCAAGATACTTATGGGCGACCCGGCGGATATCTAAGTTTTCCAAGATCACGCTGGAAAGAGCAAGGACTTTCAAACCCATCCGATACCAACCGCTCTCCGGGTTTTGATCGACATACCCCAAATCCATTAAGCTGGATAATATCCGATGAATCGTACTGCGCGGAATCTGCAAACCTTTTCCCAAGACAGCCAATGGAGCCTCCCCGTTGTTGCGGGCAATCTCTTCCAGTATCGCGAAGCCGCGCTCCAAAACCTGCACCGATTTATTACGGTTCCGATCCGTTATACTCATCCTTACCCCTCCAATGTTAATCAGACAAATTCGCGTATCGCGTCAATGCTGGCGCCCATCGAGCAATCGGTCTCCCGTTCCACGACGACATCGATGAGATAGGAGACTTTGGAATCCAGCGCCCGTTGAAACGCCGCCGGCAAGTCGGCGACTTTCATAACCCGCTCGCCTTTGGCGCCAAACCCTTCGGCGATTTTGACGTTATCGGGATAAATCCCATCTTCATTGTACCAGAGACTGACGCCGTGTTCATAATCATACCCATATTTTTGATTTTGGCGAATCAAACTCAAATAACCGTTATTAATCACAATCACAATGATCGGCAATTGGTGTTGACCGGCCATGGCCAGTTCTTCAACCATAAATAACAAACCGGCGTCGCCAACGACGACCACTGCGGGATCCTCGGGGCAAGCCACTTTGGCGCCGATTGCGGCCGGAACTTCATAGCCCAATGTCCCCGCGCCGCCGGACGGCAGATAACGCCGGGGCGTACTGACCTTTTGCAATTGTCCCGACCAGATCTGGGTTAAGCCGCAACCGGTCGTATACATGGTATTTTCGGGGAAGAACTTGTTGATTTCCTCGTACACCCGTTGCGGTTTGATCGGTTCTTGTTGGTAATCGGTCTTGCGGGCCAGTTCCTGGCGGCGCTCAGGCAATTGGGCCACCCGCGCCGACGGTTGGCGTTGCAACTTGCGTTGTTGCGCCTCTGCCAGTAACGCTTCCAGCGCTAATTTGGCGTCGGCGACAATGCCCACCGCGGTCGACACCACCTTGCCGATCTGGGACGGTTCGATATCGACATGGATAAATTGACGGCCTTTGACGTACGTTTCCAGTTTTCCGGTGTGGCGGTCGGTGAAACGGCAACCGATCCCGATCACCAGATCGGAACCGAGTAAGATTTCATTGCCGATCGGTTGGCCCACTTGAATTCCCGCATGGCCCGCATATAAGGGGTGATCTTCGGGAATGCCGCCTTTTCCCATATAGGTGGCGATGACCGGAATCCCCAAATATTCCGCAAACTTCCGAAACACTGCGGTCGCTTCCGCCAGAATGACGCCGCCGCCTAAAATCAGCACCGGCTCCTTGCTTTGGGCGATCAAGTCCAGGGCTTTTCCGATCGACTCCCGGTCGGGGCCCGGTTTGGTCCACGTCAAAGCATGGTCTTGTTCCGGATGATAGTCGATCTCCGCCATTTGGACATCAATCGGAAGATCGATCAATACCGGGCCCGGCCGGCCCGAACGGGCGATCCGGAAGGCTTCCCGCATGATTTGCGGCAGTTCCGCCGGATTGGTAACGCACCAGGTCGCTTTGGCCACCGGTTTGCAGATGGTCGCAATATCGACGCATTGGAACGGTTCTTTCCCAAAGAGGGTGGCGGCCGCCTGACCGGTGATGGCGATGACCGGAATCGAATCGGCTTGCGCCGTGTACATTCCGGTCACAAAGTTGGTCGCGGCCGGACCGGAAGTGCAGATCGCCAAGGCCATTTTGCCCGAAGCCCGGTAATAGCCGTCGGCGGCGTGCAAGGCGCCTTCCTCGTGACGGGCGATATAATGTTTTATCGACGAATTCTTCAAGTATTTATAGACCGGATTGATCGCCGCACCGGGAATTCCAAAAGCCGCCTCGATTCCCTCATCCTCTAAAATCTTGACAACAACTTCAGCAACCTTCATCAATAATGCCTCCTTAAGATTGTAATGTTTCTACGCTAATAGACTTCTCCCGATTTTAACGAGACCCTGCGCAAATAAAGAATCTCCCGCATCGTAGAACAAAAATGCCGTATGGTGGGATTGATGGATGACCCTCGTCTTATTCCATAATCAAGCGTTTTTGGGCTATCTGATTCCCGGTATTGTTCAACTCATCTTTTGTTGGGCCAACTCAAGGATTAGCCCAATGTCAGCCATGACTTTTTTTCCATTCAGTGCTATACTGAATATAGTAATTATTAGGAGGTCTCTATGACCGAACAAATTAAAAAAATCTTAGCTGAAGCTCTGGAGTTATCCCCGGGTGAACGGGCGGATCTTGTTGAAAAACTTTTGACGAGTTTCGATCTGCCAGATCGCCAAACCATCGATGCGTTGTGGGCAAAGGAGGCCGAAAACCGGATTGATGCTTACGAGCGAGGCGAACTATATGCCGTATCCGCTGATTTGGTTTTTGAACGACTCGAAAGTCCCGAAAAAAAATGAAGGTTGCCTTTCTTGCTGTTGCCGAAAAGGAACTTTCCCAAGCGTGTCATCCCGGATACATGGAGGTCACGGTTGAGTATTGATGAACAGTGACTAAATCAATTTAGTTACAATAAATTAAATTGTCGGCTTTTCACGATATTGCTCCCACCCGCCTTCCTCTAATTGTTCAATACTGATCACGATTTCTGCTCCGTCCAACATCCGCTTCAGTTTTACTTGGCCCCGCGCCAATTCATTTTCGCCCAAAACAACGACCAATGGGATGCGAAGTTTATTAGCATCATCAAAGGCTTTCTTCAGTTTTGGTCGATTCAACGACAAGGCGACCCGGTAACCCCGACGCCGTAACCGGCTAACCATTCCAAACGCTTCCGGCTCGGTTCCCAGCGGAATCAGCAACAGATCAACCGGCGGCGGTGACTGAACCAACGCAATGTCTTTCAGCATCAGCGCCTCATAAATCACATCCAATCCAAACGTCATGCCCACCGCGGGATAGTCGCCGCCTTTACCGATGAATGTGCCAATAATCCGGTCGTAACGACCGCCGGCACCAACACTGGAACTGATGCTGCCATCGCGGAGGAAAATTTCCCAAACCGTCCCGGTATAAACCGCCAACCCCCGGGCCAACGAAGGGCTAAACCGCATTGGCGTACCTTGATCGATTTCACTGAGATAAGCCTGTAGTTGCCGTAGTTCCGACCAACCCTCCATCAAAAGCGGTTGCCCCGGCACTGGTTGACCGGCTGTGAATACGTCCGCTTCCGGACGGCTGATCAACTCCAACAACCGCTCCCCGGCCGCCGCAGGTACTCCTCTCTCCTCCAGCTCGGCCTGTACCCCTGGCCGGCCAATCTTCTCCAGCTTATCCAGTACCAAAATGGCCGCACCGTTCAGCGCGGAGGGTATTCCCGCCAGGGCGATGATTCCCGCAAGCAGTTTCCGATTGTTGTAGCGAATCTCAACTTCCAAGCCCAATTTGGCAAAGACGTCCACTGTCATTGCCATCAGCTCGGCCTCTGCCAACATGCCGGAGACACCCACCACATCCACGTCACATTGGGTAAACTCCCGATTGCGGCCGAGTTTGACCGGACCATCCCGGAATACCTTCCCGATTTCATACCGTTTAAACGGCAGCCGCAGCGTTGGATTCATCCCGATATACCGTGCGAACGGAACAGTCAGGTCGTAACGTAAACCCAACTCACGTTTCCCTTGATCCGACAAGCGGTAGGTCTCCTTTAAAATCTCGGCGCCCCCGCCATACTTGGAAGCCAAGACATCGTAGTGACAAAGAATCGGTGTCTCCAGCGGTTGAAAGCCGTACCGTTCAAAAACCGCTTGCAGGATGCGGACAATTTTTTGCCGGACACTTTGCGCTTCCGGGCTGTAATCATTGGTTCCTTTGGGATTGCGTAATTCGAATTCCATTGAATATTCCTCCTTCAATCAATTGCAAATAAATAAGCGCCATCCAGGTCTGATTAGCCTAGATGGCGCTTGGTAATTTCCATCATCGGCGCAAGCGCAATTAGCGCTTACGCTGACGATTTTTAAATCACAGCGTGAAGCGCTGGTGATGATGTTGATGGTAACCCATTGATGGCTTAGTCTTGATCATCCATAAACTCCCAAAGACAGCTTTTGTTTATGATAGCACGAATCACCGGAAGCTGCAATTAAAAAATTATTGGGTTTCAGGTCAAAAAAACTTAGTTATCCACAGGATATTCACAAGTAATGAAGGAACGATCCCGTTTATCCACAGAAATAGATCGTTTACTCACAGAAATAGAATCGTTATTCACAAAATGAGCTTGTTTTGTTAATAACGTAGCTGAGTTATTCACAGAAAGAGATCGTTTTGTTAATAACGTAGATCGGTTATCCACAAAAAGAGATCGTTTTGTTAATAAGTGAGATGAGTTATTCACAAAATGAGCTTGTTGAGTGACTCAATGAGCTCATTTTGTGACTCAATGGGCTAAGTTATCCACAGGCGGGAGGTTTACCGCAATTGTTTCTCGCCTAACCCCCTGTCTGAACCAGGATTGCACGGATTTAACGGATTAAAAGGATTAGCAGCTTAGTAAATCCCCTAAATGAGCTGCCCTTCAAAGATTCCCCTAATCGTTAGATTACAACATCTTCCAGTGCGGCGGCCATCCCGCTTGCTCACTACAAGCCGGCACGGAGGCCGGCGCGCGGAATTGATATAAGGACATATCATTGACGTCGCCGTCGTAGCATCGCCAGGCAACGCCGCCACGGACGGCGATTCCGGAAGGAAGGGACCCGCGACTTGGAGGAGCGGGATGGTGAGTCCAGAGGGTGCTAACCCTTGGCGGCGGGGTACCGGCCTAGGGGGTTGGCCGCAAAACCCCCTGGCCGACTGTAGCACAGGATTAAATTGGGGTAAACGTTCTTTCGCGTAGATAATCAACTGCGGAGTTTTTATTTTTGACTGGCTTAATTTGGTTGTCGACTACGCTGCCCACGGTTCCGGCGGCGGGATTCCTTTTGGACCGCCCCAAAAGGAACCAAAAAGGCGTTGGAACCTGAACTGTTCCAAACCTCCCTTAATCGTCCCGGTTCTAGCATGTCGCCGCCATCCATGGCAAGCTGACTGGCGACCAAGTCAAGGCTTCCGGGCGCGACCTCCGTTTTTCATCCGGGAAAAGAGTCGGCGCGGTTCCCTCCGTGAGAACCGTTTTGGGTGGGTCAGGGTTTACGTCGGGGCGATAGACCTTGTTCTTCCCGATCCCCCGCCCCGCCAACGCCACCCAATTGCCGAAACGAATAGCTACTATTTCTTGAATTTTGCCAAAGCCGTTTTGATTAATTCATAGGTAAGCGGCAACTCTCCGCGCTGATGCAGTTCCTCAAGGTCTTTGGTAATGCTGATCAATAAATCGCCCTCGAACGGCATCCCAAGCTCGGTTTCAAGGTCTTTCAACATCTCAAGCACAATGTTTGACATAATAAAAACACCCTCTCTTTTGGCCCCGGAAAGGATGCTTGCTTTTAGTCGCTGTATGTGCAAATGTTAATCTGGATTGGCAAATATTGAATTGCACGTCAAAAACTGTTATAATCTGTTTGAAGCAACTCCCTTGTGGGGCTGTTTCGGTGAAGAAGTCGGGTCGCTCGCCAAAGTTGACCGACTTCTTCTATTTTTGTCCTTCATCATTTTGATTGATTAAATGTTCCTCAATCAATTGTTCTAAAATATCGTTAACATTCACTCCTCTCTTGATCGCTTCGATTTTTAACCGATCAATCAAGTCTTTTTCTAACGTTGTGGTAAAGCTTACTCTCAAATAATCACCCCTTATAATTTTATCCTTACATAATTATACAGTTATGCAAGGATAAAATCAAGATATTTCCAGGATAAAATTGTCAACCGGCCTCGGCGGGGAAAAGGGATGGGTATCCTACGGTAGAAACAAATACCACGTTTCGATCCAGCAAATGAATAGTGGCGGCTTACTGAAGGTCAACCGCTGAAAATGCTTGATTGGAAACCTCAAAAAGCAGAAAAAAACCTCCGTCAATCACAGACGGAGGTTTCATTTTAAAATTAATGGTGCCGAAGGCGGGATTGAAAAACAGGTTTTTTTACATGAATCACAACTTCTACAGAACCGCAATTCGTATTGAATTATCGATGCTTTTTAATGCTATTTAATCCACCTTATGTTGATAAATGTTGACAAGTCTGTTAGCAAATTTGTTAGCAAAACAGATTTAATTAAGCCTTAAATACCCTTGTAAACACTGAGTTATTTTCATCAAAATTTGACACCCCATCTATACTATAATCCCCTAACAAACCCTTTCTACCAAATTACCTGAAAAAATTACTCCGAATTTCGGCTTTCCGACTTTCCGACTTCCAAGTCGTTTTCCAAAGTATCCTAGACAAACCATATGTTGCATGATACAATTGCTATGGCACAAGATGTTGTATCAAAGCGAGCGAGGAGATTAAGCTTTGAAAATAACAATATCTGATGAGGTCATTAAATTTTTAATCGTGGTTCTGGCTATTTTTGCCTACATCCACAAGTGAGCCGCAAGGCTCTTTTTTTTTGGAAACACTCTCGAGAAAGGAGGTTCAACATTTGAAGGGTTTGAATTCTTTTGGAGAAATGTTACGTCAAATTATGGAGGTCTTACATGAAGTATAAATTTGATAAAGCACAAATTTGTCTAAATGGTTGTGTCATCAACTCACGTTCCTCTGAAGCTCCTGAATTGAATGCTTCCTATTGTATTCATTGTGGAGCACAGATTATTGATAAATGTCCTAACTGCCAAGAGCCTATTAGAGGTATGACATCATTTTACAATGAAGCTTTCAATTATTGGAACACTTGTGGGTTTAATTTTCCAAGACACTGCCATGGGTGCGGTAGTCCCTACCCTTGGACAGAAAAAGCACTTCAAGCAGCTACAATTTTAATTCAAGAAGCAGATGAATTAACTCCTGAGGAAAAAGCTGCATTCAAAGAAAATATTAATGAGTTAACTGCTGATACTCCAATGACTCCGGTCGCAACCCATCGCATCAAAAAGGTACTAAGTAAACTAGGTCAAGGTACAGCCGATGCCATAGGTAAAATTATCATTACTGTAGTTACTGAAGCTACTAAACAGGCTTTGTTTCCTAAGTAAACATAGTTTTGAAAATCAAAAACCCAAGCTATATGGTTATTACCTCATAGTTCCCATTGATTATAATTTCAACGACTAGACAGGGTAAAATTTGACGATATTGGCATTTGCACATTGCTCAACCTCCATTTTTCAGGCAAGATGTATTATCTCTCTGCAAATACTTCTTAAATTTAATTGTTATAATTGTTATTAATTTAACAAATTTAAATTTTGATTTAGATAATCCCACGCCCAAGGTTGTATATTGTATGGCATCGGAGATTCAATATTATCAAAATTTGAATTTAACATTACTGGTGCAATATTTCCGGCGCGATAAATAATTCTGTAAAATTCAAGTTCCCGTACAGTTCCATCTAAACAATTTAATATTTGACTTCGAGTATTGTAATAAAAGTAATATCGTAATATCTCCCTTTCATCGGCAGAAAGGTTATGTAATCTTTGCATTCTTATGTTTAATGTATTCCTTTTACGCATAGACTTTGTAATCTTATTTAAAATCCAAATTAAGGTTTCAATAATCGTTAATGTTAATGATATTAAAAACACTCCACCAATCCACATTCGATAATTCTTAACTAAATTTTCTAGCCCAATTTTTTCAATTAAATTTGACGGACTAAAAACTAAAACTCCGCTCGCGATAGCAATACCTAAAAAGTATTTTGGTGAAAGTTTTAGTATATCTAATATTTTTTGAAAATCCATTTTATCACCTTTTTATTTCGCATAATGTGTATTATCTAACCTTCATTAGAACAAAAGTTAGTAAACATTCTATTTAAAAAATTCTTCCTAACCATTTGTTCAAATTCTTCTTTATTAAATAATTCAGAGTTCTTACCTAATTCTCCAGCTAAAAAAGACATTTCATCCGATGGTGCATGACAAATAAAACATTCTCGACAAATTTTTACATAATTAATATTAAATTGTTCAACATCAATATTAGGCATATTCTCTTCTTTTGTCCCAATCAACAATTTGTTAGATGAAATAGGAAGGTAAATATTTCTTATTACATCTCCTTTCATATTCAAAAATGTATATTCCTTCTTTCCTAAAACTTCAAAGAGACATCCAACATCACCAAGTATAAATGGTTTTTGAGATACGAAAACAAACCATTTAAATGAATGGTAGTCTGATACACGAGGTTCTGGTACTACTAGTCCATTTGATAGAACATCAATAAAGCTTGATTTCAATACCTTAGGAAGACTTCTTCTAAATTGAGAAAAGAATGCCTGCGATGCCATTAATATACGCCCTTTGTTTTCATCAAAAAATGTTTTTATAAAAATAGGAATTAATGTTTCTATTACAATAATTGATAATTGTGGAAACTGCGATTTAAGACTTACGGTAATTTCTTTTTTGAAATTGAAATCATTCATTAAAAAATTTCTTATATTATTAATGTCTCCTAAATACTTTTCTGTTTCTATAATTAAGTTATTAATGGCTTCATTAGTCGAATCTACTAAATGTTTAGTTCTGATGCACATATGGGCAATAAATTCCGGAATATTATGCTGATTTAGTTCTACTCCATGTTCTTGCTTTCTAATTTCCTCTAGCATTAGCGCAAATCCCTTTTCTATTTTTGTTATTTCCTCATCAACACTAATACCCTGGTCATTTTTATAAAAAAACTTTTCTAGAAAAACATCTCTAGTACTAAGTTCTAAACAAGAGCCGTCTTTCCTATAAAACCAAGTGAATACCTTCTTACCTTCGATTTTACTTGCAAACCCTCTTTGCAGAAACCTAGGAATTATATGTTGTCTTTCCCCTGCCATTAAATTTGCTCCCTAACAAATAAATTCGTTAAAATTAATATATAAAAATAAGTAAATGTCGCAGTTAGATCTTATCTATTATTCAAATTACCTGTTCCATCTTCAGTAATAGGTTCTTCCATTTTACCTAGTATTAAGCATATCTTTGATTTAACCTTTAACCGATAATAGTAACCGTCAAGCTAGTGGTCACACCCTCCAGGGCATGAGATCTTTAACATGCGCGCCGTTTGGAGCGTCGGTGAAAACTTTTGTCAAGTATTCAAAAGGCACAAGCCCATTTTCCTTGGCGGAAACAATGAGGCTGTAATAGACCGCGCTAGCCCTCGCGCC
>JAEZFP010000050.1 GCA_023417475.1 Bacillota bacterium | reverse complement strand
CACACAAACACCAAATCTCACAAACACAGCAACACTACAAAGCGTAGACCAAGAAGAAATAGACCCAACCAACGACCAATCCACATGCCAACTAATAGTACCAACATCCGCAGACATACAAGTCACACAGAATTACAACAAATATTTAGATGGTGATGACCTGTATGTGGATATATATATAACAGTCACAAATAATGGTCCAGATACAGCAACAGGAGTTACTGTGAATGACAAATTACCATCAGGACTAACATTTGTATCTTCAGATCTTGAGAACTACGATCAAACAACTGGAAATTGGAATATAGGAAACTTAAATAGTGGAGATTCACAAACAATCAGAATAACTGCAATAATAACTCAAGACTCAAAAAACACAGCATATACTGACAGAAGTGATTCAGCTGAGTTCGATTGGAATGCAACAAACGATGGGCAAACATTTGAAATATTAGACACACCCCCCGTAAGTTAACGAAAGTTAACTTATTATTTTATTTTATCAAATAAAATACCATAAAGGAGGATAATAATGGATAAACAAGATCAAGAGAAATACGAATCTCCTAAACTGAAGATATATGGAGATTTAAGGAAAATCACAAAAAAGAAGAAAGGTATAGTAGATTCTTTAGCAATGATCAGTCACTAGCTAAATTTATGAAAATTATAAAAAAATACTTAGTAATTATTTTGTAACCACGAATAAAGGACAACTGCATCCCACAGATGTATTAAGTCTTTCAAATCATTTCCCGATTGAAAGTCTTTGTATATTCCTAAAAGCTTTTTTTTATCAATATATTTTTCTAGTGGATTGTAATTTCCCATAATTTTATCAATTAAATCACGTTCATACATTAAAAAACTCTTATTAAAATTATGGGATAAATCTGCTTTTTTTTTGCACCATTGGACTTCTCCAGGTATTATTTGATCCATAGCCTTGCGCATTATTATTCTATCCCACCCATTTGAAAATTTTTGATTTGTAGGTATTGCAAGACAATATTCAACTAAGCGTTTATCAAAAAAAGGGTGTCTAAGTTCAATGGAAAAGGGTGCAGAAAGTTTGTCAACTAATTCCATTTCAAACTGTATGAAACCAGTCGTAAGATCATAATAGTGTTTTTCATGAGCTGTGTTAATTTTCAGAGTTTCTTGATATGATTCCATGATATATTGAAAGGTTTTCATTTTTTCAGCAAATTCATCGTTAATAACACCCATAGAAGATCCTGACAAACGATGAAGTTCTCGATTTTTAAATAATTCTTTTTTGAAGTATTTCGGTATTAAATTAACAAACGCCACATCTAAAAAATCTTTATATAGATTAGTTTCTAATCTATTGGAACGGGCATGAATTTCTTCAAAAAATTTTTTAAACTTTAAATTTCTTGCTAATTCATTGATATAACCTGTTCCATGCGATACTGTCATATCTCCTTCTAACCCATCTAAAAGTATCCTTACTCCATTTTTACGGGCTTCCTTGCATATATTCCATGTTATAAATGAATTTGGTGCAATTTCAGGCCCTTCTACATGATATAACAATTTATCAAGATCGTATAAAGGACTAATTTTGTCCGCATCAATAAAATGTGGCATGAAATTATCTATTTTTAAAATTTTTTCTATTAAATCCATTTCATTGGATTCAGGAACAGAATTAAAAACAGCAGAAAATGTAAACAGATTTTTTCCATATTCATTTAAAATTTTCTGAGAAATACAAGATACTGATGATGAGTCTAAACCACCACTTAACATAGATCCTATTGAAAAATTACTCCTTAAACGACAATTGACTGATTCTTTAAAAATATCAGAAAAAGCATGGGTATACTCATCATCGGAATCAAACCTAATTTTTAAATCAGGATCAAGTGTCCAATATTGATTAATAAAACTTTTATCCGAATTTATATTTAACGTAGATGCAGCAGGCAAGCGGTAAATGTTTTTATAAAAAGTAATTTCCTTGTCAAAAAAGATTTCAGAAAGAAAATGTGCGATTTTTAATTCATTTATTTTCAAAGTAATTTCTGGAATGCAGTTAAATGCTTTAATTTCAGAAGCGAATACGAATAATTCATCAGTTAAATAATAATAAAAAGGTTTAACTCCCATATGGTCCCTTGCACAAAATATTTCTCCTTTATTTAAATCCATTATAACAAAAACAAAATCCCCCAATAATTTTTCTGGGCATTCATTTCCCCATTTTTTATACGCATTAAGTATAAATTGACTGTCCGAAACATTTTTGGTATTGACTAATTTTAATTCTTTAGAAAGTTCCTCACGATTGTCAATTCTTGCATCAGAAGTAATCAAAAGTTTCGAAGATTGATCTATAAAAGGTAATTTTTCATGAACAGATTCGGGAGTAGTAAATGACATTTGGTGGCCAAAACCAATATTAGATTCACAAATTGCATTTAGTCCATCAGGACCTCTATATTTCAATTTTTCATTCATTTTGTGGATGATTTCTTTATTTAAAAGTTCTCCATTTCTTAAATAAATTCCACAGATACCACTCATTTTACATCCTCAAAATCATCCTTAACCAAGTCAACAATTTCATAGACAGAATTAAGATCATCTTTTATTTTCAAAAATGAAATTTCTGTTGTTTTAACAATTTTCTCACATTGCAAAAAATTATTTGAAAGTTCAAATTTGGAAAACATGTCTAATCCAAATGTATTTTGAATTAATTCAATAAAAGCCTCTTGAGGATTTAATTTTACGATTTCAAATTTAGTAGTATCATCTCTCTGTAGGAAATAAATTTTTTTTAAGGGTATTCTAGAATTGGAAAAACATTTTCTAAATTCAAAGTAAGTTTTGTCTAATAATGGTTCATAATCACAATCAACATTCCTTCCAATTAATTTGCTTGAGTTTTGAGATAACCTTAAAGATGGAAATCCTGGGATAACTAAATGTTTATTTTGTTTGTCAAGTTCAGTAACGATGTAATCATCAGAAATAATGGGATAACCCTCATTATAAAATGCCATAGCTGTTGTTGATTTTCCAAAACCCTTCGATCCAGAAAAACATATGGCAGAATCATTTATATTTATGGAACTTGCATGCAGCACAAATAGACCTCTAAATCTTAAAAAAGTTGCAAAAATTGTCCCTAAAAGAAAATTTCTTAATATTTGTACGTTCAAATTTTTTAACGAATTAATAGCAATGGATGTTTTAGTTATTTTAAATATGCCTATTTCATCCCAAAATCTATAAATTGAATCATTGGTATTGATATAAGTTGATCCTGCATCAATTATGCCTGTTTTTGGTAAAGAAATCTCATCAAAAGTAATTACCACATCGGGGGATTTCGAGTTTAATTGAGTTAGTTCAGGTAAATAAATGCTTGAATGAATTTTAAGTCCGTACGCTTCATATTTAAATATTCCACCAGATTTGGGAGATTCCATAAAACTAGTTATAATTTGAAATATTTAAATCTAAGTGAAATAAACATTAATACAATATTCGTGGTTTTACTAAACCTTAGAATCAAATTTATAAGATATGAGCTTCCATATTATTATGATATAGATAAATTAAGATTATATTTATTTGAGAAATTTTGATTTTATTGATAATAGCGAGTGAGTTTGCATGGGACGTGTGTGGAGTTTAATATATGAAAATTAAGATTAAAATTTTAGATCTTATTTTGGTTTTATTAGCAACAGTAGCTTGTTTGGTGATATTATTAAAACCAAACTTAATGAGCTCTACCTTTAGAATATTATTAATAATACTGCTTATAATGTTCCTTTCGGGATATTCATTGGTTGCAGTACTTTATCCTAGAAAAAATGATCTTGATAATCTTGAAAGATTAGCATTAAGTTTTGGATTTCCTTTGTTATGTCTTGCCCTAGTAATAGTTTTAACAAATCTGATACCCAACTCGTATTTCACATTATTACAAAATAATCTAAATATGATCCTAGAATTATTGGGAGTGATTACCATAACTCTTTCACTCATTGCATTAATTCGAAGGAAAAAAGTTATTGACGAAGATCAATACGTTTATTCAAGAGTAAACAAAGTCAAAAGTGCAATTAAGCCCGAATTATACCAAAATGGTGAAAATGAATTTGTTCCTATAAATAACAAAGATGAACTAATTGATCCTAAAATTGAAGCAAAATCTAATTCAAAAACAGAGAAAGTTAAAAATATTTATCCTAGTTTTGTTTCAAAGGACTTGCTATTAATATTCATAACCACTATACTCGCAATTGTTTTCGTTGTTTATCCCAAGTTGAATGATACAATTATAAGAACTATGCTTGGACTTTTACTAATACTATTTATACCAGGATATTCGTTAATTACAGCTTTGTTTCCAAAAAAAGATGATTTAGATGGTATTGAACGTGCAGCTCTAAGTTTTGGTTTAAGCATTGCAGTTACTCCACTTATTGGATTTATACTCAATTACACACAATGGGGAATTCATTTAACACCTATACTTATCTCTCTTTCAGCATTTACTCTCATAGTGCTATTAATGGCATTTATCAGACGTAGAAGAGTTCCTGAAGGTGAAAAGTTTTATGTGGATTTCAGTGGTTTTGGAAGTTCTATTAAGGAAAAGTTTAAGGGGGAATCCAAAACAAGTAAGGTTCTTTCAGTCATATTAATTATCACAATTTTACTCGCTATATCGACTACTGTTTTCATCATATTAAAACCCAAACATGGAGAATCATTCACAGAATTCTATATTTTAGGTCCAAATGGTAAGGCAAGTGACTATCCAACCAATTTAACTATTGGTCAAAATGGCACAGTTATAATTGGTGTTGTAAACCACGAATATCAGACAGCGAACTACGAATTAGTTGTTAGTTCTAATGGTACTGTCATGAGTCAACAGAATATTACATTGACAAATGGTAATCAAACCCAGATACCCTACAGCTTCACTGCAGGTTCGGCGGGTTACAAAAATATTGAGTTCTTACTCTACAAGTTACCCGACACAACCAATGTTTACAGATCTCTTCATCTGTATGTGAATATGACCTAAATTACATTGAAAAGTTAAAATTTTTCCATTAAAATGGAACATGGATAATTATGTAAAAGAGTTTTTAAACGGGTTTAGTTTGATTTATACAAAACAGAGTTTTTGATTAAACTGATTTAAAAAATTATCTCAAAAAAAAACTTGATATTTAAAAAAAAGGAAAATAAAGAGAAAAATATAGAAAATCATATATACCATAATAATAAGATCATAATAGTATGATATCTACAGTAACCACAACCACTACTACGGTAACAACTACTGAGGTTATGGCTTACAGTATTATTGCGGTAATTGCTTTAATTGCCCTACTGGCACTTAAAGAGATATTAAGTTCTGAAACAGAGAATACGACATTCAAATCTTTTGTTAAAGGATCTAATATTGCCATCGTACCATTACTACTAGTATTTGTAGCAATTGTGGCTTATAAGGTGGTAACAGTTCTTTAAGGGGCTTGTATATTATGAAAAACAGTAAAAATGCAATAATTCTTTTGGTCATATTAGTACTCATAGCAGTTGCTGTAAGCGGATGTACAAGTAAATCCAACTCCACTGTAAACCAATCATCAACCAAATTAGCTTTTTCTAACAATGGTACAACTTGGTTCCATTTCGATGCCGTCATTGAGAATATGACTCTGAAAAATGGTACAGTACAAAATTACTACGTTGACGGATACATTAAACCAAATGGTAATGTAACAATGGACTTAAGCAGTTTAGCAGGTTATGGAAATGCACCATTACCAGCAGGAACAACAGTCCGAGTTTTAGCATGGAAGGGATTGTTCAACCAAACTTTAGCTTCCAACAGCAGTGACATGTATTTAGCAATGCAAGGCTGGTCTAAAAACCTACAACCACAAAATGATGATCTCAAATACAATGTAACTGTACTGAACCTACCCGTTAACCAGTTACCAGCAAACATAACAGACAACACAATAATAATCAATAACGACCCTGCAACCATAACAGGTAATGGATCTTCATCAGAACCAGTATTTGAAGAAGAAATATTTACAGTTGATGGAAACGGTAAAGTTACAATGGTTTTTGTAACACCCGCAACACTATGTAACATTCTTGCAACATAGTGCTAATCCAAATATTTTCTTTTTTTTAATTTTTTTTAGTTTCTTAACCTACTTGAAGTGATATTAATGAACAAATCCAAAATAGGTATCATAATACTTTTAATTATCGTCGTGGTCTCTGCTACAGCATATGTAACTAGGGACAGTCTCATGAGCTACGCATTTGATCAAATGAACTACAACTACACAGGTTATGCATCCATACCCAACAACACCCATAATGGAGGATCACTTGGAGGCACCTACAATGTCTACGGTAAAGGTGAAAATTTCAACTTCAAGGTGGATATGAAAGGGGCAGATCAGTATGAAGATCCTCTTTGTTACACGAGCAGTGGTCTCATAGGAAATGGAACTGTTGATACCATAAATGTAACCTCTAACACGGTTAAGGACCTTTTTAACAAGGACTTTAAATCTGCAATGTTTGAAACTCCTGTTACGGGTCATTTTGATATGAAGTGTGCCGCTTGGACAGGTTACAGTAACTTCACAAACAATGGAACAGATTTCATAGGATACTTCAAGATAAACGGACCCATGACAGATTTTGAGGGCACTTACAAATTCATACCACAAGGGACAAGGATTGCTGTAGTATCCAGCTATCTATGGTGGAATGTGAACTCTACAAACAAAACGCAAATAAACAAAACTTATTACATTTAATAAAGAATTTTAAAATGTGAATCATCTTAAGTCATGGAGTTTTGATAATTTGGATTAAAATTCAATGTTTTAAATTGATCATTAGCTATTTTTTTATATTTTATGTTTACCGTTTTAGAAATTTAGATTTAATTTAATGAAAAAATTAGTTCTTTGATAAAGTTATATCAGATGGGTTTGTGAGATATTTGGAGCATCCATTAAATGTTTAATGTTT
>JAEZFP010000017.1 GCA_023417475.1 Bacillota bacterium | reverse complement strand
TTGTCAACTGCTGTCTTTTGGTAATTTGTGACTTAAGCTGCTGTGTTTGGTTTCCGCTTGTCTGGCGGATGGTTAGTTTAGCATGGGTATGTGGCGATTGTCAATTGGTTTTTGTTGGTTGTTGGGTTTCGTTATGTTTTTGGGGGTTTGGGTTTCTCGACAAACAAGCCGTTCGGCTAGAACGACCTTGCTAGATTAGATTGTCGGGAAAAAAAGAATGAAATCCTCATTATAAGAAAACTCGTATGTAATCTGAATAATTTCGGAAGTTTCGGTTTGAATATGTATTTTCGCAAAACCTGAGCCAACTCGCCGCTTAATAATATAGATTCCATTTCGATCAGCACAATTAATGAGGCATTCCGTCATCAAAAAGGTAGCGTCACCCGGGACTTTACCGATTGCAGGCAAACCCGAATAGCGGTCTCCTTCATTCACCCGGCAAATTCCGCCGGGACAGCTTATCCGGAGCATTTCCGGCGAGACCCGCTCAAACCAAATATCGGCTTGTCCCGGCTCCGTAGTTTACGCACCGCCCAGTATCAGCCCGTATTTTCCGATCTCCAGCCGCACAGTTGAAAATACCAGGATTAGAATAGCGTGTGAGTGTCCTTGGTAAGTCAGCTCAATGTTGTGACGACCACGAAATGCCGGTTGGAAATCTACTTGTTCTCCGGTAGTCGCACTCAAGGCTTCAGGATTCAAACGACAAGCCCAAGTAACCTGCGACCAATCCATCGCTTTGATTGGCTCGTCATTTCGCGTGATCAACGCGTGGAGTCTGACCGGTTCCTTTTGGCCTAACCAGACTACAAACTGGTCTTTGCGTAATGGGTCGTATTGATAAAGCGGCGTGGATACTTTCTTATAAAAATACGAATCTTCCGCTGAAGTCACTACGGCGCTTTCCGGCGCCGGAACATTAGCGGGTAGGCTAAACCCTATCCATTCAATGGTTAATTTCGTCGGCAGTGTTCCTACTGCCGCACTGCGTTTTCCAAACATTTTCTTCAGCATTTCAAGCCATTGGGTTAAAAAGTTCATTATTATCCAACCTTTTCTCGCTGCAACATCATTGTTTGATTAATCGGCAAAGACGAACTTTCAATCAATCGTTTTCTTGTGGAATTTTTTTGAAATCAGGCACAACTTTAAAAGAGACTCGCTGGCGCAAGTCTCTTTTAATCATCTTATTTCTTTAAAACATTCTGATTGGGAGCCCATTTTTTTTGCCACTCCGGATACTCCCGCAGCAGTACCGGGCCTGGCGAACTGTTGAACCACGAATAACCGGTCCGCCGTTCATACTCAATTTCCGCCAAATTGTATTTTTTAATGCCGTCGCGGCCGCAGAAGAACGGACGATTGGTTTCGACTTCATAGAAACGAGCCCATATTGGCGGCGCTTCCGGATTGGGGGTAAACACAATGTCCCAACCCCTTGGTTTCGAAGGATCCGCTACTTGCTTCTCCTGCATCCCGGTGATTTTTGCTCCATCAAACCAGGCAACCGCACTTTGAACCGCGGCGATCACTGACGGGCTGGGATTTTCGATAGCCATTAAAAACCGTAAGATACCCACACTTTCCTGTCCGCTGATGGAAATCAGCTCATACGCCCGAGCCGTAGTGGGCTTTAAGGTTTTCTCATCATGTTGGGCGCACCAAGCAGTTAATTTGCCATTGACCCGTATCTGAGTGTTGAGGATACAATCAATCCCTTTTTGCACCGCTTTAGCAGCTTTTTCCCGTCTTTCCTTATCCACGAACGTAAAGTCCGGCAGTTTATTTTCGGCAACATCCTTCATGAATTTCATGACATTAATCATCGCGTCGTCATTGTAGGTGATCCGCCCGCGATAGGACGATTTGTCGATCAAAAACTGGGGCCACCCGCCATTGTCGTATTGCGCGCGGGCCAAGGCGTCAAAACCTTTATTAAAACTATCTTTGAAACGATCCAATTTCGTTGCGGTATATACTTTAGCCAGATATCGTAATTGAGTGAACGTCCCATTATTGTCAATGGTATCATCAAGCAGGCTCTTATCTTTCAGTAATTTCTCCTTTTGCGCCGGGGTAATTAGCGCCGCCATATCGGTACCGCTTTGTTCTTCGTCGATATATTTATACCAACCGCCGTTGTTTCTTTGATAAAGCAATACGTTATCGGCGACTCGAATCGCATCGTCACTGCCGTACCAGTCCGGGCGCAAGCTGAGAATGGAACCCCAGGTAGCTTTGACGGGAGGCGGCGTCGCATTGTTGTTGACAGCCGGCGGAGCCGGTTTGTTGGGTCCTTTGACAATTACCGAATAATGGATACAACCTTTGGACTGTCCATTGGGTCCTAAGGTTACTGTCGAATTGGCCGCAAAATGTTTTTTATACATCGTAAATGAGGGATGGTTAGGATCGCTGTTATAAAACTTATCGGTGGTTGCCGTCCAGTTCTTAATCCAACTGGGTTTAACCGAAACCCGGTCGTCAAAAGCCACAAAAACATCCGCTTCCTGAGTAACCTTAAATGTAGCGATAACTTCCGAAGTTAACGACTTGGCATCCGCCGAGGTACGGATCCAATCGTAACCTGCGTAATCGCCGGGCAAATCCAAAATTGCAAAGTTACGGTCGCCATATTGTTGATCATTGGTCTGAATGTTGCGCTGAACCGACCAAAACGGCGCGGTTTTCGGATCGGTAACAGCCAAATCCACGATCAACGCTTTGGTTGCCGCCGGAATGGTTGATACCGCAGCAGGAGTTGACGCCACATTCTCCTGCGTTATCGGAGCCGTTGAAACTGCCGGACTGACCGGAGTTGCCGCAGCGATGGCCCCTTCATTGATTGTAATATTATCCAAATAATGACCCTTGCCACTACTGCCCGGCGTATAGGAATCAAACGCTCCGATATTTTTGACAGCACTATTGAAAGGCACTTGGTTCAGCTTTGGCACGCCACCAATGTAAACATCGGCTTTTTGGGTTTTGACATCGGCGACCACGCGAATAACATACCAAGTTTTTTCAACGTAGGGCGTCAGTTCGGTAAATGAACCGTCGGCATTTTTATAACTGATTCCTTTGGATCTTGTTTCAATTTGAACAGCCGGACTGCCGGTCTCTCCCTCTAGTAATCGGAGAACTTTGGCAGTGCTGCCAAAGGAATTTTGCATAAATGACACTTCGGCGGAGACAACGCCGGTTTGCGGAGCAAACTTCTTGCCGATTTTAATCGTTTTATCACCGGGGTCATTTAATAAAACGCTTTTATCAGTTGCGCTTGGAACCTCCGCAATCTCCACCGAACCGCCGGTTTCCTCAATCGTATACCCGGTGGGTTTATCCCCGGTCTTTAACGCATTGAAATTATCATCGACAATGTTACCTGCAGCAAAGGCAGACATGCCTAACAATAGTACCATAAGGATGCTGCCGATCATCAAACCGCAAACGGCAAGCCGGCTCTGATTTTTCCAACTACTCATCAATAACTCCCTCTCTTTTTATTAATCGAATGAATGTCGATCATCGCTTCGTTTGTTTATTATACTGAATCCGCCAGTTTTGAATCATCCTCCCAAAATCATTCACAACTGACTCCGACCGACATATACTCTTTTAATTATACTTTACTCTGTTGCTAAAAAAAAGCAATTTTGATGACAAAAATCCAGAAAATCATTCATACCCGACATATTTTTACCCGAGCGATAACCCTGGTGTGTTTTCATCGCCACTCGCCACGATGCATAAATTTTTCCAAGTTTACAAAATATCCTTCCGACAGATATAATCTGGTTTGAAAAAGGCGCCAAAACTATTTTGGATTCTGCCAAAAGGATTTTGACAAAATCCAAAATAGTTTTGGCTAAAGACAAAATGGTTTTGACATGATCCAAAGGCGTTTTGGCACACGCCAAAGTGATTACGGCACGTTCCAAAATCGTTTTGGATAGTGCCAGAATAATTGGGGAACAATCCAAAACAGTTTTGGCATTTGCCAGAACGCTTTAGGTACCGACCGGTTAAGGATCGCTCAACCTACAAAGAGTGTAAAATTGTCAGGTATCGTAGTATTTCTTGCGAATTTTCCGATTCAAGCCTTGTGATGATTTTAATTAATGGTTCTATAAAATTGAATTCGATTTTAAAATATTGAGCCATGAAAGCAACCGTTCCCAATCAGGAACGGTTGCAGCATACACAAAGAGCATTAATCTAATATAGTTTACGGCTCCACCGGTGTCCAGGCATTGGATGCAACCCAAACGCCATTATCGGAAGTCGGCTGCCCCAGAATCAACGCCCGGGTCGCAAACCCAGCCTTGTATTCATTGGCAGTCAATTCATAGTCCCAAGCGGATTTTATCCCGGCATAGGCATTTCCGGCGGCATCTTTCAAACCGTAATACTTCCAACCGGTCAATGGCCCGGCCTCGCCCCGGGGTGAGGGTTCAAATCCGTTGTCCCAATTCAAATTCCCTTTGACAGTGCAATTGACAAAAGAAATATTATCGTAATTGGACTCTGTTCCGGCCATATCGCGGGCCAGCAAGCTGTCTCCCACAGTGGAGTCGAGCGTACTGTTGAGGAAGACATACCCTTTGTCCCCTTTCAAACTACGCGCATGACAGATGATCGACCCAGCCCGCAGCGTTACAATGTTGCACTCTTCAAATAAGGCGACGTGGGCATAACCCCAGATGAAATCGGTGCTCCCTTGAATATGGCATTGATAGAACCAGTTATACCCTTTGGTCAGCAAGGTGTCTTGCTCACTCTTAAACGAGCAGTTTCTAGCGATTAAACGACCGCTATCATGATTAAAATAAACCGTTTCCGCTTGACCGACTTGCGTCTGGGACGCGGGATTTTGAATCGTCAAATTTAACAACGTAACCGTTTTGGCGGATGAGAAATAAGTAACCGCACGACCGTTGGTCGAACCGTTCATATTGTTACCGTTGACATATTCAATCACGACGTCCGAACCGTACTTGGCGGAACCCATTCCTTTTAATGTAAGATCACAATCTTTTTTGAAGTTTAATAACTCCCGGTATGTCCCCGGCGCAATTTGAATCTCCGCCGCCGGCAGCGAACTACCCGCCACATAGCTTAACGCTTTTTGGATCGTCCGGAAATGCGCTTTACTATTTTGACTGCCGTCGACGGTGATTACCGGTCCCGCAATGGCCGGAGCCGCTTGCGTAGTAAAATTCCAGGTTTTCTTAGCCGGCGCGAACCCCGTGAAGGGTTTCCCTCCAAGCGTTCCGGCGATTATCTCACTGGGCATCGCAATATAGTAACGCTTGCCGTATTCCAATTTCCCAAAGTGAGGGCTGATAAAAAGGGTATTACCCTCGATTCGCGCCATCTGCGTTCCGATATTGAGATTGCCAACGCCGCGGTCGGCATTAAACGCCGCTTCGGTGGCATTGGAGAGATCAATCGTATCAACGGTGACGTCGTCGCTGTAGCGGTTGATATAAATTTTACCGGTTAGGTCGGCAATTTTGGGCGCGCTATCAAAGGCAATCGCCAATTCGCCGTCAGGATATGCCGCTGTTGCGCCGATATTCGGATAAACTTTGGTCTCGATGCCCGTATAGGGGTCGTCGACAAACGGAAGCTTTTTAATAACGCCATAGGTGATGGTGCGCTGCGAACCAGCGTCGGAACCGTTGGTGACGATAATCGCGGCCGTCCCCACGCCGGTCCCTTTCACGGTAAACGTTTCGCCGCTTTTCCCGGTTACCGGGGCCACCGTCAGCACTTTCGGGTTGGATGAGGCGGCGGTCCAAGTGTCGGCGACGCCACTGGCCGTGGTGGCAGTCACGGTAAAACTGCGTAGATCGTCCACCCGAATACTATCCACACTGGTATTATCGATTAAACGGAGATATTTGGTCCATAACCGCGGCATCGCTGCATCGGTGGTTTCCAAAATCAGTTTGGTCTGTTTTTCCGTAGGCAAACCCACCCGGACACTAGCGATCGTGAACGAGGCGCCGCACGTGTAGACGCCAATCGTTCCGGAATAACCGGTTTTGGACGGAGCGTAATTGGCCAATACGCCGTTCTTGCCCATATACAGGTCATTGCTGGCGAAATTCACCACTCCGTTATTAAATTCATACCGCCATTTGTAATATACTAAATCGCCGTTTTTGGAGAACGAGGTTCCATCGCTGGAATTTTGGTATCCTTTGAGGTTGGTCGATTCGCCGGCTTGCATCCGGCCGTTGCCGTTAAAACCCCCGTAATACCATTGCGTGTTGTCGGCGGAAATATGGGAAGCGATCCCCAGATTTTTATTCCCCGAGGTAAATCCGGTCGGGCGGATTAACATCTCAACATAAAATTGACCGGGGTTACCCAACTTCTGCGTCACGGCTTGCCAGACGGAGTCTTTCAACTTAATGGCAATCCCTTCGCTACTACCCGGAGTGACGGTCATCACGCCGTTTGCTACCGCGATGGCAGCCCCATTAGCCGCTTCCCAGTTCGCCGCATCGGCGAGATTGTCGTTCAGCCCTGTCGCCGGACTTAACACCAATTTCCCCGTTACGGTATTGGTCGCATCCTTTGGGGTACTGTCGCCATGAACGACCATTGTCGCACCGCACAACAATAAAACCACTACGAATAAAACAGTTATTCGAAATGTCCGCAAGGTCTTTCCTCCTTTTTATATGAACCTTATTTTGGTAAGCCACCGCTCATTATCATCGCTTCTTCACGCTTAGCAATGATGATTATCCGTTACTAATTTCTATTGTAAAGAAATTGTGGAGTTTCGTCTACAATTTTAGCACTTCCCACATATTGGCATAGATACTGCGGACTGCTTGGCAAAAACCATTTTCGTCTATTTTATCATGGCGTAACATTCTTATTTTAGATAATTCTTTGTTTCGAATCTATCAACTTATTGCCGTATTATGAGTATTTTGTGCATTTTTTAACTTCCAAATATAAAAAAAACGCAAAACTAACCAGTCATCATTTACTCACATCCATCCGGCAACGGTAGTTGGCCACTCCGGCACAGTCGGGATAAGACCGGCTTCGCTCTGACCTTTCAGGCCCGGCGAACAGTCGCTCGGCATCCTTCCTCAGTTGTTCAGCAACAAAAAACTAGGACAAAGACCTTTGATCTTCATCCTAGTTTTAAAAAAAAACGATAACTGTCAACCGGAATTATTTTACGCTTATATTATCAAGATATAAGGTCGCGCCGTTAAACGCAACGGCTCCAATACCGCCGGAAGTAATGGGATTGTCGGTATCGACGGTAGATGTCGCTTGCAATACATCATCCACATAAAGTTTGAGCGTGACCGAGCTTGAACCGCTTACCACCAACTTTAACTTTTTCCAGGTCCCGGTAACTGATGAAGTTGCCAACCCGGTGTTCGCCGCAGTATTGCCACCAAGATAAATTCTGGCGTTATTTACTCTCTTAAAGAAATACGCCGTTCCGCCATTGAAAAATTGAACTCCATAGGAGGTTTTCGTGCTGTCTGAAGAACGGATGCAAAGCTCGAAAGCAGCGCTGGAAGCAGCGTCCAAGTAAACTTTGGTTTCATAAGCATAATCGGTCCATGCCGCTCCCGCCACCGACCAGATGTACATCGAATTATTACCCGAGCCGATCAGTTTTGCCGCTTTATTGGCACTATCGGTTGGATCGGCAACGATCGTTGCCGAACTGCTACCGCCGGCATAATTGCTCCAAATCGTCGCATCCAAGGCCGAAGCCGTAAACGAATCGCTCAACAAACCGCTGGGAGCCGCGGTCGGCGTCGGCGTTGGCGTTGCAGTTGACGATTTGCTACCCCCGCCTCCGCAACCTACGATGAAACTTCCGATTAATAAAACTCCGATTAATAAACCCAATACCTTTGTTTTCATTTTTATTTCCCTCCATAAATGGTCTTCAAAACTTATTAAACAACTGCTTTCACTGAGGAAAGCAGTTGTTGGTGATAAACTTACCGTTACGGTTCAACCGGCGACCATCCATTGGTCGAAACCCACGTACCGCCGCTTGAGGTCGGTTGACCTAGGATCAAGGCCCGAGATGCAAAACCGGCATTATATTCGTTAGCCGATAATTCGTAATCCCAACTTGAGTTGACATTGGGATAAGCGCTACCCGAGCTATCTTTGAGGCCGTAATATTTCCACCCGGTCAAAGCTCCCGCTTCTCCCGTCGGCGTCGGTTCAAAGCTGCTATCCCAATTGAGATTACCCTTAATCGTGCAGTTAATAAAGGAGATGCTGTCATAGTCCGATTCAGTTCCCGACATATCCCGCGCCAACAAACTGTTACCTGACGTTGCGTCAATGGCGCAATTTAAGAAGACATATCCTTTGGAAGTTTGCCGACAACGCGCATGACAGATAATTGAACCAGTTTCGATACATTTTATCTGACAATCCTCGAAAAGGGAGACGACCGCATAACCCCAAATAAAGTCGGTACTGCCTTCGATATAGCATTTGTAGAACCAATTATAGCCCTTGGTTAACAAGGTATCCTGTTCGCTTTTGAAGGTACAATTCTTGGCGATCAAATAACCCGCATCATGATTGAAATAAATCGTTTCCGCCTGACCGACAGTCACTTTGGAGGCCGGATTTTTAAGAGTTAAATTCACCAAAGAAAGCGTCCCGTTGGTTGAGAAATAGGTTACCGGACGGGCATTGGTAGAACCATTCATACTATTGCCATTAACATATTGAATCACTACATCCGTACCATAAGTTGCGGTACCCATGCCTTTTAAGGTAAGGTTAATATTATCTTTTTTGAAGGTTAACAACTCCCGATAAGTTCCCGGAGCGACCTGAATCTCGGCCGCAGTCAAAGAACTACTCGATACATATTTCAATGCTCTCTGCACTGTTCGGAAATTCGCCATGCTGTTTTGGCTGCCGTCTACCGTAATTATAGCGCCGGAAATTGATGGAGCCGTTTTGGTGGTAAAGTTCCAAGTTCTTTTGGCCGGCGAGAATCCCGTAAAGCTTGATCCGCCTAAAGTTGCGGTAATCTCTTCATTGGGAATCGCAATATAATAACGTGTTCCATAATCAAGCACACCAAAATGCGGGGTAATGTAAAGCGTATTACCTGATATTCGGTACATTTGAGTTCCAATACTAAGTCCGCCTGAAACTCCTCGGTCGCTGCTAAACGCAGTCTCCGTCGCATTCGAAAATGCAATAGTATCAACCAAAGAATCATCACTATACTTATAAATATAAATCTTACCGGTGGTATCGGCAATGGTTGGCGCATTATCGAAGGTAATCGCAAGCTCGCCGTCGGCATAGGCTGACGTTGCCCCAATATTGGGATAGACCTTCGTGTCAATACCGGTATAGGGATCGTCAACATACGGCAGTTTTTTCGCCACCGCATAAGTAATCGCCCGTTTGGAACCGCTATCGGAAGCATTGGTGATGATGACGGTCGCCGTTCCGACTCCCGTACCCTTCAAAGTCAGCGTATCCCCACTGGCGCCGGAAGCGGCCGAAACCGAAAGCACACTTGGATTTGTCGACTTGGCTGTCCAAGTGTCCATCGCGCCGTTGGGGGTTATTGCGGTAACTGTAAAGCTTTTTTCGTCGTTCACCCGGATCCCGTCAGTGCTTGTACTATTAATCAATCGGACATATTTTGACCATAACCGCGGTAATGTCGCATCTGCAGTTTCAATGATCAGTTTGGTCTGATTCTGCGTCAACGTGCCAATCCGGGCACTGGAGATTTCAAATGGGACTGCACAACTGTATACACCTACTGTGCCTGTATATCCTTTGCCAGGAATATAGTTGACCAGGGCATTATCTTTCCCCATAAAAAGGTCATTGCAATAGAAGTTAATCGTACCATTATCATATTCAAAACGAAATTTATAGTATACAAGATCGGAACTAGAGGAAAAAGTGGTGCCATCATTTGAATTTTGTTTAGCTTTCAAATTGGAATTTGCATTCACCGAAGCACTATCAACACTATTATAAAAACCTGCCTGCATTCGGTTATTGCCATTAAAGCCAGCCCAATACCATGTGCCGTTATTACTGGAAATATTGGAGGCAATTCCAAAGTTTTTATTGCCGGACGGCAATCCGGTCGGATGAATTAACATTTCGACATAAAATTGATTACTGCCGCCCAATTTTCCGGAGACCGTTTGCCAGACCGATTCTTTGAGTTTAAGGGCAATTCCTTCAGCACCGGGAGTCACCGTCATCACGCCGTTAGCGACATTCAGGGTCGCGCCATTGGCAACTTCCCAATTATCCGCAGTGGCAAAGTTTTCATTTAACCCGGTAGCCTGTCCCAAAACTAAACTGACCGCTGAGGAATCGGTATTGTTGTTGTTGTTATTTTTTTTCTTTTTACCGCCAAAACAACCACTAACAAGCACACTGATTACTAAAACGGCGACCATCAATAAAACAGTTATTCGTGTCTTTCTCAAAGTTCGTTAACCTCCTTGAATGTTCTTAATCGTTTGGTAATTAATGAAATAACGTTGCTGTTACTCGTCACCTCCCGTCGTTGATCGATTTTCACATACACACCGGTACGACAATCAAATTGAACGCTTGTCCTTTGTTTTGAAATGGAATTTGCAATTTACACTTTAGTAACATTGCTATTGTAACGGAATGTTTTTCCCCAGTCTATCAAGTTATTGTCCTCTTTTCAATAATTTGTGCGTATCTTTACCATTGTGATTCGTACAACTGATCTTTGGGTGCTAAACAAAAAATAAGCCATCCCGGAAGTGTCCTCCGGAATGGCCGTTGTGGAGTTTGTTCTTGCTTGAAAAAAAATAAATCGGCAGGTCCTTAAGGACCCTGCCGATACTGCAATTTGTTTTTGGTGGAGGCGGGGGGAGTCGAACCCCCGTCCGAAAAGGCAGTCACAAAAGCTTCTCCGGGTGGAGACCGCAGTTTAAAATTCGCCGCCCCCGCGTCTACGGACGAACTCGGCTTTGGCTATCTCGATAAGCTTAGCGTCAGTCTCCGAGAATTGACTAACGAGCGTCCTGGTTTATTTGACGCCCGCCCCGACCTCCCAGGTTAAGCTCGGTTTGGACGGCTACTTAATTAAGCAGCTAAAGCTAAATTGTTATTGGCACTTAAAGTGCTTGCTGCAGTTTAACGAGGCCACAGCACCTCGACCCGCTACTCTTGCCACCACTCTCCCCGTCGAAACCGGTCGCCCCCGTATGAAGCTCAAGAGTACCTGTTCCCAAGTAAGGCGTGACAATCTTTTTAAATTGGATGCGCTACGTCAACTACGAAAACCAAGAACATTATATCACACTTTTCGATTTTGCGCTTAAGAACGTTGCCGGTCCCGCAGTGCCCGATCAACTTCGCGGGCCGCGTCTTTCTTTGCAACATCATCCCGCTTGTCATGGAGCTTTTTACCACGAACCAACGCTAGCTCCACCTTCACCCGCCCCCGCTCGTTGAAGTACATCTTCAGTGGGACAAGTGTCAACCCCTGCTCGCGAACCTTACTAAACAACCGAATAATCTCTCTCCGGTGCATTAATAACTTGCGCGGGCGGAGCGGTTCATGGTTGAAGCGGTTGCCAAAATCATAAGGGCTGATATGGCAATTTTCGAGAATGAGCTCATGATTGGCGATCCGCGCATAACTATCCTGAAGATTTCCTTTGCCAAGCCGGAGTGACTTTACTTCCGTCCCGCTTAAGACGATTCCCGTCTCAAAGGTTTCTTCAATAAAGTAATCATGACGGGCCCGGCGATTATCAGCAATGTTTTTCCGTTCTTTCTCTGCCAAAACGATCCCCTCATTACGAATGATTGCTCAATAATTATAGCACGAAATCTCTTATTGTCAACTGGCTCTTTCAAAGTTATCTTGAGGCGAGGCACACGCACATTGCCTTTTTCACGGTTTGGGTAAAAAACAAGCTACTGTAGTCACAGTAGCTTGTTAGAAAATATTCGTTCCGCGATTACTTCACCAATTCATAAGAATCCTTGGCGATCATTAACTCCTCGTTAGTCGGCACTATCATCACGGTTACCTTGGAACGCGGTTTGCTAATGATGGCTTCTTTGCCACGCAAGCCGTCATTCTTTTTGGAATCAAATTCAATCCCCAAATGCGCTAAGCGTTGACAGATATCCTCGCGGGTGGTGCAATCATTCTCACCGATACCGGCAGTAAAGACCAACACATCCAAACCGCCTAATTCAGCCATATACGCACCGACAAATTTGACAACCCGTTGAATGAACATTTCATATGCGTCTTTGGCCCTTTCATTGCCTTCTTCGCGCGCTTTTTGAATATCGCGCATATCGCTAAACCCGGTCAGGCCGAGGAAACCGCTTTTTTTATTCATTAAGGTGTCGACTTCGCTCGGGGTCAACTTTAAGGTGTTTTGCAAATAGGGGACAATCGCCGGATCGATATCACCACAGCGGGTACCCATTACAAAACCTTCCAATGGCGTAAAACCCATGGTGGTGTCAAAACATTTACCGTCTTTGATCGCCGCCGCACTGCTGCCATTGCCCATATGCAAGGTGATCATCTTTAATTTGCTCAAGTTTTTGCCAAGAATCTGCGCGGCCCGTTGGCAAACATAACGGTGGGAGGTGCCGTGGAAACCATAACGGCGGACTTTATATTTCTCGTAGTATTCGTACGGTAACGCGTATAAGAAGGAACTGCGGGGCATGGTTTGGTGAAAAGCGGTATCGAAAACTGCGACCTGCGGAGTACCGGGCATCAGATCTTGACAAGCTTTAATGCCCATAATATTCGCCGGCATATGCAGCGGTCCTAATTCACGTAAACTTTCGATTTCGGCCATTTCTTTCTCGCCAACAATGACTGCGCTCGAGAAAATCTCTCCGCCATGCAACACGCGATGACCAACGGCTTTAATCTCGTCAAGTGATTTTAATATACCATGTTCAGGAGCGGTCAGAAAGCTAAGTACAGCTTTTAAAGCTTCGCTGTGGTCTGAAACTTTTTGTTCAAGCCGAATCTTCTCGCCGTCTTTCGCTTGGTGATTGATAACAGCATTCCCGGTGGAACTACCGATCCGCTCAACCAGACCAACTGCAAGAACTTCTTCCGTTTTCATCTGATAAAGCTTGTACTTTAACGATGAACTACCGCTGTTCAGAACTAAAATTAACAAAATAAGTTCCTCCTCAATTCCCTTGTATGCTGGTGTAAATTGTATGACATAAATCTTATCAACCGCCAGCTAGACATTTATATTATAGTCACGTAATCTAGGGTTTGCAATGACATTTACGTTTTGATTATATTACGATATTGTTGCCATATTATTTCATAATCATGAAACGCCAAGCCAACTCAACGCTTTCAACATCAGTTTTCCGCCGCCATGATATAAAAGGAAGCATTTGCCTTGACGGTTACCATGTCATTTTGATTAATTTCCGCACAAACCTGTAGGATTTTTCCTTTACGTGCGACCACCTGGCCGGTTACGACAACAGGAGTACCAACGGAAGTCGGCTTTTTAAACTGGATCTCCATTCGCGCCGTAACCGCTTTAAAGCCGGCTGCGATGATCGCATGGGCCATCGCCTCATCCAAGACCGTACTGAGGATTCCGCCGTGAACAATCCCCGCAAAACCTTGATGCTCATTCCGCGGTGTAAAACTTCCAATTGCCCGTTCCTGTTCATATTCAAAATGCATATGTAAACCGATTGGGTTGTCCTTGCCGCAGGCAAAACAATAATTGTCAATCGCCAATTCCACGAAGCTTCACCCCTCCATAGAAAAACCGGGTTCTAGGCCCGGTTAAAGTTAATTCGTATTAATTATTGACCTTTGTATTGACTTTAAACACTTCGCATTGATGGCAAGTACTCCGTTTTTCTTTCGCCGTTCCCATCGGTTGTCCGATCCCACAGACCGTATCCGTAACCAACCAACATTTTTCTTCCCGGCCTTGGTAAGCGGGGCAGTTTATAAAGTTACAATCCAATACCCGCCAGCAACGTTGAAAATCGGTTTTAACTTTAAACCGTCCCACCAAACCGGTCAATAATTCAGCCATCTCCACCAAATTAGAGGAAGATTCGGCGAGTTTTTGCATATTGGATTTTTGTTCTTCCGTGGCGGCTGCCACTTGTTTGGCCCCAGTCACATTTTGTTGGGAAATATGCGCTACCGTCTGCATCGTGGTGGTCATCTCTTCACTGCTGGCCGCTTGCTCCTGCGATGCGGCGGCAATCTCATGAATCGTGCCCACGGTTTGATTGACGGATTGGGTAATCGCATTAAAAGCCTCTTTGGCCGAGATCGCTAAGGTCGTAGCGTCATCAACCATCCGGGTGCCGATCTCCATAGCTTCGACAGCAGCCTTAGTCTCAGTTTGGATCTCATTGACTAAAGCAACGATTTGAATCGCCGAATTGGTCGATTGTTCAGCCAAGACCCGAACCTCGTCCGCAACGACTGAAAAGCCGCGGCCGTGTTCGCCCGCCCGCGCCGCTTCAATCGCCGCGTTCAACGCTAACAAGTTGGTTTGACGGGAGATTCCCCGCATCACATCGACAATCTTTCCAATCTCCGTCGAACGGGTCCCGAGACGCCGGACAACCTCAGCCGAGCTGTCAACAGTCTCCTGCAACTGATTGATCATGGCGTGAACTTGTCCGATAAATTGTTCACCTTTTTGAGCGCGTTCAGCGGCTTGAGACGAGTAGCTGGCGGCCCGTTGGGCCTCGGCCGCGACTTGTTGCGCTGTCTCCGACATTTGCTGCGAAGCCAACACGGAGAGATTGATATTTTCGAACTGTTCCTCGGTATCCCGGGTCATTTGATCCATGGTATTGGTAACTTGCTCTGCCGCCGCGCTGGTCTCTTGGACCATTCCCGACATATCGGCTGCGGCTAAGGCCAGTTGTTCGGACGCCGCCAAGTTCTCTTGCAAAATGATCCGCAGATTACTGAGCATTTTTTCAACCGATTCGCCCAATACTCGGAATTCATTATTCATATCCACTTGCATAGAGAGGGTAAGGTCGTTTTGGGATATTCGCTTGGAAACCTCGATAAAAGGTCCGATCTGTTTAAGCAACAAGCGGTTAATAATATGATTCCCAAGCACAAAGTAACAAAGGAGCACAAATACAAACGCGACAATCCGCCAGTTTACATTATCTTCCGGAATAAAATCAATCGCCGCGGTTAATAAGACCATTCCTAAGAAACTAAGTAACAAACGAAACTTAATGCTTGAAAATAATTTCACTCCCATGACCTCCTCGTGATTACATTCACTGCATCCGAACCTGCATTAACGTCTGGATGAAAACCACTTCGGATTAGCGTTATACCAATACCTGACATTACAGTCCAACTTGTTTCAATTATCGGAATATTTTTGAAAAAAAAATAGGGCATTTGCCCTAAAAAATTTTATCGTAGACTTCCACGAAGATTAGCAGCAAACCAAAGACTATTGCCAACCACATGGTGACTTTATCTAGTAATTTTTCAAGTCCTTTGTTTTTTGCAAAGAACATCTGCCCGCCGGATCCGATCGATCCCAACCCTTCGCCTTTACTTGGTTGTAATATAATAATTGCAGTCAAAGCGATCGAGACAAGCAGCAATAATATTTGCACAAATAGTTTCAACCGATACACCTCCAACCCATTCACTCAACTATTTTAGCATATCGGGTTAAGTTTCACAAGTCCTTTTAGCGATAGATATTGTAGAATGCTTTTCTCCCCGGATAAATCGCTTCTTCGGCAAGTAAATCCTCAATCCGCAACAATTGATTGTACTTCGCTACGCGGTCGGTACGGGAAGGAGCACCTGTTTTAATTTGGCCGGCGTTGGTAGCCACGGCAATATCGGCAATGGTCGCATCTTCAGTTTCGCCGGAGCGGTGCGAAATAATTGCGGTATAACCGGCGCGTTTCGCCATTTCAATCGCGTCCAAAGTTTCGGTCAGCGTGCCGATCTGGTTGACTTTGATCAGGATCGAATTGGCAACGCCGAGTTTGATTCCTTTACTCAAACGCTCGGTGTTGGTCACAAACAGATCATCGCCGACCAATTGCACCTTCTTGCCCAAACGTTCGGTCAATAATTTCCAACCGTCCCAGTCCTCTTCGGCCATTCCGTCTTCGATCGAGATGATCGGATAATTGTTGGCTAATTCAGCCCAAAACTCCACCATTTCCTCAGAGGTCTTTAAGATATCGGATTTCCAGAAATAATATTTGCCTTCTTCGCCTTTTTTCTTGGCTTCTTCCCACAGTTCAGTGGAAGCGGGGTCCATCGCGATGGTAATGTCGGTTCCCGGTTTGAATCCGGCTTGTTCAATCGCAATCATAATCACATCAAGAGCTTCCTGGTTGCTCTTTAAGTTGGGAGCGTAACCGCCTTCATCACCAACAGCCGTGCTGTAGCCTTTCTCTTTCAAAACTTTCTTTAAAGCATGGAAGATTTCGGCGCCCCACCGTAAACCTTCTTTAAAGGTCTCGGCGCCGATCGGCTGAACCATGAATTCTTGTAAATCAACACTGTTATCGGCGTGTTTACCACCGTTTAAGATGTTCATCATCGGAACCGGCAATTCTTTGGAGTTAACTCCGCCCAAGTAGCGGTAGAGCGGCAAATTCAAGCTGGTGGCAGCTGCTTTCGCCACGGCCAAGGAAACACCCAAAATGGCATTGGCGCCAAGTTTGGCTTTGTTCGGAGTGCCGTCGATCTCAATCATTACTTTATCAATGGTAGCTTGGTCCAAGGCATCCAGCCCAATTACTTCGGAAGCGATTTCTTCATTCACATTATCAACCGCTTTTTGAACTCCCCGCCCCAAGTAACGTCCCTTGTCGCCATCCCGCAATTCCACTGCTTCAAAAGCACCGGTTGACGCACCCGAAGGTACCGCTGCCTGACCTACGCTACCGTCGGCTAATTCAACCTCAACCTCAACCGTCGGATTACCACGGGAATCGAGTATTTCGCGAGCATAAATGTCAACTATTGAAGTCATTTTTTATTCCTCCTATTATTTAACCAAAATTGTATATACCCCAAGTATATCTTGGAGAGCATATCCCTTTAGTAACGTTTTCAACTTAAAAACGGACGATCCGGTAAAAAGACTCTTCATCCAAGCTGGCCCCGCCGACCAATGCTCCGTCAATCTCCGGTTGTTCCATATATTCCTTGATGTTTTCGGGTTTGACGCTGCCACCGTATTGAATCCGGATCTGATCGGCAATCGCTTGCCCATAAATTCCGGCGATGGTCTTGCGGATATTCCCAATTACTTCATTGGCGTCTAGGGCGGTTGAAGATTTGCCGGTACCGATCGCCCAGATCGGCTCATACGCGATCACAACCCGGGTAACATCACTGGCGCTGATATCTGCTAAAGCTTGTTCTGTCTGGCCTTTGATCAGTTCATAAGTTATACCCGCTTCACGTTGAGCCAACGACTCACCAACGCAGATAATCGGTTTTAAATCATGGGCTAATGCTGCTTTCACCTTTAAATTGACCGTTTGGTCAGTCTCGCCAAAATGTTCCCGGCGTTCCGAATGTCCGATTATGACATAATCGCAGCCAACCGTTTTTAACATTCCCGGAGCAATTTCCCCGGTAAAAGCACCTTGTTCCTTCCAAAAAAGGTTCTGAGCGCCCAAACCGTACGGTGTGTCTTGAAGCAATTCATGTACTGTGTCCAAAGAAGTGAAAGGCGGACAAAAAACAACCTCCACGTCAGTGCAACCGTTCAATTTGGCAATCAATCCCGCAACCAACTCTTTGGACTCAGGAATGGTTTTGTACATTTTCCAGTTTCCCGCAATAATTGGTTTACGCATCGTAGCCTCCTATCGTTGGGTTGTCGTTATTTTTCTTCCCTTGCCAATACAGACCAAGAACCGAAAAACAACGACACCAATCGTTCTGATTTCCCGGCAATAACCCGGGTTATGCATACGATAACCCGGGTTATGGACTTTTCACTTATTGCTTATCGCTAAGCGCAGCAACGCCCGGCAGGACGATTCCTTCCAAAAACTCCAAGGAGGCGCCGCCACCGGTTGACACATGGCTGATCTTTTCGGCAAAACCCATTTGTTCCACTGCCGCCGCAGAATCGCCGCCACCAACAATGGTGGTTCCGTGGGAACGGGTCAAAGCTTCCGCGATGGCGCGAGTCCCGACCGCAAACTGCGGAACTTCAAAGACACCCATTGGTCCGTTCCAAATAACAGTTTTGCCATTGGTAACCGCATCGGAGAAAATTTTCACCGTCTCCGGACCGATATCCACGCCTTCCAAGTCAGCCGGTATTTCAGTTGAAAGAACCGTCTTGGAGAAGGTCGGGTTTTTGAAGTCATCAGCTACCACCGTATCCACCGGAAGTAGTAAACTGACTCCCTTTTCCCTCGCCTTCGCCAACATTTCCTTGGCAAAATCAACTCGATCGGCATCCAATAACGAGCGACCGATCTCATACCCTTGCGCTTTCAGAAAGGTATAGGCCATACCGCCGCCGATAATCAGCGTGTCCACCTTGTCCAACAGGTTTTTGATGACGCCAAGTTTGTCAGCGACTTTTGCGCCGCCTAAAATTGCGACGAAAGGACGTTCCGGGTTGGCTAAGGCTTTACCCATGATATCGATCTCTTTTTGCATGAGGTATCCGGCGACTGCCGGTTGTAAGAATTTCGCGACGCCGGCGGTAGAAGCATGCGCCCGGTGCGCGGTTCCAAATGCGTCATTAACATAAATATCGGCCAAATCGGCTAACTTTTTAGCAAAACCTTCGTCGTTGGCTTCCTCTTCTTTATAAAAACGGACGTTCTCCAAGAGGACGATGCCGCCCGGAGCGAGGTTGGCAATGGCTTGCTTTGGTTCGTCACCGATGCAATCGTTAACTTTTACGATGGGTTTGCCCATTAATTCGGAAAGCCGTTTACCCATGACGTCCATACGGTATTTATTATCCGGACCGCCTTTCGGACGACCAAAATGAGAAACCAAAACCACTTTCGCGCCGCGATCCGCTAACGATTTAATCGTGGGGATGGCAGCCTTAATCCGGCGATCATCGGTAATGTTGCCTTGATCATCCATGGGTACGTTGAAATCCACCCGAACTAAGACTCGTTTACCTTGAACTTCAATATCATCGATGGATAACTTATTCATGATTGTCCTCCTCTCAGTAACAATAGGGGCGAAATTTTTTCGCCCCTATTAAACTATTGTTTAACCGTCGCTTATTTATCTTGCTTAATCATATAGGTAAGCAGGTCGATTACCCGATTGGAATAACCCCATTCGTTATCGTACCAAGAAACTACTTTAAAGAAGCGTTTCTCACCTTTGAGATTGTTTTGAAGCGTTGCCAACGAATCATAGATGGATGAACGGTTGTCGTGGACGAAGTCGGTCGAAACCACTTCTTCATCGGCGACGCCCAAAATGCCTTGGAGGTAAGATGCGGACGCTTTTTTCATTAACGAATCGATCTCTTCGATTGAGGTGTCGCGGGTCGCCCGGAAGGTCAAGTCGACCACGGAAACATCGGGAGTCGGAACCCGGAAAGACATCCCGGTGAGTTTACCTTTGGTCGCCGGTAAAACTTCCCCAACGGCTTTCGCAGCGCCGGTGGTTGACGGAATAATATTGACCGCCGCCGCCCGACCGCCGCGCCAATCTTTCTTGGACGGACCGTCAACAGTTTTTTGGGTTGCGGTATAGGAGTGAATGGTGGTCATTAACCCGGTTTCAATCCCGATACCTTCTTTTAAAATCACATGAACCAACGGAGCCAAACAGTTGGTGGTGCAAGAAGCATTGGAAACGATGTTGTGGGCGGCGGAATCGTATTCTTGTTCGTTAACGCCCATCACGATGGTTTTAACGTCACCTTTACCCGGAGCCGAGATAATAACCTTTTTCGCGCCGGCCTCAAGATGGCCTTTCGCTTTTTCGGAGTCGGTAAATAAACCGGTCGACTCAATAACATAGTCAACGCCCAGCTCGTTCCAGGGTAATTGGCTCGGTTCTCTGGTTGCCATCACGCATTTGATTTTATGACCGTCGACAACTAAAACATCGTCTTCAGCCAACTCCGGATTGCTCTTTTCGGTCGCCAATTGGCCTTTAAATTTACCGTGTACGGAATCATACTTCAACTGATAAGCAAAATATTTAGCATCAGTGCTGATATCGACGACGGCTACGATGTCGACATCTTTCCCCAACAAACCTTTGTCGTGTAAAGCGCTAAAAACTAATCTTCCAATTCTGCCAAAACCGTTAATACCAACTTTTACAGCCATTTTAACTCCTCCATTTTTAATATGTTTCGGTGGTGAGCCACCGCTTAAAACCCAACTTATTAAACCCAGGCGATCGCCGGCCTTACACCACTAACGCTCTGGCCGCGCCTTCATCAATGATCAGTACATCCCGTGATGAATGAGACAGGACGGCTTTCACCGCTGCGGCTTTGCTCAACCCGCCGGCGATTGCCACCACTTCATCAATGGAACTCAATTCATTGAGTTGCAGACCAACGCTGGAGGTTGAATGGACGACACTGCCATCAATGGCGAAATAATAACCGAACGCTTCCCCAACCGCACCTTTCTGGATGATCTCCGCGATTTGGGGTTCCGGCATGCCGCGCCGGCGGGCCATTTCTTCGGCGGTACCAATTCCATGCAAAACAATATCGGCTTTACGGACCGTGTCGATGATCTCTTTAATTTTGGGTTCTTTCATAATCGACTGCATGGTGGTTTCACCAAGATCATCGGGGGCATGCAGCAGGCGATAACTTGCGCCTAATCCTTTGGCGACATTCGCGGCAACCGTATTCGCCTGGATTTCCACTTCCTCACCGAGGCCACCCCGTGCCGGAAGGACGACAATACTGCGTTTGGCAATCGGCGGCACTAATGCCGCGGCAACTTCGGCAAGGGTTGTTCCGCCGGTGACCGCGACGATTGAACCTTCTTGTAACCGTTTGTTCAGATAACAAGCCGTTACACGAGCCAAATCTTTCTTTACTGTCTCTTCTTGATCAGAATCTCCTGGTACGACGCTGACATATTTAATACCATACTGTTCGACAATGGTCTGTTCAAGCTGATTGAGCCCTTGAAGTTCTCGGATATAGCCTTCGATCTCCCAAAGCAACAACTCCCCGGCCTCGGTAACTTGCATGCCGGAACTGTTAAAGCTGAGCAGTTGCTGATCCTTTAAAATATCGACCTCATTACGAATCCGTCGTTCCTGAGTATGCAGTCTCTCGGCCAAGGCGCGCCGGCCGATCGGTTGTAAAAAATAAACGGTTCGCAACACATGGTATCGCGAGAGTAAAATCGGTACAAGTTCAGGAACGATCTTTTGTTGCAATGATAGCAGTTTATCCATTTTTAGCGCCTCTATGCCTTACATACTGGGCCGATTTTTGTCCCGTTTAATAAAATTGTGTCCCGCAATATTCAAAAAAATTTATGCCATTGGTTACCAGAAATATTCTAATTATTTTCTTAATTCTCGTTCCACGATTAAATTCCTTCTTGTTCGGTAAATTTTTTCACATATTGTTGGATCAGCCGCAAACGGTGATTTACCGCCGATTTGCTGATCGGCGGAGTATGTAACTCACCCAGTTCTTTTAACGTTGCTTCAGGATATTCAAGGCGTAACTCGGCAGTACGGCGCAGACTGGTCGGCAAAACTCCCAAACCGACTTGCGCAATTAAGTGATTAATGGTTTCGACTTGATTCCATGCCGCCGAAAGGGTTTTCTCTAAATTCGCCGTTTCACAATTGACCCTACGATTAACCTCCTCGCGCAATCCTTTAATCACCCGGATTTCTTCCAGCTTGATCACTGCCGAGTTTGCCTGGATTAAGGTGAGAAAACGCGCATTCGCTTCACTCTCTTTCAGATATACAACATAATACGCTTTTCTCCGACTCAGCTTTGCTTTGAGATTCAGCAGATTCATTAGATAAACCAAACCATCGGCAAAATCTTCATTATAAGTTACGAGCTCCAAATGATAACTCTTCCGCTGCGGATCGGTGATGGAGCCCCCCGCGAGAAATGCGCCGCGTAAAAAAGAAGCCCGGCAACACTCTTTATTCACCAGCTGCGGAGCGATCCCTCTTTCCAGATTGCGATCCCGGGACATCATCCCGAGGTCGTCCAGAAATTCAATCAAACCCGGTTGGGAAGGAAGCATAATTTTATAGCGATGAATCCGGCCCAGTTTGTCGTTTTGCTCGACTAAGATCTCCGATTCCAACTTCGAGGTAAGTTTGATCAGTTTCACAATTCGCCTGGCAATACTGGCCGATTCCAAATTGATCGCGAGTGATAACCGCTCCCGTCCGGAAAGCAAAATACTGCCGACCATATGGATAATTGCCGACAATTCAGCTTTATGACATCGACCGCAACGGGAAAATTCATTGCGGATCACTTCTTCCTTCACCAGCCTTGAAAAGGTCTCCAAAATACATCCGTCCTGTTCATACACGATATTTCCAGTGATAATAATTATTTTATCTGCAACATATATAAGTTAAAGATTGTTTTTAATCAAAATAAACCGGTTTTGCCAAATATTAAAATCTCTACGGAGGTGGTACTAAGTGATTAATACAATTTGGATGTTTCTGATTGGATTTGGTATCATTGTCGCCGCGAGCACCGGCAAAATTCAGGTGATTTCCGACGCGCTTTTTTCCAGCTCCGCCAAGGCGATTGAGTTCACCTTGGGACTCGCGGGAATGATTGCCCTGTGGTCGGGGATTCTGAAAATCGCCACTGCGGCCGGATTTACCGAATGGCTCTCCCGATGCTTCCGTCCAATTCTCGCCCGTCTTTTTCCCAATTTAAAAAATCAACCTTCCACCCTTGGACTGATTTCAATGACGCTTGCCGCCAATTTGCTGGGTCTGGGAAATGTGACGACCCCGTTGGGGCTAAAAACCATGATCGAATTGCAAGCGCAATCCAACGACTCAGAACGGGTCTCGAATGAGATCTGTACCTTTATGGCGTTGGTCTTCGGCGGATTGAGCTTAATCCCATCAACCTTGATTGCGGTACGTTCCCAGGCCGGTTCGGCCAATCCCGCATTCATCCTTGGCCCGGTATTGATAATCACCTTGATGTCGACCGCGGCCGGTCTCGTCTTTAATTATCTCAGCATCCGGTTGGATCAGTTCTACCAACGAAAGAAGTGATCGCATGTATCAATTTTTTACCGTCATTGCCCAATGGTCAATCCCGCTGTTGTTGCTGGCGGTCTTTGCCGCAGCTTTTCAAAAAAAACTGCCCGTTTACGAATTGTTTATTCAGGGAGCTATGGAAGGACTGAAAACCACGTTAAAACTAACCCCGTATATTTTGGCCATTTTTGTCGCGGTTAGTATTTTTCGCACTTCCGGGGCCCTCCAGTTGATCATTGAGGCATTGGGACCGCTGTTAACCTTGTTGGGGGTGCACCCCGACCTGCTGACCCTCGGTTTGGTTAAACCGCTTTCCGGATCGGCGGCTTTAGGAGTCACAGCGGAGCTGCTTCATAAATACGGTCCCGATTCTTTGGTAGGGATTACGGCCTCAATGATTCAAGGCAGTAGCGAAACAACCTTTTACGTTTTTTCGCTTTATCTAGGCGCCATTAGCGTAAAAGATAGCCGGCACATTTTGTTAACCGGCTTAGTCTGCGAAATTGTCGCTTTTATTCTGGGGATTAGTTTAGGTTCAAGCTTGGCTCGGTGAGGCTTCGGTCTTCGTTGGCCCAACCGGTTCGGCGGTTGCCGCCGCTTCTTTTACAGCCTGGGCAAGCGTTGCCTGAGCGGCCGCGTTCGGATTATTCTTTTGGATATGATCCCAAATGATATTCAAATTCAATTCTTGTTCCGCGGTTTCGAGCAAACCGTTCAAAAAGCTCTTAAACTGACATTTGAAGAGATCCACCTGGGTTTTTAGCCATGATAACTTCTGAAGTTCCATCTGAATATCGTCTTTGGCGCGACTGCGAATTTGTTCCGCTTGAAACTGGGCTTCCCTCACAATAATGTCCGCTTTCAATTTGGCGGTATTGATCTGTTCGTCGGCGGTTTCTTGGGCCAAAATCAAGGCGTTGCGTAAAGTATCGTCCTTTTCGATATATTGGTCCAATTTACACTGAAGTTCTTCCAACTTCGCGACCAAGTCTTTGTTTTCACGATAAAGATACTCATAGTCGGCTGATATCCGGGTCATAAATGCTTGTACCTCGGCAACCTTGTATCCACGCATCGAACGGCGGAACATAATTGTTCCTAACTCAACTGGGGTTATCATAGTTCTTCACTCCTTTAAGTCCTATTATTTCCAACAAATCCGCCTGCGCAAAAAGCGACGCTCCAATTCCTTTATAACTGCCGCACCAAGACAATTCCGGTCCGGCCTTTTTTCGAAATCCCGGTCACTTCCCGAAAAAACACCCTGCCCCGGCCGCGCATTGAGATAATGTCGCCCGGATTGACGAGTTGATCGGGATTTTTCACCGATTTCCAATTCACCTTCAGCCGGTCGGCCTTGATCTCGCGCGCCATTTTGGTGCGGGAATCGCCAAAACCCAACGCGGCAATCGCGTCCAAGCGCAACGAAGCCACAGTCGAACGGATTTCCTTTTCGCGGACATTGGGCAGATTCAACTGCTCCGGCTCAATCTCCGCAACGGTTACCCGGCTATTGCCAACCCGTTCCAAATTGGTTTGAACAAATCCGACCAGATCGGGAACTAAAATCACTTGACAGGTATCGTTGGTAACCAATAAATCCCCCAACTTCTCCCGTTTGATACCCAAGGACAGCAGTCCGCCTAGAAAGTCACGATGCGTCAAGAGGTCGGGACTTTTCGAAACAATTTGCAAATACGCCAGTTCCGGTTCGATCGCTTCCGCGATATAATAGTCGGGATAAATCACCAGTCGTTGCCGTTCCGCTTTAGAATAGCCCCCGAACACGCGGAAACGAACACCGGTATTCCAAGTCAAAGCGGCTTTCGCTTGTTCAAGCTGAGCCGGGTCTAAAAAAGGGGTCCAATAGGGTTGTTGATGGCTAAGACTGCGTTCCGCTAAATCGTTAATTTGCGCTAATAATAGTTTCTCGTCGTTATTGGCATTGTCGGCCAAGTCATCACCTGCTTTTCGCGATTTCCGCAGAACGTTTTGCCGACGCTTGAACGGCGTTCATGACGGTTCCGGCGAACCCGGCTTTCTCCAGTTCAAAAAGGGCGACGGCCGTAGTTCCGCCCGGTGAGGTTACTTCATTCATTAGTTGTTGCGGATGTTCACCGGATGTTTTTAGAAGTTCGGCGGCGCCAATTACGGTCTCCACCGCCAAAACTTGGGCGTCTTTCCGAGGTAAGCCCAACATCACTCCGGCATTGATCATCGCGTCGATAAAATAACAAACATAAGCCGGGCCGCTGCCGCTTAGCGCGGTTACGGCATCAATTTTATCTTCAGTAACTTGCAACGTCTGACCGGCGCAACCCAAAACCGCCTCAATCAATTCCCGATCGGCCGGAGTTGTTCCGCGACCGAGACAATAGGCGGAAACGCCTTTGCCGATCCGGGCCGGCGTGTTTGGCATTACGCGAACCAAACGGGCTTGCGAAACCAAATCCGCCATAAATTGCAGCGAAGTTCCGGCCGCAATCGAGATAATCAAATGCGCTTCAGTAACATGAGGATTGAGATCGGCCAGAACTTGGGCGATATGAAGCGGTTTCACCGCCACCAAAATCACCCGGTTCGCCTGGGCAATCCCCGCCACCGAATCCGCCAGACCAATCCCGATTCGTTCCTTTAATGCTCCGCCGCGAACCGCATCAGCTTCCAACACCAGGATCTGCTCCGGTTTTAATAACCCTGTCTGGATAATCCCTTGGATCAGGGCCGAGCCCATCGTGCCGCCACCGATTACGCCTAATTTGTCCATAGTGATTTCTACCTTTCCCGCTCATTCCGGAATAAAGAGGCAGGGCTACCCCCAGGGGCGCTCCACTCCTTTTCCCGTTCCTTATCTCGCCACTCGCTTTTGGGGGGAACAGTCACCTCAATGCTTTGGGGGGTGAATAGAAAAATCGATCCACTGACCCGTTGCATGGTGCCGTCAAGCGCATAGATCGCACCGCCCATAAAATCGGCGATCCGGCGCGCCAAGCCTTTTTCGGTCTCTTCCAGATTGATGATGACCGCCTTTTTGCTTTTCAAATGATCAACCAATGCTTGTACCTCTTCAAACGAGGTTGGCTCGACTATCAGCAAACGCACCGGCTTGTTCTGAGAATTACTGTTATTAAGCGTGACCAGCTTGCCACGCTCCCGGTCACGTTCCCGCTCGCGGGGGCGTTGCTCTTTCCGCAACGCTTGCGGTTCTTCCACACTCGCCGTTTCCTCGTCTCCATTATCTTCCGCTTCAAAACCGAAAGCATTTAAGAATTTTTCAAAAAAACCCCTTTTTGTACTTTCGCTGTATTTTTCTTCGTCTTGGTCCCATTTCGCCATTGCCAAACACCTCACAGCTTCTGTTACCGATCACTCGATTTCGGCCAATTTTTCTTCCCGAGACATCGCAAATTAAAATCGAAACCCGGCATTTTTTGAAAATGTCAACGGGTTGTGCTGAACGGAGAGTTAGCGGAAGATGGCGCTGCCGATCCGAACCAGATTGGCGCCTTCTTCAATCGCCACTTCAAAATCTTGGCTCATCCCCATTGAGAGGTATTGCCAGCTTGGACCCAGGTTAAAACGAACAGCGGCTTCATGGAACAGTTCATTAAGCCGCTGAAAAACCGGTCGGGCCGCCGCGGCATTTTCCGCCAACGGCGCGATGGTCATCAAACCGCAAGGAATTAACTGCCGGTACTCCTGGATCAACTTTAACAGCTCGGACAATCCGGCGGGTTCCAAGCCATGTTTGGTCGCTTCGCCGGATATGTTCAATTGAATTAAAAAACGTACTGTCATACCAAGTTTTTCGGCTTGTTTGGCAAGTTCCCTTACCAGTTCGGGGCGGTCGACCGAATGAATCAGATCAAACTCGGCAAGCGCCGTTTTCACCTTGTTGGTCTGCAAACTGCCAATCAAATGTTTGGTGACGTTTCCCTGAAGCATGGGAAACTTAACGATTGCGTCCTGAATCCGATTCTCCCCGATATCGGGAATCCCCGCCCGAATCACCGCATTCATCGCCGCCGTGTCAACGTATTTGGTCACAGCGATAATTTTAATGGACGCGGGATCCCGATTGACGCGCCGGGCCGCCTCATCGACTTGCGTTTTTATTGTTAAGACATTGTCCGATATCGACATCGTTTCACCCCAATAGACGCGAACCAATCTCCGCCAGATCCGAACGTTCGCCCTTGGTTAGGGTGATATGTCCGGCGATTTTTTCATTTTTGAACCGTTCCACGACAAACGTCAGGCCGTTACTGTTGGCATCCAAATAAGGATGGTCGATTTGATAAGGATCGCCGGTCAAAACGATTTTAGTCCCCTCGCCGACCCGGGTGATGACGGTTCGAATTTCATGCGGCGATAGATTTTGAGCCTCGTCGACCAGTAAAAACTGATTGGGAATGCTGCGGCCGCGAATATACGTCAAGGCTTCCAATTCTAAAATGTTCAGATCGCGCATGCTGTTGACCAATTGGTCAATTTTCTCATTGCGGTCCCGGTTGCTGAAAAGAAACTCCAGGTTATCATAGATCGGTTGCATCCAAGGCCGTAATTTTTCGTTGATATCACCCGGTAAAAAACCCAAATCGTTGCCCATGGGGATAACCGGCCGGGAGACGGATAAACGGCGGTATTTGGACTCCTCAACCACTTTTTGCAAGCCCGCGGCCAACGCCAGGAGCGTTTTGCCGGTGCCGGCCCGACCGATTAAGGTTACCAGCCGCACTTCTTCGTCGAGTAATAATTCCAAGGCGAACTTCTGCTCTTTATTGCGAGCTTTCAAGCCAAACGGATCCTGGCCGCCGTAACGCAGCGGAACCAATCGTCCGGCGAAAACATGCCGCGCCAAGGCCGATTTGGAGGAACCAAACGAATCTTCTAAAATAATCATTTGATTCGGATATAACTCAACCTCAGTAAGGACCAATTCGCCGGCGGCGTAAAAGCGGTCAATCAGCTCCGGGGCGACTTTGACAGTCCGGCATCCGGTGTAGACGTCTTCGATCTCGATCTTATCGGTCTCATAATCTTCGGCGGCGATGCCCAATGCATCCGCTTTAATCCGCATATTGATATCTTTGGTTACCAAAATCACCGGAAAAGGCGAGCCTTGTTGCAACGCTAACGCAACGGCGATAATCCGGTTATCAATCTTTGAACGGTCAAGAGTCGGAGGCAGTTTCTCGACTTCCTGATGGTTCAGCTCAACCCGGAGCGTGCCGCGATCGCCCGCAAGGGGGACTCCGATATCCAAATGGCCAACTTCCCGCAATTTATCTAAAAAGGCCGAGACCCGGCGGGCATTACGGCCGACTTCATCTTGGCGTTTTTTATGACCGTCAATCTCTTCCACAACTGCTATCGGTATGACAATATCGTTATCCTGAAAAGCATTCAAGGCTTGGGGATCGTGAACTAAAACGCTGGTATCCAAGACGAATACTTTTTTCAAGGTGTAGCCTCCCTATCGTGATATTATGGTCTCGCCAAAATCGATTCCTTCGACAATTGCACGACTACCATCGGTTTCAATCACTCGAATGCTTTGCTCTTTGTAACCGTCCCCCTTCATCACGCGAACTACTGGGTCTTTTTGATGATGAAACACAGCCTGAGTCGGGATCAAAACACCCGAACAACGTCGGTAAACTACAAAAACACGGTAACGGCGTTCCGGCAAAATACTTTGCCCGATCCCCGGATCATCTAGTGCGACTAAATATTCGTTGTCCCCGGCAATGCGGGTCACTTTCAGGACAGTGGTCCTCCGTAACGCTTCGCCATTCTTCAACCACCAGCGGGCGCCCACTTCGGGAATGCCGGTCGCTTTGGCATTGATCCGGATCACAATTTGTTGGTTGAACGGATCAATAATTTTGGCGACCATTCCTCCGGTCCGAACCGAATTGCCGACTTCCCGCAATGAATAACGACGTTGCAAATCCGCGACGGTAATTTGGGGGAAATCGGCGGGAAGCAGTTTGGTCTCCCATTCGTCGTATTGATAAAAAAGATACCCCGGAGTCGTAGCCAATACAAGATTGTCGTGATTGGCATTGACAGTCGTCGCATTCAATTCTCGTAATTCAGCATTGTTTTTGTTGATATTTCGCAGAATAATTCCTTTTTCCTGCTCAAGATTGTTTAAATCTTGCTTAATCTGCGCTGTATTCATCCCTCGATTGGATTGTGTTACCAGCAACGATTGTTTATTTTTCATCTCGGCATTCACCCGGTTGAGGTCCTGGCCCAAGGACACCAACTCCCGTCGCAACTGGTCCAACTGCTTTGAAGCGGGAACGGAGTCGGTTGGACCCGTTGCATTGGTCCCATCGTCAATGGTCGCGATGATCTCCCCGGTTGGCACTAACGATCCGGCCTTGGCGGAATATACCAATTTCCCGGAATGCGACGCCGTTAAGACGGTTTCATACCGTAAAAAAAGCGCATCCGCCCAAAAGCCTTTTTCGATGGTTCCATATTGCGCAGTGACCGGATGAGTTAACAGTCCGCTGAATACATTGCGCGTCACTTCAAAAAGGAGGATGATTATAATTATTCGCCCGAGTATGCGTAGCATTCCCCCGATCGACCATCGCTTTTTCGGCCGGTTCGGCACACTTTTTAATTTAGGATATTCCGCTTTCAAGAAAAGTTCGCCCCTAATATTTAGACTTCAATGCAATAATGCTCATCAAACGGCCAATCGTTCCCCGCTGGCGTCGGTATGAAAAAAAGCGGTCCGCTTGACAGACCGTACAGTGTCCTGACTTGATAATCCGGTTGGGGCGCACTCCGGCGGCGGTCAACATCAAACGGTTCGCCTCAGCCAAATCAATATAGGCGCCTGATTGCTCTGCTCGCAGCGCGTCGGCATAACCGGCAAATTGGACCGCAACCTCCGGTCCGACATGAAAACAATGTCCACAGATGGCCGGGCCGAACGTAACCAAACAATCCTCGGGCCGGGTGCCATAATGGGCGGACATTGTCGTTAAGGTTTTCACGGCGATCCCGCCAATTGTCCCGCGCCATCCGGCATGGGCCAACCCAACCGCCGGAGTAACCGGATCATAGATGAATACGGGATAACAATCCGCTGTAAAAATCGCCAGAATCAAACCGGTTTCGTTCGTGACCAACGCGTCGGTGTCCGGGATCGCATCGTCTACGGAAAACGCACCGGCTCCGGCATGGCGCGAAGCGACCGCCTGCACTGCGGTACCGTGGACTTGCAGCGCCGTGACCAATCGTTCCAACGGTAATTGACAAGCGGTCAAAAAAGCGCTACGTCGCTCGACAACAGTTTCCCGGTCATCACCGGTATGGAGCGCCATATTGCTCGCGGCAACGGTGGAAACCGCCTGAATCACCCGATCCGTGTTGAATTCGGCGCATTCCATGATTTCCAGTCCGTTCCGAAAATTCTGACGCCAACTCATCCTATCACAACCTGCGTCGGTTGCCATAAGACAACCTCGTTACTTTTTAACGACTCCGGTACTTTAATGATCCGTTGATTCGCGGAACCGCGAAAGGTTAACCCCGCTACTTTGGCTTCCGATTGAAATGGTCCGTCAACCAATATATCGGTCAAATTTAACAGTTCTTTATAGCCGGGCAAATTGAGGTTTTGCAGCAGCGTTTCCCACGTGTAACCGGTGTAAACCCAAAGATTCAGACCGAGCGATTTGAGGTATTGCCCGAGGCAGGCAGCGGCGGGAGCCTGTAAGAAAGGTTCCCCGCCGCTGAATGTCACGCCGTCAATTAGGGGATTCAACTTTAAGCGCGGCAGCAACTCACTCAGCGTGACCAACTGTCCGCCGTCGCGCGCCCAGGTCTCCGGATTATGACAACCCGGGCAGGCGTGAGTACAACCTTGAAAAAAGATGGTACAACGTAAACCGGAACCGTCCACCACGCTTTCAACGGCGATCCCGGAAACACGAAACAGCGCAGTTGACATCGTTAAATCCAATGTTTGGAACGATCCCGCAGTTCGGCTTGTTTGGCATCGTTGAAGCGGTCGATGGTGGATAAATACCCGGTTATCCGGCGAATCCGGCGAATCTGGGTCGAACCGCACGACGGGCATTCGTCCTCGTCAATCACACCGCGGTTAAAGCAGCCCAAGCATTCGTCAACCGGGAAGTTAATCGCTCCGTAACCCATATTGGCGGCGGCCATCTGCCGCAGTAATTTTTCATACGCTTCCAAATTGTCAGTGGGCGGAGACTTCATCTCCACATAACTAATATGCCCGGCATTGGTCAACTGATGATAGGGTCCTTCCAACGTGATCTTCTCAAATGAGGAGATTTCGTACTGAACCGGCACATGAAAACTGTTGGTATAATATTCCTTGTCGGTGACGCCGGGAATCGCCCCGAACCGTTTCCGGTCATAGTTAATAAAGCGGCCCGAAAGTCCTTCGGCGGGCGTCGCCAGCAACGTGTAGTTCAGATCATATTCTTCGGCAAAGTCGTCCGCCAGTTTCCGCATAAAGCTGACAATCTCCAAGCCCAACCGTTGCGCTTGGGGATCTTGTCCATGATGGCTTCCGGTCAGGCTGATCAAGGCTTCGGCCAAGCCGATAAAACCGATGGAAAGGGTGCCGTGTTTGATCACCGGAGCGATCGGGTCGTTGGCCTTTAATTTCTCGGAATCCAAATATAAACCCTGGCCCATTAAAAACGGCATATCTTTCACTTTCAGGCGGGCTTGAACCCGAAAACGCTGATATAACTGGCGAGCCGCCAAGGTCATCACATGTTCCAATTCGTGATAAAAAACCTCAAGATCGCCGGCGGATTTGATGGCAATCCGTGGCAGATTGATCGTGGTAAAGGAGAGATTGCCCCGTCCGTCGCTGATGGCGGCGCCATGCCGGTTGGAGATGACCCGAGTCCGGCAACCCATATAGGAAACCTCGGCGCCATACTCGCGATTGAAGGTCGAGTCCATAAAGGCGAAGGTCGGATTGAGCCGTTGTGACGAAACCCGCATCGCCAACTGGAACAGATCGTAATTCGGATCCCGGGGATCAAAGTTAACCCCGTGTTTCAAGCGGAAAATGATATTCGGGAAGATCGGGCATTCGCCATGACCCAATCCCTTTTCGTAAGCTTGCAGCAGGCATTTGGTGACCATCCGGCCGGCCGGGGTAGTGTCGCAACCCAAATTGACGCTGGAGAACGGAACCTGGGCGCCGGCCCGGCTATGCATCGAGTTGAGGTTGTAAATCAACGCTTCCATCGCCTGATAAACTTCCTCTTCAGCGGCGCCGTCCATAAACTTGGCCATATCGCGGTCGAAAAAGGCGAAGGATTGTCCGCCGTGCATATCGTTTTGGGAGCTTTGCAGGATTATCGCAGCCAAAGCCGCCGCGGAACCGGGCCGCCGGGGCGGGCGAATGAAACCGTGCCCGTTATTGAAACCGGTCTCAAGTAACCGGCCCAAGGGAATCTGGACACAAGTCAGGGTTTTTCCGTAGAAATCCAGATCATGAATATGGTAATCGCCTTCAATATGCGCTTGCGCCATTTCGTCGGGGATTAACCGGGATAAGTAATATTTTTTACTCGCTGCCGAGGCGATCTGGAGCATCTTGGCAGAAGGGGAGTTGCTGATATTGGCGTTCTCGCGATTGGTCTCGACTAAAATATCTTCCACCACGTCCATCAGTTCCGATTTGGAATCGCGCAAACGGGTCCGGCGGTCACGATAAAGAATGTACGCTTTGGCAGTCCGGGCATGTCCCGTCTCAATCAACACTTTTTCCACCGCGTCCTGGACGTCTTCAACCGACGGAATTCCGGTCCCCAATTGTTTTTGGAGGTATTGAATCACTACGCCTGCAAGTTCATCCGCTAATTGTCGGTCTTCGCCACCCACCGCTTTCGCCGCTTTAAAGATCGCCGCGGCAATCTGGCCGGCGCTAAATTCGACAATCCGTCCGTCGCGTTTGCGGATCGACCGGAAGCTCCGTTCGCTGTTCCGGTTCATTAACTCGACAACTTTAAGAAAGTCCTTTTTCTCTCCATCATGTACTTCGGCTTGATTCACTGCCATGGTCACTTTTCCTCCGCTCTTTTGGTTCGATTGATAAGTAAATCTTGCAACTCTTGCATGAATATTGCTAAATCTTTAAACTGACGATGGACTGAGGCGAAGCGGACATAAGCGACTTCGTCAATCTCCTTGAGCCCTTCCATCAGCAATTCGCCGATTGTCGCACTGCGAATCTCCTGGTCCATACAGTTGCGTAATTCGCGTTCGACATCGTCAACCATTTTTTCGAGTGTCGCAAAGGGGACGGGCCGTTTTTCACAGGCTTTCAACAGGCCGTTGACAATCTTTTGCCGGTTGAACGGCTCTCTCCGACCGTCTTTTTTGATCACGATCAAAGGCGCTTCTTCGATCCGTTCATACGTTGTAAAACGTTTCAAACAAACGAGACATTCACGCCGCCGCCGGATCGCGCTTCCTTCCTCGGAAGCCCGCGAATCGATCACCTTGCTGTCCGGCGCATTACAAAAAGGGCAAAGCATTGGTAACCTCCTGTTCACCTTGGTATCATCATTCCACCAAAAACTGTAAAATAGGCGCCAAGTTCCGCAGTTCCAAGCGTATCAACCAAGTTACAACAATTAACATAAAAATACTAGATATAGTATCCTTGTCTATTATATACCCCAAGATTTTGGGTGTCCAGAAAATAAATCGCTCATGATCCAAATTTAACTGCCGTTATCGTCCAATTTTATTGATTAGCTCTTCCGAATGAATTGAGAGAAAATTTTTGCAATCGCCCGAATTTTCTTTGATCCCAAATCATGATACATCCTCTCCCCTTTAATAAAAATACCCAACCCCTTGTCTGAACCAGGATTAAGCAGGATTATACGGATTAAAAGGATTTAAAAGCTAATAGATTATTCTCGCCTGCGATACGTAACGCCAAATATCTGAATGGAAACCGATTTGCCTCCAGTCGGACTTATCCACAGCCCGATCCGTTTACCCCATCCAACAACTCCATTTATCCACAGCAATAGATGAGTTATTCACAGAAATAGAAACGTTATTCACAGAAATAGATCGTTTTGTGAATAACGTAGATCGGTTATCCACAGAAAGAGATCATTTTGTTAATAACGTAGCTGAGTTATTCACAAAAAGAGATCGTTTTGTTAGTAACGTAGATCAGTTATTCACAAAAAGAGCTTGTTGAGTGACTCAAAGAGATCATTTTGTGACTCAAGGGGCTAAGTTATCGACGGTGTAAAATAAATTGTGTAAACCTCCGATAAAGGAACTAATAAGATGGAGGAATACAAAATGGGCATATTAAGCAGTGAACAAATAAGAGGATTAATCAAAGAACATAACCTAAAAGAAG
>JAEZFP010000038.1 GCA_023417475.1 Bacillota bacterium | reverse complement strand
AATAGGGGCATGTGAAATCATAATGCCACTGAACATATTTTACATCCAAGACAGCACCATCAACACCAAAAAAGTTGAAGAAGGACTTTTGAAGGCTGAAAATTATGCATTATCGTTGGTAAACAATAAATCAAAATGGGGACGTTTTCCACTACTTCCTGACATCATGAAATTCATATCAGATATGGGAAGGGGACTGACTGCCACATCCGCCCATCAAAAAATTCTCAAATTCAAGGTTGACGAATCAAGGTGCGAGAAGTGCGGGATATGTAGGGATATCTGTTCAACCAACAATATAGAAATGGATGACTATCCTCTAATTGGAAACAGGTGTGAGTACTGTATGCGTTGTGTTTCATTGTGTCCATTTAAGGCCATGATATCCATAAGTACCTACCAAGGAAAAACATACAGTGCAGTAAAACCTAAAGAGTTTAAGTAACATAAATACATGGTTAAGGTGGTAAAATGGGCTACGATCTGGGAGAAAAAGGTGTTGACACTAAAAAATTAGCACTTGAAAGTCTTAACAACACAGAATTATTCAACGAACTGATAATGGGCATAAGATCCAAGGATAAAACCACGAGAACCAATTCTTTCAACGCCCTAATGGTGGTGGCAGATAACAATGGAGATATCCTGTATCCTAAATGGGATTATCTGCATGAAATGTTAATAAGCAACAACTCCAACGAACAGTACGTTGCAATATATTTATTAGCAAATTTAACAGCTTCTGACACTGAAAATAAGTTTGAAACCATTTTTGACGACTACTTCAGCCTGCTCGGTGGTGAAAAAACCCTGCCAGCATCCCATGTCATATTGAACTCTGGAAAAATAATAGAAAACAAACCAGAACTCAGGCCCAAAATTATTTCTAACCTTTTAAGCACGGATGAAACATTTAAAGGAAGACAGAAGGATCTGCTCAAGGTTTACGTGATTGAAACCCTCAGAAAAATTCCTTCAGATCCCGTTGACAAGGATAGGATAGAAGAATTTATCAAGTCCCAGTTAAACAGTTCAAGTTCCAGAACACGTTCAGCGGCAAAATGTTATGTTGAAAGATGTTTTTTAGATTTATAAACTGAACTAAAACACATCTGATAAAAAAAAATAATTATTAGTCATAAAAAACATAATACTATACTGGTGAAACATTGTTCAAAGTTAAAAGAATCTATGAAGAACCTGAAGAAGAAGATGGGTATAGAATTCTCGTGGACAGGTTGTGGCCAAGGGGAGTTTCCAAGGAAAGGGCGAATCTTGACGGGTGGATCAAGGATATTGCACCCTCAAACGAACTAAGGAAATGGTACCATCATGAACTTGATAAGTGGCCAGAATTTAAAACTCGCTACCTTAAAGAGCTCCAAGAAAAAAAGGAGCTCTTGAAACAACTGAAAACCATGGACAAATTCCATAAAAAAGTCACACTCCTTTACTCTGCAAAGGACGAAGATCATAACAACGCAGTTGTTTTGGGAGAACTACTCAACCAGCCAACAAATACTGTTAAAACCAGTATTTCAAGGATTCACGGATCTTAAAGCTGTCACCTACAAATTTTTTGGGGCAGAAACATGATAAAACTGAAAAAATCTCCTCAAATCAATACAAAAACCGATGCAATGAAGGAAATTGAGGCCATACTCTCCTCATCTGAAATTGTTAAGGAAGATCCAGTTACAGAGGTTGAAGAGTGGACAGACGATCCAAATAGATGGAGATTGTTCAAGGAAAGATACATGGACGAATTTGAAGACAAAATCGACCTGATGGACAACCTCATGACCCAGAAGAGGGGCAAGATCGAAGTAACATGGATATCTATTTTTAAAAAGAAGTAATTGGATTCAGGGTTGTTAATTTTTCTTATCAGCTTAAGGCTTTTTTATCCTGCACTGAAACACAGAATTTGCAAAGTGCACTTGGATTTTTCATCTGACGCTGTTTCACAGGACACAGATAGTTACCATTTTCGATGTGGAGCACGAATCCTCCTGGAAATCTGGTTCCAACAGGATGAATTGGTTCTTCACACACGAAGGTAGTGTAGGTGCTTATGATCCTTGCAATTTTAACAAAACATTTTTCTTGATTGGTCCTGGCATTCCTACTCTGTTCATCCAGGAGTTCAAGAAATTCAACCAGATCCCTTCTGTTAACATCTCCAGGATAATCCTTCTTATCCTCCTTGATCTCCTTCACCCTGGAGAAGAATGATTTGGAAAATCTTTCTATGTAATCATCCCTGTAGGATTTTGGCATGTACTGAGCATCATCCCTTAAAAATGATGCAGCAAGCATGATATCCTTGATGTGAATGTTTCCAGCTTCTGATTTAACAACATCCTTAAGTTCATTTCTACTAAGTTTGTGAGTTAAATCAAGTTCTTCAATGGATTTTGCCATGGTAATCACTTAAAAAAATGGGTAAAAATATTTTTCATAAAATTTTGGTTTAAACAACGTCAGGATCCTGTTCAGCTATGCAGAAACCGCACACAGCACCGGGATTATCCTGCTGTTTATCTTTAACAGGACAGTAATAGGTTTTATTTTCATACTTAACCTTGAAACCGCCTGGAAATTCTGATCCAACCACGTGAATTGGTTCTTCAAGAACGAAGGTTGTGTAGATGGATATAATCTGATATATTTTTGAAAAATTGGGTTCGTGGGGATGATTCCTTAAAAGGTCAATTTCCTGTTCTTCCAGAAGTTTCAAAGATTTTTTAAGTTCATCCATATCAACCAACTGTTGTATGGTGCACTTATCATCCTTAACCTCCTTTATCCTCAGTATAAAACCCTTTAAATAGGCGTTATGAAATTTTTCTCTGTAACTGGGCTGAACGTACTTTCCCTCTTCAAAAAGAAAGTTACAGGCATTCATGATGTCCTTTATATGGATATTTTTGGCTTCCTTTTTCAGTTTTTCCAGTAGCTCAACCCTTGTAAGCTCATCCATCCCATCAATATCTTCAACCTTTAAAATCATGAAATAATTCTCCAATTAATTTGATCATCCACTACCAAACTTAGCAATGATAGATTCTGCTGTTTTAGGGCCTATGCCATCAATACGTGTCAATTTTTCGATTGTAACATGTTTTAGATCATCACCGAAAACTTTAACAACGGCTCTGGCTCTTTTTCTTCCCAATCTTTTAACACTCACAACCAAAGGCAC
>JAEZFP010000013.1 GCA_023417475.1 Bacillota bacterium | reverse complement strand
ATTGAAATAGAGAGGAGGCGGTAGCCCAGGCCATTTACACGCAGGGCAACCAACACATTAGATGTATTGAAATCCGTCAATACATCGCCCTCTGCATATCCTGTGCCGGCGGGGCAACCAACACATTAGATGTATTGAAATGCAGTACAACGAGTACAAGGAGCTTAGACGTCGTAGGGGCAACCAACACATTAGATGTATTGAAATATAAACGAAGGCGTTCGTGCGTTAAGTTTCTTAAGCGGGCAACCAACACATTAGATGTATTGAAATTGCTATAATGAGTCATAAGCTAAATCAGGGAGCGCAGGGCAACCAACACATTAGATGTATTGAAATAAAAGAGAATATGCGGATCATGTTCTGCACCAGGTCGGGGCAACCAACACATTAGATGTATTGAAATATGGTCGAAATCGACACACTCCCATGAGTATCTATAGGGCAACCAACACATTAGATGTATTGAAATTCGACCATCACATACGATCTAGCAGTCTCTCTGCCGGGCAACCAACACATTAGATGTATTGAAATCTGACCTCAGTTGCGGTCTTGGAGCCGGTAGCCAGGGGCAACCAACACATTAGATGTATTGAAATATTCATGCCGGTCCTTGCTTTCCAACCGGCCTAATGCGGGCAACCAACACATTAGATGTATTGAAATGTGGTTTTGACAGGGATGAATCTGTGTTCAATCTTTGGGCAACCAACACATTAGATGTATTGAAATACCTTTAGTCCAAATATGATTACGTCATAAGTCGACGGGCAACCAACACATTAGATGTATTGAAATATCGATAAATTATTTGTATCGACAATTAAAAGATACGGGCAACCAACACATTAGATGTATTGAAATCGCTTCCCCTCCCTGGTGAGTGGGGCCATGATCAAGGGCAACCAACACATTAGATGTATTGAAATATCTGCAGGCACTAACAACGTCGGTCAACGGCTATGGGCAACCAACACATTAGATGTATTGAAATTAAAACCGCTCAGTGTGTTTACAAGTTGCACCCTCGGGCAACCAATACATTAGATGTATTGAAATAACCATCGAGACTTGCCGGCGGCTATATAACCAGCGGGCAACCAACACATTAGATGTATTGAAATATGCCCGGTCAGTAGGCTGGAACATTTTTAATGAGAGGGCAACCAACACATTAGATGTATTGAAATATGGGTTGTAAATGAAGGTAACAATCCATTTGACTTTGGGTAACCAACACATTAGATGTATTGAAATAGCCATTCCACACGGTTGAGAAAGGCTGTGTTCACGGGCAACCAACATATTAGATGTATTGAAATACAGATATAACTATCATCTCTGCAGGCTCGGCCAAGGCCAACCAACACATTAGATGTATTGAAATTTATCCGGGATTTTGGTCCAGGCAAACGCCAGATTGGGCAACCAACACATTAGATGTACACATCAAATGTGTATTGGAAAAATAGGATTCTTAACGCGCTGTCTTGCACTTTGGTATGTTTTACCGCGAAAAATAAAGGCAAGTCTTGACATTATAATTGCAATCAGCAATAATAAAAAATATGATAATGATTATCGTTATCTAATGCGTTTGACAAATTTAATAGCGGCGACTGATAAGAGGTGCAAAAGTGAAACTAAAAACGCGGTTAGGAATTATTTTACTGGTTTTCGGGGTACTGCCGGTAGGCATCATGTTTTGGGTTGGGACACAGAATGGTCTGTCAGCCAATCCGTCGTTTCACAGTGCCGTGGCGATGGCCCTGATGGCGTCATTATTGGCGGGCATGCTGATACCCGGGGTGATGATGCAGTTTTTTTTCAACAGGCATTTGCAGCGGATTAGGGAGTTTTGCAAAAATGTCAAGATTGGCCGGTATGATGTCAGTCTTGAAGTCCCGAATTCGGATAATGACAACAGTGAAGACGAGGATGAATTGACTGCTTTAATGCGTGATATGAATTGGATGGCCCATTGCATTAAAGTCAATGATGCCGGTTTACGTCAGGCTTTGCATGATCTGGAGAAATCACAGGCCGAAATTCAGCAGCAAAAACTGGAGTTGACTGAGGCATTTGGCAAGCTGCGCAATTTGATGGACAATGCCGGGCAGGGATTTTTATCGTTTAGTTCTGATTTGAAGGTTTCCGGCGAATACAGCGCCGAGTGTATTATGATATTTAACCGGGAAATTGGCGATACGCCAGTTGCCGGGTTGCTGTACCCGGAGGATGTACAGCAGCAGGTGTTCATTGAGGCCTTATTTACTAAGATTTTTTGTGAAACAGATGATTTTTTGCGGAAAAACTTTTTCTCGCTGCTGCCGGAAGAACTGAACTTTGACGGCAGCTATATTCATATAGATTATAAGCTGATTGACACTCCTTCTGCTGCTGGCCGTAAGGAAATAATGCTGATTTTGACGGATATTACCGAAAGGCGGGCAATGGAAAAACGCATTCAGGAAGAAAAGAACATTTTGTCAATGGTGGTTCAGACAGTAACGCATTATCAGGATTTTGTTAAAGCAGTACGCGAATATCAGGTTTTCGCCAGGGAGGAATTGCCTGCCATTTTGAAGACCGAGCAGTCTGCAGCTGAAAAACTGAGCATGATATTCCGCAGTGTCCATACATGGAAGGGAATATTCGGGCAGTTAGGACTGGAGCGGCTGGCAGCCAATTTGCATTATTTAGAAAGCGAGTTGGTTAAACTGCGGAATGACAGCGATCAGGGCGTCCGGCTGGCGGATTTGAATTGTTTTTTTGCAAGGCATTCACCACAGGAATTGTCAGGCTGGCTAAATGCGGAGATGGAATTGCTGACAGGCATTTTAGGCGATAATTTCTTCTTTCAGGAAGAGACGGTTGTGGTGGAAAGCATTAAATTGCGGCAGCTTGAGGAAAAAGTACAAAAATTACTGCCCCCGGCGCAGGCGAGACCGCTGGTCGCCGATTTACGCCGGTTAAGATATAAACCGTTTAAAGATCTTTTGGGCATGTATCCTGATTATATAGTAAATATGGCGGCCAATCAGGAAAAGGAATTGAAGCCGTTTAACATAACGGGCGGAGAGTGCCTTGTTGATCCCTCACAGTATCATAAATTTGCCAAGTCG
>JAEZFP010000033.1 GCA_023417475.1 Bacillota bacterium | reverse complement strand
GCGGAACGACTCCGCCAGCTTACTTATTCACATATCCAGCTTGCGGAACGACTCCGCCAGCTTACTTATTCACATATCCAGCTTGCGGAACGACTCCGCCAGCTTACTTATTCACATATCCAGCTTGCGGAACGACTCCGCCAGCTTACTTATCCACATATCCGGCTTGCGGAACGACTCCGCCAGCTTACTTATCCACATATCCGGCTTGCGGAAGCCTTCGGCAAGTTGCTCTTGCGCAAAAAAAGAGCTGTTGCCGAATGGACCTTGCGGTTCATTCGGCAACAGCTCCTTGACAAACTTTCGCCTTAACTGTTCCAGGTAGCGGCGCTGCCGGGCGTCGGGTCGCTATTAATGAACCGGGCTCGGGACCCGCGCTTCCAATCCTAACTCTTTCCGCTTCCGCTCGATATGATCGACATAAATCTGCACGGTCTTATCAGCGCTGGTCTCAACCGTCAACTTGCCAAGTCCCAAGGTTTCGGTGGTCTCCGTTAACGTTTTGACTACTACCTCGCTGCCGGTCACCGACGGCACCGGCGCCACATGGACCAGCCACCCCAAGGCAATGGCCGTACAGGCATCGGCCACCGCTTTTTGTTCCAGATACTCCGGCGCCCCGATCACTAACGGCAATTTGTTGGTATCGACCCCCAGCGCGTCGGCGATCTCAGCCGCGGTTTGTGTCATTTTGCCAATATCGACGCAAGCGCCGTAACTTAAGACCGGTGGGATGCCCAAGGCTTGGCAAACCGCTTGTAAGCCCGGGCCGCATTCCGCCGCGGCTTGCGGGTTGGTTAGGCCGGTATACTCCATCACCGAGGAGGTGCAACCGCCGGACAGGATTAGGATGTCCTTTTCAATCAGCCCTTTCGCAATCCGGAAGATATTGCTGCCGCCCTGGCCGTAGCGGGCGGTGGTACAACCGACGATCGTGGCGATACCGCGAATCTTGCCGGCGGCGATGGCGTCGATCAGCGGTTTCCAGGAACCGCCCAACGCTTCCCGGACCGACTCCGTACTAAAACCGACCAGACAACCTTCGGATATCTGCGGTGGGATATAAACCTCGCGGTTTTCCGCTTTCCGCTTGGCAAACGCGGCGACGGCCATTTCCAACACTTTGGCGGCTTGATCCTTCATCGCTTCGGGAATAAACTCGACCGTTTCCGTGCCGGGCAGCTTAATCACTTCATGGGTGCTGACCATAGTCGTCCCAAAGCGTTTGGCGTATAACGGCAAGGTCGGAATGGTGCAATTATAATCGAACATAAAGAGATCGACCGCGCCGGTGGCCAAGAGATATTCCTCCGACAGCCATTCGCCTTCTTGGCCGGCATAAGCGGACATGGCGCCGGTATCCCGGTAATTTAACAGTTGTTGGCCTTCACAGACGTGGCCAAGTACTTGCAAACCGTTGGCTCCGGCTTTTTTGGCTTTATCCTGCCATTCGGGAGTTGAAGCCAGTTCCACCACCAGCTGGGCTAATAACGGCATATGACCGTTGGTGATAATATTAACTTGATCCTTTTGCAACAGGCCCATATTTTGGCGGGCCGTCCGGATTTTCTGGGTTCCCATCAGGATTTCCTGCAAGATATCTAAAGCGAACAGTCCCTGAAATTCATTGGCGACCCCCAACCGGACCGCGGTCAGTAAAAAGTCAACCGGATCGGCGGACAAATTGGTCATACACTTAGTCTGCGCCAAGGCGACTTCGCTAAACCCGCCACCCGGGAATAATTTCAGTTTGCGCCACAATTCTTGCCGCAACGGCGGCGCAAACGCTTTCACCATCGCTGACTCTTCCCAATAGGGCCGTCCCATGTCGGCCATCACCCAATCGGCAAAACGAACGGCGACCTGATTGACATCCTCGTGACTGTTCAGTCCGGCCATTTCGGCGTATTTCAACAGTTTCTCCGGGTCTCTGATCGTAAGCCCGCTGGCCGGGTTTTGCGCCGCCGCTTTCAACGTCCGGGCCGCTTGTTGCGCATGAAAAATATTGGCCGAGGCGCCGATGGTCACATGACGGTAGACGAAATTCCGGGCGACCATTACATGAGCGTCCACGCCGCAATTCCCGCGCGGCACCTTCGGGCTGATCCGGCAAGGGCCATTGGCGCAGAGCTGACAGGATAAACCGGAGGAACAAAAGTTGCAACGGATCTTCTCTTGTTGTTCAAATCGGTCGAAAACATTGGTTAACCCCTGAGCGTGGACCTGTTGGTACATTTCGCGCATTGCCGGGTCAACAATGACATTCAGCGGGAAACCTTCCTTCCCTTGATCATGGGTTTTGATATGCTCCCGTTGCCACCGGTGAACTTCGGGCATTGTCGCCGGGGACTTTTCGATATCGTAATACTTCCGCGTGTTTTGATGGACATCAAAATGGGCGTCCGGGTGATTCGACCCGCTGGCATCCCCTTTATTTACGACCGATTCAACGTTACCGTCGCTTGTGGGATCAGTGCTTTTAATTAAAGTATCGTTTTCCATCCTTTTCGCTTACCCTCCTTCGTTATCTGAGGATAGTTTTAAGTTTTTCGCTGCTTTTTATGTTTGAAAGATTGGAAGCAAAAAGAAAAACAAGCCAGAAATTGGGCTTGCTTTCTAATAACCGGTTGATTGTGATATTGCGCTGTCGGAAATGTTACTTCTTCAAGCTTTGATTCAAGGACGCTTGCACTTTCAACGGCAATCCGAACAGGTTGATAAACCCTTCGGCATCCTTTTGATTGTATACTTCATCGGCGCCAAAAGTGGCCAGTTTCTCTTGGTAAAGAGAGAAAGGCGATTTCCGGCCGACCGTTTGCACCGAACCTTTGAACAGCTTCAGTTTGACCGATCCGCTAACCCGTTCCTGGGTTTGGTCGATAAAGACATCCATCGCCTGCCGTAACGGGGTAAACCATTGGCCGTTATAGACCAGCTCGGCATAACGTCCCGCCATCATCTGTTTGTAATGAAGGGTATCCCGATCCAAGGTAATGGTCTCCAAGGCGTGGTGCGCCTCATAAAGAATGGTGCCGCCCGGCGTCTCGTAGACGCCCCGCGATTTCATGCCCACCAAACGGTTTTCGACAATATCGATCCGGCCGACGCCATGCCGCCCGCCAATCTCATTCAGTTTAAAGATCAACGCCACCGGATCGTAACCTTGGCCGTTGATCGCCACCGGGACGCCCTTTTCAAAATCAATCGTGACGATTTCCGCTTGATCGGGGGCTTTTTCCGGGGCGGTGGTCAAGATAAACATTTCTTCGGTGTATTCATGCCAGGGATCCTCGAGAACTCCCCCCTCGTAGCTGATGTGCCAGAGATTGCGGTCCATCGAATACGGTTTCGCCTTGGAAACCGGTACCGGAATGCCACGTTGCTCGGCATAATCAATCTCTTCATCCCGGGATTTGATATCCCATTCCCGCCAAGGGGCGATGATTTTCAAATCGGGTTGTAAGGCTTTAAAGGTCAACTCAAACCGGACTTGATCGTTGCCTTTGCCGGTCGCGCCATGCGCCACCGCGTCGGCGCCTTCCTTGATGGCGATCTCCACTTGCCGTTTGGCGATCACCGGCCGGGCGATCGACGTTCCCATCAAGTACTTGCCTTCATAGATCGCGCCCGACTTCAACATTGGGAAAACGAAGTCCTTGACGAACTCTTGCTTTAGGTCCTCAATATAAATCTTGCTGGCCCCGGTCTTGATCGCCTTCTCGTTTAACGGTTCCAGTTCTTCCTCTTGGCCCACATCCGCGGCATAAGCAATCACTTCGCAACCGTAATTCTCTTTTAACCAGGGAATAATAATCGACGTATCCAAACCGCCCGAATATGCTAAAACGACTTTATTCAGTTTACCCACTGTTGTTTCCTCCTCATCGTATCGTCTCGTATCAACGCATGATATTTCGCTTAGGATGCCTGAATAACCTGCTTCAAAATAGCCAATCCTTCGTCAAGATCGTTTTGGCTGATGTTCAGCGCCGGTAAAATCCGGATCGCCGACTCTGTGACCGCATTGACGATCAGTCCCGCTTCCAGGCACTTCAACATCACCGGTTTGCTGGGAATGTTCAGATCCAAAGCCAACATCATCCCCAAACCCCGGCCCCCTTTAACCTGCGGCAATTCTTCGCGCCAGCTCTCCCAGGTGTCTTTAATGTATTGGCCTTTGCGGACAACTTCCGCAAAAAATCCCGGTTCTTGCAACAGCTTCAAGACGGCCAGCCCCGCCGCAAAGGCCATGGCGCCGCCGCCGATCGTCGTGCTGTGGTCGCCCGGCTCAAACAGGTTGGCTTTTTCATTGACCAGCAAGGCGCCGCACGGAATTCCGCCGCCCAGCATCTTGGCGATGGTCATGACATCGGGTTGAAAGCCGAAGTGTTCATAAGCGAAACACTTCCCGGTCCGGCCAAATCCGGTCTGCACCTCGTCGACCATAAACAGGATCTGTCGTTCTTGACAGAATTCATACAAGCCCCGGATAAACTCGGGATCGGCCGGCACCACGCCGCCCTCGCCCTGGACCAATTCGATCAGAATGGCGCAGGTTTGGTCGCCAATCGCCGCTTGCCACGACGCCAGATTATTCATCTCCGCATAAGCGAAACCCGGAACCACCGGTTGAAAATAAGCCTGATACTTCGGCTGGCCCGTCGCCGATAACGCGCCGAAGGTCCGGCCGTGAAAGGAATCCAGCGCGGTAACGATCTGAAACTTGCCGTTTAAATGGGTTTTGCCGTATTTCCGGGCTAATTTCAACGCCGCTTCATTGGCCTCCGCGCCGCTGTTGCTGAAGAAAACCTGATCATACCCGGTGAGTTTGGCCAACGCGTCAGCCAATAAAATCTGTTCCTCCAGATAAAAATAGTTGGAGACATGGGTAAGTTTCGTCGCTTGACGAATCAACGCCTCGGTAATCGCGGGATGATTGTGGCCGAAGTTATGAACGGAAATCCCGGTTAACAGATCGATATATTCCTTGCCGTCGGCATCCCAAAGCCGCGATCCGGCCCCTTTGGAAAAGACCAGCGGCAACCGCCCGACATTCCGCATGATCGACTGCTGTCCAAGCGCGACATATTCTTGGGTATTCATTCCCAACACCTACTTTCAGGGGACAACCATGGTCCCGATTCCTTGATCCGTTAGGATCTCCAGCAACATCGAATGTAACAGGCGGCCATCAATAATATGAGTCCGGTTGACACCATGTTGAAGCGCGGTGATACAAGCCTGCACCTTCGGGATCATTCCGCCTTCGATGGTCCCGCTGTTGATCATCTGATAAGCCCGCTCGATCTGTAACGCGGAGATTAACGATGATTTATCCTGATAGTCCTCAAAAATGCCCTCGACGTCGGTGAGCATAATCAACTTCTCCGCTTGCAACGCCGCCGCCAATTCCCCGGCGGCCGTATCGGCGTTAATATTGTAACTGACCCCGTCTTCCCCGACCCCGATTGAGGAGACGACCGGGATATAATTCTCCGCCAACAACTGTTTGATGATGGTGGTGTCGATCGCGGTAACCTCGCCGACAAAACCGATATCGGGAATCTCGCCAACGAATCCTTCCGGCATGGTCGGTTGGGTTTTCTGCGCCGTGATCAGCTTGGCGTCCTGACCCGACAGCCCGACTGCTTTACCTCCGGTCAAATTTAACTTGGCGACAATCTCTTTATTGAGTTTTCCGACCAGAACCATCTGGACGATCTCCATCGTTTCGGCGTCGGTAACCCGCAGTCCTTGCACAAATTGGGCTTTCTTGCCGACCCGGTTCAACATATTGGTGATCTCCGGACCGCCGCCGTGAATCACTACCGGATTGACCCCCAGAAACTTTAAGAGGACAATATCCTGCATCACGCCTTGTTTTAGCTCCTCGTTGATCATCGCGTTGCCGCCGTATTTGATCACAAAGGTTTTGCCATGAAAGGTCCGGATATAGGGAATCGCCTCAACCAGTACCCCGGCTTTCGCGATAATTTCATTCATTGCAACAAGCCTCCTTTCATTCCTCAAGTAACAAATTCCAAAAAATATTTCAAGTCCGGTAACTGCCGTTGATTTTGACATAATCGTAACTCAGATCGCAAGTCCAGATGGCGGCCTCCGCCGCACCGGCGCCCAAATCCACCGTGATCACCAGTTCGTTGGCTTCCAGGATCCGTTTCGCCTGTTCTTCATCAAAGACCAACCCCATGCCATGCTGGCAGACCAGTAAATCGCCGAGGTAAATCGCGACGTTGGCCGGGTCGAAAATCACGCCCGAATAACCGGCCGCGGCCAAGATCCGGCCCCAGTTGGCGTCTTCGCCGAACAACGCCGTCTTGACCAGGTTGGACCGGGCAATCGATTTGCCGATCACCACCGCTTCGGTTTCGGTTGGAGCGCCAATCACTTTGATCTCCACCAATTTGGTGGCGCCCTCGCCGTCTTTGGCAATCTGACGGGCCAACGCTTTGCATACGGTCGCCAATGCCTCTAAAAACAGCTGATAGGCCGGTCCCTCTTCCACAATGGCTGGGTTGGCAGCCTTCCCATTGGCAAACACCATCAAGCAGTCATTGGTGCTGGTGTCGCCATCGACCGTAATCCGGTTGAACGACAGATCCCCCGCCCGCCGTAGCGCTTTTTTCAGCAATTCGGGACCAATGGCGACGTCGGTAGTGACCAAGCCAAGCATGGTCGCCATATTGGGATGGATCATTCCCGATCCCTTGGCCATGCCGCCCACCCGGACTTTGCGACCGTCCAACGCAAATTCAACCGCCGCCTCTTTCGGGAACGTGTCGGTGGTCATGATCGCCTGCGCCGCCGCCGCTCCCCCCGCCGAACTCAGAAATTGCGGTTTGGCTTGCAAGGCGGTTTGAATCTTGACCACCGGCAACTGGACGCCGATGACTCCGGTGGATGCGACCACCACCACTTCCGGCGGAATCGCCAAAAACTCCGCCGCCGCTTTAGCCATTGCCTCCGTCACTGCCATGCCGTCCGGCACGCAGGCGTTGGCGTTGCCGCTATTGATGATGACCGCCTGCGCCTGGTCATGCTGCAATTGTTGCTTGGAGAAAATGACCGGAGCGGCCTGGACCACATTGGTGGTAAAGATACCGGCTGCGACCGCCGGAATTTCCGAATAAACAATGGCCAGATCGGTTTTGCCGCTTTTCTTAATGCCGCTGGCCATCCCCCCGGCTAGAAATCCTTGCGCGGCCGTCACGCCGCCGTCGATAATCTGCATAATGAACCCTCCTATGGCTCAAACCCTGTATGCTTACAGCGGAATTTCACCTTACGCATTTCCCGCTCAGGGATATAAGGGCCAATGAACCAGCCCCATTGTTTCGGGCAAATCGCACATGATGTTCATATTTTGAATCGCCTGACCGGAAGAACCTTTAATCATGTTGTCAATGACCGAAACGATGATCAGTTGTTTGGTTCGGGGATCAACCCGGACGGCGATATGACAACAATTGGTGCCGACGACCCCTTTTAGCTCCGGCAGTAACGGAGCTTTCATAATCTTCACAAACGGTTCACCCTGATACGCTTCTTCCAACAAAGTTTCGATTGCGGTCCCACTCACTTCTTTCGTCAAACCGACATGAATCGTACTGAGAATGCCACGGGCAATCGGCAGTAAATGCGGCGTGAACGAAACAGCCAACTCTTTGCCGGCCAGTTTGGAGAGTTCCTGTTCGATCTCGGGAGTATGACGGTGATTCACCAAACCGTACGCTTTAAAATTGCCAAACAACTCCGGGAAATGATAAGCCACGTCCGGTTTGCGCCCCGCCCCTGAGACGCCGGATTTGGAATCAATGATGATCTGATCCACATTGATCAGTCCGGTCTTGATCAATGGACACAGCGGCAAAATGATGCTGGTGGGATAACAACCGGGATTTCCAATGAGCGCCGCTTCCCGGATCTCTTTCCGGTAAATTTCCGGCAGGCCGTAGACCGCCAAATTGGTCAACTCCCGTTGACTGTGCTCATGTTTATACCACGTTTCATAGACTTGATAATCCCGGAAACGGAAGTCCGCTCCCAAGTCGATCACTTTTTGTTTCTTAGCGATTAGCACCGGCGCAATTTGCATCGCCACCGCATGGGGAACCGCTAAAAACACAATATCGCAGTCCGCTACCGCTTCGGGAGAATCGGAACCGCTAAACACCGGACCTTTCCAGCCGACAAAATTGGCAAAAACCTCTTCGAGCCGTTTCCCTTCATGGGTCCGTGAGGTAATCGCGGTGACTTCGACCTTCGGGTGCTGCGCCAAGATCCGGATTAACTCTCCGCCGGTATAACCCGACGCGCCGATAATACCTACCTTGATCATTTGTTCCATTGATCCAACCTCTTTTTGGTTCAAATTACCAGACTCTTTTTTATAATTATACATAGATGATGTATAGCATGCAAGTATTATTCGCAGTAAAAATATTAAATATTGATGAACTCCGAGTCATCTTCCTGTGTATAATTATACTTGGTCTGGCGTGAAATTTTTCAATGATGGAAATCGCCTAATTAGCGCATCCGCCGTCGAAACACCCTACTTCGGCTTGGTACGGACGAGCGTGTCAAATCAGCGAATTATGCAACTCCCTCAATTATTATATTTGCGAATTATCGCCGTTATTATGTTTCGGGCCGCCAGATTCGTTCCAATTATTTTCCCCAACCGTCTTCGTTGACCCGATGAATCGTTGCCGCAATGATCGACCAAAATAAATCCCCCTCCCAAAACGAGAGGGGGACGAATCATCTTTCAAAAAGCTGCGAGTATTTTACTCTTTGTTCAGCGCCCGTTTAAACTCTTTCGTCAACAGCGGCAAAATTTGCAATACGTCACCGACGATTCCGTATTTGGCCACTTTAAAGATGGGGGCGTCGGGATTTTTATTGATGGCGATGATGATATCCGACGATTGCATCCCTGCCAAATGCTGAATCGCCCCATGAATACCGCAGGCAAAGTAAATCTTCGGCCCAACGGTTTTACCCGTCTGACCCACTTGATGCGAATAAGCGACCCAACCGGCATCCACCGCCGCCCGGGACGCGCCGACCGCTCCGCCGAGCACTTCGGCTAATTCCGCGACGAATTTGAAATTTTTCGGATCGCCTAAACCCCGTCCGCCGGAGATAATGATATTGGCCTCTTCCAAATTGATCGTCGGACCAACCTCATTGACAAATTCCAACACCTTGGTCCGAAGGTCCCAAGCGATTTTGGAAGTATCCACCGTCACAATCTCACCGTGACGAGTTGAATCGGCAGCCAGCGGTTTGAAAACTTTCGGACGGACTGTCGCCATTTGCGGGCGGTGATTGGGGCAAAGAATCGTGGCCATCAAATTACCGCCAAACGCCGGCCGGGTTTGCAACAGATTTTTCTCTTTCCCATCCACCTCAAGCGCCGTACAATCGGCGGTCAAACCGGTTTGCAACCGCGCCGCCACTTTGGGAGCGAGCGACCGCCCCATGGCCGTGGCGCCCATCAAGATAATATTTGGTTTCGCCTGGTCGACCAAGTCGGTGATCACTTGGGTATAGGGCCCTTCGACAAAGTCTTCCAATTCCGGGGCATCGGCGACCCAAACTTTATCGGCGCCGTGCGCCACTAATTTGGAGGCTTCCGCGGCAATTCCTTTGCCCAATAATAAAGCGACCAACGGTTCTCCCAATTCATCGGCCAGTTTTCGGCCTTCACCTAAAAGCTCCAATGCAACGTTGGCCAATTTGCCGTTGCGTTGTTCGGCAAAAACCCAGACGCCGCGATATAACGACTTATCTATAGTGATCGTTTGCTCCCGCAAAATCTCAATGGCTTTGAATTTACAGGAAGAGACACACGACCCGCATAAGGTGCAACCGTCCTTGATCGTCGCTTTTTTGTCCAAAACTTCGATGATCCCAAACGGACAACTGGAAATACAGAGCTTACATCCGACACATTTATCAATATGAACTTTGATCCCCATCGCTAATCCTCCGTTCCCTTGTAACCCTTTCCGAAATCGTTCGCTGTTCAAACAACCTTATGATGCAAGAACGCTTCGACTAAGCTTTTGACTTGGTCTTCCGGTTCCCCTTCAAAGATCTGTCCTTCACATTTGATATCCGGAATAAATATTTTCTGAACCCAAGTGGGAGAACCTTTTAAACCGATTTTCGCCGGATCGGCTTGAATGGTTTCAGCCGACCAGATGGGGATTTCCGCTTTCTTCGCCCGCATCATCCCTTTCAGCGACGGCAATCGGGGTTCATTGATCTCTTTAACCACTGTGATCAGCGCCGGCAATGACGTTTGCACCCACTCATATCCTTCTTCTGTCATCCGCTCGACCACAAGCTGCTCTTCCGAGATCTCATTCACTTTTTTGACATAGGTAACATGGGACAAACCGAGGTTTTCCGCAATTTCCGGTCCAACCTGAGCGGTGTCGCCGTCAATGGCTTGCTTACCGCAGATCACCAGTTGGACTTCGCCAATCTTTTCAATCCCTCTCGCCAATGCGTATGAAGTCGCCAAGGTATCCGAACCGGCAAAAGCCCGGTCCGATAACAACACGGCCTCATCCGCCCCCATACCGATCAATTCCCGTAATGATTCGGCGACTTGGGGCGGACCCATTGAAAGAATCGTGACTGTCCCGCCGACCTTTTCTTTGATCCGAATCGCCTCTTCCACCGCATACATATCGAACGGATTGATGATACTCGCAACCCCTTCGCGAATTAACGTATTGGTCTCCGGGTTGATCTTTACTTCGGTCGTTTCGGGGACTTGTTTGACACAAACAACGATCTTCACCAGTATCTCCTCCTACGGCAATCTTTGAATGTTCATTTGCGACAATAATGTTATGGATAATGGAAAAAGCGCCCCGTGGGCGCTGTGGGTTGTTATTTATGAGAAGAGTATTCTTTGATCAATTCGAGCGCGATAATATTCCGTTGAATTTGGTTGGTCCCTTCGTAAATCTGCGTGATCTTGGCGTCGCGCATCATCTTCTCCACCGGATATTCTTTCATATAGCCGTAGCCGCCCAATACCTGAACCGCATCAACCGTCACTTTCATTGCCACGTCGGAAGCGAACAGTTTGGCCATGGCTGACTCTTTAGAGAAATTTTTCGTACCGGAATCAATCATCCGCGCCGTCGCATAAACCAAAGCCCGGGCTGCTTCCAATTGAGTCGCCATATCCGCCAACATATGTTGAATGGCCTGGAAAGAGGAGATGGGTTGTCCGAATTGAACCCGTTGTTTTGCATATGTAACCGCCGCGTCCAAAGCGCCTTGGGCAATACCGATCGCTTGCGCGCCGATTCCCGGACGGGTCCGGTCAAATGTCCGCATGGTTGCGATAAAACCAATGCCTTCTTTACCGCCTAATAAATTTCCTTTCGGAATCCGGCAATTGTCAAAGACCAATTCCCGTGTCGCCGAAGCGCGAATCCCCATTTTATTCTCTTTTTTACCAAAGCTGAAGCCGGGAGTGCCTTTCTCGACAATAAACGCGCTGATTCCCCGCGGTCCTTTGCGCTTGTCGGTCACCGCCATAACGGTATAAATCTCCGCTTCGCCACCGTTGGTGATCCATTGTTTCGTACCGTTTAACACATACTCATCGCCGTCAAGCACCGCCGTGGTCTCCATGGCCGCCGGGTCGCTACCCGCGTTGGCTTCAGTGGCGCCAAACGCAGCCAGCCGTTTTCCGGAGGCAATATCCGGTAGGTATTGCTTTTTTTGCGCTTCAGTTCCCAAAACCAAAATCGGCATGCAGCCCAATCCGGAAGCCGCGTAACTAACGGCAACACCGCTACAAGCCCGCGACAACTCTTCAACGACGATGCATTGTTCCATAACGCCGCCGCCCAATCCGCCATACTCTTCCGGCAAATAAACGCCGAATAAGTCGGCCTCGGCAATGACTTTCATTAAATCCCAAGGAAATTCGCCGGTTTCATCCAATTCCAAAGCCCGGGGCGCGATCTTTTCTTCAGCAATCCGTCGGGCCAAATCTCTGATCATCTGTTGCTCTTCCGTCAAAAAATAATCCAAACCGGTCACCCTCTCTGTTTATTTCGTAAAAAATTAACAAATTCGTGGCAGAAATCACAAATTATTTTCAGTCTACCATAATCGTCAAAAAGTTGTCAAGCAAGGAGCATCCGCGCACAATATCCGGATAAAAACTCCCTAACTTTAGCCGATGTTGGCTATTCGACGAATGTTGTTTCGAAACTATATTTTAATCTTTGTTTGCGGCCAGAGTTTATGCATCCAAAGCCATTGGTCGGGATACGCTTCAATAACCTCTTCCAACAGTTTAATGAATCGGGTGGCGTTAATCGGGAGATCTTGCTCATAATTGCCGGTTTTGGTCAGTTCGATCTCTTCCGACACCACCAAACGAAATTTCCGATCCGCCTCGCGCACCATATAGGTTAAGAGCACCGGAGTATCGGTCTTGAGCGCAAATTCGGCGGCGCCGGGCGGAAAATTGGCCGTCCTGCCGAACATTTCAATGGCGACGCCGCGCCGGGTAGCCTGATCAATCAAAAACGGGACCATCTCGTTTTTGCGCAATGCCAAAATAATCGGCCGTAAAAAGCCGGTACGGGAGATCACCTTCATCCCGGCCGACTGCCGCCGTTCTTGAATGATCGCGTTCACCAGCGGGTTGGATTGATTCTTCACCAACGGACTCAATTGATAGCCAACCGCCGACAGGTAGAGTCCGAGCAGTTCCCAGTTCCCAAGGTGCGCCATGACCAGGATAGCTCCCTTTTTTTTCGCAAGAACCTTCTCAATATTGGCAGCGCCCTCTAAAACGACTCGCTCCTTTAACGCTTCAAATCCCCGCGAATAATAGTATAAAAACTCGCTTCCCAGCAAGCCCATGTTCTCCCAGACCTGACGCGCCAATTGACGGGAGTCACGATCGGAGAGATGGCCATGTTCCTGAGCCGCTTTGATGTTCTCAATTGTCAACCGGCGCCGCGACGGTAAAACGGTATACGCCAGCCAGCCAATTTTCTTACCGACCCAACATCCCCAACCGTAGGGTATAATCCGAATGCAATTCAAAAATAGCGTAAACCAAAAATATTCGATTCGATTGGTCAATTCCGAGCGCTTTTTTTTGGACATTCCCGATTCCTCACATTTTCATCCCGGTTAAACCTTGAATGATATCATGAAGATGAATAATCCCAACGACTTTTCCCGATTTTTCAACCACCGGCAACACCGTGATGTGTTTTTCCTCCATCGCATGCATTGCTTCAGCTGCCAACTTTTCGGGATAAATATAGCGGGGATTCTGCTTCATGACTTGGGCAACCGTTAATCCTAACGGGTTATCATTGTTGGTAAGGATCCGGCGTAAATCTCCATCCGTAATAATTCCCACCAAATGCTCTTTTTCATCAACGACAAGCGCTGCACCGTGATTGCCGTGAGCAGTTATGACAATCACTGCGTCTTTAATGGTCTTTTCACTAGTTATTATCGGAACGTTTTCACCGGTATGCATCAATTTCTCCACGGTCAACAACAGTTTTCTGCCAAGCGAACCGCCGGGGTGATACAGCGCAAAATCCTCCGCTTGAAAATTCCGGGCATTCAAGAGCACCACCGCCAAGGCGTCACCCAGCGCTAAAGTCGCGGTGGTGCTGGCGGTCGGGGCGAGGCCTAACGGACAAGCCTCCCGTTCGACTTTTACTTCCAGCACGTAATCACTGTTTTGGGCGAGCGATGATTCCCGGTTTCCCGTCATGCTGACAATCGGCGTTCCCAGAATTTTTAAGGTCGGTAAAATCGCCAGGACCTCTTCTACCTGCCCGCTGCTGGAAATGGTGATCACTATATCCGACGAGGTCACCATTCCCAAATCCCCGTGCACTCCTTCGCCCGGGTGCAAAAAAAACGACGGGGTTCCGGTACTGGCTAAGGTTGCGGCAATTTTTCGGCCGATCAAACCGGATTTACCCATACCGGTGACAACCACCCGACCGGCGCATCCCAATATCAAATCCACAACCTGGATGAAGCTTTCATCAAGGCAAGCGGCGATCCGGTTAACGGCTTCCGCTTCAATCCGTAAGACCTCTTTGGCTTGTTCCAGATAAACATGTTCCTGACTCACAACAAAAACCTCGCTCTAGTTTGTCTTTAGATTTCCGCTTTCACTGTCTGATCAATCTTCACCAGTGTTCTTAATAACGCTTCCACCTTTGAAAGTTCAAGCATGTTCGGACCATCGGACTTGGCGCAATCGGGATTATCATGGACTTCCAAGAATAAACCGTCCACTCCGGTAGCGACCGCCGCCCGGCAGAGATACGGCACCATCCGCCGGTCGCCGCCGGTTGCTTTCCCGAGGCCGCCCGGTTCCTGCACACTATGGGTTCCGTCGAAAACCACCGGTACTCCAAACGAACGCATAATCGGCAAACCGCGCATATCCACAACCAAACGGTTATATCCGAAGGATACCCCGCGTTCGGTTAGAAAGACTTGATTATTCCCGGTCGCCTGCACCTTTTCGATGGGGTTTTTCATATCTTCCGGAGCGCTGAACTGCCCCTTTTTTATGTTGATAATCCGTCCGGTGGCGGCGGCCGCGACGATCAAATCGGTTTGGCGGGACAAAAACGCCGGAATTTGGATAATGTCCAATACTTCCGCCGCCGCTTTGATTTGCGTCACACAGTGAACATCGGATAGGACCGGTAACTGCAGTTCTTCCTTAATTCGCCGCAAAATCGCCAACCCTTTTTCCAGTCCCACGCCGCGGAAGGAGTTAAAGGAGGTACGGTTGGCTTTGTCGTAGGAAGCTTTAAAAACATATTTCATTCCGACTGCTTCGGTGATTTTTTTCAGTTCCACCGCCATTTTATACGCGTGTTCTTCCGATTCGATCACGCAGGGCCCGGCAATCAATAATAAGCCTTGGCCAAACAACTCTTCGATCTTTGCAAACATTCAATATCACCTCAAAATAGTTTATATTCCATATGAATCTTTACCCTATGGCAAGTCGATGTTTAAGGGATTCATTTAAATTTATTCTCCAAAATTGCCCGGACCCTCTCCAGGTCGTCCGGCGTGTCCACGCCGACCGAATCTTGCGCCACCTCGATCACTTGAATCCGGTAACCGTACGATAAGACCCGCAATTGTTCCAGAGATTCGGCCAGTTCCAATTGGCTCTGGGGCAGCTCGACATATTTCAATAGAAAATCGCGGCGATAACCGTATAGACCGACATGTTTCCAATATTGGGCCGCTTCTTTTTTGCGCTGATAGGGGATGGGCGAGCGCGAAAAATAGAGCGCCAGTCCATTGTCATCAGTAACCACCTTCACTACCGAAGGTTCGTCAATTTGGGCCTGCTCCACCAGCCGAACTTTCGCCGTTGACATCACCAAATCGGAATTATCCACTAAAGGCCGGACGATCGAATCAATGACCTCGCCATGGATTAACGGTTCGTCTCCTTGAATGTTAATAACCAAACCACATTGATGGCGCCGCGCCACCTCCGCCAATCGGTCGGTGCCGGTCGGATGGTTGGCGGACGTCATCTCCACCGCGCCGCCAAATTGTTTAACCGCATCAAAAATGCGCTGATCATCGGTTGCCACAACGATCTCATCCACCAGCGTCGCGGTATGCGCCGCCTCGTAGACCCATTGAATCATCGGCTTCCCAGCGATCTGCAATAATGGTTTTCCCGGCAAACGGGTCGATTGATACCGGGCGGGGATCACACCTAATACTTTCATGTAAATCTACCTTTCTCTTGGATCGCCACGAAAATTTGCTCCAATATGTTTGGAGGGTCAACAGTGAAGTCCAAGGTCAGAATCAACACCTTCAGTCCCGCTTGTTGAAACAGCCGGCGATAACTGTTTAGTTTGACTGCGTCTTTGGCGGTGACGATTATTACTTTCAATCCAGTCGAACTGATGCGTTGAATCAATTCGGCGATGGCTGTTTCCGACCAATGATGGTGATCGGGAAAAAGCCATTGACGCTCCAAAACCGGTTCGAATTGGCGAATCGTCTGAAGCAACTGGTTCGGGTTGCCAATGGCGGTCACGAGACCGATCCGGCGGCCTTTCAGGTATTGGCGAGCGGGCTGCCCCAACTTGCCTTGATCCCAATCTTCCATTGCGACGACTTCCGGCTCGACCGAATTGGCCAAACCGATCCGCGCTTCCGGATTTAGCTGTTTAAGCCTAGCGGTTAATCGCTCCAAGTCCGGGCCCGTCAGATGTTGAGCCCGCGTAAGTAAGATCAATTTCCCCCGCCGCAACCCCCGCACCGGCTCCCGCAGAATTCCCCGTGGGATTAAATGCCCGTTGTCAAAAGGTTTCCTGGCGTCAAGCAAAACAATATCCAAATCGCGACGGAGTCCCCAATATTGTAGCCCATCATCTAAAATAAAACAATCGATTCCGGGATGTTGGGCAAGCGCCCGACGGCCCATGGCGTAGCGGTCTCTGCCAACCGCAACAATCAGATCCGGCAGCAACTTAGCGATAAGATAAGGTTCGTCCCCAACTTGCTCCGGCAATTGCTGTCCAAGATCGGAGTGAGTAAAGACCATCCCCGCTTCCTGGGCCTTACCTCCATAACCGCGGGTCAAAACAGCCGGATGATACCCGGCCGCTTGAAGCTGCTTGGCCAACCAGACTACCGTGGGCGTTTTTCCGGTCCCACCGGCGACGAGGTTACCGATACTAAGAACCGGCGCCGGCAAACGCCGAGGCCGGGTCGATAAACGATGCAACTGCAACAGCAGCCAATAAACGCCTTCCAGGAGGGTCAGTAAAAATAAGACCAACTGGGCAATCGGGCCGCTTTTGTTACCGGCGATCACCTGGGTTAAGTATTGAACGAGCGGTGTATCCTGGCTACTCAAGCTTCCCTCTCCAAAAGATCGGCAATCAGGCGGACACTGTTCGCGGCGGCGCCCTGATTAGCAATCACAGCTTGTCTGGCCTTTTCTGCCAATATTTCATAACGTTGCCGATCGGAAATTAGTTCCTTGACGGTTTGGGCCAATTCCGCGGCATCGGTCACTGTCATCCCGGCGTTAACAGCCTCCAATAATTCTTTACTCTCCTGTTGACCATGCATATACGGTCCGAAAATCACCGGTTTGCGTTGCACCGCGGCCTCGACCACATTATGACCGCCGATATCGACCAGACTGCCGCCGACAAAAACCGCGTCGGCCACCGCGTAAGACAAGCCCAGTTCGCCAAAGGTATCAAGCAATAAAACTTGGGGAGTTTCGGGAACATTCACGGCGGTACGACGCACAAACTTTAAATCCGCCGCCGCTAACAGCTGTGCCACTTCGTCCGCCCGGTCGGGATGACGCGGGGCCAAGATCAGATAATAAGGCCGCTCGTTGAGGAGCTCGCGATAGGCCGCGATCACCTGTTCCTCCTCGCCGTGGTGGGTACTGGCGGCTGTAAATACCGGTACTTCATCGCTCCAGCCGTATTGGGTGCGGAACGTTTCCAATACCTCCGGTGCAAAAACCGGATAAGCTTGATCGAATTTGGCGTTTCCCGTCACCATAATCCGGTTTAGCGGCGCTCCCAAGGTTCCAATGCGGTTGGCGTCCTCCGCCGATTGCATTGCCAAGAGATCCAATTGGGATAAAACCACTTTTAAAAAGGGGGTCAATTTTAAGTATTTACCATAGGAGCGGTTGCTGATTCGACCGTTCACCATGACAACTTTGGCGCCGGACTGTCGGCAATAGCGAATGGCATTCGGCCAAATCTCGGTTTCGATCATCACGAACAGTTTCGGTTGGACCCGCTTGACAAAACGTTTGATAAAAAACGGGAAGTCGAAAGGAAAATACGTGATCGGGGTGGTCGCGCCGAGTAATTTTTGGGCCATCGCTTGACCGGTCGGGGTGGTCGTAGTGAAGACCACTTGATAGTCGGGCAACATCTCCCGTAACTTACTGACAATACAATGGGCGACAACGGTTTCGCCCACCGAAACCGCCTGGACCCAGATGACCGGAGCCTGCAGCTGCTTTACGAATTCCGGAGTCAAGTTAAAAAAATATGGCAAAACCGGCCGTTTTAAGATGAGATTGCGAATAATAAAGTAGGGAATAAAAAAAAGCGAAATCACCGTCAAAAATGTATTATAGAGGAGATAATTTATTTTGAGTTTACCCATTGTCGCAGGATCTCCTCCCCCCGGCGGTTTGCATCATGAATCGCTTCCCGGAGCCGGACTTTCTCCAACTCCAGCTGTTCATCGGTTAATTCGGTGGTGATTGTGATAGGCGTGCCAAAATAAGCGACACACCGGCAGAATGGTTGGGGGATGACAAACTTGTCCCAACTTTTTTCAGAGACCCACTTCCGGTCAAAAACAAACGCCAACGGAATCAGGGCGGCGCCGGTCTTTTGCGCCAGATAAATCCCGCCGGGCTCAATGTGATAAATCGGGCCTCGGGGACCGTCGGGCGTCAGAGCGATACCGGCTCCTTTTCGTAAAACCCGCATCAATTCGATTAAACCGCGGACAGCCCCCTTCGAGCTTGATCCCCGGACGATATTCCAACCAAACCGCCGCATGATCGAACTGGAATAATCACCGTCCCGGCTCAAACTGGACAAGATATAATAACCGCAACCACGAAAGAAATAAAATCCCATCATTTGCTGTCCATGCCAGGAGTTGATGATAAAACCGTTTTTTCCGGCGAATTGTTCCAACTGTTCCCGGCCAATCACCCGATAACGAATGGACATGCCAAGCAAAGCGATTAGACGGAAGCCAATTGTTACGGCAAATTTAGCCTGGAGTTGCCTTTTAATTTTCCGGAAAAGATATTTCATAAGCCATCCTTATTTACAAAAATAGCGATCAATCAAATCGTCGGTTGGTTGTTGATTCTAAAAAAATAGCTCTTGAAAAGAGCTTTAGTAGCTAAACCGGTGTCAGTTCTGTAAACCGACGCTTTTATTTTACCATATCCAATTCACATTGTTAATAACCGACTTAACTTTTACATTTATCGATAATCCGATTTTAAAGCATCTTTCATGACACGCACATTTGACTGCCGGTTGGTTCTCATCTATAATGAAACTGGTTCCAGGCGGATTTTCGGTTTCGTTTTAAAGTCGGAGCAATTTGGGGGATTGTTGGTGATTGCTTTACTCGAAAAACTAAACGGGCGCAAGACCGCGCTTATGCTGCTCTTGTTATTCGCCCCGTTATTATTAATGTTTTTAGGCGCCCCGAGTCTTTGGGACCAGGATGAGAGCGTTTATGGCGAAATCTCCCGCCAAATGGCCGTCCGCCACGACTACCTCGGCGCTTACTATAACGACCAATTTCGTCCCGAGAAACCTCCGCTCAACTACTGGATCAATGTTTTCTGGTACCGGATCTTCGGGATAAATGAGTTTGCCACCCGGCTCGGCTCTTGCCTGTTTGGACTTTTCGGGGTGATTTTGGTCTATCTGATCGCCAAACGGTTATTTAATAAACGTACCGGCATTTTAGCCGGCTTGATGTTGGGTACCGCCTTTCTTTATTTTATCGAAACCCAGTTGGCGATCATTGATACCACCTTGTCGTTTTTCATCGCGTTAACGCTTTATTGGTTTTATATTGGTTATTTTGAGGAAAAACCCCGGTTTTTGTTGTGGATGGGAGTTCCGGTCGGCTTGGGGGTCTTGGCGAAAGGGCCGGTGGGCTTGTTACTCCCCGGCATGGTGGGACTGGTTTGTTGGTTGGTGTTTACCTTCAAATTCGGCTATCCGCCAAGGCGGTTGTTTAACCGTTGGTTACTGGGAGGACTGTTCGTCGCCGCCGTCATCAGCCTGCCCTGGTATGTGCTGATGTGGTTGCAGTTTGGGATGAGATTCATCAACGAACACTTCGGTTACCATATGTTTCGTCGTTTTACGACACCCATTGAAAACCATGGCGGCAACTTGTTGTATCTGTTTTATTATCTTTTTTGGCTAATTATCGGATTTATTCCCTGGACAGGCCAGCTTTGGGGCTCGTTTCAAAGAGCTTGGCGACGCTGGCGCGAACCACGGTTTTTCTTCATTGGTTCCTGGTTTGTGTTGCTGTTTGGGTTTTTTTCAATCTCCCAAACCAAGCTGCCCGGCTATATCGTACCGATCTTTCCGCCGGTGGCGGTGCTCTTAGCCAACTGGTGGGACGAGTTGTTCGACCACAAACATAGCAGTAACTTATGGATTGGCATGATTGTCCAATTCGGCTTCTCATTGCTCTTTGCCTTGCTGCTCCTGGCGGTCGGCTCCCAACTTCCGTCCGGGTACGGTTATGCCGTCGGGATCTTTTTCCTGCTCCCGCTAAGCTTTATCGTCAGCGCTCTGATCATTCGTTATCGGATGAGACGTCAGGCCGATCACCAAATCTTTTTTAATGTTACCTTCATTACTTTTTATCTTGTCTGGGCGATCTTTCTCGGTTCGCTGATTCCGGTCATGGAAGTATATAAACCTACCAAATACCTGGCCCAGCGCGTAAAAAAGATCGCCACCCCGCAGGATATTGTGGTTTCTAATATCAAAAATACGTTTAGCGCTCCGTTTTATACCGGCCGTCATGTAGAGCGGATTAATTCGCCGCAAGCTTTTTTAAGAATGTGGCATAATAACCCTCGCAGAGTCTTGGCGCTGGTTGAAAAGAAAACTTTACAAGCGCTCAAAAATGCAAACCAGCCCTATTATGTACTCGCGCAACACGGATCAGGATATCTGATCTCCAACCGACCGGTTGAGAAATCGAACCACTAGCTAGATAAAGGAGCCGCTATCGATGAACCGATGGGTTATGCAGGTTATCATCTCGGTGACGCTTGGCGTCGCCGGCCAACTGCTTTTTAAAGAAGGCGCGTCAAAATTGGATATCACCGTCTCCGGAGCAGGCGGAATTTTCCAATTGCTCTGGCGGATGTTCACCAATCCGTGGGTTTTTGCCGGATTGGTCTGTTATGGCTTATCGACCATTCTTTGGATTTTGATTTTAAAAGAAAAAGATTTATCCATGGTTTATCCGATGTTGGCGAGCGGTTATATCTTAGTCGTCTTATTTTCCTGGCTGGTGCGGCATGAAACAATCGCGCCGTCGCGTTGGCTCGGTGCGGTCGTGATTTCGCTCGGAGTATGGCTGATCGCCCGCAGCTGAAATCGTCCGTTGCAAAAGGCTCCACTAATTTTTAGTGGAGCCTTTTAGTGCAACATACGGCTGACGGGGCCGTTCTTGTAAGCATAAGCGCTCAGTTGCTCATAGGGAATGGCGAATTCGGGTACCCCGCATTCCGGAGCGCACAATTCATTGATCTGAAAAAAGATCATTAGATCGGTAGCAGTGAGAAAAAAATCTTGATTCTTCGAGATGCTGATAAACTCATGGTTCAAAGTTAGGTTACGCTGAGTAATTTCCGCCTGAATCCATTGATTCACCATGGTCAGGTAATCGCTGTTATCATTAAACAAATCCCGGAACTTAAAGGCATCTCCACTCCGAAGGTCAAACGTCATCCCTTTTACCGTGCTGATTCCGCTAGTCGAACCCGAGACCCACGAGGCCATCTCCAAGCGCAGGCTTACAAGGCCCCGGGCATTCAATTTCAGTTGATAGCTGCCGGCCACTTCCCGCTGGGCATCCAGCTCAAACCCATGGGCATGAATCATATGCCGGATCTTTTTATCAATGTCGTCGTTAATCTTTTTTAGTGCTTTTTTATCTCGCAACCCTTCCACTTCAGGCATGATTAGGTTTAAACGCGGTTTAGCGACCCTTTTCGGAAAGACGCGGGCAATCGGTTCATCTCCCATCCTGCTCACACTCCTCCTAGGATATATATTCAAACCGCTTGAAAATGTTACTTCGTCCCGGGTAAAAACTGTGTCAAAGTGAGTATTTGAAACTAAGGTTTCTTTGGAGCGGTTTTCAGATGATTCTGCTTTCGTTCCAGGAACCGCAGTTCCCTTTGGAGTTTTTGAAAACTCTCCAACCGCTCCCAGGCTAATGTCCCGTCTGCCAACGCCGTCCGGATCGCGCAACCGGGTTCCTGCCGGCGGACCATCCGCTTGATACCGCATCTTTCCGGTGACCTCGCCCAACAACTCGCCCCGTGCAGTGGCAACTCGATAAATATGTTTATGTTCGGTTACAATCCTGCCCGGCAACAAGCCGGGGATTTTCTCCTCCTGAAATAATTCCTCGAAACGTTCATTCCAACCAAATTCATTTAAATTCATTGATTTACCAATCTCCTTATCTGCAATTAAAAATAGGCGTAAAAAATCCCGTAGCAAACAACCGCTACGGGACTGGTTTTGGGCAACAAAAAAACACGATAACCAAATCGTGCCTTACCAAAAACTAAAATTGAAACACAGGCGTAAAGATTATTTCACAACGGGGGGCAACAAAACCAACTCCGAAAAAGGCAAGCTAAAGTGCCGACGGAAAAGTTTATTTTCGCGCCCCTATTTAGTTAGACTACAACCACCTAATAAAATGACACGCATTAAACAACACTCCTTTCGCCTTTGATTATTTCCCGTTCCTAACCACATTATAAGCTTGGAACCGGGTTCCAGTCAAGCCAATCGGCACCAAAAGTGCCCATCGCGTTTTCTCAACTAAATCGCTCAAGGATGGTAGTGACAATCGACTGCACCGCCGTTTCAACCGCCTTGGCGGAGCAATCCACAACCAGGTCGGCGTAGTGCTCATAAAGCGGCGTCCGTTCGTTGTAAAGGTCGATCAGGCGTTGCCCCGCTCCCAGAGCAATCCCCCGGCTAGCCATATTGTTGATCCTGCGCTCAATCTCGGGGTAAGGTAATTGCAAATAGACGATCCGTCCGTTATGGCCGAGGTGTTCCATGGCGCTCCGATCATAAACGGCACTGCCGCCGGTGGCGATGACCGTATTGACCGCTTCAACCTGCCGGAGCACTCGCGCTTCAATCTGCAAGAACTTTGCGACACCGTCACGGTCAATAATTGCTTGAAGCAAACGACCTTCTTTTTCCTGGATTAAAAGATCGGTGTCCAAGAATGACTTCCCCAACGTTTTTGCCAGCAATACCCCAAGCGTACTTTTGCCGGCACCCGGCATCCCGATCAGGACGATATTTTGGTGATTCATGGTGACACCCCGTCGTTTTAAATGATACCGTTTCTCCGCTGATTCCATTGACGTGCTTGCCATCCGAGTCAACTGCCCCAATGACTAAGGCACGTGTCGGAATGGCTCGGACACTTGCCGCAATCGTTAAGGCACTTGCCCGAAGGACTAAGACAACTCCCCGAACGATTGAGGCATTTGCCTGAAGAATAAAGGCGCTTGCCTGAACGGTTAAGGCACTTACCCCAGTGACAAAGTCACTGGCCCGGACGATTAAGACATATGCCACAAGCATCAAGTCACACCAAAAAATCAGTAAATCGTCTTTCCCCGCTTAAAACGTTAGCTACGATATTTCGTGTGACATATATATTCATTCAACCTCTGCAATGAGATCCCTGCTCCCATTGTTTGCAACTGGTTTGCACTCCCGTAAACTTTAAACAAAATTGACTGATCCTCTAAAATACGAAAACCAGCAGCAGTTGCCACTGGTTGTCAGCATATGTCTTGATCGGTTATTTTTTAAACAATTTATCCAGCTTTTCGAGATTGGGTTTGCTTAACGCGGCCAATTGGTTCTCTTTTTGAATCTCGCGATAAACTTCTTCGCGATGAACCGCGACCTCCCGCGGCGCGGTAATTCCCAATTTAACCTGATCGCCCTTGACATCAACGATGGTGATCTTAACGTCATCACCAACCATTATACTTTCGTTTAACTTACGGGTTAATACCAACATCGGGGATCCTCCTTGACTTTGGAAGAATAATATCAATCAATCGTCGCCCGTCGCCGGTAATCGGCCACGTCAGCGAAAAGCTTGTGCGCATTTCCTTTTTAAGGTATTTGGCACAAGCAAATAATCTGCTTTAAGATATTTTCTCCGGAAGTAAGAAAATCCCTTTTTTTATTTCAGCGCACGGCAGTTTTTTTATTCACGACGGGTTCGGCATCAGCAAAGAGCGGATGCCGTAAAGAATAGGCCGGATTATTGATGATGATCTGTTTGGCTTTCCGGGTCTGATTATTAATAATGATTGGCGCCGCCAGATTCACAGTCGCTTGCGAAAGATCGGCCGGCAATACCACCACCGCATACGTTACGGCTTCGGCGGGATTGGAAAGCCCGATTTCCGCGACATCTTCGTCGGCAATATTAAATGAAAATCCCGGTGAAACCTGGCTAAACTCGATCAGAATCAACGCCAAGTCGGGCGCTGACACCGATTGTAAGACAAAAAACGGCGATTCTTCCTTGTACTGCAATATTGTATAGTCATGACAGTCCTCAAACCCGGGAACTCCGTGTTTGAACGTAACAATCTCATTGTCAGCAATCTCACGCAAGCCGAAAAATTTGGTCTCGATTTGCATCGTTTCAATCCTTTCCGAATCTCTTATTAATCCTTCCTTTTTCAACCATTTTCAGGAAGAATTTCAATTACTCTATAATCTTCATCGGTATTTTTGATTTGATCTTTATAGTAAAATCATCCGGTTTCATAATTTTCTATAGCAATTCATTACTGGAATCCAAAACTTTCGATCGCCGCAAATCCGCTCCAGTCACAATTACTATATATTATTACCTTGACCACTTTCGGTCACAAAAACTGAAAGACGGCTCACGCCAGGCCACTGAAAAACCTCCGACTCGAAAGATTGACCTACAATATATAGTGTTTAACCTTCTTTAGGCTATCAGTATATTGTAGGTCAATGTTAATTTCAAAAGTTTTTCAGTGGCTTAGCTCACGCCGTCTTTTGATTGGTGCCGCATCGCCGAACTGACACCGATTACAAATAGTCCAGTAATGTTTTGGGCAGAATCTTTCCGGAAATCTGCAACGCGGCGAGATAAGCCATTTCCTGAACTTTCATATCCATCACCGCTTGGGTATAATCAACGTCTTCCACGTCGGAGAGTAACGACGTAACATTGATCTTCATTCCTCCCAACCGGTCAATCCCTTTCTCGAGTCGGTTAACCTTAGCGCCGATCTCTCCTTGAGTGATTAAGATCTTCTCCATATCTTTTTTAACCGCTGTAATATCCTCATTCCCTAAGGCGGCGAGATTACCGGAACGCAAATCGGCGCTGAATTTCCGCAGATTACTAAAGATCGAGTCAAACAACGAGTCGCCGGTGGTATTCATCTTAACCCGAATGCCGATGTTGACTTCGTATTCAATATTGCCCTGATCTCCTTCGTAATTGGGCAATGTCTGTTCGGACTTCGCGCCGTTGGCAAAACCCATAGCGCGTAAAATGTCGGCGCTCGAACCGGATTGCAGGGTAATCGGAAGCACGTTATCTTGATCGGTCGGATCATGATAGACGAGACGCAATCGGTTATCCGTGGTGATTTCCGTTTGAACATTGGCGTAAGAACCGCCCAAAGCCTGAATCTTGCCTTGAATCTGGGCGGCGAACTCCTCTAAAGTATACGAACCGCCGTCCAAACTAATCTCTTGCGCAGTGCCAAATCCCACGGTGATTTGAAAACGGTTATTGGCATTCACCGCATAATTGGCGTTAATCGAATATTGGCTGGTAGCATCCGGCGTCACATTCCACGGACTGTCCAGGGTTGCAATCTGAGTCACCGGATCATAAGCGATAATAGTGCGGCTTTGACCTTCACCAGCCCCCGAGGATATTGAAATCGGCATCCCTTTATAAAAATCGGTAGCCAACGCCGAATTCGCCGCCAGTTGAATTTGATTGGCAGCGGTGGTCCCGCCAACCGTCCCTTGGGTCGGCGGGCTAAGCGTATATACAGATGTAGCATCGGGAGCGGGAGTCCAAGGACTATCAACCGTTGCAATTTGGGAATTGGCGGGATAATTGGAAATCGTCCGGGTCTGACCCGCACCGGCGCCGCTAGTGATGGTTAATGTCCAATTTTGATAATAATTCGCCGTCGTGCTGGACTCTCTGGCCAAATTTATTTGGTCCGCCGCTAAAGGCGGTCCGGTAGGAACCTGCGCGTTGGCCCGCAACGGATAACTTCCAAAAACTAAAATAGGTCCGGTTAACGGATTTCCCACCAATTCCTTGGTGGTCGCCTTGTCTTCAAAACCCAACTTTTGCAAAGTACTATCATTAATCCGGTACGTGTCGCCCGCGGCAGGAACAACATTCCAATCTTTGTCCAACAAAGCTTGTTTAGTCGTTCCGTCATAACCGATAATCCGTCGCGTTTCCGTACTCCCATTGGCATGGGTCACCGTAATCGACGTACCGTTATAAAAATTATCGATCGAACTGCTTCCGGCAGTCGCTAACGTAATTGCCGCCGGAGCGTTGGCTCCGGACTGAGCGGATCCGCTTAAAGACGGGGTTATGGTATACTCCGCTCCCACCGGCAAAGTTCCCCAAGCGGGGTTAAGTGTAGCGGTATGCGTCGCAGCGTCATAACCGGTGATGGTCATGGTCTGTCCGGCGCCGGCGCCGTTGGTGATGGTAATCGTCATTCCGGTGTAAAAATCATCAATCGCACTGGCGTTGGCCGGGTCAAAACTGATCGTATTGGCGCCAACCCCGGCCGCGGTCCCCGATAACGGTGGCGTCAGTACATATTCGGAGGTTGTGTCGGGGGAGATCAGCCAATCGCTATTCATTCCGGTAATCCGTTGGGTCGCGCCGTCATAGTCAGTGATTTGACGGCTTTGGCCCGCTCCAGCCCCCCGGACGATAGTGACGGTCCAGCCATTGTAATAATCAGCGGTATTGTTGGAATTCAACGTCAGTTGCATTTGATTGGCCGACCCCACGGTCGCCGGAACGGTTCCGGCGGTTTTGATCGCCGGTCCATTCCGTAATACCAACGAATGAACCTTACCGTCGGACGGTTGGGTTCCCGCATACAGTGCCAGTTGATTGTCAGGGGTCATTTTGGCGTAAACGGGCACATCATATCCTGCCGCATTTAGCTGTTTCTGAATGTCGTTCGCCAAGTCATTCAAGGTTTTTCCGGTCGAACCGTCATAAACGCCCGGGGTCAAATTGAGAATTTTGGCGGGTCCGTCATCCAGTTTGACCTCAATCTGACTGTTGGTTTGGTCAATGACTACCGGTTTCACCATCAGATCCAACGCCTGACCGGCAACGGTAGCCCGTTTGGTATAAGCGGGTTGTAAAACATCGGTGCCTGAAAAAATATAACGATTGTCGATATTGGTATTGGCAACCTCAAATAAACCATCACAAATTTGATCGATTTCAGCAGCCAACGCAGCGCGAGATTCCGCCGGCATGCTAGAGGAGGCGCCGCTTAAGATTAACTCATAAACCCGTTGCAAATAGGTATTGGCAGTTTGCATCGCTTCATCGGTAGCTGTCAGCCAACTAATTCCACTATTGGAGTTGGTAGTATACTGGGCGATATCGTTTAAGCTACTATTCATTGCCATGCTGCGAGACGTGCCGATCGGATCGTCGGAAGGAAACTGAATTCGCTTCCCGCTGCTGATTTGGTTGCTTAAGCGTTGAATTTCACTCTCACGGCGCATTAAGTTGGAAACATAGTTTCCATACATCATTTTGTTTGTTACCCGCATCGACTACCCTCCTCAGACCTTCAAACGGTTAATAATCACATCCAACAGCTCATTCATAGTACTGATAATTTTGGCGGCCGCGTTATAGCCGTGTTGAAACTGAATCATATTGGTCATCTCTTCGTCTAAAGAGACTCCGGAGATGGATTCACGCTTATCACTCAAGTGATTGATTAACAATGCCTGATTATTCGCTTTGGTTTTGGCCATAGCGGAGTCGATGCCCAACTCGGCGATGACCCCGGCAAAAAACGATCCCAACGTAACGGTGTTACCGTTTAAGATCGGTTTTTGTTTCAATGCCGCCAACTCCAAAGCGATTGCGCCCTCACCGCTCGCTCCCGATGCGGAAGCGGCTATCCGTTGGGGATTGTCTTCAATGACTTCGGCAAGGCGGATATCGGAAGCCCCGGTTCCTTCAAAGAACTTCAAATTGGTGCTGCCGTCCAGCCCGATTCCTTTCTGATGAACGCTGTTAACATTGGTAATCAACGCTTTGGCATACTGATCTAAATTATCCAGCATCTGAGGAATCTTCTCGTCCCGAACGGTCAACAGCCCTTGTAATGAGCCGCTGGAGATATTCACTTCACGCGCTGCGGGATCGGTCAACCCTTCCCAACGAATCTCCGAGGCGGAAGGGTCATTTTCGTTACGAACCGTAATCATTGAGCTATATTGATTGCCATACACCAGCGAACGACCGCCGACCGTCACCGTCACCCGATCTTGCGCATCGTAAGTGGTCCGAATATTGACGATTGTGGAAAGTTCCTCAAGAAGCTGATCGCGCCGGTCCAGCAGATCATTGGGTTGATCCCCTTGAATGTTGATTTTCCCGATTTGGTCGTTCAACTCGGCTAATTCTTTGGCATAACCATTGATCTCTTCGACTTGAGCAGCGATTCGATCGTTAACATCCGACCGTAACGTTTTCAAACCCTGATAACTTTCGCGAATCTGATCGGTCATGGTCATGGTTTGCTGCACCAAAGCCGCCCGAGTCGGCGTGTCATTCGGTTTCGTGGCTAAATTTTGCATAGCGTTCCAAAACTCGTCGACCGCAGCCCGGATTCCATTATTCGAAGGTTCATTTAAGGTGCGTTCAATCTGATCCAGCATATCCCGCATCGACGCCCACTGCCCCAAAGCGGAACTTTCACGTTGGATCTGATCGTCCAACAGTTGATCGCGCACGCGATTGATTGAGGTGATATCGACTCCGGTTCCGATTTGTCCGGCAGTTTTTTCACGGTTAAAAATTGGATAGGTATACGGCGCAGTAGCCGAGATCGTCGGCACCTGACGCGAGTAACCCGGCGTTCCGGCGTTCGCCATGTTATGACTGGTAATTTCCAAAGCTTTTTGCGACGTAAGCAAGGCCCGACGCCCAATTTCTAGTCCGGAGAAAGTTGATGGCATATGTTAGTCACCCCTTGTAATCCAAAATATTGGTTTTGCTCATACCGTTCACTTTCCCGGATGAACTATAAAGCCCATGTTCGCCATCGGCGGATACCACCGTATTAATGGTAAAACGAATCATACTCAAAGAATCTTGAATCAATGTCTGATTTAACTCGTTATTGAGCTTGATTTCCAACACCAATTGTTTGATTTGGCTAATATAATCGGAAAGTTCTGATGGAATGTCCGCCGCGGATTTGCCATTCAAAAAAAATCGCACCTGCGGGGCGCAGGCGTTTTCAATGGCATGAAGTTGTTTGGAAGCCGCCTCTTCCTTGAGGACAATCTTTTCCATCCCTTGTAAATCATCATGAAGTAAAGCATCCTTCTTTTGCAGAGTTAAACGCTTTATTTCTTCCAATAGGCAAATTTCTTGACGAAGTAACTTATCCAGTTGTTCACTAAGGGGCATTGCAGCCTACCTCCCGGCAAGCTCATCCACAAGGCTCCGTTCAATCATTTTTTGAGCGATATCGCTACCTGAAACGTTGTAAGCGCCGTTTTGGACGAGTTGTTTTAATTCATTAACTTTATCGGCACGAACATCAGGAGACTTTAGAACTTGTTCTTTAATCAAATTCAACTCTTGGACACGGTTGGACAAGACCAATACATCGCCCCGTTTTAAAGCCGGTTTTTCTTGGGCAACGGGTTGTTTGGCATAATTATAGCACTGATTGAGGTGCAAAACCGTCTGCACCTGTTTGTTAGAAATGATCATCCTTTCCACCTACACCTTCAAAAAATTAACTCTTTACAACACGAACCTATGTCAAATTATATTGTAAACAACGTTACTCCGATTTTTGAGGAGCTTGTTCCAAACGTCCCTCCCGCAAAAATCTGGTAATTACCCGAATATCGACCCCTGTCGCCCGGTTCACTTGAGCGACGGTAGAATTAGGATGGTCGTACAAAAATTCCCTGATTTTGACAAACTCGGACTGTTCCGCTACGAAACAATGGTCACAAACTTCAACGTCGACATAGTTAAAGATTTTACCGCACCGTTTGCAATTTCTAATCTCCATAATTATCCCCCTGCTTCGGAACCAAACCACTGCGAGTCAATTACGCCACCGGCTAAAGTCAGTACTTTAACTTCCTTGGCGCCTCCCCGCAACAATATTCGTGCTGCTTCCGAAACAGTTGCTCCGGTCGTCAGGATATCGTCAACCAACAATACTCGGGCCCCCGGTAAGCCACGCGTGTCAAGAAGTCGAAAAGCCCCACTAATATTGTAAAATCGCTCTTCTTTATGTAATGAATTTTGTGATTCGGTTATTTTATCCCTAATTATTATAGCGCTTTTTATATAAATTCCCAAATACCTTTGGAGTGGATTAGCTAGTAATTCCGCTTGATTATAACCTCGGACAGCCATTTTTTGGCTATGAATGGGAATTGGAATAATTATGTTAATTTTTTTAAAGTATTCCCGATGAAGTTTTGCCCACTCCACCAGCAACTCTCCCAGAGCCAAACCCAATTCCGGACGATAGCGATATTTCAATTCGCTCAAATACTCACGTAAGGCGCCTTCATACAAAGCAACCGAACGCGCTTGGGAAAAATAATAACGCGTCTGGATGCACTGGGTGCATAAAGGCGTTTTTTCCATAACCAAGCGATGCGGTCGCCCGCAACATATACAGCTTGGTGGAGCGATGAAGGCAATCCGCCTTAGGCAACGGTCACCCAAGCCGCCACCAATGGCCGCTTCCCGTTGGCAAACCGGGCATAACGCCTGTGGCGGAAATAGAATTTCCGCAAAGCCTAATCCAAGCTCATGGAACCATTTTCTGTTTCCCACCCTAATTATCGACCAACCTTCAAAAAAGTTTATAAGACCTAAGACCCAATTTTCCTGTCTAAATATCCCAGCCGATATCCTTCAGCGTTCTGCGACCGAATCCATTCAATTGCCTCATGAACTGCTCGGCTTTCCCGACTTCCGATCAACAGCACCCGGGACGGTTTCCCGTTGCGACCGGCCCGACCCGCAATCTGAACCAAGGTCGGGCAATCGAAAATCCCTTCAAAATCAGCGTTCAAGACTGCCACATCAAGGTCGGGGATGGTGATTCCCCGTTCGTAAATGGTTGAAACCACCAAAAACAAAAATTCACCGGATAGCAATTTGCCTTTGGCCCCCTCTCGTTGCGCAGTGCCGGCATGAACAAAACTGCCGCTAATCCCGCGCAAACCGGCCCAGCGGCAGATCTGCCTTCCGTATTCTTCAACCTCACTCACCTTCGGAAGAAAAATCAACAAGCGTCGCCCGTTCGACGGCAACCGGCAAAGTAACTCTTGCAAAACGACGGGCGGTTCCCACCGCGCCGAAATTTTCGGTAAGAAACCCCGGATAAACTCGGGAATGGGTAACGGTTGCCGATGGGGACGGGCCGGAATCGTAACATTGGGCAACTCGCCTTGACGCAGCTTTTTCCGGGTGGATTGATCCGGAGTGGCAGTCATTACAACCAGCTTCCCGCCGGGCTTCATCCCCCGTTGCACCGCAAAATGCAGCATTGCGCTCCCCTGATACGGGAAGGCGTCCTCCTCGTCGATGATCACGAGGTCAAACGCCTGATAAAAACGGAGACATTGGTGAGTCGTCGCAATGATCAGACGGGCGTCGCTAAAACGTTCGCCACTGCCGCCGAAAATTGCGGCGATCGTTATCTCCGGAAACGCCTCACGAAACCGGGGATAAAGTTCCTGCACGATATCCTTGCGCGGAATTGCGAACAAAACCCGGCCTCCGGAGTTTAGAACATCGGCAACAATCCCGAAACTGACTTCGGTTTTCCCGCCGCCGCAAACAGCCCAAACCAGAAACTGCTCCTGGTCGCTCGTCCAAAATTTGCGCAATTCGGTCGCAGCCCGTTGTTGCGGTGGAGTGAGCTCAAAATGAAGTTTGGGAGATATAGCCGGCTCAAGCGTTATTCCCGTTGCCCGGTCCGGCCGGGAATATAACGGCTGGCAACTTTTCGCCACACCCATGCTCTGGCATTGCGTGCAAGTCAAACAATGGGGATTGCCACAAAATAGGCAATGATCCTCGATGATTCCGGCGGTTGCCCCGCAACGCCTACAAACAGGCAAGCCCAACCGGTCCATGGTGACCGCCGCTTGACGCTGAACCAATCCCTGACGGATCAACGGCTGAATCGATCGTTCCGGATCCCAAGGCGCGGATAATCCGGCGGTTTCATATAGTTGGGAAAGCTCCTTCCCCAGGACGATCCGGCCCGCCAAGGCTGGCAACAACAGTTCATCGCCGCCAGTCTCCGTCGCGAATTCATTCAGTTGAAACGTTTCCGGCGGCAGTGTTTTTTGGGGTTGGATTGTCTGTATAATCCCCGCAACGGCCTGCGGCCATTGCCGGGGCTTGGGCGCGGACCGACGGAGCCGTTCAACCGCCAATTCCGCCAGGAAGATTGGGAGGGGCGGCCGGAAGACTTGCATCATTGTGAAACCCGCTTTGCGAAGCCATGGCGCGTCGTCGCGCGGGTCGGGACTCAGTCCGTTCTGAGTTTCACCGTTTTCATGATACGCGATATACAGGAAATATTTCGGAGCAAGCATCTGGACACTCCCGCGACCGGCATGCTTCCGCTCACCGCAGAAACATCGCGTTATTAACCTGATTCAGTTGATGCTAAAGCTTCCCGCAATCTTTCTTTGAGCAAGGATAGCCGCTCTTCGATCCGGTTGTTTTTGATGGCGATGGCCAAGGCTTTTTTGGTCCCGATCAACAACACCATCTTTTTGGCTCTAGTGACCGCCGTATACAGCAGATTTCGCTGTAACATTAGAAAATGTTGCGTTGTCACCGGCATAATGACCACCGGATATTCGTTCCCCTGGCTTTTATGAACCGACATCGCATACGCCAACACCAATTGGTCAATCTCGTCCGACTCGTACGGCACGTTCCGCTCCCCTTCAACTTCCGGGAAGGTCACCACTAAACTCCGGTCCTCCGGATCAAGCTGGCGAATCCGGCCGATATCGCCGTTGAAGACCTGTTTCTGATAGTCGTTGCGCAACTGCATGACTTTGTCGCCAACCCGGAAGACCGTATTGCCGGATTGCAGTTCCGCTTTATTAGGATTGGCGGAATTGAGAGCGTTCTGCAGGATCAAATTTAGATTCTCCACTCCCGTTGTCGTGCGACGCATTGGGGTTAACACTTGGATATCCTCAATCGGATCACAGTGCAAATATTGGGGAATCCGCTGCTGAACCAGGGCTGGAAAAAGCGCCGCAATCTGTTCGGGATTGTCATTTTCAATGAAAAAAAAGTCTTTGTTCTTCGCCAATTGCGGGAAGGCTCCTTGATTGATTTGATGCGCGTTATGGACGATCATGCTCCCGCCCGCCTGGCGGAAGATGGTGGCCAGTCGTACCGTCGGCACGCAACGGGACCGGATCAGATCCCGCAATACCGAACCCGCGCCAACTGAAGGCAATTGGTCCACGTCTCCAACCATGATCAAACGCGTCCCCGGTTTCACCGCTTTAAGCAAGTTATAAAATAGCAACAAATCCACCATTGAAAACTCGTCGACGATCAACACGTCCGTTTCCAACGGTTCTTTCTCATTATATTGAAATTGGCCGGGGCCGCCGCTTGGCCCGCCAAAACCCAACAACCGGTGAATGGTCTTGGCCCCTTCCCGGGTCGACTCCGCCAAACGTTTGGCCGCCCGTCCCGTCGGCGCGGCCAGCAACACCTTTAAACCGTTCATTTTGAATAATTCGACAATGGCCCGGATAATCGTGGTTTTTCCGGTTCCGGGACCACCGGTGATCACCAGCAACCCGTTCCCGACCGCTTTTAAAACCGCCTCCCACTGCTTATCGGCCAGTTCCATTTGATTGCGGGCCGAATATTGCCCCAACCATTCCCTGGGGTCGATCCGGATCTCTTTTAGGCCCGATTGCAGCAGTTCCTTGATCTTGGCCACTACGCCGTTTTCGCTATAATAAAACGGCGCCAAATACAGAATAAACCGCTCTTCATGGAGCTGCCGGAAGATCTCTTTGCCGACGATCAAATCTTCCAACGCCGCCGCCAGTTGAAGCTCATTAACATTCAGTTCGGCGGTGGCTTTGGCGATAAAATCCTTTTCGTAAGCGAATAAATGCCCTTCACTGCTATGTTCGTTTAATAAATAGCGTATCCCGGCCCGGACACGATAGGGCGAGTCTTCCTTGATCCCAACCTTCTGGGCGATCTGGTCGGCAATTTTGAAGCCGATTCCAAACACTTCGTCCGCCAGCCGGTAGGGATTTTCTTTCACAATGGGAATAGCGGCGGTATCGTAATTCCGGTAAATCTTCAGCGCATAGGCCGGACTGACTCCCACTCCTTGCAAAAAAACCATGATCGCTTCGATGGCGGCATGCGACTCCAGACTGCGGGTGATTTTGGCGGCTTTATTCTCACTGATGCCCGAGATCTCGGTCAAGCGGTCCGGAGCGTTTTGAATGACTTCCAACGCGTCCAGGCCGAACTTTTGCACAATCTTTTTGGCGGTGACCGGACCAACCCCTTTGATTAAACCGCTCGCCAGATAACGTTCGATGCCCAATAACGTTTTGGGAATCTCTTGACGCCAGTCCTCGATCTGAAATTGTTCGCCATATTCCTTATGCTTAATCCATTGACCGGTCAGTTGCAGGACTTCGCCGTGATAGAGGGTCGGCAGGTTGCCGACTGCGGTGACTAACCGTCCGGAGGCGGTTTTTAGGCGGACCACGGTGTATCCGTTCTCCGCATTGTTAAAGACAACTTGTTCGACGGTCCCTTCAAGTTGCGGTTTGATTTCGGTTGTCATATTCACTCCGTCCAAAGTCAATTTATTATCCGGTTTTAATGAGTTTAAATGAGAAAAAATGAGCGACTTTTTTGCAAATGACGCTCAATGGTGGAGTTTTATTAAAATTTTCGTGTCGGTAGTTCGGTCTTGAATCAACTCAAGTGTAATATGCCAAACTTTGCAAATCAAGGGTCACGTCGGAATTTTGCACTTTAATTCCGGGTGGGGTTTTAATCGCAGCCGGGACAAAGTTTAAAAACGATTTGATGCCGCTTTCCACGCAAACATCCACCACTTGTTGGACATTGACGGCGGGAAACGCCAGAATCATCATTTTCAGGCCATATTCCTTGATTTTGGCATCCAATTGGTCAATCGGATAGATTTCGACATCCGCTACTTTGCGGCCGATCTTTTTCTCATCATTATCGAAAAGCGCCACAATCTGCAAGGGTTTATGAACCGGACTCCGTTGATGGTAACGCACTAGGGCGACGCCGAGATTGCCGGCGCCGATCAAACCGACCCGAATCTCACGGTCCAATTTTAAAATGCGGCGTAATTCATCCTTCAACGAGACAGTATGGTAACCCACGCCCTGTTTGCCGAAGACTCCAAAATACGAAAGATCCTTGCGCACTTGGACCGAGGAGGTTCCGACCATGGCCGCCATCTGTTCCGACGAGATGATCGGCAGCTCCACCGGATCAATCACATCAAGGACCCGCAAATATAATGGCAAACGGCGAATAACCACATCAGGCGCTTTTTTATCGCGACTCATTCATTTTGCTCCAATCTTGTAGACTAAAAACCCTTATCAAATTCTACATTGCGCTAAAAATCTCCTCTTTCCAACGGGATGTTATCAAGATTATAACATTTATCGGGACAGGCGTTATCCTTGGTCACAGAAACCATACCGCTCAAACCGGAGACCGGGGTAATCCAAAACAGTGACAAGCCGGACAAAAGCGCCAATATAAATAAACGTTTAATCAAGCTGCTTTCCCCTTCTCTTCACCCCCATAATTCCACTCCCAACCCCGTTTTCCTGCAAATACAACCCCCGATTGCCGCTTTGCAGCGCCAAACGGTCCGGCATTCCCGCTGTTTCGGCTTCAATCAATAAAAAAAGGCTGTCTTTCGCAAAAGAAAGCAGCCCTCAGGGAATCATTCATTACGTTCCATTAACTTAGATGCTTAATCTTAAATGCTTAAAACCTCGGCCCAAGTGGTGACCGGATATTGCTTTTTGAATAATCCTTCCACTGCCGGGGTGGCTTTGGCGCGAATGGCGTTGGCGTCGGGGATAATCACTGTCATCCCGGCGGCTTTCAATTGACTTAAGTATCTACCCTCATCCAGCTTGGTCTTGAGGGTTGCCCAAGCGGCGGCTTGCTCAATGTATTTCGCGATGAGCTCCTGATCTTGAGCGGATAAGTTCCGGAAGAACTGCTTGTTTGCGGTCGACCAGCCGACCGCCACCAAATGATCGGTCATGATCAACCGGCTCTGAACTTCAGTTAATTTATAGGACGCAATTTGGGCCAGATCCCCTTCGGAGGCCTCGGCCGAACCGGTCTTTAACACCGTATACAGTTGATCTAACGGGTATTGGACCGGCGTGGCGCCAAGCGCCTGCCAAACGGTTACCCAGTCCGGAACCAACGGCAGGCGTAAACGTAACTTAGCCAAGTCGGCCGGGCCATTGATCGCCTGATTGGCGGTAGTTTGACGGAAACCGCGGTAAAGGGTGCTAAAGCAAAGCATATTGCCGTTTTTCTCGATCTGTTTCCGGCATTCGTTTCCTAACCGGCTGTCCCAAACCCGCTCAAAATGATCATAATCTTTGATGACAAAAGGAGCATTGAAGAAGAAATATTGCGGCGCGAAATCCTGAATCGGTTGGCCGCCGGCCCATTGCATGTCCACAGTTCCTTCGGAGCACTCTTTGCTGCATGAGATCTCGGAACCGTAACCTTGATAGAGGTCGACCTTGATCCGGCCATTGGTTTTCTCTTCGATCAAAATTTTAAATGCTTCACTGGCATCAGCGATGATGTGCCCTTGTTTGAACGGAGTAACCAATTTGATTGTAACCGGTTTACTGTTAGCTCCCGAAGCAAATGAAACGACGCTGGATAAGACAAATAAGGCCAGTAATGACAGGACAAAGACGCTACGTTTCTTCCAATTCATGCTTTTCCTCCTTTTATTTGTTTGTACAATTGCGGCGAAACTATTCTTCGTTATTTTTTTCCATTTTTATCATTTTTTCGAAGAATAGTATAAGCCTATTTTCATTGAAACATAAAAAAATGTCAAATGGAAAATAGCGAAATTAATCGATATTATTGCGAAAATTCATGCGTTACATCTTTCCAACTCCTTCTAGCTTATCCGGTTAAATTTCAGCAAAAAAGTTCAAAAACTTAAATAAATCTTTGTGCTAAATGGGGGAATCGGTAATATCACCCAAAAAACCAAAACCGGGGTTTTATGCCCCGGCCGGATATTTACTGACCTGAAACCGTTCATTCAATAGTTCCCAGTTTTGCGCCGAACCGTACGGCTCATTGACGTAACTCCAATAACCGACGCCCCGCAGCTTTAATTCTTTGGCCAAGTCATATTTGGCCGCGAGGGAACGGGCGTCTTCAAACCAAACTTCGTGTTGTTGCCCCGCCGCGTCGCGATAACGGAACCACGGCGCTTGGGCGGTGGTATCATAATTAATCGCCGCGTTATACCGTTGGGCCAGGCTATAAACATTGACCAGATCAACGGGGGTGGCGAGTTTCTCGGGCGTCTGCGGAACCGGCCAGTCATACCCGTACAGGGGTATTCCTTGGATCAGTTTATTGGCCGGAATCTGCGTCAAGGCGTAATTCAACGCCCGCCGCACCAGGTTGATTGGGGCGATCGCCATGGGCGGTCCGCCGATCCAACCCCATTCGTACGTCATCAAAAAGATAAAGTCCGCCGCTTGGCCCAAGGCGGCGTAGTCAAACGCGCCAACCCAAGACGCGGTGGGCAAGTCGGAAAATTTGGGGGGGACCGCCACCGAGACGCCGTAATTTCGCGGTCTAAGCGCCGCGGCAATCTCCCGGATGAAATTGTTATATAACTGACGGTCCTCGGGATGCATATTTTCAAAATCAACATTGACACCGCCCAAGCCGTAACGGCTCAAGAGCGCCAGCAGGTTGGTGATGACCCGGGCTTTGACGGTTTCATTGCCGATGATCGCCCGGGCGAGCTCGGACTCAAAACCGGTCGGACCCCAGTTGGTGAGAGTCACGACCGGTTGCACATTATAATTTTTTAATACGGCGACTTCCCGCTCCAAATTGGCCGGAGCCGTGATATCGCCGGAAGCGTTAACCGGGAACTGAAAAATCGAGCCATAGGTCCAATAACGGCCGATTTGCGCGAGGCTCCGTTCCAACCCGCTTAAATTGGCGGTTTGAACATACGCGAATACTTCGATGGTTGACTTCGGAGCAACGGCCGGACCCGGTTGCGGGATGATCAGCACTTGACCGACATTGATCAAACTGGGATTGGCAATGGCATTGACTTTGGCAAGCTGGTTCACGGTAACATTATACCGCGAGGCAATCTGCGATAATGTATCGCCCGCTCTGACGGTATAACGGACCTGCGACCAGCCGGGAATCGTCAAGACCTGACCCACATTGAGCAGATTCGGGTTGGTAATCTGATTGGCTTGGGCGATGGCGGTCACCGTCGTATTGAAGGTCTGGGCGATGACGGATAACGTATCGCCCCGTTGAACCGTATAACGCAAAACTTCCGGCGCACCGGTGGGAATCAAAATCGCTTGCCCAACCACTAATTGGTCGGGATTAGGCAATTGATTCACCGCCTGAAGTGCGGCAGCGGTTAACCCATATCGTCGCGCGATGCGCTCCAAGGTATCACCGGATCGCACCACATAAATCTCCATACGATCACATCCTATTGTCATGCTTTCTATTAATGCATCGTATGTGCCTTATGCCTTGTCGGTTCCGGCGGGTTGAAAAAGATGTCGCCAAAACAATTTTGAGATGTTCCAAAACTACTTTGGAATGATCCAAAGCTATTTTGTGATGATCCAAAACAACTTTGGCATGATCCAAAATGATTTTGGTACAATGCCAAACGATTTTGGAATGATCCGCAATCGTCGGGGGTAAATGCAAAACGATTTTGGATTCATCCAAAACGGTTTTGGCACGTTCCAAAATAGTTTTGGCTTCACCACGAAAATGCTTGACTCACCCCTTGTGATACCTTGGTTCCGATAGCTTCCAATTACCATTCCCCTCTCTTCCCCGGAGCTATCAAGGCCTGTTATGTCAGAAGAGAGGGGAATGCCCGTCATGTTGCTATGAGTAAATTGTAACGCAAGGGGTGAGTCGAGACGCTCAGAAAAACTCCATTCTTTGTTGAAATAATACTATCAATTTGTTTTTGTTGTCAACTGTTCCCATTTCTGTATCAACCTACTCCCCTGCCAACGCCGCCAGCGCCTCTCCTTTCAGCCGGTAGATCGTCCATTCATCGCGCGGGACTGCGCCTAAACTTTTGTAAAACCGGATCGACGGTTCGTTCCAGTCGAGGCAAACCCACTCCAAGCCCCAACAGTTTTGAGCGATCGCCTGTTTCGCCAGGAATTGAAAGAGAGTTTTTCCGTATCCGCGACCGCGGTATTCCGGTAAGACAAATAAGTCCTCGATAAAAAGGGCCGACTGTCCAATAAACGTGGAGACGCTATAATAATAAAGAGCAAAGCCGACTGCCTGTCCGGCGGCCTCGGCGATTACCGCCGTCGCGATCTTCCGGTCGAATAACAGCTCGGCAAGGGACCGTTCCGTGGCTTTCACTTCAGGCAGCAAATCTTCATACTCGGCCAGTTTTTTGATGAAACCGAAGACCAACGGCAAATCGGTTCGCTCGGCCACCCGCAAATTTACATCAATACTCTCAGTCATTTTTCACAACTCCCATCATTGTTTTTAGCTAGTAAAAACCGCCATTCAGAAAATGGCGGTTTTGGATTGAAATTGAACTGATTTCACGAAGGTCTCGACAAATTGCCCGGCGGCTTGCTCCACCCGCTGCGAAACGGGATGCCCGAACTCCAGCGTCTCCGGTTGAACTCCGACCACCAAAACCCGGCATCCGGCGGTCGCTTCCAAATAGTTCGCGAGGATTCCCAACGGCAACATATGGGTGCAAAAGGACGCGCCGCCAATCTCGTCGCTTTGAATCAGGCGAAAACTGCCCGGGGCGGCGGCGAACTCCGCCGCATCCACCATGATCAGATAGTCCGGGGCAAATTGACGGATCACCCCGGAAAAGTTTTCCGGCGCCGACTCCCCAAGGTAAAACCGGAGTTGCTTCGAAGCGATCCGCGTCAAACGTTCTTCCAACGCCGCAACGATCAAAAGCCCAATCGCGTCATCGGCCCGTAACGGCGAACCGACGCCTAAGAAAGCCAACTTCGCTCCATCTTGCCACACTGCGGTTAACCGCTCAATTACTTGGTTCATTCCTGATGATCCTCGAGTTTCTTACGGTCATAATGCGCCAACTCATATTCGGGACTGGACGACAAGGCTTTCCGGGGACACGAGTCGACACACTGGGCGCAATAAATGCACCGGTCCAGATAAAACTTGGCTTTAAAAACTTTTTCCTTATCGGTCGGGGAAATCTCAACCGCTTTGGCCGGACAGTCGCGCATGCAGATCTTGCAACCAATGCAAGTTTGGGAATTAAACTTGATTTTGCCCCGAAAATTTTCCGGCATGGCCACTTTTTCAACCGGATACTTGACGGTCGCCGGTTTCTTCCACAGCATCCGCACGGCCTCCGGCAAAATTTTGCCCGGATGTTTCATTGCAAACACCTCACCAACGACTACAAAATAAAAATCTTCAGGATCACGTTGATTAGCAGTTGGACCAATGCGGCCGGCGCCAGAACCTTCCAACAAAAGTTAACCATCTGTTCCAACCGCACCCGGGCGGTGACCGAACGGACCACCGTCATCATCATTATAATTGCTAACGTTTTAATGATAAAGAGTAAAAATCCGAAAACCGGATGAAATCCCAACGTGCCGCCCCAGAATACCGCCGAGAGCAAGGCGGCGACCACCACCATTTCCAAGTCGATGGCCAAGCGGAAGAGCGCCAGCAACCGCCCGGTGAATTCAGTAAAAATGCCGCCGACGATCTCCGTCTCCGCTTCGGGAATATCGAACGGGACCTTCTCCAGCTTGCCTTGGGCCGCGATCATCGCGACCCCGAACCCTAAAAGGTTGGCGCATAAAAAAGCCGGATGGGCTGAGAAATATCGGGTGATGCCACTGATCGACCAGGTACCGGCGAGCAACGCCGGACCGAGCAACACGATCAGTAACGGAACTTCATAAGCGAACAACTGGGTTAAGTTGCGCACCGAACCAAGCGTCGCAAAAAGAGACGTGGAACTCCAACCGGCCAGGAAAAAGGTGAGGGTCGGGATGGTTAACAAGTAAAATACCACGACCAAATCTCCTTCGAACGGAAGCGGCGCGGCAATACCAACAACCGGAATATATAAAAACGCCGTCAGCACCGCCGCCAGGGCGACCACCGGCAATGAACGGAACATCGCCGGGTCGCCGGCCGCCGGAATAATCGCTTCTTTCGCCATTAACTTGATAAAATCGGCTTCCGGCTGATACCACGGCGGTCCGACCCGGTTTTGAAAACGGGCGTACAACTTGCGGTCCAGCCATTCGCAGATCAACCCGTACGAACTGAGAAAGAAAAACCCCGGAAAGATCAACATATAAAAAAGACTCCAGCCGACACTCATCGTCACACCACGCTTTTAGTGAAGTACGGACAGATCGATCCCGCGTTCCCGGTACCATTGGATGCTATATTGCCGGAGCCGGCCCCATTCGACGATCTCCGCCCGCTTGCCCCGGATCAACTGAATCGACCGGTCGGTACAGGAGAAACAGGGATCCATCGCCGCAATGATGATCGGAAAATCCGCCAGGTAACCGCCGCGCAACATCTGACGGACCGCCGGGATATTGCCCAGGGTCGCCGCCCGGATCTTGACCCGCTCCGGCATTTCCGTCCCGTTGGAGCGGACATAATGGATGTTTTCACCCCGCGGCGCCTCATAACGGGACAACGCCTCCCCCGCCGGAATCTTGCGCGGCACTTTCACCGCCAACGGTCCTTCCGGCAGGTTTTGCAACATCTCCCGGATCAGGCGATAGCTTTCCAATAACTCCCGCACCCGGACGATCGCCCGGCCCAGCACGTCGCAGTGTTCGTCGGTGATCAGGTTGACCTTGACCTGTTGATAAACGCCGTAGGGGTCATTGACGCGCGTATCGCGGGCAACCGCCGAACCGCGCGCCATCGGTCCGACCGCGCCGAATTTTTCGGCATCCGCTTTGGAGAGCTTGCCGACACCGGCCAACCGGCCCTTAAAGGTCGGTTCGCCCAAAACGACCTTTTGATAAAATTCCGTCCGTTCGACCAGTTTGTCGAGGATTTGATAGATCTGCGTCGTCTGCTCCGGCGTGATATCCCGGCGCACTCCCCCAATGGAGTTGATCCCGTAATTGACCCGGTTGCCGGAGATCACCGCCAAAATATCCATCACCAGTTCCCGGTCGCGCCATGAGTACATAAACAGGGTGTCGAATCCCACTTCATGGGCGGCCACCCCGAGCCATAACAAGTGGCTGTGCAAGCGTTCCAACTCGCCAATAATCCCGCGAATGTATTGCGCCCGGAGCGGCAGTTCCACCCCGGCGATCTCCTCAACCGCTTGTACATACGCTGTCGAATGGGAGTGGGAGCAGATCCCGCAGACCCGTTCGGTCAGATAGATGCTCTGAACGTAACTCCGGTTCTCACAAGCCTTTTCGATTCCGCGATGGTTATAGCCGACTTTGACTTCGGCGTCGACAATCCGTTCGCCGTCCAGGATCAGGTCGAAACTTTCCGGTTCCTTTAACGCAGGATGTTGGGGTCCCATCGTGATCTTCATTTCACCCATTTGGTCCGGCTCCTTCCGCGGGGAGTCCCTGCCAGTCCTTGCGTAACGGGTAATTCCCGTCCGGCCAATTGTCCGGCAACGGATAGCGCCGGGCCGGCGGCGTGTTTTCAACCCGGATGCCGAGCAAGTCCATTAATTCCCGTTCGTAGAGAAACACGCCGGGATAGATTGCGCAAACCGAGGGAATGACCGGATTTTCCCGCGGTGTAAAGACTTTGAGGTTGAAAACCAACCCTTCGTTGTCGTAGAAATGATAAATGACCTCGAAATTGGCGCCGCTATCCAGCCCAGTGATTGTTCCGATCTCAACCATCCCCCAATCTTTCAACGCTTGGGTGACCTCCACCAGTTTGTCGGGAGCGACCGTGCCAAACACCCGGCGTTCCCGGGGCGTGGTCACCTCCGCTACCACAGCCGCGAATTTTTGCGCTAAAAATTCAGTCAGTGTTGCGTTGCTCATCGTGGCAAGCCCCTCCTTCATCCGGAATTTCTCCAATGACAATCGGATTTTCGGTGACATCCGTGCTACCGGCGTCCGGTTGGTCGATCCGCTCCAGCAACTTGACGACTCCGTCAATGATCGCCTCGGGCCGGGCCGGGCAGCCGGGGATATAGGCCGCCACCGGAATGGTGGAATCCAAACCGCCGGTCACGCTATAACAGCCGTGGAAAACTCCGCCCGAACAGGCGCAGGTGCCGACCGCCACGATAAATTTAGGTTCCGGCATCTGTTCGTAAATCCGGCGCAGACGGTCTTGCTGTTGCCGGGTCACCGGGCCGGAGCAAAGAATGATATCGGCGTGTCGCGGCGTCCCTTTTTGCTGAATTCCGAATCGTTCCAAGTCGAACTTGGGAGTCAAGGCCGCCACCACTTCGATATCGCAGGCATTACAGGAACCGGTGTTGAAGTGCAGCACCCAAGGGGATTTAACCCGGGCCCAACGGATGATTTTTTCCAGCAGCGCCGCTCACCTCACCATCAACGTGTATAACGACAACGCCACGCCGGTCAGATAGAAGATCCCCAACAGCGCAATATTCCCCGCCGGCAAGGTGGCCATAATCAACGCGGCTACGTGAATAATCGTAAAAAACAAAGCGAACGGGAAAAATGCGCCATAGTCCGGATGAACTTTCACGGCCGGCACATCCTCGCCGCACATATACATGGTATGCTTGTCCCGGTGTGACTGGCCCTGGGCCGCCATTTTCGAACCCAAGGCGAGTAAGAGCAGCCCCAGCAGCGTGAAGATTGCAAACGCAACCGGCGGATAAAGCAAGAAACCGGATTCGTTCATTGCGGGTTCATCCTTTCAGGTTGGTTAGTTTACGAACATTGAGACCTTTAAACTTTTTGGCGGCCAGCATCACAATGGCCACCGCAATCGCCACAAAAACCACTTCGATGACGATCACGGTGATAGCCAACGCCTGACCGAGGGCCACTTTACCATTGGCGGCGCCCGCGGTGATGAAGGCAAGGGTAACCCCTTTCGCCATCACCTCAAAACCAATCAACATCCGCAGCATGTTTTGGGAGGCCATCAAGGTATAGAGGCCGATCACAATTAACAGCACGACTGCGATTAAATTTAAACCCAATTCATTCATTGATCTTCCCTCGCTTAAACAAGACGACCACGCCATATACGCCCACAAGCATGATCGTGATTTGTCCGATTAGGTCGAGCCCCCGGGTGTTCCAGAGAATCTGCCCGACGATTCGGCCGTCACTCACTGTCGTGATCGGAATTCCGGTGACAATCCGGGGGACGTTTACCCAGAGCAAAAACCCGCAAACGATCACGAGCAACGGCAACAAGGCAAATTTCCGGTAGTGCGTTTTCACTACCTGCTTGGCTTCTTCCTCGGTCCGGGGAGTGGTCAGGCTGATGCCATTGATAAACAGCACGGTAATCAATCCGGCACAAACCGAAAGTTCAAAGACAGCCGCCAGCGGCGCCGACTTAAACACTACCAAGGTCAAGGCAACGCTGCATAACGCCAAGGCCACAGCGCCGCGAAGCAAATCAGCAGCAAAAACGGCCATGACGGCGGTCACAACTAAGACTGTCACCAAAAACAGTTGAGTCACCATCCTACTTTCTTCCTACTTTCTTCCTACTTCACGGTCAGTTCCAAAACGGATCGAACCGGAAGAATCAGTTTGTCGATAACAAACGGAAAAGCGATACCGATCCCAATGGTAATCACGGCCATCAAAAGCGCGGGGAAATAGGCGACCGGCGCCACTTCGTTAATATTTTCCAATCCTTCTTTCAATTTCCCGAAAAAGACCGCGCGTTGCAAGGAAAGCAGATAAGCCAAAGTAACGACACTGGCAAAAACCGCAATGGCCGCATAAAGACGATAACCGGTCATCCATAAAGCCATAATGATCAATAATTTGCTCCAGAAACCGCCCAACGGCGGAATTCCGGCGGTCGACAACATCGCGATAATCGAGGTGTAACCGGTGACCGGCATTTTTTGCGTCAACCCGCCCAACCGATCAAATTCCCGGGTCCCGGTAGCCGCTTCTACCGAACCGGCGTTCAGGAACAACAACGACTTAAAAATGGCATGGTTGAAGAAATGGAATGCCGCTCCCAACAGTCCCAACACCGAACCGGTGGCGAAACCGGCCACAATATAACCGATCTGGCTGATGCTTGAAAAAGCCAACATCCGTTGGAAATTCTTTTGACCCAACGCGAAAAACGAACCCAGGATGATTGAGACCGCCGCCAAAAATAGCAATATCGTGGTCAACGGCTTGCTAAAACCGAATACCGCGATGATCACCCGCATCAAGGTATAGATTCCCGCTACCTTGGTAACGATTCCGCCCAGGAAAACCGCGACCGGCGCCGGCGCTCCGGTATAAGCGTCCGGCAGCCAGCCGTGAAACGGCATAATCCCGCCTTTCAACGCAAAGGCGAAAACGCTCAAAGCCAAGGCCAACTGGTATCCCAACGTTCCGGAAAACGCGCCGACTTTTTTAAGTTCGACAAAAGCGACGCTGCCGGTCATGGCAAACAACAGCGCAATCGCGACCAACAACAAGGTCGTGGCGACCGCCGACAACATCATATATTTGAAAGCGCCTTCGAGACCATGAGCGTCAATCTGGTACGCGATTAATATAAAGACGCTGACTGATAAAATTTCCAAAAAAACATACAATGAAAACAGGTCGGTCGCCATCACCAATCCGTCCATTCCGGTCACCGCCAGCAACAACAACGCGTAACAACCGGGCCGGCGATCAGGATCCAACGGATAACCGATCGCAAAAAATACGGTGACTGTCAAAACCAAGCTGATTGCCAGCAACACCACTAAGGATAGGCCGTCAATCCGCAAAGAAAGCATCCCGCCCAAAACGCTTTGGTTCAATTGAAAATTGCGGCTACTTGAGTAAAAAGCCAACCAACCCGTAATCGCCAATAATAAACCGGCTGCAAGCACTGTCACTACAGTGGCTCCCCGAGACCATAGTTTCCGTAAGATCGGCATCAAAGCCGCTCCGAGTAACGGTACAAAAATTAATGCTAACAGCACGACAGGTTCCTCCTGAGGTTCTTCCGGTTAGCGGCTTAAGGCCACTACTCACTTCATAAACCAGGTAAGATAGATGACTATCCCAACCATTCCCCCGATTGACCACGCCAGATAATGGTCGTACCGGCCGGTATGCACCGCCCGTAACCCGCTAAGCCGCTGCGCCGCCCATGGAATCAAACGCTGGAAGAGCCAATCCACCGAACGTTCAAACACGAACAACCCGTGGACGATTCCTCTCACGACCGGCCGACAGAAGTCATAGGGGTCAAACACCCGCTTTTCCGCCAAATTATAGATGGTTTTGAGAACCGGGAAATTCCGGATGTAATCGGTGGCGCCGGCTCCGCACCCGCTCGATTTCAGCCCGAACCAGTGACTCAACGCCGCAACGGCCAAGGTTCCCACCGTCACCCAGAAAAGACCGCCCAACGTAAAATCGAAACCCGCCTCCGCCAACTCAGGGCCCAACCGCTCCCCCAACGCCGGTTTGATCAAATAATCGACCGGTAGTCGGTTGTACAACCCAAAAACAATACAAAGCGCCGCCAATATCAGCATCGGCAAGGCCATGGTCCAATGAACCTCGGCAACTTGTTTAGTGCTTGATCGGCCAAAAAAGACCGCATGGCCCAACTTTACAAACGCAATTGTGTTCAAGAAGACCCCGAGAACCGCCACCATAAAAAACAACGTTTGATCGTGCTCAAGCAGGCTTTCAAAGATCAATTCCTTGGAGACAAACGCGCTCAAGCCGGGGAACCCGGCCATGGCCGCCGCAGCGATTAAAAAGCAACCGAATGTTAACGGCATCGGTTTGGCCAAGCCGCCCAGGCGCTTGAGTTCGGTGGTGCCCGCTTCCTTCTCCACCGCGCCGGCAGTTAGGAACAGAGCGGTTTTGTAGATGGCGTGGTTGAGCATATGGAGCAGTCCGCCGACCACGCCGATCGGAGTACCGCTACCGATTCCCAACAAAATATAACCGACTTGGCTGATGGCTGAGTATGAGAGCAACCGTTTAAATTCGGTCTGCAAAAGCACCATGCTCGAGGCAATCACGATGGTAACGGCGCCCATTCCCATCATGAACATTTCCAACGCCGAATTGATCGTGAAAAAATCCAACGTTATTCGGGTCGCTAAATAAATACCGATCAGCTTCTCAACCGACGCCGGCAAGAAGGCCATAAAGGGCAACGGCGCATCGATTGCCGCATCGGGAATCCACGTGTGAAACGGCACGGCGCCGGCTTTGGCAATGGCGCCGATCATGAGTAAGACATAGGCTACCCCACCAAGCCCCGCCACGGATAAATGGATCTCCGTCATCACCAGCGTTTTGGCCTGGACCCCCGCCATTCCCACGCCCAACATCAAACAGAGATCGGAAAATCCCACAATGATAAAAGTCTTCATGGCGGTGCGCCAAGCCCGTTCGTTCCCGATGGCGATCATGCCGTAGAGGGTGATCATCAACGCTTCCCAGCACACGAGCATTAAAAGAAGATTGTTGGCGATCACCGAACCCAAGGCCAATGTTTCCGAGATCAGCATCAATCCATAAAACTGGTGCTTGCGTCGGTGTCGCGCCATGAACTTCCAGGAATAGACTGCAATTAACAAGGAAAATCCGGCAATGGCCGCCGCGAACAATTGGCTAAACCGGTCAGACCGCAATTGAAAATCAATGCCAAAGCCGGCCCAGGGAACGGTGAGCGCGACCGGCCGGTCCCAGAGCCGGATGGCGATCCCCGTCACCGCCGCGGTCGTCAGGATTGTCAATAATTCATGGAGAAATTTCGTGCGACCCGGAATAACCAATAATAAAATACCGATTGCTCCGGGAATGAACGTCCACGCCAACAGTAACATTGGGTCCATCTTTTAACTCCCCGTCATCTGCCGCACGGCAGCTTGGACAAATTCGCTTGGGAAACGGACCAATAAACCGGTGATTAACGACAGCGCCGCTAATATCACGACTGCCGTCAACATGGTGGGAGAACCTTCTTTGGCCAAGTGACCGGTTTGGGGTTCACCCAGAAAAACCAGGACAAACACCCGCGCCAAATATAAAATGGTTAAAAACGACCCCAAAACAAAAAGACCGGCAATCCCCGGGAACCCGTCTTGGACCGCCCCGGTAATAATCATGTATTTCCCAAAAAAACCGCCAAACGGCGGAATCCCCATAACCGACAAGGAACATAGCGCAAACGCCAGCGCCGTAACGGGCATGGTCTTGATCAGTCCGCCCATCTGCCGCATATCTTTGGTATGCATGGCATGTTCAACGATTCCGGCGCACAGGAATAAACCGCCCTTCGAAATGGCGTGATACATGATAAATAACAATCCGCCCGTTACCGCCAGTTGATTTCGCATCAATAAACCGAGGAAAATAAAGGCCAATTGGCTGATCGTCGAATAAGCGATGACCCGTTTGAGATCGCTCTCCGTTAACGCGGCGGCGCCGGTGACGATTGCGCTAATTGTAACCACCACGGGCAAAACTTGCTGCCAAAACTCACTCAAGGTCATGGTTCCGACAAAAATTCGGGCAAAAACAAACACACCGATCTTGACCAGAACCGCCGCATGGAGTAAAGCGGTAACCGGCGACGGGGCCACTCCCGCGTCGGGTAGCCAACTGTGAAGCGGCATGGTCGCCGACTTAGCGAAGATGCCGATCATAATCAGCAACACCGCAAGATCGGGCGCTGATTTACCGTGCAGTTCATTGAGGTTGAAGGTGCCGTACTGACTATCGATAATGACAAACCCGAGCAACATAGCCAAAGCCCCGCCAATTGTGATCAAAAACGCTTTATCAGCCCGTAAGACAACCTCCCGTTCCCGGAAGAAGCCAATCAGCCGCCAGCAACAAACAGCCGAGATCTCCCAGAACAAATAGATGAAGATCAGGTTTTTCGAGTAAACCAAACCCATCATCGCGCCCAGAAAGAGAACTACCATGAAGTAGTATTCGTCTAGATTTTGATAATGGCGGATATAACCGAAAGAATACAACACAATCAACAAACCCACCAACGAAGCGGACAGCGCCATAAACACCCCTAAAACATCGGCCGTTAAATTGAGATCAAACCCCAGTACCAAAGGAATGTCGATGTAGATTGTCCGCCCCGAAAAAACCACCCCCGCCAATGCGACGGATGTTCCAAACGCGGCCCCAACCAGCAATAACGCCAGAAGGTTGCGGATTTTCGCCGATATTTGACCCACAATGGGCAATAACATTGAACCGATGATCGGTATCAAGATTGTTAGCGCAACAAACTTCGCCATGGCTCTCCCGCTCCGGATTGGTCTTGCTCCAACGTTGACAGTAAATTAAAGGACAATGCGGTGCGAATTGCAGTTCACTCCGCATCAATCGAACTCTTAGTAAAATATCCATTTGAGCCGTTCCTTAGTCTTTTAATTCATTTTTTTCGCAAACCGATAGCTTACAGCCAACTGGAGCAATATTGCCGTTCAAATGAACCGTAAAAATTCCAAAAAGAAAAGGCTGAATCGCTTCAGCCTCAAAAATCACCATGAATTATTCAATCGATTGCAATTATGTTGAAAGATGGTTGAATGGAAAACTTCTACTATTTGAAGTCATCGCAGAAATCTTTCATCCAGCGAATCAACGACCACTGGTAATCAGCGCCGGTTCGCCTAATATTGGTTTCTGCGAAACATTCGCTCCAAAAATGAATGTTCTTCGGTTTCCAAATGTTTATTACTTTTATATAACTGGCCGCCGCAACGACGACAATATTCGCGCCAGCACCAGTTCTTTCCGCCGCAATCGTCACACTGCATCGTGTAATTCCACTCCTTTTCACACATGCGCGTTTATTTTTAAGTTCCTCCCTAGTATATGAGGGGATTTCATTTTTGCCATATTCTTTTCGCTGTTTTTAAAAAGCTTTACAAAAAGGTAATATTGCAGTTTTTCGGACCGACAGGGCAAACGGGAGGTTCTATCCTTCCAATGTCTGTCATATATTTTAGGCAGGAAAGGTGGGTGGACTTGCTGGAGCCGATCGCTAAAAATAAATCCGCGCATATTCCGCCATGGTTCTTCTTTGGTACGCTCGGAATTCTCTTAATGTTGATCAGCGCCTTGGCGGTGATTGCCCTTCGTACCACGACCGGTCATTCGACCAAAACAATGGTGTCCAGTCTGCGGGCAGGTCCGATTCGTTTGGATACCCAAACCAGTCGATTTATTTTACGGAAAGGGATTCCGGCCTTGGACCGTTCGGTTGATGAAGACGACCCTTTCACTTTTTTCAATTTTAACTGGACCGAAATTTACTGGCGTCTCGCCGCCAATATCGCTAATGCAACGCCGCAAGAAATACTCAAGGCGCAATTGCCGTTGTTGGCGTTGGTCAAGCCAAAACCGGTGCAATTGGTCAAAGGGATTCAACCGCCTGTTCAAGCCGAACCCAGCCCGGAGTCGCCGCCCAGCGCTGAACCGCCGCCATTATCCGGTGAACCGACAGTCTTTATATACCACTCCCATACGACCGAATCCTATATCCCCAATAGCGGTAAGGACCATACGCCCAACGCCAAAGGCGATATCGTGCTGGTTGGATCCTATCTGCAAAAGCTTTTGGAGACCAAATACGGCATCAAGACCATTCATAATGAGGATATTCACGATACGTTCCCATTTCGCGATTCTTATAAACGTTCACAAGTCACGGCCATGAAATACCTGAAGGAATACCCCAGTATCAAAGTGGTCTTGGATATCCACCGGAATGCGACTCCCGGGGTCGACGCCACCGCCAGCGTCCACGGGCAGGATACGGCGACCATTTCATTGGTAGTGGGAAGCGATAAGATGGGATTGCCCCATCCCAACTGGCGTAAAAACTTGACGTTCGCCAAGAAATTGGAAGCAGCCATGAACCATTATTATCCGGGGTTATGCGACGGACTGCTGCTTTCCGACGCCCGCTATAACCAGCATTTGCACGACCATTCGGTGATTGTCGAATTCGGCGATCAAAACTCAACGTTGGAGAAGGTCTATCGCGCGGTGGACTATTTCGCGGAGGTACTGGTGTATACCATGAATGAGGAGACAAAAGAGTCAAAACCCTAATTGGTATGATGCGGTACTGTAAAAACGTTGATAAACGATTAGCCTACCTTATCATGAGTCGCTTTCTTGCAGCGCTCAAAATAGAGTAGGCTAAAGTCGATTGTCAATTTCTGAAGTTCTTTCGCAACGAACGGTGAAAAGTCGCAACGCCGGCATTCGTTGTCAAGGTCAATCCTGTTTGATCTCCCCGTCAATGGTGATTGTGGTATCGTAAAAAGGAATTTTGGCCCCCGATCGTTTCAGGGCTTCTTTGACCAAATGAACCATTCCGAAACAACACGGAACCTCCATATGGGCAACGGTCACACTGTTAAGATTGTTCCGTTTAAAAATTTCCGTAAGTTTCGCGAGATACGTCTCGGAATCGTCCAGTTTCGGACAGCCGATCAGCAAGGCCTTGCCTTTGAGGAAACGCCGGTGAAAGTCCGGATAGGCAAACGGTACGCAATCGGCGGCAATCAACAGATCCGCTTCATTAAGATACGGCGCGTTTTCCGGAACCAGGTGCAGTTGGATCGGCCATTGCCGCAATTCGGAACGGGTTCCGCCCGCTGCGTTACTCACAGGGCCTGACTCGCGGTTGAACATCATCATCCGGGAACCCGGGCAACCGCCGTGCTGAACGGGGGCCGCCGGCGTTGTTTTAGCGACATGCGCTTTAGCGGCTGCTTCATCGAAATCATCGGCTTCCCGTTCGATCACTTCGAGCGCGCCTTGGGGGCACTCGCCCAGACAAGCGCCGAGTCCGTCGCAATATTGATCTTTGACGACCCGGGCCTTCCCGTCGATAATTTGCAGCGCGCCCTCGGCGCAGGACGGCACACAAAGGCCGCAACCGTTACACTTATCTTCATCAATTTTAATAATTTTGCGAATTGCCATTGTCAACACTCCATTCAGCAAATTTGTACGTAAAGAGCGAATTGACTTCATCATCAATTGCTCGGTTCGTAGCTTTACTATATCAGGCGTCGCAATGAAAATCTTTGACATAGATCAAATTTTCAAAATTTAATTCAACAACCGGGTCAACCGGTCCCAATCCTGGACCCGAATGGTCCGTCCTTTGACGTTAACGACTCCTTCGCGTTTCAGTTTTGCGAAGCTTCGCGACAGGGTTTCCGCGGTGATGCCAAGAGCTTTCGCCAGTTCACCCTTGCTCATGGGCAAAACGAATTCGTCGCGAACCACGGGTTGCGCCAAACAATATTGGTGGATGTATTTGGCCAATTTAACCTGGGATTCGTCCAACGAAAGACTCTCCAGTAACCGGCTGAAATGCTGCAACCGCCGGGAGAGTACGGCTAAAAGGTCGAAGGCGATCTGCGGCTGGGCCTGGATCAGACTGATCAGCTGGACGCGTTGAATGCTGCAGATCTCAATAGCGGTCAATGCAATACAAGTTGCCGGATAGGCGCCGCCGGAAAAGACCGCGACCTCGCCGACCGGTTCGTACGGACCAAGCACGTGGAGGATCTGCTCCTTGCCATTTGCGGAAAATTTGACGACCTTCACCTGTCCGGAGCCGACGATGACAAATTCATCGGCCACGGTCCCTTCGGTAAAAACCGTTTCCCCTTTGGAAACCGTCCGGAGGGTCGCGCACCGGCTTAATGTCTCTTTTTGCTCGGTACCGAGAGCCTCAAACAACTGCGAATGAGTAATAATCGTCATCGTTTTGCTTTTTGACTGTTTCAAATCGGATCATCTCCCAATATCCGTGTCTAACCGATAACTCAGCAATAATCCGGTTGGAGACAAAAATCCAAACCGTCACCGATAATGAAAATCGTTTATTGAGCCTATTTTATGGGTAAAGCAAACGTAAAGCAAGGAAATTTTGGGGACATCGATTCATTTGGTATTGGGAATGAAAATAATTTGCTAAAAAATGACTATTTTTCGAGTGATGAAAAAGGATTTTTCCAATATCCCTAGAAAATATCCTTAATAATTATGGAGGTGTTAAAACGATGCGGGCCAAATTACTTAAAGCTATCGTTCTTAGCATGGCGCTGATCCTGACGTTTAGTGCCGTGACCCTTGGATGTTTTGTATTTACACCGAAAATTTCAGCGGTCTCAATCAACAAGGCGCTCAACAACGCACCGGTCACCCTGACCATTACCGGCGCGAAGTACAACAAGAAAACCACCGCAAAGTTAGTTCAAGCCGGCAAACCCGAGATACTTGCTTCGGGAGTGAAGTTCAACTCCAAAACCGAAATTGTCGCGACATTTGACCTCACCGGAAAAGCGGTTGGGCAATACGACGTTGTCGTGGCAAACTCCAAAAAAACCGCTACGTTGGCGAGTGCTTTTACCCTGGAGTACCCCGCTCCGGTGGTTACATCGATCGTTCCGAAACAAGGGTTGGTCAAAACAACCCTGTCCGTCACCATCGCCGGTATTTATTTCCGTAATGGCGCCGCCGTTAAATTAAGCGCCAAGGATTTAAAGGACATTCCCGGCGCCAAGGTTGCCATTTCCAGCGATTCGCAATTGACTTGCGATTTCGACTTCAATGGAGCGACCGCCGGCGTCTATGACGTAACGGTTACCAATGATGACGGTAAAACCAACACCCTTGCCAAAGTTTTCGCCCTGGAGAATCAACCGCCGACGATTGTTATGATTGTCCCGAACAACGGTTTTAATAAAGGTTTTGTGAAAATCACCTTTACCGGTACGGAATTTGATCCGAAAGCCACGGGCAAATTGGTCAAAAACGGCCAACCGGAAATCGTCGGAACCAACACCGACTTTAGTTCTGCGGAGAAAACCGCGCTGGACTTCGACCTGACCAATCAACCGGTCGGCGACTACGATGTCGTTATCACGAATCCAGACGGTAAATCATCGACCTTTGCCGCAGGTTTCTCCGTTCAACAATATGTTGAACCGGCGCCGGCAACTCCCGCTCCCGTCGTAGAACAGCCGAAAGAAACTCTGAAATTGGCGTTAAACGCTTCATTGCAATCGCTCTTCTTTGATTTCGACCAATTTAGCGTTCGCCAAGATCAAACCGCCCGTTTGAACTTTGATCTCAATGTGCTGAAATCTTATCCCGATGCTTATATCCTAATCGACGGTCATGCCGATGAACGGGGCACCCGAGAATACAACCAGCAATTAGCCGCCAAACGTGCCGAAACCGTGAAACAGGCATTGATTAAACAAGGTTTCGATCCGGCAAAGATCACCGTCAATTCCTATGGCGAAGAATTCCCGATTAAAAAAGGGCATAATGAAGAGTCCTGGTGGTACAACCGTCGCGTTGACATCTCCATGTGGGACACCAATCCCGCAACTTGGAATGACCGTAATCAATCCATTCTCTTCGCCAAACAAGCCCCAACTTGGGATCCGGCTCAAAACAGTAAATTAGACCAGACCATTGAGAAATTGAAAGCCGCACCGAATAGCTTCATTATTTTGGTTGCCAATTCCAAAGATTTTGGCGCCGCCAAAGAAAACGTGGCGATCTCCAAACAACGTTTGGAAGCAATCAAAACATACTTGCTCAAAGCGGGAATCGGTGCTGATAAAATTAGCACCATTGAAAGCGGTAAGGTCTACTCCTTCCTCGCCGGCAATCAAAGCACCCTGGATAACCGGGTTGACTTGTTGGTTGTTGAATTATAATAACGACTCGAAACGTAAGGCCCGGGTTTGCACCCGGGCCTTTTTATTGCGGATTAACCGCGATTCTGCGGGGTTCTCAGCTAACACAAAACCGTGTAGCTTGTACACGGTCTAAAATAAACGAATGATGAATTTTATTTGCTGGTTTTGGCGATCCCAACTAAATCTTGAAACGCTTGACTGTCATGTACTGCGATGTCGGCTAACACCTTCCGGTTCACTTGGACTCCGGCTTTTTTGAGGCCGTTGATAAAAGTGCTGTAAGACATACCGTTAATCCGTGCCGCTGCGTTAATCCGGGTGATCCAGAGTTTCCGGAAATCGCGTTTTTTCGCGCGACGGTCTCTAAACGCATAGGCTAGGGATTTTAAAACTTGGGCGTTGGCTGGATGAAAGATCCGGCTTTTTGAACCCCGATACCCTTTGGCAAGCTTAAGAATTTTTTTATGACGATGACGGGTTTTAAATCCGCCTTTAGCTCTCGGCATAGTGAACTCCTCCTCAAAAAATTACTATAGGCAAAGCATACGCTTGACGCGCCGTTCGTCGCCGTGACTGATAACCTCAGCCTTGCGCAGACCCCGTTTACGTTTCGCGTTCTTGGATTCTAAAAGGTGACGTTTAAAGGCATTGTTCTTCTTAATTTTGCCACTACCAGTAACTTTAAAACGTTTGGCAGCTCCACGGTGAGTCTTCATTTTTGGCATAACCGTTGCTCCTCCCTATTCGGATTTACCCGCTAATATCATAATCATGTTTTTGCCTTCAATTTTCGGTTCGCGTTCCATGACCGAAATATCCTTTACATTCTCAAAGAGTTGCATCAGGAGGGTTTTTCCTAAATCAGCATGAACGATTTCCCGTCCACGAAAACGGATCATCGCCTTGACTTTATCTCCATCCTTGAGAAATTTTTGGGCAGCTTTGATTTTGACCTGAAAATCATGATCTTCGATTTTCGGAGTCATGCGAATCTCTTTCACTTCAATGATACGCTGTTTCTTACGGGCTTCCCGTTCACGTTTACTCTGCTCGTAACGGTACTTGCCATAATCCATAATTCGACAAACCGGCGGTTTGGCAGTTGGCGCCACTTCGACCAGATCTAACTCTTTTTCCTGAGCGATCCGCAAAGCATCCCGAACCAACATAATGCCTAACTGTTCGCCTTCACCACTTACTACCCGGATCTCCTTAGCTCGGATCTCCTCATTAATTCGCAACTCGTTACTAATCAGCTGACACCTCCCAAAAACATTCAACAAAAAAAAGCGGGTATACTCCACCCGCTCAAAAAGTCGTAAATCAAAATGATTGACTTTATTGACCCGGGGATTAAAATCCACAGGTGAGAAGCGGATGGCTTCTACTTCATTTTTGCTATAGCAAGTATATCACCATCTACCCTTTTCGTCAACCATTATTGGAACAATTTTAAAAAACGAATTTCAATATATCCAATGGCAAATTGCAGCTTTTGGCAATACTATTGCTGGGAGGTGAGACAATGAAAGCTACCTCGACCAGTCTCATTGTTGCCGGGGTCGGAACTTTCGTTTCCAGTCTCGGCGCCTCACGACTCAAACAAAAATGGGGCGCAGGCGTTTTAGGATTCGGACTTGCCCATGTGGTGCTCGGTTTGCTTGACTTGACCCGTCCCACGATCCGCCAATCTTAATTTCCTCCCCGGGGAGGCGCTAGAATAGCCTCCCTTTTTTTACACCATTCCAGCGCGTTCGCCATCGGTTCTGGAATCGCGGTGGTGAACTCCAAATACTCGCCAGTTCGGGGATGGACAAACCCAAGCAATCCGGCGTGAAGCGCCTGTCCCTGGATGGGGACCGCTTCTTTCCGGTAACCGTAGATCGGGTCGCCGACCAAGGGAAATCCAAGGTGACTGAAGTGAACTCGGATTTGGTGCGTTCGTCCTGTCTCCAACCGTGCTTCCAGATAGGTATATTGTCCGAGATATTCAAGGACTTGATAATTGGTGGCCGCATATTTCCCGGTCGAAACCACCGCCATTTTCTTGCGTTCGACCGGATGCCGTCCGATAGGCGCTTCAATCCGTCCCTGCGCCGGCGGACGCCCATGCACCAGTACTTTATAAATCCGTTTCATCTGACGATCTTTAATCTGTTTCGCCAAGCTCAAATGACTTTGATCATTTTTGGCAACCACCAAAACCCCCGACGTGTCCTTATCCAGGCGATGAACGATTCCCGGGCGGATCACCCCGCCAATGCCGGACAGGTCGGTACAATGCCCCAACAACGCATTAACCAAGGTTCCCTGATAATTGCCGGCCGCCGGGTGGACCACCATCCCCCGGGGTTTGTTCACCACAATCAAGTCCCGGTCTTCGTAAAGAATATCCAAGCGAATCGCTTCCGAAAGGATCGCCAAAGGCTGCGGATCTTCCCAACTGACCTCCAGCTTGTCACCGCATTCAACTTTATAACTTGCTTTCAGTGTCTTGCCGCGCCGGGTCACTCCGCCGGCATCGATAATCTTTTGCACAAAAGCCCGAGAGGGCCAAAGGCCGGCGTCGGTTAGGAACCGGTCTAACCGTTGTTCCGAATGGTCCGGTTCAACCGTTAATTTCTGTACCGGCATCGGAACCCAGCCTCCCTCGCTGGTAACGACGGTGGATTAACCAAATCAGGCCAAAAGCGATAACCGCCATTGCCAAACAAACCGCTTGCGCCAGACTCAGCCACGGTAAAACCATTGGTCCCACCCGGAAAATTTCGACGATGAAACGCAAGACCGAATATAATCCAACATAAAGCAGGAATAAAAATCCGGGGAACTGACGGTGGTTCCGTAAACGCCACAAAATGCCAAATAGCGTCAGGCTACCGACCAGCGAATAGAGTTGCGTCGGATGCCGCAAAGTAAAATCGGCCGCAGCGCAACGCAGCGCCCAAGCCACCTGCGTCGGTTTGCCGTAACAGCAACCGTTTAACAAACAACCGATGCGAACGATCGCATAACCTAACGCGATAAAAGGGGCAATTTGATCGGCCAAGGTCCACGGATAAATCTTTTTCCGTTTCAAAAACCAGAACCCGGCTAAAAAACCGCCGATCAAACCGCCATGAAAAGCCAAACCCCCGGAGGCCAGATTGAAAGCTTGCCAAGGCGCTCGGAGATATAGTTGATATTCGGTAATCACATACGCAACTCGCGATCCGATCACAGCTCCAACTAAAATCCACATCGCCAAATCGACGATTTGATCAAATTGAACACCCAGCCGTTTCGGCGCGACCCGCCCCAAGCCGATGATTCCCACCAAAAACGCGATTGCCAGCATCAAACCATAGGAATGCACCGGCCAACCAAAAATTTGAAATAAAATCGGTTTCATGATTCCCCTCCTCCAAATTCCTTGCTTGTCTTGGAATGACGGTTTTGCGACTTTTTGATCTCTTCTTTCAATAAATAGAGGGTGATCAAGCCAACTCCCACCACGATTCCGATATCGGCGATATTAAAGACCGGCCAGTAACGAAAGTCAATAAAGTCGACCACATAACCAAGCCGCACCCGGTCTACGAAATTACCGGCCGCTCCGCCAGTCGCCAAAGCGACTCCCAACCGAAAAATCGGCGGATAACCCAAAAGCCGACGCCGGTATACCCAAAGCAGGATAAAGATCAATACCGTAATACTGGTCAGTAATACAGTTCGATAATGAAATATTCCAAAAGCGGCGCCGTAATTTTTAACAAAGGTAATCGAAAACCAGCCATCCCAAAGTTGCTTGGTTTGATATGGCGACAAATACGTCTGAATGATCAATTTCGATAACTGGTCCAACGCGAGCAGCGCGATTGCTATGAAACCATACGGCATGAACACCATCCCATTACATCTACTTTAACCGTTCCAACTCAAACACAACTTCCGGGGCTTTTTGGCCCCGGATTGTAAAGTTCGCTGTCTATCTCCAAAAACCTTTTTTGTTCAATCCGCTTGATCGGGATTTCCGGGATCCGGCGCGATTTCATCATTGGCCGTGACATCAATGACACCTTCGACGGATTGCACAATCCCCTGCTCCTCATCGGCATCATAAAACAGATCGCCATACGAGCGAACGCCTCCCAAATCCGAAGGGGTCTCCGAAGTGCCGTACCGCGCGACCGATTGCCAAATATCCTCGCCATCGGTGGCCACATTATCCGAATCATCCAAAAAAGTCCTTCCGAAAGGCGGTGACAACACTTCTTCTTCAATCGGGCGTTTCCGGTTGACAAACTCGTCCTGGGTCGCTTCGGCACAACCAATGCATAAACTGGTATAGGGCAAAGCATCCAACCGGGCTTCCCCAATGGGTTGACCGCATAATTCGCAATGGCCGTAACTGCCGTTATCCAACCGCTCCAGCGCCTCGTCAATTCGTTGGTAGGTTTCGTTGGTATTGTTCCATAACGCGAGGTCTTTTTCCCGTTCAAACAATTCCGAGCCCAAATCCGCCGGATGATTGTCATAAGCTGATAGTTCCCCCACCGAATCACTGAGTGACTGGTTCAGGTTGAAACGATCCGAGTTTTCGAGTTCAATCTCAATCCGGCGTTTTTCCGCCAATAACCGCTCCCGGAACTCAGTTGTTTTTTGAGGATCCATGTTTGCTACCCCTTTCGTTTATGAATAGAGACGCAACTGCTGGTTGACGATCCGTACCAAATCAGCGATATATTTCCCAATGATCGGTAAGTTTAAACTAGCCAGTCGCGTCAGCAATAATAAAAACACCCCGGCAATCACCGTGAGTCCGATGGCGATCCCAAACCCGCGCGCTAATCCGGAGAGGAAGTTTAAAAACAATAACCGCGTCGGGTTCTGGAGCAACTGCATAAATTCGGCGAGATTGGCCCGCTCCAGCTTATACTCCAGCTCTTGAATCCGTTTATACAAGAATTTCGCTTGTCTCCGGTTGAAAATCTTCATCACCCCGGATTAGCTTCCCTCCGGAATCAGAATAATATAATCACTATTTTCCAGCGTTTATTGATGTGGTTCGACTTATTTCGCTGGATACGCTATCCATGGACCCCATTTTGTGGATAACTGATCTCATTTTGTGAATAACGTAGATCGTTTTGTTAATAACTCAGATCATTTTGTGAATAACTAATCTATTTTGGTAACTCAATGAGATCGTTTTGTGGATAACTGATCTATTTTTGTTAGTAAATGAGATCGTTTTGTGAATAACGTAGATCATTTTGTTAGTAAATGAGATCATTGTGTGACTCAAGGCGATCATTTTGTGGATAAGTGATCGATTGCCGTGGCGATTGGGGCAATAAAAAAGAGGCGATCCCTTCGTCTGAGACAGCCTCTTGGTTGATAGTGTTGATTCGACTCAATTTTCAGTCTCTGCGAACAACTCGGCAATTTTGGGGGTACAGCGCCGGCCGGCGCAAGAACCCGAACCGGCGCCGGTCTTTTGCTGAACTTTGACGACGGTATCGGCTCCCTCGCGAATGGCCTGCTTAATGGTGGCTCGGGAGATTCCCTTGCATAAACAGACTTTGGTTAACTTATCTTTGATTTCCGGACTTAAATCATTCATGGTCCTTCTCCTCCGGCATTCGAATTTAGCGTTGGAATTAAGGATAGGATGAGCAATGATGGATAAGGCAGTTATTTTACCGCTAAATCCAGATAAAGCACTTGGACTGTCTCACCCTTCTCCAACTTCAGATCAATTTGATTGGGCCCGGGTCGCAAAAGTTTAGCCGGGACAGCCCAAGCACGATGATATTCCGGTCCGCCGAGAAACGGACGGTACGGATTTTGATAGGGTTCACTGCAATCGCTCACCGGTTTCAGACGCTTGCCGTTCAAGGATACACTGAATTGGCGCTCTCCCAGCCGGCGGTCACATTGTATGCGCATTCGCCCCTTGCCACGCCAGCCCCGGCGGGGCGGCGCAAGATCCATGGTGAAACCATGCGCTTGACCCCGATTATATTTTATGGGCAGTTGCCGTTTCGTATACCCGCGCGGCACAAAACCGCTGGCCAAAAAGTAATGCTGCGGCTGCCCAGCCAACCACGCGGGGTCGCCCAGATGGTTGATGATCGGAAAGGGCGGTTCGTGAAACGGACCTAACTCCGGAGCTGTATGCTCGCGGTAATAAACGAAGTTAAACAGGCTAACTCCGTCATAACCCCGGGAGTATGCCAGATGCGCGGTAGTGTAAAACTGTTCGTCGGTGACCCGGCGATACTGAAAGTTGTCATAAGCTCCCGGTAAATTCAGATCGCTCCGGTAATTATAAGCGCTATGCGCCATTTCCAAATAAACCGCCGCTTCCGGAATCAACTGCCGAATCCGGGCAAAATCATTTTGCTGTTCCGTAAAATACGAAGCGGAAACATTCACCATATCGACGCCATTGCGGACCATGGCCGGCAGATTGATCCCCAGGGCGTCATGCATTGCCAGGATTGCCGGAACCCGGACGCATAACCACCGCCGTTGGCCGGGTTTAGCGGTCTGATCGAGTACTTGCCGGACCGTGCGGACAAACTCCGTCATAATCTCGACCCGTTGTGCGCGGGTGGTCTCCGCCAACCGGAAATAACTGTAATAACGCATAAAATCCAGTTCCAAGCCGTCAATATCATACCCGGCGCAGATTTCGCGGATAAATTGCAAACGGTAATTGCGCACTTCCGGGTAGACCCAATTGAGAACCCGTTCCTCCCAGACATTGGGATTATTGCCCAGACGATACTCCGGATGTTCGACGTAGAAACGGGATAGGCTGTGCCAGGAATATTTGAGGTTTTTGCTTCCCGGAGGAGAGACGGCTTCTTCCAAACGATGACCGTCGTTCAAGCGGATGGAGATGAACGGCGCTAAGCCACGTAAATGACAGCGGTCGACAAATACTTTGACCAAATCCCCGCCCTCGGCCATATACGCTTCAAAACCGCCTCGTGGCGGGTCGACGCCAAACCGTTCCTTCATCCAACGCACATGTTCGCCATACGGATAAACTTTACTATGCCACCAAGGCACCCATCCCATTCCCGGTTGTAAAATATGGACATCAACTCCGGTACCGGCCGTTTCATCGACCGACGCTTCCAGCATCTCGGGGCGAAATGGCTCCCGCCGTCCGTGATACGGACTGATATTGGTCAGAATATGCGTGGTGTCATTGCTATAGAGCACTCGATAGGGCGGTTTGGGACGATTGTCTCCTACAACCGTTGCGCTGACGAACCCAATCGCCAGTAACCCTAAAAACAGGATCCGCACTACGTTTGATACCCGTATTGTACCCGCCATGGTTCCGACCTCCCATTCTTCGTAACAACTTCCGGTTGAAAGACGTGAAGCTAACGCATAATGTTCAGTAGGAGCCGCAAAGAGAAGGTTTCCCAAAGTAAAAAGACTCCCAAAGGATTCCTTTGGGAGTCTTTTTTGGCTCGTGCCCTTTACACCATTAATTTGCAGATATCGTTGGTAAACTCCACTGGATCCTGAACCGGCAGTCCTTCAATCAATAATGCTTGATTATACAAAAGATTGGTAAACAGGCTCAATTTGGCGGGGTCTTTTTCATAGGCTGCTTTTAAGGCTGTAAATACCTCGTGATTTAAGTTAATTTCTAGTACCTTATCCGCTTTGATGTTTTGATTATTGGGCATGGCGTTTAATACTTTTTCCATCTCGATGGAGATTTCGCCTTCATTGGTCAAGCAGACCGGATGTGACTTTAACCGTTTTGAGACACGGACATCCTTGACTTTGTCAGCCAGGATCGCCTTCATCTTTTCGAACAAATCCTTATTGGCGGTTTCGGCCTCGGCGGCTTCTTCCTTATCAGCCGGTTCAATACCAAGATCGCTGCTGGAGACCGATTTAAACTCTTTTTCTTTATAGGAGATTAACATTTTGACGGCAAACTCGTCGATATCCTCGGTCAGATATAAAATCTCATAACCTTTGTCGGCGACCAACTCGGTTTGCGGGAGCTTTTCAATGCGGGCGATGGAATCCCCGGTCGCATAATAGATGTATTTCTGATCCTCTGCCATTCTTGCAATATATTCATCGAGAGTAACTTGTTTTTTCTCTTTTGACGAATAGAACAATAATAGATCTTGCAACAGTTCCTTGTTGCCGCCAAACTCAGTGTAAACTCCGTATTTCAATTGTCTGCCAAACGACTGATAAAACTCTTCGTACTTTTCTCGGTTGTTTTTCAAGAGATCAAGCAGTTCATTTTTGATCTTATTTTTGATATTTTTGGCGATCAGTTTTAGTTGCCGGTCATGTTGTAACATTTCGCGGGAGATGTTCAGCGATAAATCCTCGGAGTCAACCAAGCCCTTAACAAAACTGAAGAAGTCCGGCAAAAGGTCGGCGCATTTATTCATAATCAAAACGCCGTTCGAATATAACTCCAGTCCTTTTTCATACTCCCGGGTGTAATAATCGAAAGGAATCCGTTCCGGAATATAGAGAATCGCGGTATAACTAACGGCTCCGTCGGCGCTGATGTGAACATGTTTGACCGGCTTATCAAAACCGTAATGCTTCTCCATATAGAAGTTCACGTAATCTTCTTCGGTCAGCTCATTTTTATTCTTGCGCCAGATCGGCACCATGCTGTTGACGGTCTGTTCGCTAACGGTCTTCTCGAACTCGTCCTTACTGCCCTCTTTGAGTTTTTGCTCCGAAACATCCATCTTAATCGGATAGCGGATAAAATCGGAGTATTTCTTAATGATGGCCCGTAACCGGTACTCCTCCAGATACTCGTCGTATTTTTCATCTTCGGTGTCGTCTTTGATCTTCAAGATAATCTCGGTACCGACTGTATCCTTAGCGCAAGGTTCAATAGTATAACCGTCCGTCCCTTGCGATTCCCAGCGATAGGCTTCGTCGCTGCCAAACGCTTTACTGATCACCGTGACGGTATCGGCCACCATAAATGCGGAATAAAATCCGACGCCGAATTGACCGATGATATCGTAACCATCTTTTAATTCATTTTCTTTCTTAAAGGCCAAGGAACCGCTCTTGGCGATCGTCCCCAGATTATCCTCCAATTCTTCCCGGGTCATGCCGATTCCGGTGTCGCTGATCCGCAGAATTCGCTGGTCCCGGTCCGCCGCGATCTTGATATAATAATGATCTTGATTAAAACTGACCGACTCGTCGGTTAACGCTTTGTAATACAATTTATCAATGGCGTCGCTGGCATTGGAGATCAACTCCCGCAAAAAGATCTCCCGGTGGGTATAAATCGAATTAATCATCAACTCCAACAGTCGTCTGGATTCTGCTTGAAACTGCTTTTTCGTCAAAACAGTCGCCCCTTTCGTAATAAAACTACGCGAAATAACTTCGACGTAGTTGCTTGATACTTGTTAGCACTCTCTGAACTTGAGTGCTAACCTATTTTTTATATACTATACTTTATATTATCTGTCAATAGGGTTCCCCAAATCAGCGCGCGGAAGGTCACTATCCTTTTTCAAAAAACGAATTTGCGACGGCGCATATCCTTTAACCGCCTTAAAAGCGCGGTTAAACGTACGAATACTGTTAAACCCGCATGCAAACGCCACATCAATGATCGAACCGCTCCGCCCTTGAATCATTCGTTGGGCTTGCTCAATCCGGATCCGGGTCAGGTATTCTGTGAACGGAATCCCGGTAAATTTGGCGAACAACCGTGAAAAATAATACGGGCTGAGTCTTGAGACTCCGGCGATGGATGTTAACGAAATCTCCTCGGCATAATGATGTTTCAAATATTCGATCGCCGTTTGAATACGAAGGATATCCGGCATTTTTCCAGTATCGTCTGGCCCAGCATCCCGGGTGGGTAGTGAACGCAAAAGCAAAGCGCATAATTCGGCTAACTTGCCGCCGACATAGAGACGGTAAAACGGTTTGCCCTCCTTTAACTCATCGACAAGCAACGGAAAAAGCCCGCCGATCGTCGTCCGCTCGTTGTCCCCAAACGAAGCTATCACCTTTTTATCAATGAACGCAGTCACAAAACGCCGGTTTTCCGGCCAACCGCCGGCGCTACCGATGAGTTCCGGACGAAAGATCAGCACAATGATTTGTGATTGCCGCCCTTTGCTGTCGTAATAATGAATGTCGGTACTCCGGAAGACAGCCATTTCCCCTTGGGTTAAAATCCGGGTCTCTTTATTAATCCCAATCCGGATGCTGCCAGAGCAGACATAGACCAGTTCCACATCAAGATGCCAATGGGCGAGGAAATTATTGTTCTCGGCGTAAAACGCGCTGACGGCAAAATCCGATTGATACGTTCGCCGCTCAAGGTAAGCATGCATGACTCGGACTCACCTTCCTAAAAATGACCAATCATCCATTGGTCGTCTTTTTGAAACACACCACCGAAAAACAAGGATACCGGCATTATGGTTGGTCAGATATGGATATACAACCTTTCCTCTTCATTATAGGAAAAAAAGCAAAAACTGTCCAGCGGCTTGTCAAATTTGACCGGGATTCATTGGCGTTCTGATCTATAATATCTTTATGATTTACCTGATAAATATTGCGAGGTGTTATCATGGAATTAACGACAATCATCGCCCAACTCAACCTGGAAGAAAAATTCGCGCTGCTGACCGGGGCAGATTCCTGGCGCACCGTTGCCGTGGAACGACTGGGAATTCCCGCGATCAGCATGGCGGACGGGCCGCACGGCCTCCGAAAAGTAACCATCGAAGGAATGGAAGAACCCCAAACTGTCAAAGCCGTCTGTTTCCCAACCTCATCCGCCATGGCGGCTACCTGGAATACCGACCTGGTACGGCGAATCGGCCAAGCCTTGGGCGAGGAATGCGGCGCCATGGAAGTGGACATCCTGCTTGGTCCGGGAACCAATATTAAACGCACGCCGCTCTGCGGCCGCAACTTTGAATACTTCTCCGAAGATCCGTTATTAGCCGGTGAGCTGGCCGCGGCCTATATCGAAGGCGTCCAAAGTCAAGGTGTGGGAACCTCGTTAAAACATTTCGCAGCCAACAATCAGGAGTTCGACCGTTTTCAGATCAGCAGCGAACTCGATCAACGGACGTTACGGGAGATCTACCTTAAACCGTTTGAGATTGCTGTCAAAAAAGCCCAACCATGGACGGTGATGTGCGCCTATAACCGTTTGAACGGTATCTATTGCAGTGAAAACCGTTTTTTGCTCCATGATGTTTTGCGTGGGGAATGGGGATTTGAAGGTTTTGTCGTTTCCGATTGGCATGCGGTCCATCAGCGTAGTTTGTCACTGCAAGCCAGCTTGGAGTTGGAGATGCCTTTTGCGCCACAGAGCGCCGCCGCTTTACGCGACGCCTACGAACGCGGAGCATTAACCTCGGCCGAGATTGACGCCGCACTGGAACGGTTACTGACAATCGTGTTCCGCGCGACTGCGACCCGCCCCAAACGAGCCAAGACGTTTGACGTCTTCCTCCATCATCAACTGGCGAAGGAAGCCGCCGCCGAAGCGGTCGTCCTCCTGAAAAACAACGCCGGAATATTACCGATCCGGCGCGAGGCGACCCGACGCATCTTAGTGATTGGCGAATTTGCCGAAAACCCGGTCATCCAAGGCGGCGGCAGCGCCCTCGTCGCTCCGCTGATGGTCGACAGTCCCCTGGAAGCCCTGCGTGCCGTGGCCGGTCCGGAAATCCTTGTCGACTATCAGCCGGTGCTGGCGGCCGATTCTCCCAAGATTGACCGATTGAACGAAGCGATGACCGCGGCCCAAACCGCCGATCTGGTGCTGCTTTTCGTGGGCAATCGCCCGAAAATCGAGTGGGAGTCCTACGACCGCACCTCGTTTGCTTTATCGCCCGAGATGGACGTGGTAATTGCACGGATCGCCGCACAAAACCCCAATACCGTCGTGGTCCTTCAGACCGGAGCCCCGGTCGCCATGACCGCCTGGATTGACAAGGTCCAAGCGATCGTTCACGCCGGATATACCGGACAAGCGGGTGGATCGGCATTAGCCGATATCCTGTTTGGGCTGACCAATCCCAGCGGTAAAACCGCCGAAACGTTCCCGATTGCCATTGAAGATACGCCCGCCTACGGTTCATACCCTGGCAACGGCTACGTCACCCGTTATGATGAGGGATTGATGGTAGGCTACCGTTACTACGAAGACCGGCAAAAACAACCGCTTTTCCCCTTTGGATTCGGTCTTTCCTATACCACCTTTGAATACGCCGGCCTTCAGGTCACACCGGAAAGTCTTACCGAAGGTTGCCCGGCGCGGGTTGACTGCATCGTAAAAAACACCGGCTCGCGAGCGGGCCAAGAAATTGTCCAGTTGTATGTCCGGGATAACGCCAGCCAGGTCACGCGTCCGGTGAAAGAATTGAAAGCCTTTACCAAAGTGTCGCTCCAACCCGGCGAAGCGCAAACCGTCCACTTTGAATTGGGGCGCGAGGCGTTTGCTTATTTCAGCCCTTCGCTCAATGATTGGCACGTCGAAAGCGGCCAATTTACAATTCTGATCGGAGCGTCCTCCGCCGACATCCGGTTGAAAAAAACTCTCACCGTAAAAGGGATTCATGACTTCTCATAACCTAAAACAGGGAGGCGGTTCCCCAATGAACCGCCTCCCTGTTTATCCCCATCATTGCCGTTTCACAACTGCCGTTGCTCGATCTCCTGTTTGAGCTTTTCGATAAATTCCGCGATCGTCACGGAACCCTTGTCGCCATCTTTGCGCGAACGTACGGCGACTGCCCCGTTTTCCAACTCTTTATCTCCGACCACCAACATATAGGGGATCTTCTCGACTTGGGCCTGGCGAATCTTATGACCGATCTTCTCGTTTTCCCAATCGACTTCCACGCGAATCTTGGCTTCCTGAAGCCGTTTTTGGATCTCCAGCGCGTACTGGTGGTGTATCTCGGTTAACGGCAATACCCGGACTTGCACCGGGGCCAGCCACGTCGGAAACGCGCCGGCGTACTTTTCGATCAACAAGGCCAACGTCCGTTCGTAACAACCGATGGAGGTCCGGTGAATGACATAGGGATATTTACGTTGCCCGTCCCGGTCAACGTATTGCATACCGAATTTCTCGGCCAATTGAAAGTCGATCTGCACCGTGATCAAGGTATCTTCTTTACCGTGTACATTGCGGATTTGAATATCCAGTTTCGGACCGTAAAAAGCGGCCTCGCCGTCACGTTCGACATAAGGAATCTGCAGATGATCGAGAATCTGGCGCATCCGGTCCTGGACTTCTTCCCATTGTTCGGGCGTTCCAATATATTTCGCTTTATTTTGCGGATCCCACTTTGAGAACTGATACGAAACATCTTCATGCAATCCGACCGCTTTCAACATGAAGTTCGCCAGATCGACACAGTCGGCGAACTCTTGCTCCAATTGCTCCGGCAGGCAAGCGATATGTCCTTCGGAGATGGTGAACTGCCGCACCCGGATTAACCCGTGCATTTCGCCGGAGGATTCATTCCGAAACAGCGTCGAGGTTTCATTGAAACGCATCGGCAATTCCCGGTAACTACGAAGACGCGCCAGATAGACTTGAAATTGGAACGGGCAGGTCATAGGGCGCAACGCAAAAACTTCGCCAGTTTCATCATTTTCATCGCCCATTACAAACATGCCTTCACGGTAGTGATCCCAATGACCGGAGATTTTATAGAGATTGTTCTTCGCCATAAAAGGCGTTTTGGTCAATTGATAACCGCGCCGTTCTTCCTCGTCTTCCACGAAACGCTGAAGGATCTGGATTACCTTGGCGCCTTTCGGCATTAAAATCGGCAGCCCCTGGCCGATGTAATCGACAGTGGTAAACAGCTCCAATTCGCGGCCAAGTTTATTGTGATCCCGCCGTTTCGCCTCTTCCACTCGCGCCAGGTATGCTTCTAAATCGCTCCGTTTTGGAAAGGAAGTGCCGTAGATCCGCTGGAGCATTTTATTTTTCTCGCTGCCCCGCCAGTACGCACCGGAAACTTGGGTCAGTTTAATGGCTTTCACTTTTCCGGTGGCAGGCAGATGCGGCCCGGCGCAGAGATCAACGAACTCGCCTTGTCGATAAAACGAAATGGTCGCGTCTTCCGGTAAATCGCGAATCAATTCGACTTTATAGGGTTCGCCTTTTTCCTCCATGCGTTTGATGGCTTCCGCTCTGGGGAGCGTAAACCGCTCCAAGATCAAGTCCTCCTTGACAATCTGCGCCATCTCTCGCTCCAGCTTTTCGAGGTCTTCAGGGGAAAATCCCTGATCGCTGTCAAAATCATAATAAAAACCGTTCTCAATGGCCGGACCGATCGCCAATTTCACCTCGGGAAACAATCGTTTGACGGCTTGCGCCAAAATATGCGAAGTGGTATGCCAAAAGACTTGTTTTCCGGCTTCCTGTTCAAAGGTGAGCAGGTTCAGGGCGCAATCCCCATCAAGCTGATAACTGAGATCTTTGACAACCCCGTTGACTTCGCCGGCCAAAACCACCCTGGCCAACCTGGCGCTGATACTTTCAGCGACTTCCTTAATACTGACGCCGGCGTCATACTCTTTTACACTGCCGTCTTTTAGTGTCACGTTAAGCATTCGATTCCCTCCTAATAATTCGCTAAAAATCAATTGTCGGCAATAATAAAAGCTCCCATTCCTTGCGTTGGCAAGGGACGAGAGCTCTACTCACGTGGTTCCACCCTATTTTCTTCTTATAACGATTATAACGTAATCAACGCTACAACTCAGAAGTGGTTTTCAATCAGTTTCGCTCAAAAACACTTACAGCCAGGGTGTTTTCTCTCTGTTAACGACGGGCTGATTTACTTGTTTCGTCATCGTTGTTGAAATCAATATTTTTCTTAAAGTATATACCGCTGATTTTTGTTTGTCAATTGGTACTCAAACGGCGACGCGATTACTTCTTGCCATCTGAAGCAACCAATTGAAAGTAAGCGTTGACCCGCTGAAAGTCGGATTCGGTATCGATTTCATCGTAATAGAATTCGGAAAGATTTACACCGGGCAAACGATAACCGGCTTCAATCATTTTTTGAAACGCTTCAGTGTAAAAGGCCTTATAGCGACGGACGCTAATAAGCACCTTGTTGAGGGATTTCCAAAACGTTGAGGCGTCCCGCGCGGCAACTTTGCGGATCCCAATTGATTCGCCGCCAATGTTAGCTTGAATTTGTTTTGAAATCCGCCGGATATACCCGTCGGGACCAAGTTCTACCTTCATATCTTCCAGATCATATTTTGGTTTTTGAATAAACGGGATCGCCGTTCCCGGCAAGCTCATCACTTGGCTTATCAAGCGTTTATCCAAAAGATTGTCGCCGTTAATCAGTAAAAAGCCGCCTTTGGTTCGATAGCGAGCCAGCCACAACGAATATGAATTATTGGTAAATCGATAAAAAGGATTATAGACGAAAGTAATCCCTTGTTTGGGAAACCGTTGTCGTATAAATTCGACCAATTGCCCGCCGCCATATCCGATACATACTATTATTTTTGAAATACCCAAATCCAGAAGGTCGCTAATTAACCGTTCAATCAACAACTGACCCCCCACCGAAATCATACACTTGGGACAGTCATTAATGAGACTTTTCACTCTTTTCCCTCTTCCGGCAGCCAAAATAACGGCATCCATGCTTCAACCTCTATTTCCTTTTGTTATTTTTTTAACAAAGTACCTTTCGATAAGGAACTGTCTTTACCTGAAAGACGAATCAATTCGGCAATGGCTCCTTTCCAACCGCATTCACGGGTTAGAAAACTCGCTCAAATAGCTATTCCAAGCTCCTTCGCATAGTCACGGATCGCCCGGGCCGCTCTTTCCGCATCGTGTCCATCCAGGTATTCAAAAATATACTTTGCGTATTTGCAGCGGTTCGGACTTAATTCCGCGGGATACCGGATGCTCCGCTCAATCGCCTGCTTTAACCCATCATAATCTTTGACGCATAACCCAATATCACGCGCTTGGTATCCGATCGTGTCTTGACGAAACGCCGATTCAACACGATCGATTAAAATGATCGGCCGGTCTAAAGTGGCAAACTCAAAAATCACCGAGCTATAATCGCTAATCATCATATCGGCCAGAGAATAATAGGGCACAATATCAGGATCGTCAATCAATTGAACTCCCGGAATTTTCGAAATGATTTTGCTGAATTTTGGGTAAGAAATGTCGTGGAGCTTCACTAAGACATTATAGTTTTCACCAATCGCCTCCAACCAATCCGTCATTACCGGCAAAGAGGAATTATTCCCATAAGTCGGGGCGTACAAAATGGTCGGTTTCGTGGAGTCCAAACCAAAACGGTCCCGGTATGAATTCAATTCAATCGACCCATTAAACAACCGATCAATCTTTGGGTATCCCACAACTTGATATCGGGAATATCCCAATTCCTTACAACGCTCCGCAATATAATCGCCCATTACCAATAAAAGATCAAATTTTGTGTTCCGGGGATCAAGAATATACCCCTTCGCCATCCCGTGAAAGATCATCACTTTCTTAATCTCTTCTATATCATAGGTTTGTTGAATAAATTGGGTTGCGATTATCATTTTAGGAAAACCGGGCCAAACCCGAAACGGAATTTTTCGCGAACGCAAGAAGGAAAACGTTCGTCTCCCCGAAGCCACAATTTTCACTTCAGGCAGATATTTATGAATCTCCTGAAACATGACGTATGAATTGGGTTTTTTAGCATAAAAGACAATCTCGTTTTTTGGGAAGAGCTTCCATAACCACCGATATAGCTTATTAATGTTATTATTTGCCGGCCGCGACTTTAAGTCGTCATTCTTGGCAAGCGACATTCCATTTACATCCTTTCCGATACCGCCACGAAAAAAAAACCAATCCGCTCCGATTGGTACGCTTCTCCATTGCCGAAAACTTTTCAAATACCTTATAATTTTTTCCATAAAATAATATTTAATATATCATATCTCGGAAAACAAATTATGTGAATTAAAAGAACATTTTGTTAATTTTATCTTCCGTATAACGAGGCTATCTGCATGTTTCTTATTTATATAACGGCAGTTGCTACCGGAGGCCACTGAAAAACTGCTCGAAATAACATTGACCGACAATATATTGATAGCCGAAAATAAGCGCCTCACTATCTATTGTCGGTCAATCTTTCAGAGCGGCGATTTTTCAGTGGCTTGTTGCTACCGCCGCACTTTTTTTCATTTAGGCGGTTTCAATCTTGCTTACCGCTTGCAAACCAAGCTTTTCAACCGCTTGTTCGCGCATTTTAAACTTCATTATTTTCCCCGCCGCATTCATTGGAAACTCGCTGACAAAATCAACGTAACGCGGGGTTTTGTGCTTCGCCATATGCGAACGGACAAAATCTTGCAGTTCTTCGGCGGTCAAGTCCGCGCCTTCTTTCAGAATGATGCAAGCCATAATCGCTTCGCCGTATTGCTTATCCGGCACACCGATCACCTGAACGTCCTTGACTTGCGGATGGGTGTAGATAAAATCCTCGATCTCTTTCGGATAGATATTTTCGCCGCCACGAATGATCATGTCTTTGATCCGCCCGGTGATCCGGAAGTTGCCGTTGGAATCGCGCCGCGCCAAATCGCCGGTGTGCAGCCAACCGTTTTCGTCAATGGCCGCCGCGGTGGCTTCGGGCATTTTGTAGTAACCTTTCATGATGTTATAGCCGCGAGCGACAAACTCGCCATCGACATTATCGGGTAATTCCTTCCCAGTCTCGGGATCGACAATCTTACATTCAACCCCGGGCAGCTCGCGTCCAACAGTATTGACCCGCACTTCCAACGGATCGTCGACCCGGCTTTGGGTGCAACCCGGCGAAGCCTCCGTTTGGCCGTAAACGATGGAAATTTGCGTCATGTTCATCTTCGCCACGACATCCTGCATCACCTTGACCGGACAGGGGCTGCCTGCCATAATTCCCGTCCGCATCTGGGAAAAGTCGGTCTTGGGGAAATCCTCGTGTTCCAATAAGGCGATGAACATTGTCGGCACGCCGTGGAAGCAAGTGATCTTCTCCTGATTGATGCAGGCAAGCGCCTGCTTGGGGGAGAAGTACGGCAACGGGGACATGGTCACGCCATGAGTCATGGAAGCCGTCATGGCTAGCACCATTCCAAAGCAGTGGAACATGGGCACTTGGATCATCATCCGGTCGGCGGTGGAAAGATCCATGCAATCACCGATGTTTTTACCGTTATTGACCACATTATAGTGAGTGAGCATGACCCCTTTCGGGAAACCGGTCGTACCCGAAGTATACTGCATGTTGCAAACGTCGTGGCGATTAATGGAAAGCGCCCGGCGGTAAACCTCTTCGATTGGGACCCGATCCGCTAAAACGACGGCCTCGTCCCAGGTCAAACAACCACTCTGTTTTGAATCGATCGTAACAATATTTCGCAAGAACGGCAGGCGTTTCAGATGGAGCGGTTTACCGGCTTCGGCGGTTTCAAGTTCGGGACAGAGTTCCTTGATAATCCCGACGTAATCGGAGTCCTTATAACCGTCGATCATCACCAGGGTATGCGCATCGGACTGACGGAGCAGGTATTCCGCTTCATAGATTTTATACGCCGTATTGACGGTGACCAACACGGCGCCGATTTTGGTGGTCGCCCAGAAAGTAATGAACCACTGCGGAACGTTGGTCGCCCAGACCGCAACGTGATCGCCGGGTTTAACGCCCAGCGCGATTAGCGATCGGGCAAATCTATCGACATCATCCCGGAATTCGGAATAGGTCCGGGTATAATCCATAGTGGTGTAACGAAACGCATATTGATCGGGGAACTCGTCAACCATCCGGTCCAACACTTGCGGGAAGGTCAAGTCGATCAATGAGTATTTTTCCCAAACGTACTTTCCGGTCTTGGCGGCATTATCGAACAAATGGCTTTTGACCGCGTTCTTCTCCGTGTAGCGACTCATATAATTGGCATAATGCGGGAAAACGATTCCAGCGTCACTGAGATCCGCCGCCCAACGTTTCACCCATTCCAAAGTAACGAAACCGTCGTAATTGATCGAACGCAACGCGCGCATGATTTCGTCGATCGGCAGATCGCCTTCCCCGATCATCCGGTAATGAATCGCTTCGTCCGCCACGACCGAATCCTTCACGTGAACATATTTGATATAGGCCCCCAAATTCTGCACCGTCTTGCCGGGTTTTTCTCCCCCGTAGCGATACGGATGGTGGGAGTCCCAAAGCGCGGCTACCGCGTCGCTGGCCACGTGGTCAAGCAACTTACGCAACCGGTCGGTATCGGCATAGACGCCATTGGTCTCCACCAACAACGTCACGCCGTGAGCTTCGGCTACCGGGGCAAGGCGCTGCAAGGCGCTCAAAACGACTGCGTCATCGACATCCCCGCCCGGTTGCGGATCCTGATCTCCGAGGATGCGAATGTAAGCGGTGCCCAGTTTTTCAGCTAATGTGATGTATTCAACGATCTCCGCGTAATTGGCATCGGCTTGATCGGCAAACTTCAGACAGCATCCTGAGGAAAGGCAGGGAATTTGAAGCCGCAGTTCCGCTAATTTTTTAATGGTCTGCGGCAGTTGACTTTCGGTGAACGGTTGGGCTTTCACCGCGTAGATTTCGTTGCCCAAGCCCCGGACTTCGATCCCGTCGAAACCGAGATCTTTCGCCATGGAATAAATGTCGGGCCAGCTAAAATCGGGACAACCAAGAGTGGAAAATGCGATTTTCATGAATATCTCCTCCTATAGTCACTGTATGGTGGCAATAGCGCGCCTAAATGTTCAACTTCGTCTGAAACAACAAAAAAGCTTTCGTCTTTTGCCTACTGCAAGAGACGAAAGCTTCCACTCCCGTGTTACCACTCTTTTTGGTATTTTCATACCCACTTAAAAACATCCATAATGAATGCCTCTCTTGATAACGGTGAGAAACCCGATCGTACCTATTTGCCAATAGTGTTCCTCGCCAGCAAGCCCGCGCAGCTGCGAACTTTTAAAATAAACCGGGATAGATAAAGCGGCTACACTACTAACGTTCAGCAGACTGCTCGAGGGTGAGTACATTACCGGTTTAGCGCGCTGTTTTGCAGCATCCAACAGCTCTCTGGAGCACCGATCCCGGTCTGAATTCCCTGTCAATGCATTTAGCTATATTGTAGTACATATTATCAAAACCCATGCTATTTGTCAAGTAGCTTCAGCTCAGCATACGCAAAAGAATCGCACCTTCGTAATTGCCAGTTGCAACAATCCGAGCGCCGTGTTTAGCTGCTCCACCCCGGGGCAGCCATGGCCGACGAGATTTTGGGCCTGATCCAGTAGTTCCAGGATCTCATCTTTACGGAATAACCGCAACGGCAAAGTCCGGACCGCGCCCTTGGTCAACTCGAACTCTTGAAAAAGCATATTGTCTGAAAAACGGCCTCGCCCAATCGGATGATGGATCGGTTCTTTTTCACAATGTTCAACCGGAAATACCGGATGATGCTTTGGTGGGCATACCGGTTTCGGAGGCGGCGGCGGACAAGGTTTGGGAACGCGAAAACCGTAATATTCGAGACCGACCGGGTTGACCGGTTGGCGATGGCGACAGGAGCAATGACAGGGTTGAGGGCGTCTTCGGAAATCCACATCCCGAAAACCGTAGAATTGAAGATCGACTTGATTGGGAAAACCGCTTTTGCAATGTCGACCGGGAAAGCCTTGGTGATGAAATGGGATTGACTCCGGTATCCCATCGTGACGAAAGTCATCCTCTTTTTCTACCTCATGAAATCCTCCCAATTCCGGTTGGCAAAAATCATGTTTGGGAAAGGGATGGTGCGGCGGCGGGGCATGATGCTGGATCTGATGGGGTCCATGCGGCGGCAGATGCGGCTGATGATGCTGCCCGGCATTGCGCAACATGGCGGCAACCTGTTGGGATAATCGAATAATCTGATTGATCACCGACAATGATGAGCTCATCATAATACACCTCCTGATATTATCGTATGATGAATTATGAATAAACCGTTTAAAAAAGCGGTGTTTATGATATCTTACTATAAAAAAAGGATAGCGGACTAAATATTAAAGCGCAAATACAATAAGCATGAAAGGTTTTTTTGCCTGGTCCATACCGTAGATCCAACCAAATTATATTTTTTTGATTCTAAAATCACATTTCGTCGCACTTAAAGCACAATCCAACTTTTTCTTCATAGGATAATGCAGGAGGTGGATTTGATGCTCAGCACCACACAACAGGCTGTTAATAACACAGTCCAAGCGATTATTAACGTCTCGCAATCAGTAGCGGCTCTATTAGGAGATCCTACGGCCTTTACCAGTACTTACGCGAACACTTTAATAACAACCTTGGAATTAATTGAAGATAATGTACGGTCGTTGCCGTTAACGACGGTTCAGGAAAACGAGGTCTTAAACGTCCTCAACCAGGCGATCAATCTGATTAATCTTGCCAACGAAGTTGGGTTTATTCCGATTGAATTGGTCAATTCAGTGCTCGGGCTGTTGCAATTGGCGATCACCAAGATCAACGCTTTTACGGCCGGATTAAGCAATCAACCCATCCAAAGAGGTTGCATCCGCAACTTCAACAATTGTTGCTGCTAGTTTATCAAAGCCTTTAAAATAGCATACTGAACTTACCCCCATTTTTTAAAATAGGTATGAGCAAATTTGCTTATACTTATTTTTTATATTCCGACATTCCCATTGATGGTACAGGTATCACCGTAAACCGTAAACGGGAACGGGAGTGTCAGATTGACATTACCGCTGTTCAATACGCGGAGGAACGCATTATGACGGTCGGCGCCGCCGGGGAAATTACCGGAGCGAATGCTAATACATTTCGTCAACCATTGCCGTTCAGAGATGCCGGTGGCCGGGGAACCACCCATTGCCGCCGTGGTCTGGTCGATCAAACGTTGCGCGCCTTCATCACCGTGATTCACGCACATGTCATAAATAAAAGCCAGGGTTAACGCATATTTCGCACCGATGTTGGTCGCTGCGGCCACCGCCGGGTTCCAATACATTTGATCCAACACATGAAGTTGAGCCTTTTTAAACAAAGGGTCGGTGCAATTCCGAACATCATTGATGAAATTATCAAGGCCGGTCGTATCATTGGATTTCGTCCCGGACGCTTTAACCAAACCGTCGATCCGGTCAAGCGCGGGTATGTATTTGGCTAGTGTATTATTGGGATTTAAGGTGGTATAGTAGTGAATCAAGATATTGCCGCTGTAGGTTCCGGTGGTGAACCCAATGCAACCGAAGGTGATCCCGGCGCCATCCCCGATGTTTTGGGCGAAATTGAATTGTAACGTTGTTGCGGGATCATTCTCACAAAAAGTGGTCATTTGCAAACTGGCCGCTTTTTGCGACGTGGTATAAGTAAGGGGTGAATTGTTCGGTTTGTTGCCGCCGCCGGAACAACCGGCGAGCATGATGATACAGGTTAAAATGACCATGAAACCGGGACCGGACCCAAGCGATTTTCCTTGTAGTTTCATTGTTGCACCTTCCTCTACGTTGTTGTTTTATATAAATTGAAATAATCATTGTCAATTTCCCATGATAAAAACGTCACCGGGAAAAGCAAATGAAACAATTTATTTCAACTTATAAATCAAGGAAAACATATCACTATCAAGAGTGATTTTTGTTTTTTTAGAAATTCTAGCTAATTTTCTAAAAATTCGCCAGTTTGAGCGGATTTTCCTTGAATTTCAGGCAGGAGATTGTTTCCAATTATCATTGCATAACAAAAAGACCGTTGATCTTCATATCAACAGCCTTTGGAATCAAACTGCCTCTCTACCTATGGTTAATAAAATGTTCTTATTTTGCCGCCACATAACTGGTGACGATCACATCGCTACCCAATCCCAACACATTGGGAATCGCTACTTGTCCGGCATGGACCGGCGCCTGAAGCCGGGTTTGTTTAATCACCGCCATCACCGCGAAGATCTTTTCCTTGGGAATCGGCCGGGACAACCGCACGCTGACCAGCGGCAACACGCCCCCTTCGAGCAAAATGGAGGAAGCGATATTCCGTTGCGGATTGGTCAACTCCTGTTCCACATATTCCCGTCCACGCCGGCAAGCGGCCCCTGCCAACCCGATCAGTTGGTTATCGCAGATTTCAGCCTCCAACTCGCAACCGTTCGGACAGATGATGCAGGTATACTCCTTTAGCATTGTAAACGTACCTCCAACTCTTGATCGCCCCGTAACAAACGATGATCGACCGGAACCTTGACCATCTCCGCCGGCACCGCCTTTTTTAATTGCACCGCGCCAACCACCACGCCATCCTGCACCGCTTCGAGGCGACAGTTCCGGACGGGACGTTTTACGCGCAGCGCCAATTGGACATCATTCCGCCCGCTAAGATATTGGGGAACGGTATAGCCGATCTCCGGACCGGTCGTAACTTGAATATTGCAAGCGGGCAAACTACCCGCGCGGATATATTCAATCACCGAACCGGCCAGCCGTTCCGCCTCCAGCGAGACAAAATCCACCAAATCATGGACATGCAACACATTCCCAGCCGCGAAGATCCCCGGAACCCGGGTCTGATAATGCTCGTCGACGATCGCCCCTTTGGTGCGTCCATCCAGCGCGACTCCGGCTCCCAGCGCAAGCTCGTTCTCCGGTATTAACCCCACCGAAAGAATTACCGTGTCGCATGGATACTCTTTTTCCGTTCCCGGGATCGGTTTCAAATTTGCGTCAACCCGGGAGACCGTGACCCCGGTCAAACGGGAACTGCCGTGAATCTCAGTGATGGTGTGACTAAGATACAGGGGAATCTGGTAGTCGTTGAGACATTGTTCGATATTACGCGGCAAACCGCTTGGATAGGGCTGAATTTCAAAGACCGCAATCACTTCGGCTCCTTCCAACGTCAAACGGCGCGCCATGATCATCCCGATGTCGCCCGAACCTAGGATAACAGCCTTCTTCCCGATCATGGTGTTATGAAGATTGATATACGATTGGGCCACTCCGGCCGTAAACACGCCGGCCGGACGTTCGCCCGGAATGCCCAACGCGCCGCGGGTGCGTTCGCGGCAGCCCATCGTCAGGATCACCGCTTGCGCTTCCCAAGTCACCAACCCGTTCCGTGAAACCGCGGTAACTTTTTTAGCGGCAGTGACCGACAGGACGGTAGTATCGACCACATACGGAATGTTCAACCGTTCGACCTCATCAATGAAGCGTTGTGTATATTCCGGCCCGCTCAGCACCTCCTTGAACCGGGTCAGTCCAAACCCGTCATGAATGCATTGGCGTAATATGCCGCCAAGCGCTTTTTCCCGTTCGACGATTACCAAGTCGCGCACGCCCTGGCGATGCAGTTCAACCGCGGCGGCCAGCCCGGCCGGCCCTCCGCCGACGATGACAACCTCTTTTGGGATCGAATTCATGATCTCACCTTCCCGGTAAACAAATTGGACCCGTTCCGCGCGTACAACACTTCGGTGACGTCCTTGCCGAGTTCTTCCTGGATGATCTGGGCGATCCGCATTTGGCAGTAGCCGCCTTGACAACGGCCCATCGTCGCCCGCGTCCGATACTTAATCCCGGTCAGCGTATCAACGCCCAAGGGATTGTGCGCCGCTTGCAAAATTTCCGCTTTCGTGACCACTTCGCAGCGGCAAATAATCTCGCCGTAATCGGGGTTCTCCGCAACCAGACGCGCTTTGACCGCAGCGGTTTGGTCGGCGAAGCGCACAATGCCTTTCCGGGCCGGATTAAAACGGGAATTGGGCCGGAGCGTTTCCCGTTCCGCCAACAGATTGACGGCGCGCCGGGCGATCGGCACCGCCGCGGTCAATCCCGGCGATTCGATTCCGATCAGATTGATGGTATGCGGCGCCTCGGCCCGGGCTTCGATCACAAAATCTTTGACAACCCCGGCGCCGTTGAGCCAGGTAGTCTGAATACCGGAGTAATTACGGATATAATCCGCTTTATGGATATGCGGCCACAAAGTCGACGCGCTTTCGGCCAAATAATCCATGACCGGTTGGGACACGCCGTAGTAGGTAGTGTCGGTGACTGTTTCGGCATCGGGGCCGACCGTGACATTGCCGTCGACCGTCGGTGTAACGTGGATTCCCATATAGGTATTGCTGGGCACCGGGTAGACGGGCATCGGCAATAAGGGTCCCACCCGTTTGTCCAAAACGATATAATTTCCCTTGGTCGCGCCAATGCGGTAACCGGGCAGCCCGATCAGATCGGAAATCTTGACCGCGCCTTGTCCCGCGCTGTTCACAATCCAGCGGGTATGAAACTCCCCCCGAACCGTGGTGACATGATAGAGGCCATCCGCTTGGCGCCGGATCCCGGTCACTTCGTGATTGAAATAAAAATCCACTCCGTTCGCTTTGGCGTTTTCAGCCAAAGCGATGGTGTACTGAAACGGGTCGACGATTCCGCTTAGCGGCGAAAACATGGCAAACTCGCCGACCACCGCCGGCGCCAACTCGTGCAGGCGCTGCTTATCGATTATTTCCAAGCCGACACTGCCGTTGATTTCCCCGGTGGCAATGGTCTTTTGCAGGCTCTCATATTCGGCGGGCGTATTGCCGACCAACACCTTGCCCGTTTGTTTAAAGGGGATATCTAATTCTCGGGCTAACTCGGGAAATCCCAAGACTCCCTCCACGCAATACTCTGCTTTCCGGCTACCGCTATCATAGGCGAATCCGCCGTGAATTACGGCGGAATTCCGGCCGCTGGCCTCCAAACAGACATCGCGGTTTTTCTCCAAGACGGCGGTCTTCAGCTCATACCGCGCCAGTTCGCGCGCGATCGCGCTACCGACGACGCCCGCGCCGACCACCAACACATCGTACCTTTGGGTCATCTGTGCTCGCTCCTTCGAAATCATCCTATGATTTGTTTCAATTATATCACGTATCAAAACAAATGACACCGTTTTTTATTACATTTTCAGTTATAAATGAATGTTTCCTCAATTAAAGATGAACATTCGCCCAAAAGTCATCCTACCAATTAACAAAACAAAACCCCATGGTTCTTTATCAAATCCATGAGGTTTTCATAAGCCGCTTCAAAAATAGGATTACCCTTCGCTAAAACGGTTACGGTTATACAATAAATGAAACAGCATGGCTTGCTGGGCGTCGGCCGCGCGGCGGTCCCGCACCGCCTCGTAGATTTCGCGGTGAGATTTGACGGTCTGGTCAAATTCCGGCTCGATGACGGTGGTCGCAAACACCGTGATTCCTTCGCAGATCACCGGAATCAGATTGGAGATCACCATGTTATGGCTACAAACGGCCAGTTGCGCGTGGAACTCCCGGTCCTTTTCCATGAAAGCTTGGCGGTGGCGAATTAACGTTTCCACTTCATCACATAAATCGCCGAGCAATGCAATATCTTCCGGCGTTCCGTTTTGCGCCGCCAACGCGGCGATCTGCGGTTCAATCATGCAACGAATCTGCAGTAAATCCTCGACCAATTTCCGCCTGTCCTCCATCAGCGCAAATCCCAGCGGATCGTCGGCCACCCCTTTTTTCTGAGAGATGAACGTCCCCGCCCCTTGGCGGATATCGAGAATATTGCGCGAAGCCAACCCCCGAACCGCCTCGCGGATGGTATTGCGGCTCACCCCGAGTTGGGCGGAGAGCTCGTATTCATTGGGCAGCTTTTCCCCCGGGCCAAACCCGCGCTCCCGGATCAGGCGCAACAGTTGGTCGACAGCGCGGTCGCCGCGGGTTTTATTCTCCATTGCGGGCATAGATGTCGCTCCTTTTTGATACGCTTATTGTTAATCTGTTCCGGTTTACCCGATCGATGGGTGGATATTTTCAGTGCAGATCATTTTTGATGATTATTCCCGATTTATTATCAAACTCCTTCCCTTTCGCACCCAACCCGCCAAACTTCGCTTTCTTCATTATATTTCTCCGTTACCCGCCGCGATAATTTCCGGCGGTTTATAATGATTCGGGATTTTTCAGTTGTTTTTCAGAATTCGGTTTTATGCTAAAAGTATTCTGAAAGTGAGGTCGGTTCCAATGAAACGGCTTATTGTCAATGCGGATGATTTCGGCCTGCATGAAATGATTAATGACGGAATTATCCAAGCGTACCGGCAAGGCTGCGTGACCAGCACGACTTTGGTGGCTGGCGGTAATGCTTTTGAACATGCGGTACGGCTCTCGGAACGATGCCCAACACTTGGAGTCGGGGTTCACTTAACTTTGGTCGGTTCGCGTCCGGTATCCCAGCATAACATCGGTTCATTGTTAAACCGCAACGGCAGCTTTTGGGATGATTACCTCACTTTCACCCGTCACTATTTACAAGGCCGGATTAACACGGCGCATATTGAAACGGAACTAAGTTGCCAGTTGCAAAAAACGGTGGCCCATGGAATTAACATCAGTCACCTGGACAGTCACCAGCATTTGCATGTCTTGCCGGGTTTCCCGAGGATTGTCAGCCGCTTGGCCCGTAAATTTGGCGTCACTAAAATCCGGATCCCGGCCGAACCCATCTTCCTGTTTTATGCCACCAATCACTCATGGCGCAAATCGTTGAACCGGACACTGCTTACCACCTGTGCCCAAGGGGTCCGTTCGCAATACCAGAGTAACGGATTACGGAGCCCGGAACATTTTTTTGGCATGTTATCCGGTGGACAAACTACCGAACCCGCCTTGCTGTCGATCATCGATCAACTTCCCAACGGCACCTCGGAGATCATGGTTCATCCCGGCCGGGATAACACCCGACTCAACGCGGTATTCCACTGGAATTATCATTGGTGGGAGGAGTTGGAGGCGTTGCGGTCGGCCGCCACATTCACCCGATTGCACGAACGGGGCGTTCAGTTGATTAATTACTGGGACTTATAAACTTTAAAAAACCGCTGCTGCGGAATAAGCGGAATAAAAGGAGCCAATCGGTAATGAACCTGGATTTAAGTTTGTCATTTGTCTTTCCCATGTATAACGAGCGGGATAACATTATCCCTTGCATTTTGGGCGCGCTGCAAATCGGCGAGCAATTGAAGATCGATTACGAGATCGTAGTCGTTGATGACGCGAGCACGGACGGTTGTGGTGAATTAGCTGACAACCTCGCCAAACTGTATCCGGTGGTCAAGGTGATCCATCATCCGGTTAACCGGAAATTAGGCGGAGCTTTGAAAACCGGCTTTGCCAATGCCACGAAACAATACGTTTTATATATGGACTCGGATTTGCCCCTGAAATTTGAAGATGTCTGCGCGGCGATTCCCAAAATCGGCCGGGCGGATCTGCTGATCGGTTACCGGTTGACCCGCGCCGAATCATTGTATCGCAAATTGATTTCAAAAATGTATAACGTAGTGATTCGCGCGCTGTTCGGTCTACGGGTTCGTGATGTCAATTTTTCTTTTAAGCTGTTCAAACGCGACATTCTGCGCCGGATCCATCTGCAATCCGAAGGATCGTTTATCGATGCCGAGTTGCTGATTGAAGCCCATCACAAGGGGTATGCGCTCCGGGAAGTGGGCTTGGATTATTATCCGCGTGTTGCCGGTGTATCCACCTTAGCCAGTAAAGCGGTGATTATGAAGATCGCGGTGGAAATGTGGCGCTACTATTGGCAACAGAAGCGGTGGATTGCTCGGGCGATTCACTATTGCAAAACAAAAAATGAGGAATTATTACATGAAAAACAATAAATTCTGGATTGTGTTTATAATCAGTTTTGTCCTGTTTATCTTTTGGGCGCAAGCATTTCCAATCACCGACTCCGTCGAATCCAATTACGCCTTGACTGCAAAGGAAATGGTCACATCCGGCAACTGGATCTCCCCTCAGATTTACGGCAAATTTTGGTTTGACAAACCGGTTATGCTCTATTGGCTGTTGGCCTTATCAATGAAACTATTCGGTTATGGGGCGTTGGCGGTCCGGATTGTGCCGGCGCTTGCCGGGGCTTTGGGTGTGGCGTTCATTTATTGGTTCGTCGCCAAATTACGAAACGAGCGCGCCGGAATGATTGCCGCCGCCCTTTTGGCCACTTCCCTACAGTATTTTATCCTCTCCAAACTAATTGTGACCGATAGTCTCCTTTTCATTTTCAACGCAGCGGCATTGGCCTTCTTTTATTTGGGTTACACTGACCAATCCACCGCCAAACGCTGGTACTATTTGATGTATCCCTGTTTCGGGTTGGCGGTGCTAACCAAAGGACCGGTGGGATTGATGTTACCCGGTCTGATCATCCTGATTTTTTTAGCCTGGCGAAAAAACTGGGCCGAATTACGACGGTTAAAACTAGGAGTCGGTATTTTACTCCTGATGCTCATCGCCCTGCCTTGGTACGGAATCATGTATTTTTGGCATGGTCAGGAATTTATTCACACCTTTTTCGGTATTCACAATTATTTGCGGGCAACCGTCTCCGAACACCCGCGGGATAATGTGTTTTATTACTATCTGATCTTGTTCATAGTGAGTACGTTGCCTTGGACGGATCTGGTCATCGGCGGGCTCAGTAACGCTTGGCGTAACTATCGCCGTCATCATCAGGACCTGCCGTTATTTTTAATGATCTGGGTCGGCGTTTTCCTGATATTTTATACGTTAATGGCCACCAAATATCCGACCTACACTTTTCCGATGTTATTTCCGTTAGCCGTGCTGACGGCGTTGTACATCGAAGACCGTTTGGAGCAAAACGTTTTTAGATTGAATTTCGCATTTTTTGTACCAATGCTAATCTGGTATGCTATATTGATTTTAGCCGGACGCTTAGCCGGAGTTTCCTTAGGATTTTTTATAGCGCTAAACGTCCTTGTTTTGCTGACGCTCGTGGCCGGATGGCGGTGGAGCCAAGGCGCGAATCGGAGGATCTGGTTGCTTATCGGCGGGACGACCGTATCCTATCTTTTGTTTTCCCTATTGGCGGTACCGGGCATTGCCAATGACCGCTCCGGCGAACAGTTGGCTCAAACATTGACGCGCTATGAAGGACAAGCAATTGGAACATATCAATTTTACAGTACTTCCGCAGTTTACTATAGCGGTAATTTAATTACGATGCTGAAACCCCCCGATACTATCCATAATTACCGCAATCCCGCCTTCAGTTGGTTTGCCAAATATACGATGCCGGTCGCGACGGTGCGCGAATTTGTCGGCGGATCAACCCAACCGAAGTTAATTATCGTGCCGCGTTCGTCTTTGCAACGTTTCCGGCACGACACCGCCGGAATGACCGTGACGAAACTGGCCGAGTCAGCGGAACGGATTGAGTATCGGGTTACGGTGAAATAATAAAAACATCCGTTTAAAACGAGGTGATGGTTGGAATGCGAATCATCCTGGCCGAAGACGATCAACGACTGGGCAATCTGGTCAAACATCTGTTGGAGCAAGAAAACCACCAGGTGGAATGGGTACAACGCGGTGATGAGGTATTTGACTTTATCAGTTATTCAGTCTATGACGTGATCATTCTCGACTGGATGATGCCGGGCGCCAGCGGCATTCAGGTATGCCAACGCTTGCGGAAACAAGGGTATCAAGGAGCGATTTTAATGCTGACCGCCCGCGATGCGGTGGATGACCGGGTGTTGGGCCTCGATAGCGGTGTCGACGATTATTTGGTCAAACCGTTTGAATTCGCGGAGCTGACCGCCCGGTTACGGGCGTTAGCGCGCCGGGGCGTGGTTCCGTTTCAGGGCGAGATCATTCAAAACCGGTCCTTGGTTTTGAACCGTTCCACTCATACCGTTCAACACGGCAATCTGGAAATTCAGTTGACCAGCCGGGAATTTCAAATCTTAGAATTGTTGCTGCAAAACAGCGGACGGGTCATACCCCGGGAAGTAATCATTGACCGGATCTGGGGTGCGGATAGCGACGTCACTTCCAACAATTTAGACGCTTACGTCCATTTACTCCGCAAAAAACTCGGTCAGGCTTTTGATAACCCGCTGATCGCCAACGTGCGCGGCGTCGGTTACCGGCTGGAGGACCGCTATGTTTAGCAAACTCCGGCGCCAATTAACGATCTTTAACACCGTTTTGTTCGGGATATCGTTGTTAATTTTTGTCGGAATCATTATGGCCGGGATGATTTGGGGCATCTATGCGGATGAACGTGATGATCTTTTCGGTTACGCCAAAGAAGAAGCCGAGGAAAACTTAAGTCTCCTGAAAGAAAAAACCTATTTGCAACCGGGATTTTTACGTGAAGCAACCAGCGAAAATGCCACGATGTTTTTTTATGTATATGACAATCAAGGTCGACTGGCCCATTACGCCAATGGATCGCTGACTTTAAACAAAATAATCGTTCAAAAGGCCCAAGCCGGTCTGATCAAAGAGCATCAGCCGACATTGATCATCATGAAACAGATCCGGCCAAAGATTAAAGTGTTTTTGACCGTTCTGCCGATTCGCGAAAACGGCATCGTCTACGGAACAATTTATGTTGGAAAAGACATTGCGGACTTGTACCGAATCCTGCAAAAATTAGCTTCTTATATGGTTGTGATTACCCTGCTTTTTCTGGGATTAACCGCGGTGCTTGGTTTCATCATGGCCGGGCGTTCGCTCGAACCGATTAAAAAAACCTATGAAAAACAACGGGAGTTTTTAGCCGATGCGTCCCATGAGTTACGGACGCCACTAAGCATTTTGTTAACCTCGGTTGAATCAATTCAAAGTGATGCCGCGAACCGGCTGACCCATTTCTCCGGTCAGGTGTTGGCCGATATGAAAGACGAGATCAAAAAAATGTCGAAAATTGTCAATGATCTGATCACCTTGGCCCGTTCGGACACTGCGGTATTAAATCTGTTTCGGGAGCATTTTGAGCTGCAGCCCGTGGCCGAGCAGGTGATTCGAACGATTTACCCACTGGCGCAGCGGAAAAATATTGATTTACAACTAACATTGCCGGCGCCGCTTACGGTTTACGCCGACCGGGAACGGCTGGCGCAACTGCTCTTAATCTTAGTCGACAACGCGGTGAAATACACCCCTGAGGGCGGCCGGGTGCAACTGACGATCCGGCGGTTCGAAGGGCGCAACGGCTCCGGCGTGGAAATTGTCGTGCTCGACAACGGCAGCGGCATTGCCGATGCAGAACAGGATTTAATTTTCGAACGATTTTACCGCGCCGACAAAGCGCGCTCCCGGTCAATCGGCGGGAGTGGTTTGGGCTTGCCGATCGCCAAATGGATTGTCGAGCAACACGGCGGTTCGATCAAAGTCGTCAGCAAACTCGGAGCCGGTTCGCAATTTGTAGTAGTTTTGCCTTTGTAGCAACACTGATTAACGGCAATAAAAAAGTAACCTCTATTATCGTAGAGTGTTACTTTTTATGCCGTTAGATTCTTTAATTTTCCCCAGAATTTATTAATTAACTTTCAAATTGCGCTAATTCCGTTGACAAAATTATTTTGTACCCCATCAAAAATGAATATCGACCTTGCAAAAATATTTTTCACTGCCGCAAAAATATTTTTCCACCTGACATATATATTTTTCGACCCGGCATTTTTATTTTTCCATCTTGCATTATTATTTTTCCACCCTGCAATATCATTTATCGACCTGGAAATAATGTTTTTTGCCCTTCATTAAATATTTATCACCTTTGCAAAGATATTTATCAGAATAGAAATATCTTTTATGCAATAGATTTTATTAATTTACGACAAATGACTATTTATTGACGATCTCCATTAAAACCGGATGGACTTTTCGCAACTCCTCCGGGATGGCGATATGTTGCGGACAAAGCTGGACGCAGCGTCCGCAGTCGACGCAGGCCGAGGCCTTTTGATTGTCACTGAAAAACGAGCCGTAGTTCTGCCGGATCCGGAAATGTTCGCGGGCGCCAAAGATGGCATGCCGGTTATACAGGCTGAAAATATCCGGAATATTAACTCCAACCGGGCAATTGCTGCAATAACGACACCCCGTGCAGGGAATCTGTTTGCCGGCTTCGAAGACGCCGACTGCGGCTTGGATCGCCTGTTGTTCCGCGTCAGTTAACGGTTTGAACTCCGACAGCACTTGCTCGTTCTCCACCAGCTGCTCCATGCTGGACATTCCCGACAGGATCATTTTGACATTGGGTAACGAAGCCACCCAACGCAACGCCAAACTGGCGGGAGTCGCCTGCGGACTGCTCGCCTTCAAAATCTCCCGGACCGCGTCGGGAACATCCGCCAACGTGCCCCCTTTGATCGGCTCCATCACGATACACGGAATGCCCCGTTCCTCCAATACCCGGTAACATTGTTCGGCGTTACGCAACCGCCAGTCGACATAGTTGATCTGCAGTTGGGCCACATCAAATTGATACATGTCAAGAAATTGCGCGATCTGTTCATGATCGTCATGGGAAGAAAATCCGAGATACTTGATCCGGCCCGCCGCTTGTTGTTGTTTTAGAAATTCGTACACTTCGAACTGGCGGAAGAGGTCGAACTTGGTCCGCTCCACGTCGTGCATCAGATAGAAGTCGAAATAGTCGACCCGGCAACGTTCCAATTGTTCGTTGAAAATTCGCTCCACATCCGCTTTGGTCTTGGTATAACTGGCGTGAAGTTTCGTTGTGAGCATGAAACTTTCACGGGGATAATGGGACAGCGCTTCGCCAATAAAGCTTTCCGACGTTTCATTATGGTACATTAGTGCGGTATCAAAATAATTGATCCCGTGGTTGATGGCATAATCCACCATCGCCATGGCCGCCCGGTGATCGATGGTCTTATCTTCATTGACCGGCAGCCGCATGCAACCGAATCCCAATAACGGCAACTCCAGGCCGAGTTTGTCCAATGTTCGCCTTTGCATTCTAAAATAACTCCTTTATGTATATACTCTGGCGACTTTTAATTCCATATTCAATCGCAAAAACCTCTCCCGCCAGGTTGGAACCGTTTTTTCTCCTGTATAATATGGAGTTTGTCCAATAAATCATCCCAAAAAACCGGCTGGGTGACCACTCCGCCGGCTTTTTGGATGTAATGCGGTTACAAAAAATGAAAGCAATTTTTCAGCATGCTCGCAATTTAACTCGGATTTCGTACCACTTCGCCTTTGGTCGTCAACAAATACCCTGCAAACAATGTTTGTTCCGTAGCATCGAGTTGGGTAAACCATGTTTTGAATAATTGGATCAAACGTTGCCCCTCGGGGAGAAAGGTTAAAAAATCCGCTCCGCTCATAAAATCGCAGGTCGCTTCGGAGATATTGACGAGACCCGCGGCGCCGAACGGTTCGAGCATCGACACGACCGGATATTCTTCGCCCCAAGGCCAACACCCGTTTTGTTCGGCAAACCATTTTCCGATCCGGTACGGGAGACAAGCGGCATTCATCACGATACTGGCGACTATGCCCTGATTGCGGCTGACCCGGGCCATCTCCCGTAATGCCTCCGTCTGTTCGGCCGTCCGGTAATGCTCCAATACCCCCGAACTCCACACCAGATCAAAGCTGCCGGTTTCCAAGGGCATTTGCGCCATATCCGCTTGGATAAACCGTCCTGTCAGCTCTTGCTTGGCAAAAACGGCCTGCGCCGCCGCCAACGCTTTTTCGCTATAATCCACCAAGCTTACCACCGCGCCCTGGGCCGCCAGACGGGCCGAGATTTTGCCCGAACCGCAACCCACCTCCAGGATTTGTTTGCCGCGACAGTCCCCCAGCCAACCGCGTAAGCATTGGAAGATATTTTCGGAGAGGGAATCCCATGCGGCGGGCGTTTGCTTCCATACCTGATCCCACAATTGGTGTTGTTCCGCGTTCCGTTCTTTGGGCAACGCAAACGGTTTTGCCGTAGCCTTGGTCTTCGCAAAAAACTGCTTCCGGATCGCCGCCGCCACCACCTGGGCCCGCCCGGACCAAGATTCCCCGGCGGCATACGCTTGCCTGGCGGCAATCTTTGCCGCGTCCTCCCCTGCGGCGATGGACGCATCGATGCCGCGCAAAAAATCTTCAGCATCCCGCGCCACCCAGGCCAAGGGACAATTCCTCACCTCGGGCAGGTCGGTCGCCACCACCGGCAGTCCGCTTGCCAAATATTCGTACATTTTAATCGGATTGGCCGCCTTGGTCACTTCCCGGACCGCAAACGGGATGATTCCCACGCTGAAATAGCGGGCCCAAGCCGGCAACTCGCTATGGGGACGATAACCGGTATAAATCAAGTTCGGAAAGCGTTCCGCCAACTCCAGCGCTTTGGGCGAATTAGCCGGTCCGACCAGGACGACCCGGTATTTCGGTCGTTTTTCCAGAATCAAACGGATCAAATCATAATCCAACCAGGTTGCGACTGCGCCCCAAAAGCCAACCACCGGTCCCGGAGCGTCGCCCAATATTTCGCGCACCCGCGCTTCGCCCGGTAACGTTGCGCCGGAACGCGCCTTGCCAAAAAACTGGTGATTAACCCCGTTGCGAACGAGCGTCGTCTGAGGATTCAGTTGGACGCACTTATCGTAAATCGGTTGCGAAGCGCAAAATACCAGATCGGCCCGGGCTACTTTCGGTTGTTGCCAACGTTGGAAGGAAGCGAATTCTTCGACCGTATCGTCGGCCACGTCACTGATGAGCATGGGCAGACGGTAATCGGCGAGTGCGTCGAGATAGGGACCGTGGGTCAACCACATGAGATATTCGCGGTCCCGGTCGAGCGCCCCAAGCCGGTGGCAGACCTGAAAACCCGGCTTCAATTCTTCAAACGCCGGTCCGGCCTCGCGTTGGCTCACATTGCAATAGACGACTTCCAATCCCTGATCGGCCAAGGCCCAGAGCAACTGTTGGGGCCGTTGCGGCAAAACGTCAAAATCAAAACAAGGCAGATATAAGATTGGGGGTAACCCGCATTGTAACGTCATTGTCATTCCTCCCATGGAATCAGATTCGGCGCAGGATCCAAAATTGACTGGTATTGTCCTGTCAGGCCCCAACGGCCTTCAGGATCCCGCGTGGTGTAAAACTCATATTTACGCCGGCGCGCCGCCGGGTCGGACCAACCGTAGTGTTTGACCCGGAGTTGACTGATGGTCCCCGGAAACCCGGCGACGTTTTTGGGCACCCGTCCGCAATGCAGCGGTTGCTCGGACCACTCGTATTCGTATTCCGGCTGATAACGCAAAAGGAAGTGGCGGTAGTACCAATGCGCCCGCCAATATTGGTCTTCCCGGTAATGTTGTTCGTCCCAAAGGTCGTATAAACGAAAACTATACGCGTCCCAACGCGAATCGGATAATAAGGACCGGAGCTCCCGGCGCGCCCGTTCTTCAAACATCTCATCCGCATCTAAAAAAAGCAGCCAGTCGGGATCGGTGGACACCGCCAAATTCCAAACCTGTTTGCGCAGGGCGATCTCATTATGAAATCCCGGCTGGGAATTGCGCTGGAACAGTAAGGGAATACCGTGTTGCTCCATCTGCCGCCGGAAGAGGTCCGCTGTCCCATCGGTGCTGGCATCGTCAAGAATTACCGCCGCATCGATCAACGGGCAGGTCTGCTCCAGCATCCGCTCCAGCAACCGATCCGCCTCATTCCGGACCAACATGACCAAGGTCAGACGGTTGGACGGTCGCACCCTTCGTTTTTCGGTTAAGGCCGATTGCGGGCCGAAGGTCTGAGGGGTTTTCCCCAACAACAGCGACTGAACAACCGAATTCTGGCATTTTTCGCGATATAACGCCACTCCGGCCAAATCCGATTCCCGGTAGACATGATACGCCGGTAACTGCGTATCAACATATAACCCAATTCCCAACGCCGCCGCGCGGACACAAAAATGACGGTCTTCCCCGACGTAATCCAGGTTGGGCAGCTCCCGGTAGCGGACGCCTCGAACCAAGGCGGCGTGCCGAATCAACGTACAGGCGCCAAGTCCTCCCACCTCGTACAGACCGGGTTGGCGCAACATTTTTAAAAAGTTGTCGGTTCGGAAGCCGATCTCATCCGGGGCAAGGTTTTCACCGCAGTTTTGCGTAAACAAGGTATATTGGCCGGTCAGCCAGACCTGAGGTAAAAACGGCTCATCCGGTTGCCATTGCGTCCAAAACAACGTCGCCACAATCAGGCGTTCGCTGACCCAAAGTTGTTGCAACGTCCAAGGATGAAGAATCAGGTCGGAATCGACCAAAAACAGATGCCGGTCTTCCGCAATGGCCGTTTCAATGAGTTGATCTTTGAATCGCCCGACGCGGGACATGGCTTGACGGGTCCACCGATGGGTGATCTCGTCCCGCCGGTAATCTTCCGCCGCCGGTTGAACTTTGACGATGGAAACCTCCCGCGTCGCTCCCGCTTTAAACTCCTGCAGCAACCGGCTGGACTCCGCATCGGTATTATCATCGATAAAACCGAAACGGACTTCCAGATCATCCAGCGCCAGACTGACCAGACTCGCCAAATACTCTTTCAATACGGCTGGCGTTTGACGGATCACCCCGCCGATCAACACTTTCGGCTTACTTGATTCTACCATAATCACTCCTCATTTCATCACGTCACTCCCAGCGACATCATAACGGATAAAAAACGCCCGACGAATCGGGGTGGACGGCTAACTTACCTTAAAGCGTTGCAACAGCTGTTCCAATCCGGCGACCGGACGGCCGGCCAACCGCAGTAGTAACTGGCCAAGCACCTGACAACGCTGGGCTTCCTGGTATTGACCCTCTTGCAACATTAACTGCAACCAGGCTTCCCAGCTTTCCGTCTCCAGACTACCCCGGCCACAGGCGATGGCCAAAGCTTCGGCCGCGCCTTTCCTGTCACCGCCCTTTAGTTTGAGAATTCCCATCCTACCCCGGACCCGGGGTTGCTCCCGAATCAGCAGCGACTGTTCCAGGCATAAACGCGCCAAACCAAGATAGTTGAGACGTTCCCAGGTATAACCGAGGTGTTCCCAAACCAAAGCGGTCAAATCGTCCCCTTGTACTCCCGCTAACTCGGGAATGGTCAACCATGGAAATTGCAGAACCGCGCCATCGTTTGGGGGCATTTTTAATACTTGTTGCAAGAGGTCTCTTTCGCCCCGCCAATCTCCGGCAAGACCTTTCACGATCGCCCGTTGGAGCCGTACAACCCGTTCAACCAGTCCGGACTGTTCCGCCGTTTCAAACCAATTGTCCAGTTCCCGGCAGCATTCATTGGATTGGTGATCACTGCCGCGCATCACTTGCCGCAATCCCCGGACCGCCCGAAAATAACCGGCGGCGGTAAAATCGCCGGCGGCTTGCAACGACCGCAAGGCCCGATCCCAGTCGGCCGGGTCGGGACTGCGCCAAAACAGACGGGCTTGGGAATGCCAATCGGTTTCACCCCAACCGGCGGAAGTTTTGCGTCCTTGCAATACTTGAAAGCCCCGGACCAATTTTGAGTATTGTTCGTTCCGCCAGCGGTTCCAAGTCATTCGACCCTGTTCCCCGATTTGCCGGCAACGTTCCGGATTGGTTTGTAATTCATTGATCAGTTGGCGCAACCCTCCAGGAGTCCATTGCAGATAATCATGGCCAAGCCGGAACACCTTGGGTATGGTTAGGTTTGGCGGTTGCAACAACAATCCCCCAGCTTGAAAAATCGCGGTTTCCATCCCGCCGCAATGAATTACGATGCTGCCCCGGCCAATCTCAAACTCGGCCGCCAAGCTCAGGCGGATTTCGGAAATTAACGACAAAAGCTCCCCCCACCAGGGCAGGGAGAAATGACCCGATTTCCCGGCAATCAGGATACAATGACCAATTGACACTGGCAACCAACCTCCTTACGTTTGCGCCTGGATCCAATACAGAATTCCGGTGGGGGAATCGGCGAACCCCTTTAGCCGCAAAAACTTGGTGAAATATTTTGGAACGAGTAATTCGGAGCCGCCGGGCGCTACCAATCGCTGAATCCCGCTGTACACCACATGATCGCCGTCGGGGCTTCCTTCTAATGCGACGGTTGCCGTACCCGGTCCCTCGTTAAAAACCATGACACTGACGACGCTTACGGTGGAAACATTCAACCACTCGGTCCAGTGATCAACCAAACCCAACGGGAGTAATCCGGAGGTTTCGAAAAAGCAACGCTGTTCGCAGCCGTGAATCCATTCGACAAGCTCTTTTTGAGTAACCAAAATCCCCCACTCTAAAACAATCAATAGTTTGACAGTGGTCGCCCTGACCAATTTGACAAGACACTTTTCAACCCGGCAGCAAACTACGGCGCTCATTCCCGCTTCACTGCCACAGGTCGTTACCAAGTCGGAAACAGGCATCTCGAACTGTTCCTCGCGGCATAAACCCATTCCGTCGACATACTGGACGCTTACGGCGATCAATGCGGAAACAAGGGTTGTATCCTTGCCAACCTCCGTTTTGATCGCTTCCGGTTCGGCCTGAAACCGGGCAATCTTAATCGCCTTAGTCTCCAGGGAGAAACTTTTATCGATAGACGTTTGCTGTTGTCCCCGAGCCCGGAGCCATTCTTGGAAGTACTGTTCGGTCAGATATTGCTTTTTTGATGCATTCAATCGCTCGGCACCCCACCTCGCGTGGTGTCCTAAAATCATATATCGATGTAATGTATGTAAAGTCCCTTCAAAAAGCGACAGTTGATAATAACCAAGAATTGATCCCGGCATATAATGCTTTTAAACGGAGGAATGCCAAATGACCGATAATTTGAAAATTGTTATTCAGGGGCAAATCGGCGGCAGAGCTCAAAGTCATCGATTTTTACTGGAAATTTCAGCCGCAACGATCGATCTCGGCCATTCGCTCCAGCTGCTTCCCGTGGGTTCGATTACCGGGGCGGTTCCCCAGGATTTACGGCCTCATTTGCTCCGAACCTTTGCCGGACGCGATACCCATGATGCGTCCGTCGACTGTTGGGTGGCGGCGGGCTCCGCTCCCCCGCCGGACGCTGCCCGCCGGATCTGGATCATTCCGCCAAACCACGCCGTCGGAGCGACCTGTTCCGGCGATTGGGAGGTTTATCCGGAAACCCGCTTGCCTTTGGGAATCAATCCGGTACGTTTTTACCCGGGCGTAATCCCGTTCCCGTTGCCGCTCCCTCCGGGGAAACCCGTCTATTTATATCGGGGTCCGCTCCATGGGGCGACTTATGAAAAACTTTGCGCCGGTTTTCAAAACCTGGCCTTGGATCAAGCACTGCTCATCGCCAATGATTATGGCTACGAAACGGACGCCGCAGCCGACTTCGAAACGCCGGCCCGTTCCAAAAACTGCTTTATCGTTCGGAATATCACCGATGAGCGGCATTTGGCCGGCTTATACGCAACCGCCGCTTATCTGATTCACTGCGATGCGGAGCCGAACCTGGCGGCATTTGAAGCACTGGCTTGCGGCGTCCCCGTATTGACGCTTAATTCATCCACTCCCAAATGGTGGTCTTCACTTTCGTTGCAGGATGATACTGACTTTGAAACGATCATTGCTACATCAATTAATGATCATGAATCCGGCAAAAAACGCGCCGCGGAAGCCTGTCACCGAATCCAACAGGAGTTTAATTGGCTCCAAGTCACCCGCCGTTTTTTAAAACTTGGGCCGGAAAAGTAGGAGAAATCATGCATCCAACTGTAACTTTGATTATGATCGTTCGCAACGAAGCGGACATTTTAGAGCAATGTCTGGCCTCGGCCGCTCCTTGGGTCGATCGGATCGTCGTTGTCGACACCGGTTCCAACGATGAAAGTATGGCGATTGCCCAACGTTATCAGGCGACGGTGCTCCCGTTTGTCTGGCAGAACGATTTCGCGGCAGCCCGTAACTTTGGTTTGGCAAACGCCACCGGGGACTGGTTTTTAATCCTCGATGCCGATGAGGAATTGGTGGTGGCGCCCGGCAAAGAACTCCGGCCACTTCTAGAGGACCCCCTAATTGACGGTTATCTGTTGCGGATTTACAATCTGACCGATGATGGCGGATATGTTGCCAGCGCCAGTTTGAGACTGTTTCGAAATCACCCCGAATACCGCTATCGCGGAGCCCTTCATGAACAACTGGACGCGCCGCAATTACACGCATCCGGTCGGGTCCGGCTGCTTGAGTTGCCGTTAGCCATCCGTCATTATGGCTATTTAGCGATCCAGATTAAGAAACATCGGAAAACCGAACGCAATATGGCCATTGCCCAAACCCTTGTCGCACAAGAGCCGGTCAACGGATTTTATCATTTTAATTTAGGGATGGAATATTTCCGGATTAATCAACTTGAAGCGGCTTACCCTCATTTACTTCAAGGATACCGGTTAGGCGCTCCGGGATCGCAATGCGCTTCCAACGCGTTGCTCCACGCCTTGCAAGCGGCGCGCCTTTTGAAACGCTGGCCGGAATGGCAACCGTTGTCCAATGAAGGATTGGACCAATTTCCGGATTACACCGATCTCTGGTATGAACGGGCGGTTGGCGCGTTCGGCCAAGGCGATCACCAAACCGGTTTTGACAGTATCTCCCAATGCCTGCGGTTGGGCGACAGCGGCGGGGAATATATTGCCAACGGCGGGTGTGGCAGTTGGAAAGCATGGGGATTATTAGGCGCGGTATATGAGGAAAAAAACGAGCTAGCCGCCGCTTTCAATGCATTTCAGACCGCAGTCCGGCTCAACCCGCAATTTAAGCCCAATCTCACCGGGCTGGTCCGGAACAGCCTGCCATTGCTGGGTGGCGGGAAAGTGGCACAAGTCCTAATCAAGACGTTGGACTTACCCGATTCCGCCTGGATGCAAATCGCCGCCGATCTGGCGTTAGCCGGGGCGGGCGGCGCCGCGCTGACCGTCATTGAAAAACAATTGCCGGACCCGAAAGCTCCGGAGGTAGCCTTCGTTACCGGGTTAGCTTGCATGGAGGCAGGAAAATTAAGCGCGGCTTTCCCACTTTTGGCGATTAACAATCCAAATCCCGCCAATCCGGTTGACAGTGATGCGCCCGCCGTGGCGGAACTGGCGCAATTACTCGCCGGGACTAACAGCCACGAACCATCCGGACCCCGTCTCAGTCTCTGTATGATCGTCCGTAACGAAGCCGACTGCCTAAGAAACTGCTTGGAAAGCGTCGCCGGAGTGATTGACGAGTTAATCATCGTTGATACCGGTTCAACCGACGCCACCTTATCCATTGCCAGAGAGTTTGCAGCCAAAATAACCACTTATCCATGGAGCGGCGACTTCGCGGCGGCCCGTAATTGCGGTTTGGAGTTGGCGAGCGGCGATTGGATCTTCTATTTGGATGCGGACGAAACGTTACAAGCCGGGGACGGTCCCCGCTTACGCCAACTGCTGGCGGACACGGCGGCCGAAGGGTATTTTTTACTGGAACTGAATCATTTAAGCGCGGAGACGGACCGGGATCATGCGCCTCACCTCGCGCTTCGGCTTTTTCGAAACCGCCCGGAATACCGTTTTTCCGGTCGTATCCATGAATCATTGGATCCCAAAATCGCTTCGCTCCGCCAACAACACTTCTTGATGGCGTTAGACGTCCGAATCCACCATTACGGTTATCTTCAAAATCACCCCAAGCTCTCCCAAAAGATGGCCCGCAACCTGCAGATTCTGTTGGAAGAGATCGAAGCTCACCCTGACGATGCGTTTACGCTTTTTAATTTGGGAACCGAATATTTTCGTTTGGGTCAATATCACGACGCCTACCGTTATTACGCCAAAGCGCTTTGTTTGACCAAACCGCAGGCAATGTTTTTTCCCCGTCTCGTCAAAAATAGCGTCATCTCCCTGTTTGAAGCCGGACAGTTTTATGAAGCGAAACGGCAAATTTGGCGCGGTCTTGCCGATTTACCCGATTACAACGACCTTTTTTATCTTTGGGGAGTCATTTATCAACAAGAAGGCCAATGGACCGCCGCCATCCAATGCTTTACCGAATGCGTTTTCTTGCGAACCCCCCCGCCCCACTATAATTCGGTTGAAGGCATTGAAGGTTATCGGGCGCATATCGCCATCGCTCACTGTTACCGGGAGTTAGGACGTCCGGAGCTGGAAGCGAAAGCGTTGATCGTCGCGCTCGCCACTGGCGGCGCGGTTGATCTGGCGGCGCCATTAAAAAAATGTCTTGAAGTTTTACCCAATGACACGCAAAGCCATATCATCGCCAAACTCAATGAAACCGTTCCAACCAAAGAAGTTTGGAATTGTCTGGGGATCACGCCGCCAAATTCGCCGCAATCGTTAAGCGCTCACTAGCGATACATCCCAAAATGCCTATATCCTTAGTACATTTTCTTATATTCTTAATAGATTATATTGTCGTCCAAAACTTCATGGGACGGTCAACTGAATTGATAAGGAGTGACTTTCGTTGCCAAATAACTATGTTTTCGACTATGATGCCAGCGATTTGCGTGCTACCATATACGGTCAAACCAGCGGCGGAACCTTAACTTCGGTCCTGGTGGATGATATCGGTCGGGTGGTTGTTACCGGTGCTCTAAGTAATATTATCGCCGGCCATGCTACCGCCAGTTCCACAACGGCGCTAACGGTGAATTCGACCGGATTCAGCCTCTGGCCGGTGAACGGCGTTGATGTCTCCCAGGATACGATGGTCACCTTTGCAGTCTACCCCAGCTCCGATCTTCGTTTTAAAATTCAAGTCAGTCCCGACGGCATTACGTATTGGAAAGACGATACTACGGCGACCGTGGTCCAATCAGGAAATCTCGCCACCTTAGTCACTAAGACCTATCTGCGCTATGCGGCCATTGCGTATCAAGCCGCAGTTGATACTTCGTCATTGGTTGCTTGGTATCAAACTCAAAGTTAGAATGGAAATGGGGGTGTACCTTCGGCACACCCTTCATTTTTTCCTCAAAGGGGATCGTTACCTTGGCAAACAACATTCCCAAACCGAACCGTTGGCTTTCCCGTCTATTTCCGAAGGCCAATCAAAAACGACGCGAAGACCAAATCGCGTTTGAAAGCGTAGTTCACGCCCGCAATGACCAGATTTTATTGCTTTCCCACCCCAATTGCCGGATCGATCATGAAGTAATCAAGGTCAATAAACTTAACGCCCGGATTTACCGTAACTTTTTAGTGGTCGACGGTCAATTGTTACTTAAATGCTACTTTTTAGCTTACGATGATTTGCTGCGGCTGGAGACGATGGCGGCGACCTTTTTAGTCACAATCGAACTGTGGGGGCTTGAACCGGAAATGCGAATCGAATTCGGAGAGATCCAGTCCGATTATTGTTTTTCGCTGTTGGCTAAAGACCTTGAGCAAACTTCCTATCAAAATGAGGTTGTTTTGGAAATTCCCTATACGGTGTACCGCCGGCAAACAACGTAACGGGATTACAAAAAAGTAGCATCGATCATTTTTTTGATCGAAAAAACTCTTGAGCAGACTCAAGAGTTTTAGCTAAATATCTACAAATCCAAAAAACAAAGCTCAGCTCGGCAATACACCCGCCTCCAGCGCTACTTTAACCGCATCCTGAAAACATTCTTCAACCGTTAATGAGACCACCGGCAATTTTTGTTCATAACGCAGTCGCGCAATTGCTTCGCAAGCTTCGATCAGTTCTTTCGAAGGATTGGTTTGAATATAGGGGGCCAGCAACGCTACCTTGGACGCCCGATGGCTTTGACGGCGGTTGAGGCAAAAAGCGTACAGGTATGATAACTTACTGTATAAGCTCAAAAACATCACGATGTAATCTTCATCGTAAGTATTGGGGGCTTCACAAATTTCATTGGCGGAGGCTCCGAACTCTTTCAGACAATTAAACGTAGTGTCCTCCGCGACCGTCCATTGCCCCGACTCCATCAGCGTCAGGATTTTCTCCCGCGTTTCAGCCGCCAACGCAAGATCCAACAACCGGGTCGCTTCTGCTATTTCCAGTTCTTCCGGCGCTTCAACTTCATCAACTTCCGCAATGGTCTCGACAACTGGTGTCCATTTCTCCATGTCGATCAATTTCAATACTTTCTTCCGCACCGCGGCGACAAATGCAAGATCCAACCGGTCTGGCTCCGAATCCTCCGCCGCTGCGATCGTTTCACCTTTATCGGCGGTCTTTGCGGAAACATTCGCCCATTGGCCGGTCTCCATCAACTTCAAGATTTTCTGCCGGGCCTTGGCAAAGGGGTTTGATTCGGTTTTCGCAGCTGCGATCACCGTTGCTGCTAGCGCAACCGTTTCTTCGATAGGTTCCGTATCCTCAATGACTGCCACTGCTTCGGCTCTTTCAACCGCTGCGATCACCGTTGTTGCTAGCGCAACCGTTTCTTCGATAGATTCCGTATCTTCAATGACTGCGACAAGCTTTATCTCAGTTACTTCTGCCCCTGGGGCGGTATCTTGAATATCTTCATTGCGGGTAAACCCTTTAGCAAAAGCCGATGTTTCGAGCAATTCTTTAAAAAATTCCGGGGTGGCCTCTTCTTTCGGTATTTCAAAGATCGGATCAATCTTTGGTTTTGAACTTTCTTTCGTCAGGATATCATGGCACGACCGGTACCATGATGAGACAATCAATTTCATCATATTCCATATCCGTTTGGCCGGATCAATCGAACTGTAGCGTTTCCGCATCCAATACACATCCTTGTTCCCTGGGATGATCAAGCAAGGACCAAAATTCTTCTTTGATGATTATCGGTAAAATTCTGAAAAGTTTCACAGGAAAATAACATTTTGAGTACGCCGGATTTAAAGTTATCTCGGTATTTTTCCAGTATGCCGTGTAATACCTTCCGGCAAACAATGGATTGAGACTGCATACGATGCACATCTCCCACATATCTATTATTTAAAAATTAGCCCTTCTAAAGAGGCCACTGAAAAACTGCTCGAAATAACATTAACCTACAATATATTGATAGCCTAAACCAAGCGACTCACTATCTATTGTAGGTCAATCTTTCAGAGCGGAGGTTTTTCAGTGGCTTGCTAAACGCCTCTTTTTAAAAAAGCGAGGGTTATTGGGGAGGATGATCACAAATGAATTGGACTGAGGCGCAAATCTATGAGCGCAACTGGTGGTTAACTGAAATAAATCAGCATGACTGGGAGCAAGCCAAATCGGATTTGGTGGCTGGATTTATTCGCGTAAGCGAAGGCCGACCCAATCACCGCGTAATCGACATCGGTTCGGGTCCCTTTTCCCTCCTGCAGCGGATACCCGTGAAGAGCGGGACCGCGCTTGACCCGCTTGATTTCGGCCATCTTGAGGAAGGCTATCAGCATGTGGGCATCCACCGGATTATCAAGCGAGCTGAGGATCTCTCAAAAAATGACGGCCATTGGGATGAGGCTTGGATTTACAATTGCTTACAACATGTGGAATCTCCGGAACGCGTGTTAAACGCGGCCAAAGAAGTGGCTGATTTGGTACGAATCTTTGAATGGGTAAATATCCAGCCGTATCTTGGTCACCTTCATCAAATAACCGCTGAACAGATTCGATCCGCTTTTCGTGACTGGCGGACTCACTTGGAATGCGTTGGCGCCTTAAACAGTTCCGGTTTATGTGGTGATTTTTTCGTTGGAATCTGGGAAAAAGACCGGTTGTCAGGCGAAGTGATTTAAACCGAATAACAAAGTCCGGATCAAGTGATCCGGACTTTGTTGTAAACTCCCAAGTTCATACTATCCATGGGAGTATTCACCATCAATCCGCCCTTTCTCAACACGGTAAAGCGGTCTGATACCCTGTGGAAAACTGAATATATTCCGTGGATCGTAACGCAGCTTAATCTTTTGCAACACTTTCACATGCCGCCCGTAATAAGCCATCAGGTAATCCGCCAGTCTACGGTAGGGAAAATTGACATATGAACCGCAAGTGAGCTTTTTAATATATCGAAACCCTTGGGCCACCCATAGCTTATTGATTAACGCCTCGTCCTGCGTTCTCCAGCTTGAGGAGATGGCTATGATATATTTGGCCATCCGGTAATAATAAGCTGTCTTATCCGAACTTACCGCATCGACCGCTCCGCCCAACGAGTAGACTTTAATAAGCGAATCCGTGTCAGATGGAGCGTTATCCAATAGTTCAATAATATTTTCAAGTTCATTCCGGTCAAGCTGTCGGTAAACAAATCGGCCGGTGTCGACGAAGCGATCGCTCCGCGGATAGATACTCCCGATCATGTTGATGGCGTCAATGTAATCGACATATTCGATGCTGCGCAGCGTCAGACCGGATATGCTCAAAATCGGCGCCAGGATTGCCTCGGCCGCTTCGGGCAGACCATAAAAGAAGGCAAAAAAGAAAACGCCTTCTTGATACACGCGACCGAAGGCACTGATCCGCGAATCCAAATTTTCCAACCAATCCTGCCAGATCCGTAAAAACTCAAACCGGGCCGGTCGATTATGGTCCCACTTGAGTTGGATCACGGTGATTTTATCCACCTTCTTTTTTAAGGCGAAGGTGAAGGAGGTGACTACGCCGAAATTTCCCCCTCCCGCTCCCCGCAACGCCCAAAACAGATCCGGATTCCGTTTTTGATTGGCAATGATGACCTCCCCGTTGGCATTGACCATTTCCGCCTCAATCAAACTATCGCTGGTCAGTCCCAACAGACGGGTGGATAAGCCGATTCCGCCGCCTAAAACCAAACCGGCGATGGCGACGGTGGGGCACGTCCCGCCCGGAAACGCATAACCATGCCGATACAAAATATCATATAATTTTCGCAAACGAGTTCCCGCTCCGACCGTCACCACATCATTATCGGTATCGACTTCAATCCGATTCAGATACGTCGTATCAATGACCAGCGTCCCCGTTCCGGTGGAATAACCGGTGTAGTTATGCCCGCCGGAGCGGACGCGCAACCGTATCTGATGTTGTTGCGCCCACTGGATGGCGTTGGCCACATCCCGCTGATTAAAACAATAGACAATCGCGACCGGAAAGGCATTGATCGCCCGGTTATATTCCTGCCGGGCCCGTTCATAGTCGGGATCAAAAGGCCAGATCACTTTACCCGTTAGTCCGTTATCCTCCAAGGTAAACACCGTCCTCTCGGGTTTAGTATATACCCGGATGTTTCATTCGGTGAGATTCAAAGAACCTATTGGGTTCAGGGCAACATCGGACGATGGATTGCGGATAAGTGCGCATATTATAACAAAACCCCAAATCAATGGGGTTTTGCTTGCGTTAGACGTTTCTGTCATGGCGCAACTACATACAACGTAATACTACGGACTTGCCCTAGAGTATTTATAAACTTATCTTGCCTTTTTCGATAATTGTCTTGCCGTCCAGGGTCACGGTGGCATTATTGATAACCAAATCCCAGTGGAGATTACTTGGAATCAACCCGCCGACATCAAGGTTTTGGCCGAAGCCAAGATGAACTGCGCCCCAGATCTTGCGGTCTTCGCGCATAATCCCCGTGAACCGTGCCCATTTATTGGTGCCGACTGCTAATTCGCATAAACGCCAGGCGTTTTCATCGCCGTATTTTTTCAGCCATTCTTCAAATTCAACTCCGTCCATGCTTCCTTCAATCTGTGTAATCCTGCCGTTTTGGACATGAAAGGTGATCGGATTTTTAATGGCGCCAATATGATGAATGCTTAAGTCCGCAACTATGACTCCGTTTCCTGCGTTTTCATTTGGCAACCCAATATGATTTTCACTGGGGCCGAGATTACAAACTTTCGATAAAAACAAAGTGCATCCCGGCGTCCCCATATGGGGACGGTCTCCAACCTCTACCGTCAAATCGGTGCCGCCGGGCGCCGTGATATGGACGAGTTTTCCTCCTTGCGTAGCGGTACGGATTTTTTTACCCCAACCTTGCCAATCAGCGACGATATCCTTTTCAAACCAGCGCCAACCCCTGGTCATCATTTCGACGGTTAAATCCTCACCAAAGAAATTTTTCTTGCCCAACTCACTCATGCGTAGTCCAACCACGCCGTGATTCATGCCGGTGTTGGTCAAATACATCGTGCCGTCGGCGATCTCCATCGTTTTGACAACCAACTCCGGCGGACTGGCATAATCATAATCCAGCCTACTGATAATCATCACCGCCGGTTCCAGTCCGGCGTCTTTCAACGCGATGAAAAATGCCTGCCAAATAGAAGGATTCGTGTCGTCGTCAGCTAAAATGAGAATCTTATCGCCGATTTTCAAAGGATTTTTGTTGCCCGGTTGCTCGATGAATGCCTCTTGGACGGCATTCCGTGCAAACCGCATGATGTGAATGATTTCGTTGGACATCGTGAACCACTCCTTTTATTCAATTTGCTTATAGATTTGAAACATGTGACTACACTCAGGCTGTCTTAATGCTTTTTGCCTGTCGCAAGCGCAACCAGACTTTGAAAATGACTTGAACTACAACTATCAGCCCAAAGCAGCCAAAGATTGCACCCGAAATGGGACGGGTCACCAATATGCGCAAATCTCCTCCGGAAATTAAGAGCGCTTGTCGTAAAGAATTTTCAATCAGATCCGCCAGTACAAAGGCAATCATTAAAGCGCTTGATGAAAACTTGAATTTCTTTAAAAGATAGCCAACAACTCCAAACATCAGCATTACAATAATGTCGAAAGGGTTATTATTCGTACTGTAAACGCCAATAGTCGAAAAAAGGATAATTAAAGGGCATAATACATAATAAGGTATTTTAAGCATCTGAACCCAAATCCCCACCAATGGGAGATTCAAAAAGAGCAACATGATATTCCCAATATACATCGACGCGATAACACCCCAAAAAACCTCCGGATGCGTACTGGCTAAAAACGGACCGGGCGTCACGCCTTTCATCACCATCGCGGTGAAGATGATCGAAGTTGCCGCAGTTCCGGGAATGCCCAGCGTCAACATGGGAATGAATGAAGAACTCGAAGCAGCATTGTTAGCCGCTTCCGGGCCGGCCACACCTTCAATCGCACCTTCACCGAACTCTTCGGGATGTTTGGATACTTTCCGTTCCAGAGCATATGAAGTTACCGAAGAAATGGTCGCCCCGCCCCCGGGAATCACTCCGAAAAGAAAACCCAAAACCGTTCCGCGGAAAATTGCTCCCCTTGAACGGATTAAATCTTGGAGCGTCGGAAAGATATTCCGAATCTTCGTTTTGATAATTTCTGTTTTCTCCATCGAATCCATCGAATATAAAATCTCGCCGATCCCGAATATCCCCATCGCTAACGTTACAAAATCAAATCCGCTTTCGAGTCCGGAGATTCCATAAGTGAACCGGAGCGTGCCGGTGATGGGATCTTCACCAACCGTTGCTAAAAAAATGCCCATCATCACCATAATAAAGCCTTTGATTTTGGACCCCCCCGACATCGTAACCGCCAACATGAGTCCGACAAAAGCCAGCGCAAATTTTTCCGCCGGACCGAACTGCAGGGCAAAACTCGCCAATGGCGGGCCAAACAATGTCAACCCAATAATTGCTCCAGTGCCGGCCACAAACGAACTAATGGCCGCAATCCCCAAAGCCGCTCCGGCTCGTCCTTTCTGGGCCATTTTGTTTCCATCGACGCATGTCACCACCGATGATGCTTCTCCCGGAATATTTAGAAGAATCGAAGTCGTGGAACCACCGTACATTGAACCGTAATAAATCCCCGCCAACATAATAATTGCCGGCAAAGGCGGCGTCCAATATGTTATCGGAAGCAACATGGCAATTGTCGCTGCCGGTCCCAATCCGGGCAAAACTCCAATCGCAGTGCCGATAAGCGCCCCTAAAAAGGCAAATAATAAATTGTAGGGTGTAATCGCAGCGGCAAAACCTTGCAGTAAGTTACTAAAAACATCCATGGCACATCTCCTATCGTAAAAATATCTCCGAGGGCAAGGGAATTTTCAACAAGACGCCAAACAGGAGATACATTCCACCGGTACTTAACAAGGTGATCAAAACAGACTTTTGCCAATTTGTCTTTTCCAAAAAATATTGCCATATTCCCACAAAAAGCACGGTAGAACTGAGGTATCCTAACGGTTGAAAAGCCATCGCATACCCTAGCATCAACCCTAAGGATGACAACAACCGCTTCCAATCTCCCCTAGAAACAATCTTAACTGCCCGTAATTTATTTGCTTTGACTGTAGTCGCCCAAATTGCTCCTAATATTACTAAAATTAGCCCTGTCACAAAGGAAATGAAACCGGACTCAGGATTACGAATCGTTCCCACTTTTAAAACAACAATCGAATAATCGACGATATATAATCCGAGTATCACAAAGAATAAAGCAATAATTCGATCATGATTCCGCATTGGATCATCACCTCTTCCTGAGAGCTGATTTCCGCCTCATTCATCCTCAGCTCTGTTTTTAAATCTTCCCCTTCCACTCGTTGCAGCGAAAGGAAGGGGTAATTTCCGTCGTTACTTGGCTGCAGTTTGCGCATCGGCTTCCTTAATCAATTCCAAGGTTTTGGTAAGCATTGAAAAGTTGTCTTTAACCAGTTTCGAAAGTTGATTGGAGTTTAATGGATAAACGGCGACATTTAGCTGAGCCCGACTTGCTTCAAACTTTTCATTCGCCAACGCCTTTTTGAATGCGTCATTTAAAACCTTGACTTTGTTGCGGTCCATATCGGGAGGGCCAAAAAGACTGGAAGTTAACGGCACGATGAAATCGTAACCCAATTCTTTAAAAGTTGGCACATTCGGCAGAAAACTGATCCGCTCCGGGGCGCAGACTGCAATGACTCGAAGGGTTTTATTTTCAACATAGGTCAAAACGCCATCGGTTGATTGGGACGAGATATCGGTATGTCCGCCGATAACGGCTGCCGCGGCTTCAGAAGCGCCCGGAAAAGGAACCATGGTAAGGTTCTTCACTCCCAGTTTCTTCAACTTAGCATAAACAATGGATGCGTTGGAACCTGCTCCGCCGCTGCCCGCCATTAAGATCCGTTTAGTTTTAGAGTACTCGATGATATCTTTGAAAGAGTTAAACTTCGAATTATTGGCTACGGTGATTGTCTGAAATGTTTGCATGATATTGAAAACCGGTGTCAGCTTACGAAAATCGGCTTGATTTTCGTACATTAGCTGACCGATAATCGCCGACGGTAATGGCGCGCATAATAATGTATAGCCATCGGGTTGTGCTTTAAAAACTTGCGAAGCGGCCACACGTCCGCCCCCAGACGTTATATTTTCAATAACCACCGGGACGCCTAAGTTTGCTTGGAGAAACGGCTGCAGCAACCGCATCGCCGAGTCAACACTGCCACCAATCGACTTGGTAACCAGAATCCGGATCGGTTTCACCGGATATTTTTCAGCTGAAAATGATTTTTCTGTAAATGCAATGGTTGTTAAGAAAAATCCTACTAAAATAAGTAATAACGTGTGAAATCGTTTCATATGAACGCCTCCTTTTAGTATTCACAATTCTGACTTGCTTTTTACTGCTGTCACCACCTTTGTTATCTCATTACAAGCATATCGAAAAAGTAGGAATTGATTGTATAATTCACCCGCGTGTTATTACTTCGGTCCATTGTTCGTAGCTCTATCAGAACAAACCGAATATCTTCTAAAATATATCAAAATCGTATTTAATTGTTGGCGAACCTAATTACCTTTTTTAAAAAATGAAGTTTGCTATTTTCTTGCCTCGCTGAAAATAGAATAGCCTCTTTGGTTAAATTGCCTCAATCGGCTTTTTGCAACATCTCATATTGAAGTTCATGAATATACTGTCTGATTAATTCGATTCTCACCTCGGCCATTTTTTGTCCCTTTTCCGTAGTAAACGTCCCGATGGCATTTTGAATTAGACTTTCTAGCAACTGGACACCATGTCCGCTAACGTTACCGTCATATTTTTTACTCCGAAAACCCCGGATTACTCCACGCAGCACCCCAACGGCGCCGATATAATCAATCCCATCGGCATCCTTTAAAATTTTCGCTTCGAGAGATTTCGGTTCAGTAGCGTAATAACGGGTATGGGTGTTGATCACTTCGTATAACGCCGCTTTTTTCTCCCTTGGAAAGCCAATTTCATCCAGCAACGCATCGGCAACTTCAGCAGCCCGTTCATGATGGCGTTCCGCACCAAATACCGGAACGGCGATATCATGGAGATAAGCGGCGGTCCGCAGCAACTCTTCATCCACCTCAAGGCCTTTGGCAAGTTCGAGACTGATTTGGTGTACTCTTTCAACATGGTCGAAACCGGCAAAAGGGTGTCCAGTTTGTTTTTCTCTCACAAATTCAATCAAACGGTCATAATTCGTCATAACTTAATCCTCCTATTATCTTTGGGTGTTCATTAAAATCGTTTCATAAATCTTGAAGTTGTTATCGTTTGAATATTATGGAATGCTGTCAATTGTCGTTGCAACGGCAACTCCCGCTTCTAACGCTTCAAGCAGACTTCCGGGAGTGGCGGCATCCCCAATCAAAAACACTGGATTGCCAAATTTCGCTTCGAAGTTAGTCTTCAATTGGGCGCTGGGTTCCCAACCTTTTGCAATAATAAGCGCCTCGCAACCGATCATTTTTATCATATGATTATGTTGAAATTGCAACATTGCGCCATCGTACTCAATTGCGAAAGCATTAACGAGCACCCGGACACCTTTTTCCCCTAACTGTTTCAACATGGGACTCCGTTCCTGTGGAATTACATTTGCCGCAATTTTGGGCCCGGTCGCCATGAGCGTTACCTTTGTAGCGTTATTTTCGGAGAGAAAGTTGGCAACCTCGCATCCCACCTGGCCTGCTCCTAATATAACCACGGGACCTTTAATACTGCGTTTTTCGGCCAACACCTCTCCCGCAAAAAGAACTTGGGATTCAGCTGGCATTTTTAGCTTCGGAAGGTATGGTTTGGCGCCAACGGCTATAATAACCGCGTCCCAAGACTGAGACAATAATTCATCAATATTGGATAGGGTAATTGCTTGATCAGTCTTTATTTCAAAATTGGTATTCCCAACCTGATGAAGCAAATATGCAAGATAAGTTTTCATTCTTTCTTTGGATGGCGCTGTTGCGGCAGCCCATAGCATTCCTCCCAATTTCATTTCTTTCTCATAAATGACTCCCCGGTGACCCAATTTCGACAGTTGAATGGCTGCTTGCAGCCCGGCCGGACCACCTCCGATAATCGCTATACGTTTAGATTTATCCCCTCTGTTTCCCGGGGGTGTGGCTTCTTTCCCTAAAAAAGGATTAATTGTACATTTAATCGCTTGCTTTTTGGCGGTGGCATATCGGCAATGATTGCAATTGAGACATGGACGCAAATCATCGTCTTTCTTTTCGAAAGCTTTATGTACGAAATCCGGTTCAGCCAATAACGGTCTCCCCAATTCGATCAGATCGACGGGATACTGCGCAAGGATCCGGGCGGCTTCCCGCGGGTGGAAAATGCTGCCGGCGACCGCTATTGTGACCGGTGTCGATTTACGGATCTGTTGCGTTAATTCCAATAAATCGCGTCGATCTCGAGCAGGGTCGGCGGAATAATTGGTCGATAAGTGGACTGATGCGATACCGGATTGATAAAGCGCTGCGGCAATCTCCGGAATCTCCGTTTCCATGATTCGGGTTCCTTCGGGGTTTTCGGGGTCTTTACCATAAAGTTTAGCCATGATCGGCAAACGTCCCTGAGTAGTACTCCGAATGCTTTCAACGATTTCGAGCAAAAAACGGATCCGGTTTTGAAGCGAACCGCCATATTCATCGGTACGTCGATTTGAGACCGGCGATATGAACTGATGAATTAAATGACCGCTAGCGGCTAAAAGCTGAATCGCATCGAAATCGGCCTGTAGCGCTACTCGAGCCGCGCTGGCGAATTGGGTAATAATGCCAGCAATCTCCTGTCGCGTCAAACTTCTTGGGAAATAATCCTTTTTAGGTATCGGCAAGCTTGAGGGTGCGACCGGATATTCGCCAATCAACTCCGGAGCGCATTTTGATCCACCATGGGTCAACTGAAGCGCTATTTTCGCATCATACTGGTGAACGGCGGAGGTTAATCTCGACAATGCGCTTGCGCTGTTTTCCAAATAGACCTGGATCCGATTATTTCCGTGCCGGCCCAGTAACTCCACAGGGCAGGACTCGGTAACAATCAGTCCGACTCCACCTTTTGCTCTCCGCTCATAATAATCAATCTGACGTTGCGATACAGCCTCGGCTGAAATACCAAAATTATTGCCCATCGGCGCCATGATGAAACGGTTTTTAATTGTCAGACTCCCAATGTCGTTTTTGTCAAAAAGTTGCCCATACTCCATCATGTACCTCCAGATTGTTTGACTTAGATTAGAGACCTTTGTTTAGATACACCGGCCAAATGATTGTCCATCAGTCTAGCTGCTTCGTAACTGTCGCCCCGTTTAATTGCCTGATAAATCTCCTCGTGTTCTTCCAGAGATATCGCTCCTCGGCCGGGAATCCCCAATGTGATCTCCCTGCTTTCATGCATCAAACCTTGTAACATCAGCCCAATTCTATATAGGATAATGTTTCGGGAAGCTTTGTAAATCGCCAAATGGAAATCGTCGGTTCCTTGGACTCCCTTACCATTTCCCGCCAAATCCTCACGCATTTCCGCTAGGGATTTCTCCATATTCATCAAATCGGATTCGGATGCGTGTACCGCCGCCAATGCAGCCATCTTGGTTTCAATAACCCGTCGCGCTTCCATCAAATCCTTGAATGGATTATTTTGCGTAACTTCGATCAAACTCAACATTTGAACGAAGGCAAGGTTGGTAATTTTTTTTGAAATGACCGCGCCTTTGCCCACACTAATTTGAATTACACCAACAAACTCTAAAAACTTGAGCGCAATACGAACCGAAGCCCTACCCGTCTTAAAACGCTCCGCTAGCATCCGTTCTCCGGGAAGTGTTTGTCCTATATTTAATTCACCGGATTCAATTAATGCAAAAATTTGGGTAATGATTTCCTTGTATCCCGATTCTTCGTCAACTTCTTTGAATTTACAGATCGTCTCTACAGAAGAGACTCTACTACTCATTCAGATTCCTCCATCTTCTATCAGACCGGTTGGCTGCGACTTCACAACAAAATCCGACTCAACTCACCTTAATAATTTCATAAAAAATTTCCACGGCGTCACTGATTAAACCCGGACAAATCGTATCATGCAGATTATTACATTTGGCATATTCGATCCCTGGCGGAGTGGCGATATCGCATTGTAACAACTCACGACAAGTTATGCTGCGATTGCGTAAGGTAAATTTGGCAATAAACTCGCTGCCGATCTGATAGGCTTCGTTCTTTAATTGAACATCCCCGGGTTGAGTCATTGAATATTTAAGGCCCAACGCCATCAACCCGCCACTGACTGCGCCACACATTTCACCCCTCCGGCAGACACCGCCACCAAACATTGCGGACAACTTCAGTGCTAAATTTAAGTCTAAATCGGCAAACCGACTGCAACCCACCAATGTTGCCTGAGCGCAATTAAAACCTTTTTCTTGATATGATTTGGCAAGCTTAACCTGCTGGATCATTTCCCACCCCATAAGAAATAGATTTGCCCATTCAACCGGTTAACCAGTTTATCTGATAATTGTGCCAAATAATTCATTTTAATAATCTATAATTCCTATCTGTTTTATATGAATTATATTAATTTAAACCTATTTTTCGACAATTGTCAAACCATTTTTTCAATTTTACACAATAAAGTAACAAACCATTTGTTTGGTGGTGCCACAACACAAGAATCAACTGGTTAACCAGTTGATTGAGCTAATTAATTTCGTGCGCCTAACCGGAAATCGTTCCCAAGGATTAATTCCCAAAGGAAATCAAGGGAGGAAAACACAAAACTTACAAAGGTGTATTTTTACTTGAATCAACCGCCAAGGAGATTATTCATGCAACAAAAGAACTATCGACTGCCCTTGATTATTCTGTTAATGCTCGTCGGTCTGGCAGGCACGGGCATCGCCCACCCTGCGCTTTTTCAACCACTCCCGCATGAAGACGGAATGCGGGGCCGCAACAGTTACGCCTATAACCCGGCCATCGGGCATCCCACCTACAACGAACAGGTCAATTTTATCGATAGTATCAAAGACGCGGCCATTGCCGCCGGCGTGACACACGGGCTCCCCGCCAGCGCCATTATCGGCATGGCTTGTGTTGAAGGGGGTTTTGGTTTTACCCGTTCCGCCTACTACGCCAATAATATTTTCGGAATCAAAATCTGGGCCCAAAATCCGGTCAACGGCTGGCAACTTAAAGGACAACCCGACGAGAACGACGGCCGGGTCCCGGTGATCGCCAGTCACGGGCGGGACCGCAGCATGTTTAATGAAAAAGCCCGGTATGACAATTGGTACCGCCGTTTCGCTTCCCGGACGGAAGCCATCGATTATTTATGCGGTTTGCTCCTTCGCAAATACCAACCGGCCCGGGTCAACTATCAAAAACATATCGTCTCCGGTTGGTCTTCTCCAAAAGCCTCAAAACAGTTTTGTCGCGAAATTGCCGATTTAGGTTACAATCATTTGGGTGGAGAATATTATCAAGCAAAAATCGGGGCGGTCATGGAGCGATGGAATTTATATCAATATGACAGGCCAGCTGAAACCGCTAAAGACAATCGGCAACCGCGCCACCGCCGTTCCGGCCGGATCGATATTTCAACGGACAAGCTGTCGATTTCGGTAAAAACCGCTGATTAAGAGGGAGCCTGACGAATAAAAACAACACCCATCGCTTCGAAGCTACGGGTGTTGTTTTTTCACTTTACCAACGGGCATCGAAAATTTGATCACAGGTTGGCCAAATATTTTTGGAGCGTGACACGCACTGCTCCGGGTCCCGCCATTAACTCGGTAAAATAGTTCTCAATCATTTCACCAAGGCCGGCCTCATACAAATTCACCGCAAAGATCGTCTCATTGGCTAAGATCGGTTCCAATACCGAATGGAACGGGCCGGTCTGCCCCGGTTTAATCTCAGCCAGCATTGGCGTTATTGTGGTCAGGATGGGATCGGGACTGATGGCAAACGAATTGCCTGCGTCATCAATACCCAACAGGTAACGGACCCAACCGGCCAAGACCAGCGGAATATACTTCAAATCACTCACTTTCAATTGGTCGCTCGCGCTATAGGCTTTAATGGTTTCACCAAAACGGATCGGCAGTTTTAACGAGGTGTCGGTGGCAATCCGCTGCGGCGTATCAGGCATAAACGGATTCGGCAACCGTACCTGCAACACTTCGTCAATGAAAGCCCGCGGCGCAATAATTCCCGGGTCCACCACAACCGGCAACCCTTCCCGGTATCCGACGGCCTCCACCAGTTTCACCAGTTCCGGGTCGTTCATTTCAGCGCTGATTTTTGTGTACCCCAATAAGCAACCATAAATGGCAAGCGTGGTGTGCAATGGATTTAAGCAGGTGCACACCTTCATTTTTTCCACCTTGTCCACGGTTTCGCGGGTGGTGAAGATCACCCCGGCCTTTTCAAGCTGCGGGCGGCCGGCTGGAAAGGCGTCTTCAATCACCAGATACTCGGCCTCTTCCGCATTGACAAAAGGCGCGACAAAAGTATTCTTGCTGGTAATTTCGCCTTGCGTATCTTCAAATCCGTCCTTTTCCAACATCACCCTAACGCTCTCATCCGGCCGCGGGGTGATCTTATCAATCATGCTCCAGGGGAAGGAAACCTGGGCGGGATTTTCGATGTAGGAAAGGAAACCCTGATCAACCCGATTATTATGCTTCCAGGCAACGGCAAATTGATGCACCGCCTCATAAAGCTTGGTTCCGTTATGCGAACAATTATCCATGCTTACCAGCGCCAGCGGTAATGCGCCATGAGCGTACCGTTCGAAGCAAAGCGCCGCCAGCTTGCCGATATAACTTTGGGGAGCGGTCGGACCGTTTTGGAAATCAGCGGTCACTTCCGGTAGCAAATCCCCATTGCCCCGTACTAAACTATATCCCTTTTCGGTAATGGTGAAACTCACCATTTGCAGACTGGGGGCGCGGAAGATTTCTTTTAAACGTTCAAAATCATGGTGATTGTTACTGTCGGCGTGCAGCGCTTCAGAGAGGCTGCCGATTACGGTTTTCTCAATCTTGCCGTCAACTTTTAAGGTGACCAGCAAGCTCAGATTGTCATACGGTAAGTAGCTGCGGTCAATTATTTCGTAGTCATAACCTTCCACAACAATAATGCCCTTTTGCTCGATCCCTTCATTAAGCAATTTTTGCTGAAGAACGGCAGGGAACGCCCGGAAAATATTGCCGGCGCCAAAATGCACCCAGGTCGGAGCGGCGGTTGTGGCCGCAATCATCACAGCGCGGTCAAATTGGGGGAGAATAAAATTTGCTTTCTCCCACTGCGCTTTTTTCGTCAAATCAACATCAGTTAAATGCATCAGCTTACATCCCCTTTATTTTTTAAGGCTTGCAGATAATCCATCTCCCACAGCAATCCCATGGATCCGCGTTGACTACCACCCTTAAACAGGTACGGATATTTTTTCAAAAGCACCAATTCTTCACGGTCCAACTTTCGCAGATGATAAAAGAAGGTGTTGCTCATCAATTCAGTATCACGGGCTTGCAATGCCGTGATCAAAGTGCTATGTTGTCGAATAATCTCCTGCAAACTGGTCCGGTCGTCAAGGGTTAACAACCGCATCCGACGGTAATGTCCCCAGACGTTTTGAATGGCTTGCAGACAAAACAACTTATCAACCACGACATAAAACACCTCATGGAAGGCATCGTCACTTTCCAAAAATTGCCGCAGATCCACCTCTTTGCGGTCGACCAGCTCCTGCTGCCGACGTAATGCTTCCTGCAACAAGGTTATATCCGACGGTGTATGACCGGCCATGAACAGTTTCATCACTTCCTGCTCGACGGAAAGACGGAGAAATCGCTCCTGCTCCACCCGCAACAGGTCAATTTGGGAAATCATGGTGCCGCGTTGCGGCAATAAGGTTACCAGCCCCTCCTGCTCCAGCCGGATCAGGGTGTCCCGCACCGGGGAACGCCCAATTTCAAAATGCTCGCAGATGTCCTTAATGCTCAAAATAGCGCCCGGCTGCAGATATAGCTCCATAATGGCGCGACGTAAAACAGAATATACCTCATCGTCATTTAAAGCTTGTTTTTCGAAAGGTACCAACGGACTACCGTTCTGCAATGATAAGCTCTCCTTTTCAGATTGAAGGCATGATTCCGCAGCACGAAAAGCGATTACCGGCGCGACATTTTAACGATGCTCTCCCATAAACCGTTCAGGTAGCTCGCGCCAAGCGCCCGGTCATACAGGCCGTAACCCGGCATCGCCACTTCACCCCAGATGGCGCGGCCGTGGTCGGGACGGATCGGCCCGTCAAAACCGATATCATAAAGTGCCTTCATAATTTCAAACATATCCATCGACCCGTCGCTGGAAAGGTGGGCCGCTTCTTCAAAATTGCCCGGTCCGTTGTAACGCAGATTCCGCACGTGGGCAAAATGGATCCGTCCCTTCAGCGCCTGGATAATATCGGGAATATCATTTTCGGGATTGGAGCCGAGACTGCCGCTACAAAGGGTTACCCCGTTGCAGGGGCTGTCCACTAAACTCATCAGGCGCAGCAACTTTTCTTTACCGGTTACAATCCGGGGCAGTCCAAAAACCGGCCAAGCCGGGTCATCCGGATGAATCGCCATTTTAATATCGTATTTTTCACACGTTGGGATAATCCGTTCCAAAAAATATTGGAGATTGGCAAAAAGTTTGGTTTCGTCCACAGCTTGATACATCGTAAATAACTCTTTAATACGGACCATGCGCTCCGGTTCCCACCCCGGCAATAAAAAACCGTTCGACTTGGCGTCCATCGCCGATGACATGTCATTCGGATCAATCCGGTCGATGATTTGCTGATCATAGGCAAGTACGGTGCTGCCATCGGAGCGCTTTTTCGCCAGATCGGACCGGGTCCAGTCAAACACCGGCATAAAATTGTAGCAAATCAGATGAATATCCGCTTCGCCCAAACGTTCCAGCGTTTTGCGATAGTTATCGATATATTGTTCACGGTCGGGTGTTCCGACCTTAATCGAGTCATGAATATTGACGCTTTCAATTCCGGCGACAGTCAATCCCGCCGCTTCCACTTCCCGCTTCATTGCCAGGATATCCTCGGTCCGCCAAAGCTCGCCGGGTTTTGCCCCATATAAGGTGGTAATCACTCCGGTGACACCCGGCACTTGGCGAATTTGTTTCAACGTCACCGAATCGTAGCCTGTCCCAAACCAACGCATTGTCATTTGCATAATAATATGCTCCTTTCAATGCTGCTAACGCTTGTAATTTTACACGTTCGGCAGCAAAAAATCAATTGATAATCGGCCGGTGGCCAGTAGTAAATAACGTTCAAAAATACAAGGTGAATACGGAACTTGCGCCATCCATTTGGAAAAGTGCACCGCCCCCACCTCCGCCAGGCCGTCAAGCCCACGACGATAGGGGAATATTCCCAAAGCTTTGCGTTTCAGCATCCGACTGCGCGTATAAATATCCGGAGTCTCCTCTTCCAGTACATGAAAGATCTCATGAAACAGCGCAATCCGGATGATATCATTTGCCGGGGTCAGATCCTCCAAGCCATTGGCCGCAATGAACTGCCGTACCAGCGCAATGGTATTGCCGTTTAATGTGACCGCCCGGATCTCCGGTTCATAAAGCCCCATCACCAACAGGGAGTCCAGTAACCCTGCGTCGGTATGTTCCAGCTTTACCCCCAAGGACTGCAATAATTCTTGAGGAGCCGGCGAGCCATACCGCGCTGCGATTTGCTTAGCCAAGTCGGTTGCGGTTTGCACCGTTTTGGCCAACATCGTTCGTGTTTCCGTTTCCGTTAACGAGCGACAGCCGGGATCTTTTTTCAGCGTGTACCGGTACCAGTTTTCATCAGGCCAATCCAGAGCCGCCCGGACCGCTTGGCGCAACATTCCGGGATCATGTTTTTCGGGGATCATTACAATTCATTGCGGGCAAACACCAGAATCAAGTCATCCTCGGGCGCCCGGTCGCACAGCTCGGCTTCGATCAACCCGGAGACCTGTTCCAACTGGGGAATACCCGAGTAGTCCAACACCCGCGAACCGGCGATAACGTAAACATCCGGATTGATCCGTACTTCGCTCGAGAAGTTGCTGGCACTGTCCCACATCCGTTTAAGCGTCTCCAAAACATCGCGCATGATGGTGGATTCCACAAAACCATTGACACGCTGAATTTTAATAAAACCTTTCTTATCCACTACCCGCACCGGCGCTTTCCCGTCTTTTTCGGCAGTGACGACATAAACAAAACCATTGGCAGCATTCATTTTCACCGCATTCTGAGCGATGCCGATGGATTCGGCCGCAATTTTCAGTGCCTCGTCCTCGGTGCAGTTTTTCATTAAATCAGTGGTTTTAACCTCAGTCGATCCCATGGCGATGGCGGTAACCTTCTGGGCTTGATCGTTGATCTCCACATACACCTCAATGCTGTCTTCCATTGCGCCGCTGTTCATGGCCAGCTCTTTTGCTTCTTTTTTCAGCTGGGCAATATCGGACGCTGTGGGATTGGGGATCGTCCGCTCCACCATTTCGCGCACCATGGCCAGCGCGACGCCGATTGAAGAAATCACTTCGGCGTTTTCGGGAATCTGGTATTTAAAATCCATCATATTGGCGGTAAACGTCAACAAAGTACCCGCGCCGCCGCCGGCGCCGACCAAGACGATTTGTTCGCGTTCCAGTTTGTATTTGGCGATCAGATCCTCGATCACCGGGACGATTTTTTCGCAGGATTTGCTCAGGATGGCTTTGGCGGTTTCTTCCACCGACAGCCCCACCTCGGCGGCTAACAGTTGTATCGCCCGGCGGCTTGATTCGACGTTGCCGCGCGCATAGTCGGTTTCACTCAAAATCCCCAACACATTGGCGGCGCATGTGTTGGTAATGGTGACACTTTCCCCGTTATTGAGCTTGATCGCGACGTAATCGGCGGGATCATTTTCACGGGGTTTGACATAATACAAGGTAGCGCCTTCAAATAATGCCGTATCGGTAAAGCAGGCATAACCCATGCCGGCGATATGCGCCGAACGAGGGCCGACATCGGTGACCTGACCTTTTTTGGCGCGCACCATGCTGCCGCCCGCCACGCCCAATACCCGGACATCGAGACTGTTGACATAGGTGCGGTGTCCGCCGATGATCGAATAATCGACGGCCGGTCGGCCGTTTTTAATCACACCGATATTGGTTGAAGTACCGCCAACTTCAAAATAAATTCCGTTGGAAGCGCGCAGATACATTAATGCTCCAATGACGCTCGCCGCCGGTCCGGAAAGCATTGTCAAAATGGGTCGTTTTTTCATCTCGTTAATTTCCATTACCCCGCCATCACCCCGCATGATCATCAGGGGCACCTTGATACCGGTGGAACGCACGCTTTGCTCGGTGGAATTGGCGGTATCCAACATTTTGGGTAAGATGGAGGCGTTCAAAGCCGCGGTCCGGGTCCGGGTCGTCAACCCGTATAACTTGGTGATATCCGAAGCCACGGTGCAAGGGACGCCTTGGCGTTCGGCCTCTTCCGCCACCATCCGTTCTTCCCGCATATCGTCCACGCCAAAGGCCTTGCTGGCGACAATCACCCGGTCTCCTTGGCTGATCATATTCGAAATGGTATTTTTGAGGTTTGCTTCCGACATTTCTTTGGTTTTCAGGTGAGTATGGTCAATTTCAATAAATTTCCCGGTGCCAAGATCAATATTTTTAATTTTGGTTTGCCGTTTGGCCAAAAAGCCCTCCAGTCCGCCGCCGCTGAGACCGATGACGCCAACCCGGGCGACGTCTCCCTCCAATAACGCGTTGGTAGCCTGCGTGGTGCTGTGAGCGATAAAAATAACTTCTTCCGGCTGAATATCGTTCTCGGCCAGACATTTCTGAAAAGCTGCCACGACCCCGGCGGCCACGCCGTCGGGATGATGATGGGTCGTCATTACCGAGCCTTTTCCGACGATTTGATTGGTGTTGTTATCAATGGCGACTGCCTTGGTATGCGTGCCGCCAACGTCAATACCGATGCGAATTGCTCTTTTACTCATAGCGTAATCCTCCGCTGCGTTTGATTTAGATCTTGCCCTAAACGGGCTTCGTGAATCGCGCTCGCTCCGTGCGGCCATGCTCCCATACTTTTTTCCCGGGTTTTAGGCATGAGCCGGATCGGCTGACCCGGCTCAACTGCAACGTTCAATCAGACTTTACCAATCATAAAGTAAGCGATGACTTCAACAACGACTAAGATAACCCACGCCCAAGGAAGATTGGTTTTAATATATTGCTTCGGTTCCACCTTAGCGTAACTCAAGCCCCACATGGTCCAGGACTGAGTCGGGCAAGCGCTCGCCACAATCGCGACCGGCGGAATCAAGAACAGGGCGAAGAGGAAGGTCTCATTGAAAACGCCCATCGCCTGGAAGATGGAGACCAGCGCGATTCCGGAACCCCAAATCATTAACGGCCCGCGGAACAGTGCCAACGGCGCCAGGATGCAGAAAGCGATCAGAATAATCTCCGGTGAGGTAGGAATGATGCCGCCTAACAGTTTTTGGATAATTGGCGCGACTTGTTTAGCGGCCGCCTGGAAAATATTAACGCTATACAACATACCGATCAAGAGGCCGCTGTCGGCGATCCCGTCATACAATGTCTTTTGAACTTTTTCGACAGCCAGTTTATAGGAAGCGAGATTACGGGTAAAGAGCAACCCAAGGAAGATGCCCATCAAGAACGAGGGGACCGGTTGCCATTTGAAGAACGAAACCATTACGATGGGGATAAACGGTACAATCATGCAGTACCAGCCAAGCGCTTTCGTATCTTTCAACTCCGGAGTAGCGCTGGCCGCCCACGCGCGGATTCGGCCGTTTTTCTTTGCGCGCAGATAATTATAGACAATAAACGCGACCATTACGACCACATGAACAATCGTGGCGATGACGGCGAATTGAATATATTTGTCGTCATATTTAACATTGGGGAACACTGCGAAGAACTGGTTCACATAAGCAATATTCAGATACATGCCTGCCGCGACAGCCAGCAGGTAAGCGCCGAGCGCCGTTTTTTTATCGATACCGAGCGAAAGCATGATCGGAAGTACAATCATTCCGATCGCCATCACGGAACCGACGCCAAAAGCGCTGGTAAAAATCAAAGCGCAAACAACACTCAATAATAACATCGTAGCCAGCGATTTATCCCCGGCCAACTCAACGGTTTTTTTGATAATATAACCAGCAATCCCGGTGTCGACCAACATCCGGCCGAACCAGGCTCCAAAGACGATAATGGCGATGGTTTTTCCATAATTCTCAACTGATGTCTGGAAAATATCGGTGATCACAGTATTCATCGGCACTCGTCCGATAATGCTCCAGGCGATGGCCGTGACGATGAACCCGATTAACAGATTGCCGCCTTTCATGCAATAGACGATTAGCCCAATGAATGTAGCCAGCAATAAAAGACCAGAAATAATGTCAATCACGATTTGTTCCTCCCTTAATTTTTTGTAATTCTCTAGTTCGTTGTAAATTGTCCTGTTGGAGGCCTACCCGGCTTCTTTAACCACCCTCTTTCGCGTGATATTGGTTTTAAGTGGTTTTAATCTCGCTTCTGCTGATATATCAAACTGATATATTAGATTGGTTAAAAAAAATAGACGAAGCGAAATCTTATACGAAAACTTAACTTTCAAGTTTTTAAACTACAATAACTCGAATCCGCTGATATTCATCGAATCTGCGGAACCAGTCTTTCTTCAATAAACACGCTCTATCAAAATAATAATAATTGTAATTTCATGTTCTGATAAATTTAATCTATCACTAATATATTATACTAATATATCAGTTAAAACAATATAAAAATTTAAAATTTATGAAAATGATATGATTAGGCTCGACAATTATGACGTTAATCACAAATGGTATTATTTTGTTGTAAAAATTACAAAATTAATAAAATAAGTTTACATTTACCAACCAACGACCGATCCCAAGATGTTTAAACAAGCTGATTCACCCCAAATCCAGCTTGCGGAACGACTCCGCCAGCTTACTTATCCACATATCCAGCTTGCGGAACGACTCCGCCAGCTTACTTATTCACATATCCAGCTTGCGGAACGACTCCACCAGCTCACTTATTCACATATCCAGCTTGCGGCGCCTTTCTCGCGAAGAAACAAAAAAGCCGTTACCGAATGAACGTTACGATTCATTGGCAACAGCTTTAGTCGGGTGGCAAAAAGCCTTGATGGTTTCGCGTTGACAGCTGGCAACGCGGTTGGGCGCCTTGCTTTCGTTATGCGGGATTTTGCCCGAGATTTCTCAAGATCTCACAGTAGCGTCGGGTAGCCAGATCGCTGGACCGTCCCTTTTGGCAAAAAGATAATGTGGCCAATTTCGGATTGGGACGCTCCACGACGATCATGCCATTGGCCAGCTTAGATTGCAACACCTGTAACGCTTCTCGGAAACGCGCGTCTTGCTTTGCCGTGTCATAAAAGGACAAAACGTAGAGATAGCAGAATAGGTTGTAGCTAACCAACGGATAGGCGACATGCGTGAATAAGGTCCCGATTCCATAGTGGCAAGGACCGAGCGGTTTCCGGGTGGTCCAATGGGCAAGTAGAAATTCGGCCGCTTTGGCGAGGGATTCGTTTTTGTTAATCAAGGGAGTAAATCGGAATGCGTCCAATGCCAGCAGTGTGGGCCCAGGATTGGAAAATTCGGTTTCCGGACCTCTGCCAAAGCTGAATTTATTGCAACGCCAGCCGCCATCGCTGTGCTGTATATTCAGCAAATGAGCAAAGGTTTTTTGAAGCCTGGGATCGGAGGCGTGTCCCAAATAACAGAGCGTTCTGGCGGCATGAATCGTCTGGCACGGGTATATCGCACCCTGCGGCGCCAGTTTAAATCGGCCGTCCTCGCGCCAAGTGCTGAGAATCAAGTCGGCACTCTCCTGCAATACCGATTCAGAAGGGTCCATTCCCAGTTCTGTCAGCATATACGCGCAATCAAGCGTTGTAAAAGGGCTCCCTTTACTCAGTCGCCGATCGGGAGTTGTCCAATAATCAGCGCCCTGATCATGACGTTTTGCCAAAATCGCTTGAATATCGGATTGATATTGCATCGGCATTCGCTCCCCTCCCTTTTCACCGTTAAAGAAACGCTAACTTACTGAGAATTAATTTTCCAATAATTTGTTATATTGTATAATAAAAAACCCGCCGGTTCAACACCTGTGGGTCGTTACTGTTAGCGAGCCATTTTGCTACCAGTGTCAAACAGTAATCATTATCAATCCGAAGCCCAGTTCAATTTTTCCCGGGTAATGATATTGTTATCGTTCATCAACTCCAATGCATACCGATTATGGCTAATCGAATGATACACATATTTCCCCCCGCCGTTATCCCAGTTATGCCAGCAGACAAAGTAAGCTATTTTGGGATATGAGGATTGAAGAGCCCTGATATAATTACGATTATCATACGACCCGCTGGCTGAAGCGGTCGGATTATCGAATCCGCCGTATTCCGCTAAAACCATTGGACGATTAAATGTGGTCATCTCCTGATAGCAGGGAATTGATAGTTGATCTCGATAAACGGTCGTCGCGACCACATGCACATATTGTCCGCCAGGGTATGCCCAGGAAAACGATTTGGCGTCACCGCCCCCGCCATTGGGTGAATAAACCCAGATCAAATTATTCAGACCTTTTACTGAGGTAAAATAATTGTACATGTCAATCAACACATTTTGATAGGCACTCGGATTTTTGGGGTTTTTGGTATATCCCCACCAAAACCAGTTGCCGTTCATTTCCTGCATCGGCCGCCATAAGACCACGACTCCCGCATTTTTTAACTCTAAAAGCGCTCCAGCGATTCGATCCAGTTTTCGCAACCAGACTTTTCGAATTGGATCGTTTTGATTAACCAGTTTGGTCAAATCGACCTCGGTTAAATTGTAATGTCCGGCCGTATCATAACTCCTGGTGTCGGTCCAAACCCCGGGATGATTGGGGATATCTGATTCATCGTTCAACCAGGGATTGTGGGGCGACCAATTGATTGTAATTAATCCTCCGGCATTCCAGTAATTCATCAACACCTGATTACATTGAGAGAGTTCGGCTGCGGTAAAAATTTTGTCATGCTCGTAATCGACCCCTAGGATTCCCACGTACTTTCCGGTAGTGGTATGAAGATTTTCAACGAGACTCGTGTAACTCATTAACGTATTTGCGGATTTGGCGATATCCGAACCATGACCACAATTCTGCCCGACGATGGTTCCGGGGATATCGTCATTTGACAGGGCAACTAAATATTGTAACACCTTTTTAGCGTTGGATGAAAGCGACAAGCTGCCAACCTCATAACTGATTTTTTGGGGCGTATTATTTTTTTTACCGCCGGAACAACCGAATAATTGCAAAATCAGGCATAAAATCAAAGGGATTAATAGAACCTTTAATTTCATTTTCGATACTCCTTTGCGTTATTCATTCTATGCAAATCCATTATATCCCTTTTTGGTAAAAAAAAGCCACACTTTTATGATAAAAATGTGGTCGTGAAATACTATCGCATCATTTAAAAACAAAACTGATGGCCGTCAAATTACGATTCCGTACATATTTGTTTTTGCGGAATACTGGTAACCCATTTGGTTCGTAAAATGATAATCGTGGTGATGAGTGCCGCCGCGTAATTTGAAAAGAGATTGCCCCAAAATACCGAATACGGACCTAAAGCATGTTCCGTAAGCAAAATAAAGATATACCGCAAAAGCCAGATTCGCAAGATACTCGCGAATAAGGGAATGCGGGTCCGCCCCAACCCGATAAAAGCGCCCTGCTGCACCATGCAAATGCCAAAACCGATCACCGAATAGGTATAGATATGCAACGCCTTGTTGGCGACTTCCAACACCTCCCGGTGTCGCGTGAACAAAACCGTCATATGGGAAGACAACGGCACGACAATCGCGATCAAGATAGCCGCGGTAATGGCGCTGATAATGCAGCCGACAATACAAGACTTTTTCGCTTTTTCACTTTGTCCGGCCCCAATATTCATGCTGACCATGGTTGTAACCGAAGCGCCGAAGGAAGACGGCAAGATGAAACAGACGGACGTGATGTTACTGGCAATGGCTTGTCCGTTCATCACGACGGTGCCGTATTTGGCAACTTCGTTATTGATCAGGAAAAAGCCCAGATTGAGAATGAGGTTTGCCAGCATGGACGGGATTCCGATCCGGAACAGCTCGCGGATAATCCGAAAATCAAATTTGAACCCTTTGATTTCAAGCCGGTCACTACTATCCTTAATGAAAAGTTCGTAATACATCCAGATACAAATTAAAACATTGGATAACAGGGAAGCCATCACCGCGCCGACGATATCCCAACGAAAGACGGCGATAAACAAGGTATTGGACAGTATCTTCAGCAACAGCATGATAACCATCCGGATAAATGCCGCTTCCGGTTTGCCGGCTGCATTCTTAATGGCGTTATAAATTGATTCCAGAAAGGCGAAAGGGACCACCAGCGCGTTGAGAGCGGTATAAATTAAAACATCTCGGGAGATTTCGGCATTGACATTCCAGGAGATCGGAAAAGCGATTAAGATCAAAAGCGGCGCAGTGATAATCCCCAAGAAAAAGGCAAAGATCGTTACTTGCGTCGATACTCTTTTGGCTTCGGCATAATCGCCCCGGCCGTTTGTCTGCCCGATAATGGCCATTCCGGCCACACTTAAGCCTTGCGCCAATGCGCCCATCATGTTGATGATCGGTCCGGAATAGGCGACGGCGCTGGCCGCGGCCGTCCCGGCAATGTTGTTGATGAATAAGCCGTCGACCACGGGAATGATGGATTGGACGATCCCCATCATCAAGGTTGGAAAAGACAAAAAGAGCAGGGTTTTCCAAATGGGTCCTTTCAAAATCATATTACATCGTACTTCAGTATCCTGATGTAAAAAAGCCAAGTTCAACTTCTTCTGCCCGCTTTCTTTGATGCTAAAATCGTCAGTTCGGGAAATCGCAATATGATCCCCACAATAAATAGTTTATCACCGATGTCAAGCAAAAAAGAGTTTCAAAAACGTAGCCGTCACGATCCCTGCTGCTGAAAACAATAAAGCCAGCGAAAGATGCCGGCTTTTGATTCGGAAGATATTGGCAATGTTACAATTTGATTAAAAATATATCAACAGTTATCATTCAAATAAACGGGGAAAAATCTCCCCCGAACCGCTGAATAAAACCTCGCTTCCCCCATGGTAAAAGTTCGATATAATCAAAAACCGCCGGACCACCGCGCGGCCCTTCCTCGGCCGGATTTTCGAGATAAACTTTTAGAATGCGAACCTTTTGACCGGATTTGAGCCATATTCGCCCCCGCGCCTTGCCACTGGGTCGTTCCAGCAATTGCGCCTCCGCTCTGATCAATACTCCATATGTTTTACCTTGTTTGGACCGGCGCAATCGGAATCCTTCGATCGCCAGTCGCGCCAAGTCTTTATAAAACGGTTCGGGGGCCCAAGCGGAGTAACCCGTTAAAATTTTCAACGAACGCTCGGAATCAATCTGCGCCAACGCCCAAATCACGTTAAACGGGTAGGCTCCGGTGAGAACAAAAGGGGCTTTTTGATATTTTTCCGGATGATACAGCATCCGCTCCAGAAGCGGAACAATGGTCTCCCCTTGTCCCGCAGCCCAATACGCCGCGTATAACGTGTCAAGATACCCCCCTTTCACCATTCGCGCTTCCACCTCGTTCAAGCTTAACGCATAACTGATCGGTGCAAAAACCGTCACGAAAATCAAACAAACCACGCTGCCTGTTCTCACAGCGCCTATCCCTCCGCAAACGCTTCTTTCGTCCTAACGTATTCGGCGGATGAGCGAAAGATGCTTGGTTCGGATTTTCAGGATTCACCCTTTTAAGGCGCCGGCCAAGGTAGTTCCTTCGATGATCTTCTTCCGGAAAATACAATATAAAAGAATGGTTGGCGCCGCGGAGATGATCACCCCGGCGGCGTATTGCGGAAAAAAGTTAGCGCCTAATTGGCCCATAAACTGGGAAACGCGTAATTGCAGCGTAAAAAGGTCTTGTGAATTCAGTAAAATCAACGAAAGCATAAAGTCGCTCCAAGCTCCCATAAAGGTGAGCAGCGATGCCAAAACCGTCGCCGATTTGGTCAGGGGCAACATCACTTTGAAAAAGATGGTGCCATGGCCGGCGCCGTCAATTCGGGCCGCCTCCATCAGTTCGGCGGGGAGCGTCGTATAAAAGGAACGGTAAATCATGGTCCAAAACGGAATCCCAAAGGTGGCAATGGCTAAAAACAAACCCGGCAAGGTATTGATCAGATTTAGTTTTACATCCAGTTTATACAGAGGAATCAACACCATTTGGGCCGGGACAAAAAAGCCGGCCAAAACGACATAGAACAAAATATCGGTCAAGCGCGACCGGTAGCGTGCAAAAATATAACCGGCCATGGCCGCGGGCGGAACCGTCATCGCCACCGCTCCCAGGCAAACGATGAACGTATTGAGCATTCCCTGGGCCAGTTTCAATGAGTCCCAGGCGCTTTGAAAGTTGTCCATCAGGAGCTCCCGTGGCAAACTCCAGGGATGATAAGCGAACTCCAACGAGGTTTTAAACGCGAAACAAAACGGTAGCAGCAATGGGACAATCACCAAACCTGCCAAGAGGATCAATAAAATATGGATCGTTAGCGAAGCCGGTCCGGTATTGGATTGATGGGGTTTGGGCAACAATTCCGGCGTCGGCGTGATCGGATTATGCTTCACGTGTTTCCAGTCCTCCCTTCATCCATTCCCTTTTTATGCTAATTTTCATTATTGCGTTGTAATGAAAACTGAATGATCGTAAAGGTTAACGATAGCAGAAAGATGACCACCCCGATGGCCGCCGCTTTACCGTATTGCCAATTCAAAAAACCCTCCCGGTACAAGGTGATCCCCAATGTCACAGTAGAATTACCCGGCCCGCCGGAAGTTACCATAAAGGGCAGATCAAACAGCTTCATGCTGCCTACGGTGCAAAGGATCGCCTGGATCCGGAGGGCGTAAGATATCTGGGGAATCACAATGAACCACGCGTATTGCCAGCGGTTCGCGCCGTCGATCACCGCCGCTTCCCGGATTTCCGCCGGGATTTGCTCGATATTGGCCATGAAATAGATAATGCCGAAGCCAAGGTAGGCCCAGGTCGCCAAGGAAAAAACCGACCAAAACGCCAGCCGGGGATTGCCGAGAAAATCAATACTCTCCAGCCACTGCCAGCCGAAGGTTTTCGCTAAAGTGACGATAACACCGGAATTGGGTTGAAACACAAACAGTCCGAGCATCGCCGTGATCGCCGACGGTAAAACATTGCTCAGATAATAGACGCTGCGCAAGCCTTTGATAATGCGGGTCCGGTAATTGGTGCAAGTGAACGCGATAAAAAAAGCCAACGGGATCTGAATGACGACACTCCAAAACGCCCATTGAAAAACATGAGCGAGTCCCGCGAGAAACTCCTCGTTCGCAAACAACCGGACGTAGTTATAAAAGCCGACCCATTCCTCCTGGCCTAAACCGGTGGCGCGCATCAAAGAAATCCGAAACGTTTCGCCGATGGGGTAAAACATAAAAACACCCAAAATCAAAAACGCCGGCAACAACATGACAACCTTAAAGGCAAATTGTGCCTTATCGAAGGGTTGCTTTGCCGTCAGGTTAGGGATTGCCGCCATCAAACACCACTCCGATCTCCATTGGATTATTCGGTTCAATCATCAGCCATTTGCATCGTTCCCGGAGCGAAACCCGCGGCTTCGCTCCGGGAATGAACACTCCCAAACCTCAATCCGTTACTTCACCGGGCCCATGTTCTCCATGACCAGGTCTTCAAATTTGGTCAGCGATTTTTTGACATCGGTGTCACCCAGGAAAAATGTTTGGATGGTGGTATTAACCGGAGTGGAGACCGTAGCCGGCAGATCCTGGTCCCACCAGAATTGCATGGTCTTGGCTTTCCCAAGCACATTGCTCGAGGCCATTCCCGTCAAACGCGTCGGCGGTTTGACGCCGGGAACGGAACAAACCCGCCCGGTTTCGGCTTCGCAGGCCTCCACGCTCATCGCGTATTTCATAAAACGCACAATGGCCGCTTTTTTCTTTTCACCAATTTTGGTGGCGGCAAAACCGATATCAGTCATTCCCATCACATCCCCGCTGCTTCCTTTGCCGCCTTTAAGCACCGGGATCCCGTAACAACCGATGGTTTGATCGGTCTGTTTCGGATCGGAGTAAAGACCGCACAACCAGGAACCGGAGATCTGCATCGCCGCTTTACCGGTGCACATTAACAACTGGGCGTCGCCGTAACCTTCCGATAACGGTTTGGTCCCAAAATAGCCTTTTTTCGCCCAATCTTGATATTTTTGGGCTGCTTGAACAAACGGGTCGGAATCGAAACGGACTTTCCGTTCGACCGCTTGCGGGAAGATATTGCCGCCATAGCGGTTGACCAGATACATATAGGTCGCCAACACCGGCCATTGGTCCCGGGCGCCCACCGCAAACGGCTGAACTCCTTTCGCCTTGAGCGCTTCGGCCACCTTTTCCAATTCATCGAAGGTGGTTGGCGGAGTCAACCCGTATTGTTTGAATTTGCCCTCGTTGACAAACAATCCGGCCACTGCGAAAAACGGCGCGACTCCGTAAAGTTTACCTTTGTAACTCATCGCGGCCTTGGCGGCGGGACTGGTCGGCACGTTCCCTAATTCTTTGGATAGATCAAGCAACTTGCCGGCCGCGGCGAATTGACCCATAAACGAACCGCCCCAGCTTTGAAAGATATCGGGTCCTTGATTGCTGGCCAAGGCAATCTTTAATTTGTCGTTCAGCGGTGACCCTTGCGTCCCAAAAGTCACCCAATCGACTTTAATGTCGGGATTTTTGGCTTGAAAGTTTTTACATAATGCCACAAAATAAGCCGCTTGAGGGTTTTGGACTTCGGTCGGACCGTTAACCCCCCAGACGGTCAAGGTGGTCTGAGGCGCGGCGGATACCGGGATCAGCAAAGCAACCATTAGGGTTAAACAAACAATCAACAATATTCTCATTTTTTTCACGATACTACCCCCTGTTATTTTTCATTGAATATCTCATGGTGCAAAAGATATTCGTTGGCGCTCCCACCTCCCCACCTTGATTTTGCCGTTTATTTTTTCCTACCCGCCGGGTTCCGCTCCGCTGAGCGCTTTCAATCTAACTAAACCCCGTTGGATGAGGCCTCCTTAATACTCAAGTTCGGTCGCAACACCCAGCACTTCGAACCGACCCTGCAAAACACCGGTTCCGGTAAGTTGCCGGCTACGGGCATCAGGCTGACTGCCACCGATATAAACCGTAAACCAACCCGGCTCCAAGACACATTGACCGGCTTGATTGATCAACGCCATCTGACGTGGGGTGACGACAAAATCGACTTGAGCTTCCGCTCCTGGCGCCAGTTCAATCCGGCGTACTCCCTGCAATTGCCAGTGCGGGACGGGGACACTGGCTTCCATGTCCTGAAGATAAAGTTGGACTGTCTCCTTGGAAGCGAACCTTCCGGTATTTTTAACCTTAACGCTACAGGTGAGGCTGGCCCCAAGCTTAATTTGGGTTGGGTCAAGTTGAAGGTCGCGATACTCGAACCTCGTATAACTTAAGCCATAGCCAAACGGATACAACGCCGCCCGGGTCATATAGCGGTAGGTGCGGTCCGTTAGCGAATAATCGCGGAAATCGGGCAGTTCCTCGGCGGTCCGGTAGAAGGTCACCGGCAACCGGGCCGACGGACTAAATTCCCCAAATAACAAGGCGGCGATGGCCTGACCACCCGCCGCGCCGGGATACCAGGCTTGAATTAACGCCGGAATATTTTCATCCGCCCAAGTGACCGCCAGGGCGCTGCCGGACAACAACACCATAATCACCGGTTTGCCCACCCGGCAAACGGCTTCGAGCAGCTCTTGCTGCAGACCGGGCAACCGGAGGTGATTTTTATCGCCGCTGGCATATTCGTTGGAAACATCGCCCGCCTCCCCTTCGATGCTCGCGTCCAACCCAAGGCAGAGCACGACGGCGTCACTCAATTCCGCCGCGGCCAGCGCTTCCGCGAGCCGATCCCTGGGTTCGGCCAAGACTTCGCTCCGCGTTTGGTACAGGTGACAACCTTCGGCATAATAAATCCGGATTGTGGGCGCCGCTTCCCGGATTCCTTCCAAGACCGTGCTATAATGGGAAGCGGTTCCGTGATAATTGCCGATCAACGCCTGACGGCTGTCGGCATTGGGACCGATGACCGCCAACGATTTGATTTTGGTCGGATCCAACGGCAGGAGCTGATCGGCATTTTTCAGCAGTACCAAGGATTGTTTTGCAACCTCCAACGCCAGTTGGCGATGTTCCGGACAGTCGTTTTTTGCATAGGAGATCCCCGTATAGGGCACCTGAGCCGGATCGTCAAACAGCCCCAATTTGATCCGGGTCGCCATCAACCGGGTGACCGACTGGTCGATCGTAGCTTCGCTCACCAGGCCTTCCTGATGGGCGATGAGCAGGTTCAGATACATATTGCCGCAGTTGAGATCGCAACCGCTGTTCACCGCCAGCGCGACTGATTCCGGCGCGGTGCTGGTGACCAAATGTTGCTCATGAAAGTCCTTGATCGCCCAACAATCGGATGTGACATGACCGGCAAACCCCCATTCCTCGCGTAGGATCTTTTGAAGCAACGTTTCACTGCCGCAACACGGTTCGCCGTTGACCCGGTTGTAGGCGCCCATCACCGCTTCAACCTTGGCCTCCTGCACGCATTCCTTAAAAGCCGGCAGATAGGTTTCGCGTAAATCCTTCACCGAAACCATGGCGTTGAAATGGTGGCGTTCCGCTTCCGGGCCGCTGTGGACCGCGAAATGTTTGGCGCAAGCGGCGGTCTTTAAGTATTTAGGGTCCTCCCCTTGCAAACCTTTGATAAAGGCCACTCCCAACCGCCCGGTTAAATAGGGGTCTTCGCCATAAGTCTCATGTCCCCGCCCCCAGCGCGGATCGCGAAAAATATTGACATTGGGCGACCAGAAGGTCAACCCCTTATAGATCCCGTGATCGCCCCGGCGTTGCGCTTCATGAAACTTGGCCCGGCCTTCGGTGGCGATGACCGCGGCGACTTGACCAATCAGCGCTTCATCAAAGGTTGCCGCCATTCCGATCGCCTGAGGAAAGACGGTCGCCGTCCCGGCCCGGGCGATTCCGTGCAACGCTTCGTTCCACCAGTTATAAGCGGGAACTCCCAACCGCGGGATAGCCGGCGCGTTATATACCATTTGGGTTACTTTTTCCTCTAACGTCATTCGGGAAACCAAATCCGCGGCCCGTTCCCAAACGGGTAAGCTTTCATCTTGATAGACAGGTATTTCCGGCATGAATCGCCCTCCCAAATTATGTTATTGCTAATTTGATCAAAGGATCGGTCCCGTTTACAAGCGCTCCAAATCGATCGTCGCTTATCCTAAATGAGTTTCCGGGAACGTTCCCGGAAACGTCAAAAACGTCAAACCGCACCACACGATTTGCGAATCACCAGATCCACCGGAAAAACTTCCTTCACCACCGGCGCCGCCTCGCCAAACCGGATCCGGTCAATTAAACTCTTAGTTACCAATGAACCCATTTCGAACAGCGGTTGCCGGACCGTGGTCAACTGTGGATTAAACACTGTCGTGAAGGCGATATCGTCATAACCGACAATCGCCAGATCGCCGGGGACCGCCATCCCCGCCTCCCGAATGGCTGCGATCGCGCCAAAGGCCATCATATCGTTGCACGCAAAAACCGCTGTGGGCCGTTCGGGCAATGCCAGCAGTTGTTTCATTGCATCATAACCGGTTTCATAATGAAAGTCGCCGAGGGCGATCAACTCTTCCGCCACGACGAGCTGGTGATTGACCAGAGAGGTTTTGTATCCTTCCAACCGTTCAATGGCGGTTTGATAATGTAGATTGCCGGTGATGCAACCGATGCGCCGGTGACCCAACCGGATCAAATGCTCGACCGCCACTCCCGCTCCCTGCCGATTATCAGCGACGGCACAAGGAACTTTGATATCGGTAAAGTACCGTTCAATCATCGCGATGGGGAAACCCCGTCCGATAATCTCCAAGAGCGCTTTGTGATCTCCCAAGTGGCTCCCCACCACGATTAAACCATCGACTTTATTGGTTTCCAACACGTTGGAGATGAGCAGTTGATGGTTTTGCAGATTATCGTCGGAATTATAAAAGACAACTTCCAGATTGTGAACCAGCGTAGCCGCTTCAATGCCCTTGATGATTTTTTCGTAAAACGGATCGGAAACATTGGCCAACATCACTCCGATCATGTCGGTCCGTTGCCGGACTAATGCCCGGGCCGAGGCATTTGGGTGGTAATTTAGCTCCCGGACCGCTGCCCAGATCAGTTCAGCCGTATTGGGATCCACTTCGCCTTTGGCGTTTAAAACGCGGGAGACGGTGCTGCGTGAAAAGCCGGCCCGCCGCGCGACGTCGTAAATGTTTGCCATGATGAACTCCGTAATATCATAATGTAATTCATGGTTAAATTTGGGGGTTCAATGTTTCCGGGAACGTTCCCGGAAACATTGGTATATTTCCCCATCAATTTCCAGATTCCTTCTTTTATAGGAAAAATATTAACATTCTGTAAAACCATCTCTTTCCAAAAGAACCCCCGACATTTTAGTTCGGGGGTTCTTGTTTAAATCGTATATTCAGGTTGGGGGATCGCGCTGGCAAGGTGGAACTTTTCAAGGATATTTTTACGAAGCGCCAGAAACTCGGCAGCGCCGCGCTGCCGGGGTCTAGGTAGATGGACATCCAATATTTCGCTGATTTTACCGGGGCGCGGCGTCATAATGACCATTCGGTCGCTTACATAAATGGCTTCATCCACGTCATGGGTTACCAGAATCATGGTCGTGCCGTCCCTTTCCCAAAGCTCCAGCAATTTATCCTGCAAATCGGCTCTGCTAAATGTATCTAAGGCGCCCATCGGTTCATCCAATAACAATGCAACCGGCCGGTTGATTAGCGCCCGGGCGATCGCCACCCGCTGCGCCATCCCACCGGAGATTTGATGGGGATAAGATTTCTCAAAACCTTGCAACCCAATCAGTTCAATAAACCGGGCGACTTCCGCCTTATTTTCCTGATAAACGCCTCTGGCTTTCAGCCCGGCGGCAATATTTTTTTCCACCGTCAACCACGGAAATAGGCTGCTTTGTTGAAACACATAACCGCGCTGAGGGTCCGGCGCAGTGATTTCCTCGCCTTCCAACCTAATTTTTCCGGCTTCCGGCGCGTCAAGACCGGCGAGCAAGCGGAGCAGCGTGGTTTTGCCACAGCCGGAAGGGCCGATGATTGAGATGAATTCGCCTTTTCGGATCGTCAGGTTAATATTTTTGAGGGCTTCAACCGTATTAGCACCGGTATCCACATAGGTACGGTCAACCGACACGATCTCCAGCAAATTTTCAAAGCTCACTTTACCAGCCCCCTTTGCCAGATCAACAAACGTTTCTGAATCGCGGCAATCCCTTTCATAATCAGGGAAAAAAGCACAGCCATGATAATGATTGCGGCATATACCTTGTAATATGAAGACCACGCTTTTGCCCAGTTGATATAATAACCCAGACCGCCCTGAGCCCCCATCATTTCCGACACGACAAGGGTGGTAAAAGCCAGTCCGTTGGCGGTGGAAATCCCGGTAAATATTTGGGGAACGGCATTGGGAAGCGCTACATGAAACAACAGGTAACTTTGCTTTGCGCCGAGGGTTCGCGCCACTTCAAAATAGATCTTTTGGGTGCTTGCCATTCCCTGGGCCGTCATAAACGCCACCGGGAACCAAGCGCAAATCGCGATTAAAAATACCCCGGCAATAAATGATGTTGGGAAGACGGTTAATGCAAAAGGCATCCAGGCGACCGCCGGAACAACTCCGGTGATTTTTAAGACCGGAAATACCCAATAGTGAACTTTGGCAAACCAACCGATGAGTATCCCGGTGCCAACACCCAACACGATCCCGGACAAAAAGCCGAGCAAGAACAGACGCAGCGAATAGCCGGTATTGGTCAGCAAAAAGCCGAATTCTTCAAGAACTACTCCCGTCACTTTTGAGGGTCCGGGAAAAAAAGGTAACGGCAGGATATCCCATTTGGTGCTCAGCAAATCCCACCCGGCGAGGGTGATCCCCATTGCCAAACGAAAGAGCGCCCGGTTGAGGAATTTGGCGCGTCTTTCACTGTCAAACCAGGCAAACGCGGCGATCCCCAAGTACAGCAGGATCAAGCCAAACAAAGTAAAGCGGTAGGCGATGTTATTGACTGTCTGGGTGTCCGGAACCGTCAAGTTGACGGTTTCCGCCAAAGCGAATCCAATCAAGGTAATCAGCGCCCAAAATAAATATTTTTTATTCGATACCGTACTTTGGGAATCTTGGCTCCGGTCTGGCACCGGAGCCAAGGTAAAGTTTTTCAACGGATAATTCATGGCAATCTCCTAACAGCCGGAATTACAATTGTATCTTGTAATAGATTTCTTTCGCGAATTGATCGGGGTTCTTGGTTTTAAGGTAGCCGATTTTGGCGAGCTCTTTTACAAAATAAAGTACGTTGGCTTGGACGGTTGCCGGATTTTGCTCCTTGACCGACGGATATTGATAGCTTTTGACGAGTTCCACGGCCAGTTCTTTATCGGTAATGTCGGAATATTTCTTTTCCGAAATGATGGTTACGGCGGCTTCGGCATGGTTATAAATCCAATCCTGGGCCTTGTGGTAAGCCCGGAGGAGCGCCGCCACCTTTTTAGGATCTTCTTTCAGCACTTTATCGGAAGCATAAAGGAAGCAGCAGTATTTGTCGGCGAAAATCGGGTTCGTCGCCAGATCGAAGATTACTTTAAACCCTTTGTTCTTCACCGCCAACGACCCGAACGGATCCCAAATGGCCGCGGCGTCGATATCCCCTTTTTCGGCGGCCGCAATTTCAAGATTGCCGTCACTGTAAGGAACAAACGTCACCTCTTTGTTATCTTTGGCGACGACGCCGTGGTTCTCAAGCCAAACGCTTGCAACCTGAAAAGGCGTCCCGCCGATTTCGTCCACGCCGATTTTCTTGCCCTTCAAGTCCGCCGCGGATTTGATGGGAGAACCTGCCGGAACGATTATTTTGATGCAACCCTTATGGAGCCCGTCGACTACTTTGACCTTCACCCCTTCTTCAATCGAGGGAAAGAATTGAAAATCACCGTTCACGATGGGAATGGTTCCGTTGTTCAACCCGATTTTCCGGGTCTCGGTATCGGCGGAAATCAGATTGACATCAAAGCCCTCCTCCGCAAAAAAACCCTTTTCATAGGCGATGTAAATCGGTGCGGCGCAAAGCGAGCCATCCTTGCCGGGAATATTGATTTTCCCGTATTGGTATTTCGTCCCCTGCACGCTCGCAAAAAATTGCGCGCCACCCGTGTTCCAAACGACCGCCAGAATAACTACGACGATAATCAGTGCCACTACGACAAGAGTAATCTTTCTTGAGTTTTTCAACAGCAATCCACTCCTTCAATTTTATTTTCCGGCCAATGCCTTTGGTAATACCCCATCCTTTCTGTCCTAAAATCGACGGTGATTTTTCAACCATAGGTGGCCAAAACCGCGTCATAAATATCCTCAATCACCCGGAGGCCGCCGGAGAAGCCAACGTAATTGGTGGTCAACACCAGCCGGTAGGGCGATGGCGCGGCAGCGGACAAAAAGTCAGCATTTTTTTCGCGCGCCAATTCCTTGTCCCAGCCGCTGCCGATAATCAACCCCCGGCCGCCGTGGGAAAGTCCCCGGATGGCTTCCTGCGCTTTGCCGGCATCCGGTTCAAAAAACAACGGGATGGCGCGTTTGGCGGAGGTGGTTTTTAGTTCCGCTTTCAGTTGGTCCTGCATTGTTTCCGGCGTATTGTCCACAATAAACTGTTCTTTCGGAACGATTCCCACCTCATGTAAGAGGAACTTCGACAAGCCCAGGACATACCCGGCGTCGTGTAAAATGTGGACATGGTTTGGCAGCCCGTACCGGAATTCCAGCAGAAAGGTAGCGAGATTGTCGATTTCCTCGTAATAGGCCTCGCGCTCCCGCCGGATAAATTCCAGAGCGGCAGTTTCATCAATCGCCGCGTTTTGCTCTGCCGCAAAGGTCAACACCTGCCGCAAAAACCGCTCGCTTTCATTGGCGCCGATGGGAATATGGGGAAACTGGGTATAGGGCTGCCCGTACCGTTCCTCCAGGTGCTCCGCAATGGGCCGGCCAGGCCAGGGCGAAACCAAAATATTAAAGTTGGCGCGGGGAATCCTTTGCCACTCGGTAACTCCCGCCGATTTGGGGCCAAACAGCACCTGAACCTTTAGGCCGATCCCTTCCAACAACCGTTGGTATTCGGCCAGATTACCCTTCCAGAAAGGATCCTGGTAGGGTAGCGAGGCCAACAGATTCACCGTGTTTTGCTCGCTGCGGGCGGGGTTTGCGCCGTCAAACAAGCCGACATATTGATCAATAATGGCGTTTACCACCAAACTGTGGGATTCAAAGTTATTGCACTTGAAGCCGGCGGTGTCCACCGCCACGATCGGTCGACCGGCGGCGCGGAACTCCGTCACCAGGCCTCCCACATCGTCGCCGACGATTCCGGCCGTACAACCGGTCAAGACCACCTGCAGATCGGTGTCCAAAACCTGATCGGTATTGGCGATGATCTGCCGTAGCCGTTGAATGCCGCCAAAGACAACCTCCTGCTCGCTAAAGTTGGTGCAAGGAGCAGTGTTGCCGCCGGCATAACCCGTGGAACGCTCAAAAAAACCCTGAATCATACTGCCGCAACCGGGACCGGCGTGGAGAATCGGAACGGCTCTGGGGATGGCGACAACGCTTTGCAACGCGCCGATGGCGCAGGTGTAACGCGCTTGCTCAATTGTTCCGCTCATTGGCCGCATCCTCCACCCAAAAATGTCCAGGGTTCCTGCGTCAGCCACCATCGGGTATAGGGATTGACGGCGTGCTTTGCCAGATTTTTTACGAATTCGTCGTTTTCAATTGTTTCGACAATCCGCTCGCCGTAACGCAGGATACCCTCGTAGCCCATTCCGAAATGTTCATCGCCAATCAGCAGCGACGGGATCCCCAGCTTTGAGCCCCACAGGGTCATGCCGCCGTGCCTGGCCAGCAACAGATCGGGGCGTAGGCGGTTCAACGCGTTTACCAGTTCAAACTCCTGTTTGTTACAGATATTGAAATTCGGCACATCACCGTAGTCTTTGACACGTTGCGCCAATAAATCGCTATCCTCACTGCCGTTATCATAGCGCGGGTCATGATGGAAGAGGGCCGCGCCTTGCACCTGTAACCCAAGCTCCCCCAAGATGGCAAGTAACGCGTGCCCGTGTCCGGCTCCCGCCGTTACATAGGCGGTTTTTCCCTGTAACTGTTGGCGCAAGGCGGCGATTTTAGGCAGGTACTCCGCTTTTTTGACGGCGATCAGTTCTTCCGCCCGCTCCGCTTGATGAAGCATTTCGCCCAAAGCCCGGAACCAACGGTCGGTTTGGGCGACTCCGTAGGGTGGCGCGGCTTTGATTTCCGGCACTCCGAATTCCTGCTCCAACGCGGCGCCCAGATACGAGCCGAGTGTGGGACAGGCTTGAACCGTGGCGATAGCTTCCGACGACCGGGTAAGGTTCGCCAACGTGGCGTAAGGGGTGATGTAGTTCGGCTTCGCGCCAAAGGCCGCGAACCAGTCGCTGAAAATATCCGAACCCCAGAAGTTAATCACATTAATGACGTCGGTTCTTTTTTGACGGGCGGGTTTGATTAATTTCCGGGCAATTCCGTGATAGCTCGCGTCAAAGCCGGTCGTCCATACCTTGGAGCGAAACCCTTCGCAATAAATCGCCACTACCGGGATTGGAAGTTCCGCCTCCGCCTCAGCGCAGACGCTCTCCACGTCGTCGCCGATGATGCCGACGGCGCAGGTGGTCAGCACGAAAATAACGTTGGACCGGGTACGCTCATACACTTCGCGAATGCTCGCCGCCAGCTTTTGGGAACCGCCGTAGACGGTGTCGGTTTCCTGCAAATTGGTGGAAAAGATGCGGCGCCGGGTCGGTTGCCCCACCCCGCGCAGCGGCGAATTAATCCGATAGGTGAAAGCATATTCATGAAAACATGACGAGCAGCCCACCGGGCCGTGACTGATCACCGCCGCATCCTGGACCAAGATCACCATACAGGCGGCCTGGGAAGTGGAACAGCCCAAGCACTGGGCGAAAGAACGGTTTTTATCCTGTAAGCCGCAACGCGAGCCGCTGACCAGTTCCGCGGCGCAGCCCTGAAAGCCGGTAATGGAATTCAAACGGATTTCTCGGATGGGGACGTCGGGAATCCGCAAATTAATCCGATTCATTATTTCCTCCTGTTCATAACTAAGAAATAAAATCAGCAATAAAAAAGAGACTAAGTTTTATCCTCACCAAGAATAAATCTTCATCTCCAGTTTTTCTGGTCAATTTGCGATTTTTATGGTTGGAACGAGCTAAACGTCGGCTTCGTCAATTCCCTTATCCGAGCAAATAAAAAAAGAGACCAAGTTTTATCCACAAAGAATAAACCTGCATCTCCAGTTTTCTGGTCAACGGATGATTCGCTAAAAAATATGGGGAAAGCTAATTCTCACTTACCCTACTCAATTAATATGATTTTAATCGCGAACCAAATAATTGTCAATCTATTTTTTGTAATTTGTTCCAATTCCGCGCCAGTTGCCGGAACGGCTTGCTGATTCGTTTCCTTTCAAATTAGAAGCATGAAGACGAAAGCTAAATTCAACTTTTGCTCCCGCTTTCCAAAAAACGCGAACCGATCCTGCTTGTGAAAAAATAGGCAATCGTCGCCTAATCGCTTTTTGAGGCGGTATGTAGGAACACTTTCAGTTGCGCGACAAATAAACTAAGGTAGGAAACCAGCTCCACCAATTCCTCCAGCAGCTGGTTGCGGTCGCCGGGGATTTGAATGTCGAAAAAACCGTGATGTTCTGCGAAAGTGGCAATAACCATCGCCAGCGCGGCCATTCCCAATTCGAAGTATGGAAACTTCTTTCCCCGGACTAGTTGTCCAACGATCCGGCCGGAGCGGTTCGCAAAGAAACGGTAAAGTCCCCAAACCAAATATAACCCGAGGGCCAAACGAATCGCCGCATACCACGGGCCGCTCGCCGGTTGCAGGACCGGTCCGTGAACGTCGATGCGCAACGGGGGCAGCAGCGCTCTCCCAAACGAGAGTTCGCGGCTGAAAAAAAGCAGCCAAAATGGGGCCAACCCTATCCAAAAATTGGTTAGCTGCGGTTGTTTGGCGCTACGGGCAAAAATTAATGCCAGCCAAAAGCCTACCAAGAGGATGCCGGCCTGAACGTTTTCGATGACACCGTTTTCCCACCCGAACGTCTTGGGCAGGACCCGGCAGAGCGGATACGTCAGCAACAAGATGCCGACTAATACTCCGGGCCAAAGGGCGGAGTCAAGCAATTTTTTCAGAGCGCAAGCGTAGTTATACAATTGAACTTTTTTGTTCATGATATTCACCTTCATATTCACCTTCGATCCATGATCGGCTGCCAACCTCGCCGCCGGGAGGCATCGCTGTCCGGTGAACGGACCAAAATACCGTTTCAGAAAATCATGATAACTCAAAAGCAACCACTTGTCAAACGAACCCCGGCGTCGCAACGCCCGGGACAAGCTGTAACGGCGGGAAAACGCCGTTTTCTTTTTAATGTCCTATTGTTTTACATTTTGGAAGTATTTGACATTTATTGGAAACTGTGTTAACGTAAAAATATGGCAGATAGTGCCAAATACACAATGTTGCGAAAGGGTGTGGAATGTATGAGAAGACTGAAGATGATTGCATTGGCTGCCGCTTTGTTAATTTTCCTTGGTTCGGTTACCCCTAATGTTTTGGCCGATTCGTTACAGAATAATTATCTGACGAACGGAACCGGCAAAACAGCGACTGATTTGGAGATGTGGCTTGTCGGAGAAGTATTGTTATCAGATGTTTTCCAATCCCCTTTCCGAGATTTAAGTTACTCCTATGACTCTTCCGAAAACATAACCAAAATCCGCTGGTATAACGGTTCGGTAGCCAACGGTCAACAAGCGAACGTCTGTTTTTGGACCAATACCCCGGGGATTACTCATCGTTACATCCCACGTTGGAGTTTTGACGCCGCGCCCGGTATCGTGATCGGTCCTGTCGTTTCCCATAATTTCGAAACCGCGACAACCGGAGCGGTCAACGTGAATTTCAGCAACACGTTGAAGGATGGCGGCCCGATTACCATTGGCGTCATTCAAGTCGGCCCAACCGATACCATCTATCCGCTCGAGAAACTGACTTGGGCTAACTTAGAAACGATTAAGTGGACCGTCACTAAGAACTTCATTCCCCTTTTCGTCGGCGGCAGTGTCACGTTTAACTCGATTCCGCTGACTTCAAAAAAAGGCGGCATTGTTTACCGGGCCCGGCTCTGGTTGGATTCCGATCCTAAAAACGTTGTCGAGTGTATCGGCGAGTTTATTCCGTGAAAAACCGCATCAAACGACTGGTGACTTTTTGAATAATTAACCCTTGCGCCAAAAATGCACTGGCATTCTTGGCGCTTTTTACTTGTCTTTCATAAGCAGAGCTGATGGATGTTACGGCGATGCTGCGGTGATTATCAAGTGCCGAACACGCCGGTTGGAGGCAAACAGGCAATTGCAGCGATGTTTCGCGCGGAATTTGCCGACGCCGAAATGGTCTGTATCGTCGGAGCGGTTCCCTCCGTGAACCGTTTTGGGTGAGTCAGGGTTGGCCGTTTACACAAATTTTGGGACATCGTCCCCTACCGCTCTTTCAACCATATTTATCCACAACCAAATCCATTTACTCAATCCAACATTACCCTTTATCCACAGTAATAGATGACTTATTAACAAATCCAGCTCACTTATCCACAAATCCAGCTTGCGGAATGACTCATCCAGCTCACTTATTCACATATCCAGCTCACTTATTCACATATCCAGCTCACTTATCCACAAATCCAGCTTGCGGAATGACTCATCCGGCTCACTTATTCACAAATCCAGCTTGCGGAACGACTGATCCAGCTTACTTATCCACATATCCAGCTTGCCGAAGACTTCCGCAAGCTCTGACAGTATCTATTTTGTATAATAACAAGCGATAGCTATTCAGCAATATTACATAACACCAAAAGGGCTGATGCAAAATGAAGCAGAAAGTTGCGACAGCCCCTTTTTTACACTCGTTAACCTTAAACCGGTTATTAAATTATTGTAAACCGCAGAAGCGCCGGTTACTGTACGTTGACCAACTTCATGCGTTTAGCAGGTTTGACGGAAATATTCCCAAATTTGACAGGAACATACGTTCGTGCTATTGTAAGAACAATAAAATTTTTATACTTATGGAGCAACCATGCAACCGAATACTCAATCGCGCCTTCCCGCTTTTTTAGTACCCTATCTTCAGCTGCCACAAAGCATTCATATCCTGTTTTTGGCCCAGATTATCAACGCCGCCGGAAATTTTATCGCACCGTTTCTAACCCTATTATTATCCGATAAACTTGGCATGAAAACGGAACAGGTTGGATTTTTCGTCATGTTATCGTTGCTGGCGCAAATGCCGGGCATGGTGATCGGCGGCAAATTGGCGGATCACTTCAACCGCAAATCCATCTTGGTTGGTGCTCAAGCCTTGGCGGCCATCTTTTTATTGGGATGCGCCCTGATCCCCGATCCCCATTTCATTCCGTGGTTTTTGATCGCTTCCAACCTGTTCGGCGGGGCGGTGCGTCCTGTCAGTAACGCATTGATCGCCGATCTGACCGACGTCTCCAATCGCCAAACCGCGTTCTCCTTAACGTATTTGGGAATCAATCTCGGTTGCGCCTTGGGCCCGATGATCGCCGGGTTTTTATTTCAAAAGCATACTTTTTGGCTTTTTATCGGCGATGCCGTAACCACCTTGACCGCAGTCTTTTTAGTCGCTTTATTGGTCAAAGAACGTGACCGGAAGACTTCGATCGCGCATCCGGAGCACTCCGCGCTCATCCATCCCGACGAACAAGCGGAAAGCGGACCGTTCTGGCAGGTGATGGGCAAACGGCCTTACCTGACCGCGATGACCTTGCTGCTTTCAGTGTTCAGCTTCGTCTATTCCCAACATTCGTTCGCGTTGCCGTTGGATTTGACTCAAAAATTCGGTCATGCCAGTCCGGAAGTTTTCGGGATGTTATGTATGGTCAACGCCTTGGTCGTCGTTTTCTGTACCACCGTCGTCATTTGGTTGACCCGCCGGATTCAGCCGTTGCAATGTATCGGTTTGGCCGGACTGTTTTATGCCTGCGGATTCGGAATGTACTTCTTTACGCAAAGCATCCCCTGGTTTATCGTGGCGACGGTGATTTGGACGATCGGCGAAGTTTTGACCGTCACCCATAACGGGGTGTACATCGCCTGTCACGCGCCGGTCAGTCACCGCGCCCGCTTTAACGCCTTACAAACCTTCAGTTATGGCGTTGGCAACTGTCTGGGGCCGGTGTTGATGGGTAAATTTATTACCGTCCACGGCCTAAGCGCGGTTTGGACCTTAACCTTTTTCCTGGGATGCGCCGGAGCGGCCGCCATGTATGGAATTGGTTTTTTGGAGCAAAAAAATTGTGTGGAGAACGAGCAAAACGGTTTGGCAGTTCACGGCAGCGAGTAATTTCCAGTCAATTAAAAAAGCACCCAAAACGGGTGCTTTTGCTGCCTGATCGTGTCAATCATGGTTCAGCTTCAGACTCTTCATCCGACTCTGAAGCTATGTTTTGGTCTGCGTCGCCCTGGGGATTAACTAACGCGTTCAAAAGCATGGCCCGCTTCACCTCCATGGCGTCGCTCTCGCAGACCGCTTCTTCCGTTTTTGCCAAATCGCCACCTCCCGCATGATATTTAGATCGTGATGTAGCTATTGTAAGCGGGATTTCGGGCGGTATACCTTTGCAAGGTAGAAGTCTTTTTATAACCGGCAGGAACTGATCTTGGTAACGATGATTCCTTTGGCGCCCAAGCGTTTCAATTCATCCATCGTTTGATTGATCTCGCCGGAATTGACCATGGATTTGATGGCAAACCAACCTTCTTTGTTTAATGGAGAGACGGTGGGCGATTCGATGCCGGGAGTTAACCGGCAGGCTTGTTCCAATAACGCGTGGTCAATATCATATTCGATCATCACGTACTTCCGGGCGGTAATGATCCCCTTTAACCGTTCGATAAAGGTTTGGACCGGCTCGCTGCCGGTAATTTCGGTGTTTTTCGAAATCACAATCGCTTCTGAAGTCACTACCGAGTCACCGATAATCTTCAATCCGGCCGCTTCAATCGTTTTGCCTGATTGAACCACATCGGCAATGGCGTCGGCGATTCCCAGTTGGACTGAGATCTCCACCGCCCCGTCCAGTTTGATCAGTTTCGCTTGGATGCCCAATCCTTTGAGATAGTTCGCGACCAGATTGGGGTAGGAAGTCGCGATCCGCAATCCTTGAAAGTCTTTCACCTGTAGCGGGGAATTGGCGGGAACCGCAAACCGGAACCACGATTTCCCAAGCTCCAACGGGAGGATTTCATGAAACTCCAATTCGCTTTCGAACGCCAAATCACGACCGGTGATTCCCAGATCCAAGATGCCGTTATAGACATAAGCGACAATATCTTTGGGGCGCAGAAAGAAAAAATCGATATCATTGCGGTGGTCGCCAATGGTCAACTGGTTGGACGCGACCTGACAATTATAACCCGCCTCTTTCAGCAGCAGCACGACTTCTTCCGACAATCGGCCTTTGTTGGGAACCGCTATTCGTAGCATTGGCAATCTCCTTTATAAATATTCATAAACGTCCTCTAGCTCGATTTCGTTTGCGATCATCATCACTTGCAGATGGTATAATAACTGCGACATCTCTTCGGCGAGCCGCTCCTTGTTTTCATATTCGGCGGCCATCCAAACTTCGCTGGCTTCCTCCACAATTTTCTTCCCGATGAAATGTTTGCCTTTTTGAAGTTCTTGCACCGTTCCGGAATCGGGATCGCGTTTCGCCGCTTTGGCTTTTAATTCGCTAAATAATTCCTCAAACCGTTTCATGATTTAAACCCCATTTACTCAAATTGGATCGTATCACACCTGGTCATAAATTTACCATAAAGCGCTTGAAAAGTAAATTAACTCTGGGTCAAATATTTAATTGGCAACGAAGTGCAGCGAGTCTTTCGCTCATCCAGCGATTCACTCATCCTGAATAAATATTCCATACGTTCCGAAGCGGCTTCACTGAATCGGTTTGCGGACTTTGCCGTAAATTTCAAAGGAATGTTTTAACGGAAACGGTAGCAACCTTTGCGGTAAGCCTTCCGAAGTGTGGGAAACTAGACTCAAACTTCATGGAAAGGAGGTCTAGCCGCTTGGATTTTTCAGTCAAACTCCGGGAAGTCTTCAACTTTAATCGCGCCCAACAGACCGAATTCGGGAAATTATTCGATACCGGCAAATTCCGTTCGGAAAGCGCCTTGTATGAATTGGGCCAGATTGGTAACGAACCTTGTCTGAAGATTCATTATCACGGAATCCTCAAAACGGACGGAGCGGACGCCGTGTTCCTTCATTTCGGTTTTAATAATTGGGATCCGGGGACAATTCAGACTGTTCCAATGAATCGACTGGAGAACGGTTGCTTTGAGGCGGCAATCGATCCCCAGGGAAAACAAGTGGTCAATTACTGCTTTATCGACCCAGCCGGAAACTGGGACAACAATAGCGGCCAAAATTGGCAGGTCATCGTTCATTAATTTTTACTAAACCTCCTGGTATCAGGAGGTTTTCCCTTATAGCCGCAACGCTTTCAGCGACGCTGTGTTTCTGTTTTTAAGGTCGCTTGGATGATTGCCACACCCCGTTCGATCTCCGCCACCGATGTCCGGGCCACGCTCAGCCGCAGGCTATTTTGGGCGGAGGGATCAATATAAAAACCGCCGCTGCCGGTGATCAATACCCCTGCTGCTTCGAGCTTTTGCATCACCCGGCCCGCCTCCGTTTCCTCCGGCAGTTGCAGGTAGGAATAAAAGCCTGATTCTCCTCCCACACCCTTTACCCCGAAGCGGTTTAACATGTTGAAACTTCTTCTCAGACACCGCAAACGCTCCGCCAACTCTTTTTGCATCAAATGAACCTGCTTTTTCAAGAGTTGACTCCGGAGATAAATTTCCAAGGTGGCTTGGGAGACCAACGATGGTGAAAAATAAGAGTCATAATACGAAAACGCCACCGCTTGTTGAAAGGCCGGAATCAGCGGGGTCGGAATGACCATTAAGCCGATCCGGATCCACGGAATAATCTTGGTATAGTTTTTCAGATAAATAAAATGATCATGATCGCCTTCAGCAAACAGGGTTTCGCCCGGCGTTTCCGTCACATCCCCAAAATAGTCGTCTTCGACAATATAAACGTGGTATTTGGCTGCTAATGCGGCGATCGCCTTGCGTTGGCTCAACCGGTAGGCCGTACCCAACGGATTATGATTCCGCGGCACGGTATAGAAAAACTTGATCCGTTCCGTTTTGAACAATTGTTCCAGTCGGTTCAAGTCAATGCCTTGTTCCGTTCGGTCAATCCCCAACACCGGCGCCTTTTGAAACCGTAAAAAGTCCAGATAATAGCGATACGTCGGTTCTTCAACCAGGATTACCTGTCGCCCGTTGGGAAACGGCAGTGCGGTCAAGATACTTAATCCCTGTTGCACGCCGAGATTGACAAAGACGTTTTCCGGTCGGGTGAAGACTTGAAAATCGGTCAGATACGCCGCAAGCAAATGCCGTAACGACTCCACGCCGTATGGGTTTTGACAAAGCGATTGGTGTTCGTAAAGATCAACCGAACGGTCCAGACAATGTTTGAGATCGGGAATATGGATCGTGCCGATGAGCGGGTTGCCGGTTGAAAAATTAATCACCGTTGAGTCGTTTTCGCCTCGGAGGCGCTGATTCTCAACGCAAAAATAGCCGCTTTGCGGCACGGAATAAACCAGGTGGCGTTGTTTTAGCGTCTCATACGCTGCCACAACCGTACTTTTGCTGCATTGATATTGTTCCGACAACTCGCGCACCGAAGGGAGTCGCTTACCGGGTTGAAAAAATTGGGTCCGGAGCTTCGTTTCCAAATCGGCTTGAATCCGCGCTCCGATATGATTTGCCATGTCGTAACCTCCTCACTGTACCAGTACAGTTCAATTATAACACAATTGAGCCAATGGCTGAACCCAAGCTATAATGAAGGAGGTTATTCGAACGAATCTTTAAAAAACGGATGGCGAAAACAAATGAATCGGATCGATCTTCATATTCATTCCTATTACAGCGACGACGGGGAACTCAGTCCGGCCGAGATTGTCAGGGCTTGCAAGCGCAAAGGATTGCACACGATCGCCCTGACTGATCATAATTCGGTGCAAGGGGTGGCTGAAGCGTTTCATTATGGCGAAATGTTAGGGGTTCAAGTAATTCCCGGCATTGAAATCGACTGTACTTTTGCAGGGGTCAATCTCCATCTACTTGGATACGGAATTGACATCCAAAATCAAGCGTTCGACCTGCTTGAACAAGCAATCCATCAACAGGAACAAGCGGTGTTGCCCCAAAAGCTCGCCAAACTGCAGGCGCTGGGACTACCCGTTGATACGGCGGCAATCCGGCAGCAAGCCGGTGAGCGTTGCGTCACCGGGGAGTTTATTGCCGAGGTGATGCTGGGAAATCCGGAAAACAAGTCCCATCCATTACTTGAACCGTATTACGAGGGAGGCGTCCGCAGCGATCTGCCCCTGCTCAACTTTTACCGGGATTATCTGGCCCAGGGCAAACCCGCTTACGTTCCGATCGAATATCCGACATTAACGGCGGCATTACGCCTGATTACGGATAGCCACGGACTGCCGGTGTTGGCCCATCCCGGCGCAACTTTGCCAGGACGGCTGGATTTGCTGGAAGCGATCATTCGGGAAGGGGTCATGGGCATCGAAGTCTATAGTAACTATCACTCCCTCGCGCAAAGCGACGATTATCGGCAAACAGCCGTTGAACATCAATTATTCGTCACCGGCGGCAGCGATTTTCACGGAAAAAACAAACCCCGAATCGAACTGGGCATGGTCAATTCCCCAGCGCCCCAATTTTTTCTGCCAGGAGGTTATCAATGACAAATCAAACGAAACACCGGCAATGGCTGGTGACCCTCGGCGCTTTCGCAACGTTTTTTCTCTTTGGAGCGCTCGACAATTTAAAAGGCCCGACCATCCCGTTCATTATCAAAGGTTTGCGGATCAATTACGCTTTGATGGGCAATATTCTGGGTCTGGAGTACTTGGGCTTTTTCGTTGCGACGTTGCTTGCCGGAGTGATTATTTTACGGGTGGGTTTAAAAAATACCATATTGGCCGCAGTGGCCCTATTGGCAACGGGGCTCGCCGCGGCGGCCGGAATGCCGCACTACGGGGTTTGGTTAATCGCCTTTATTCTGCTTGGTTTGGGATTCGGCGCTCTGGAAATCGCGGGCAGCAATCTGATGGTGCTGACGTTCCCGGAGCACAAAGGAAAAATGCTCAACTTGCTCAATGCCTTTCATGGGTTTGGTTCGATGCTAGTACCGTTGTACGCTGGCACGTTGCTGGCATTTCAGGTGTCATGGCGTAGCGTTTTCGGACTCTGCTTGATTCCTCTCCTGCTGTTGGGAGTTTACCTATCGCTAATTCGCTTTCCCAAACCGGAATCGCAGCAAACCGAGCCGTTGATTCGTTTGGCGAAAACTGCTTTCGCCCCCGCGATGTTCTGGCATTATATCGCGATCTGCTTTTACGTGGCGGCGGAAATCGGCGTTTCCGCCTGGATTGTCGAATACGCCACGACGGTTAAAGGCCAACCGGCCTTTTACAGTTCGGTTTTGCTTTCGGTTTATTTCGGATTGATCACCGGAGGCAGATTGTTGGGGAGTATGATTGTTGACCGGGTGGGGCATTTAAAAATCGTGTTTTGGGCGATGGTCGGAGCGGTCGTCAGTTTAAGCGTTGGGATGTTCGGTCCGAACCCCTGTGTTTTGTTCCTGGCGGTGACCGGCTTATTTTTTTCGATCATCTTTCCGACCCTAACCGCGTCGTTCTCTAATATTGCCCGGCCCCGAGCAGCCAAATACTTTGGCTTTTTATTTGCCTCCGCCGGCATCGGCGGAATCATCGGCCCCTGTCTGGTTGGGATCGTCGGCAATTATCTGCAATTGACGAAGAGTATTTTGCTAATCCTGGTCTATACGTTAATCATCTGCTTCGCCACTGTCAGACTCCTTTGCCTCAAGACGCAAACAGTCCGGGCGACCAAGCTGCCAGCGGTCAATCAAGCGGAATAAAGGCCACCGCGGCTCCATAACCTTAGCTCCTTCGAAGCAGGTTTGAGATAATAGTGATCAAGCGGGATATTCCATCATCATAATTTGCCTTAATCAGTCACTCCACAATCCTACGATTAATAAACTTCAAAAAAGCGGCCAATTCCCGCGCCGCCAAGGGTTCCTCCACCGCATCACCCTGATAAATCGCCAAAGCACTGACCAGCAATGATTTGTATTCACCCGGCAAATTGTTGATACCCCAGCGGGCGCCTTCCTGTTTTGATAAAATGCGTTTTTCCGACAGATAACCATAGACTCGACACGCGGTCAACACGGCATATAGCGGATTTTGCTCCACCTTCGCGCGAGCGTCCCGGTAATCCGCTAAAATCGCGGCCTGATAATCGGTGACCGGGACGGCCGGAAAGACTTCCGCGGCCGGTTTGCCGTACAAGGTGATCCCGCGTGCCAACAACACGGTAAGATGGGCGGCCAGATCCGAATCAAATTTGTCCTGATCGGCGGAGGGCAACCACTTTTGCCGCTCCGACCGGTTTTGATAACCCTCCCGCCACATTTCACTATAGTGGAGATCGTATGGCGTCGGGTAGTGCCAGGTTCCGAGCTGGGTTTGACATAAGAAACTGATCTCGATGGGCGACGGATCCCCGGAAAGTAACAATAATTCGTCAATAAGCGCCTGTTTCATTTCCCGCATCAATGGCGCATGGGTCACAACCAGCAGATCGAGGTCGCTACGGTCCGGATTGAAACAACCGAGAGCTAACGAACCGTGTAAATACACACCGACCAATTGTTCTTTGGCGATCGCTTTGACCGTTCCCACCAAAGCGGCAACCTGGTTTTTGACAGATTGGGGACAGTTTATCCAATGGTGATAACTCATTTTGTTTCACCTTATATCGAATTGAAGGCCATTCGCTTTCTTGAAAGCGTTTACTTGAGCAATTCGGCCAATTACTATCCATTTCCTGCCGCTCGTTGGATATTATCGGGTTACACAAACGCCGCTCTGGCGGAGCGCCAAAACGAATTTCCCGAGGTTTCGGGCGAACTTACTTTCTTCCAAAACAAGCTTGCCGAGACTTCAGGCAAGCCATGTCGTGCTTGGCGGAACTTATACCTCAAGCTCCGTCCGGAACACAATCACCGCTTCCCCGGCAATCTGCACCAACGCCGGTTTACCATCTTCAATCCGCACCTCGACCGCCACCGTTCCCAGCCGTCCGATCGCCTCGCCCTGACGACCTTGAAAGGCGAACGTTGCTCCTTGAGCATCCGCCAGGCCATGGTGGACCAGATAGGCGCCGAGCGGACCATGGGCATTGCCGGTGACCGGGTCCTCGTTGATTCCGATCGCCGGAGCGAACATCCGGCCATAGGTCAAAATATCGTTACGGTCCGAGTCAAAGGTGAAGACAAAATAACCGTTACAACCGATCGCTTTACTCAGCTCCGCCAACGCCGTCAGGTTGGGAGTCAGTTTGTTTAAGACGGCGCGACGCTTGATCCCGATCAACACTTTCGAATGGCCGGTTGAAACAATCTGCACCGGGCAACGCGAGTCCAAATCGGTTTCGGCCAGGCCTAATCCTTGGCGGAGCCGTTCCCGGAGCTCCCCTTCGAATACGGCGCCAAACTCAATCCGGCCTTGAGTCATCACAACGCGATAGTCGGCGCCGGTTTGACGGATCGCAAACGGCAGGACACCGGCTCCGGTCCGCATCCGAAAGACCGACGTGGGTAATTCTTCCGCGACCGCTTTGACATACATCGCGGCAATGGTGGCATGGCCGCAGATGGGAACTTCGGCCGTTGGGGTGAAATAGCGAATCACCCCGTCGCAATCGGGCGAGTCCGGCCCAAATACAAAAGCCGTCTCCGAGTTGTTTAACTCCCGGGCAATCGCTTGCATCCGGGCCTCATTCAATCCTTCGGCTCCCAACACTACCCCGGCCGGATTGCCCTTGAAACGTTCTTTGGTGAATGAATCCACTTGATAAACTTGATATTGAGTCATAAAATATTACTCCTTTTGCAATGAACGGGCGGTTAACTTTTCCATAAACGTTTTGAATCAACCGCCCAAAATGTTCAGGCACCGCACAACGCTTGAAGATTGATAATCTTCACGGCGGAACGGTGAAATTCGATCAGTCCTTCATCTCGCATCCGCCCCAACTCCCGGGACAGCGAAGGTCGGGAAACACCCAGAAAATCGGCGAGTTCATCCCGGTCAAAGGGCAAGACAAACGTCAGATTGGCGTTCCGCTCCGATTGTTCCAGTAAAAACGCGGCAATCTTCTCCCGCAAACTCTTCATGGTGAGAAACTCCAGCTTTTTGTTGAGCAGCAACGCGTTGCCCGCAATAATTCCCAGCATGTTCGTGGTCAAGCGCCGGTGGAATTGACATTGGTGATGGCAGTTGTTGACAATCTTCTCGGGTGGTAAAAACAACACTTTCGAAGCGTCATCCGCCATAACCGTCGCCGGCCAAACCCGGTTGCCGGCGAAGGCCGCGACCTCGCCAAACATGGTCCCCGGTCCGGCAATGGCAATCAAAACCCGTTCCCCGGAGACCTTCTCTTTGGAGATGGTCACCCGTCCGGTTAGGACAACGCCCAGTCCGGTCAGGGGGGTACCGGCGATTGCAATACATTCGCCGGGATGATACATGTTGACAGTGGGCCGTAAACATTCCAGCATTGCAACGATTTCAGCGGCGGAATTCCCCTGGAAGATCGGACAGGAAGTCAATTGGGGCAGCCATTTTTGATACATTTTCATTTTCCTTTGCAATTGGTAACCTAAGTTACCGATTTACTGCCTTGATTATACTACAATGAAACCGAGTTAAGCAATTCCAATCTCGGCAGAAAAATTGCTAAAAAACAACAGGTTCAATGATAAAGGAGGATCATCAATCATGAGTATGTTTTGTTTTCAATGTGAACAAACCGCCGGTGGCAAGGGTTGTACGGTTTCGGGCGTTTGTGGCAAAAAACCGGAAGTCGCCAATAAACAAGACGAACTGACCGGCGCCCTGATCGAGCTGGCCCAAGCCGCCCAAGGCAAAAATCCCGGAACCGCCGTGGATAAGTTAATGATCGAAGGATTATTCACCACCGTGACCAACGTCAGTTTTGATCCGGTCAGCATTGATCATTTAAAAAGCAAAGTGCAATCCGCGACCCAAACCCTCGGCGGCGCACCCACGTTTGATTGGGAATCCCTCTGGCAAGGCGACACGGACATTGTCTCGCTCCGCTCCACGCTCTTGCTGGGCATGCGCGGCATGGCCGCTTATGCTTATCACGCTTACGTCCTCGGCAAAACCGATCCGACGGTCATGAGTTGGTTCTATCAAGGTTTGCAGGCGATCGCCCAGGAGCATACCGCCGGAGAATGGCTGGAACTGTTGATGGAGTTTGGCGGGTTCAACCTGCGCTGTATGGAATTGTTGGATGAAGCCAATACCTCAACCTACGGTCATCCGGTCCCGACTACCGTGACCACCCATATCGCAGCCGGTCCGTTCATTGTCGTCTCCGGCCATGATCTCTACGATTTGAAACAACTGTTGGAACAGACCGAAGGCAAAGGCGTTAACATTTACACCCATGGCGAAATGTTGCCGGCCCACGGTTATCCGGAACTCAAAAAATATGCGCATCTCAAAGGTAATTTCGGTACGGCCTGGCAGAATCAGCAGAAAGAGTTTGACGGCGTTCCCGGCGCCTTCCTCTTCACTACCAATTGTCTGATGCCGCCCAAAGCTTCCTATGCCGACCGGGTTTATACCACCGCAACAGTCGCCTATCCGGAGTTGCAACATATCCCGGATGTCAACAATAAAAAAGATTTCGCCGCAATCATTCAAAAAGCGCTGGAACTCGGCGGCTGGTCGGAAGAACAATCATTCGCCGGTATCAACGGCGGTGCGCGACTGATGACCGGTTTCGGCCACAATACCGTTCTCGGCGTGGCCGACAAAGTCATTGACGCGGTTAAAGCCGGCGCTATCAAACACTTCTTCCTGGTTGGCGGCTGCGACGGGGCGAAACCGGGTCGCAACTACTATACCGAATTTGTGCAGCAAACGCCCCAAGACACTGTTATTCTGACCCTAGCTTGCGGTAAATTCCGCTTTAACGATCTCGATCTGGGAACTATCGGCGGATTGCCGCGGATTATGGATATGGGCCAATGTAACGATGCCTACTCCGCAATCCAAGTTGCCGTGGCTTTGTCACAAGCGTTCAATTGCGGCGTCAATGAACTACCGCTAACACTGATTCTTTCCTGGTATGAGCAGAAGGCGGTCTGTATCTTATTGACCTTGCTTTCCTTAGGAATTAAAAACATCTATATCGGGCCGTCATTACCGGCTTTCCTCTCCTCCAACGTTCTGCAGATCCTGGTGGAGAAGTTTGGCCTCAAGCCGATCACGACTCCTGAAGCTGATCTCAAAGCTGTCTTAGGGTAGGACTGAAACGATATCGCAAACGCCGCGACAAAACCGCGGCGTTTTTTATTTGGATCTGCTAAGAATACTGAGCCTGAATTGGCTGAATTCTTAACGAAACGTAGTTTATATTTAAAAAGGAATATTTTACTATACCGTTGGGTATAATACTACCAAACTACCTCCCGGAGGAGTTATGGATAACCGAACCGTCATTCTCAACAATGCGCTAGCCTTATTTGCCAAACAAGGCTACGAAAGTGTTGGTGTACAAACGATCGCCGCCGCCGCCGGAATCACCAAACCAACACTCTATTATTACTTTGGCAATAAACAAGGGGTCTTAGCAGCACTTTTAAAAGAATACAGCATGCCGTTGCACAACACTATTCACGCTGCTGCAACATATCACGGCGATCTATCAGTTACACTTCATCAATTGGCTCACAGTTGGTTTCAATACGCCCAGCTTCATCAGGAATTTTACCGAATGCAGCTCGCAATGTATTTTGCGCCGTATGAAAGCTTATCCAATCGAATGGTCCGCGAAATCAACGAAACCTTATACCAAGAGGTAGAAACGGTATTTATTCTAGCAGCGGAACATCACGGGAACATGCGAGGCCGTCACATGGCACTAGCTGCGACATTCATCGGTCTGATCAACACCTATATTGGTTTGTCAGTCAATGGATACGTAGCGCTCGATCAGACCATAACCACACAAGCCGTCCACCAATTTATGTATGGCATTTACGCCTAATTTTTAGGCGTTTTATATACCGTACGGTATACAAAAAGCTGGAGGAGAGTGTGAATGAAACAATTAAATGACAAAGTCATAGTGCTAACTGGGGCTGGATCAGGGATCGGCCGGGCCTTAGCAATCCGCTTATATCAAACGGAGCATGCTCGCTTGGCTTTAGCTGATATCAATCCGGTTCAACTGCAGGAAACAGTGACCATGTTAGGACCGGACATTCATCCGGACAAGGTCAGGAGTTATCCAGTTGATGTAGCCCAACGTAATCAGGTCATCACCTTTGCAAACAATGTCCAAAAAGACTTTGCAGCAGTCGATGTTCTGATAAACAACGCTGGGGTTTCTTCTTCGGGGCACGTCAACGATTTAACCTATGAGACATTGGAATGGACAATCAATATCAATCTCTGGGGAGTCATTCATATGACCAAAGCGTTACTGCCCCATCTGGCAAAACGAGCCGAGGCTAACATTGTCAACATCTCAAGTGTCTACGGTTTACTCGGTATTCCCGGGCAAGCAGCTTATTGCGCTAGCAAGTTTGCGGTCCGTGGTTTCACGGAAGCATTACGTCAAGAGTTTCATCAGAGCAATTTAACCGTCAGCGTGGTATTTCCGGGCGGTATTCAGACCAACATCGCCCGTAACTCGCGGACGGATTATCCTGTTGACCATGAAACCATCCAGGCAAGTATCCGCAGGATTGAGGCCGGTTTTAAGACGACTCCGGACGAAGCCGCTCGAGTGATTATTCAAGGTATTAAAAATAAACTACCCCGTATTTTAATTGGCAAAGACGCCAAGAAAATTGATTGGCTGGCTCGGATCAATCCTGGCGACTATGATCGGACGATTGCGCGCTATATTGCCAAAACTCATCATTAAACAACAAGGAGTGCTACTTGCGGCACTCCTTGTTGTTATTTGGCATTATTTCGTCATTTCGACGGCTCCCAAACAAACTTGCCGTTACGGTCGATATAACCCCATCGATCACCGCGGTATACTTTGGCCAAACCATTTTTAAATTGTTCGGCATCATCATACTGCGGTTCGATAACTTTACCGTTTTTATTGATATATCCCCATTTGCCGCCATTGACATTCCCGTCATTGTCGCTGGAACCGCCGCTGTTGACCAACGCCCATTCGCCTTCAAAATCCAGAATATAATCAAACTTCGCTGGGACCAGCAATTTACCGGTTTTGCTTAACAGGCCTTTTTTCTTATCAATGCGGGCGATAGTCACGCTGTCCTTGAAATTATTGATGTGATCGTATTCCGGCGCCACAATCATCGCCCCGGTTTTGTCAATCACCCCCCAACGATCATTGATGATAATCGCAGCGAGACCTTCACTAAAATTAAAGGCATCATCAAAAATGGGCTTAATCACAACCTTCCCGGTCTCGTCAACAAAACCCCATTTGCCGCCGGAAAGCAGGTCGTCTTCATCCCGTTCGCCGCCGATGTTAAATAATGCCAAACCCTCGTTGACACCATAAGCGTCATCGTATTTCGGTTCGACCACATTTCGTCCCGAACGGTCGATATAACCCCATTTTTTGCCGAGACGGACCGCAATCAAATTGCCTTGTTCGATCCGGATCATATCGTAACGGGGCGTCACGATGAATCTGCCCGACTTATCGACGATCCCCCATTTTCCTCCGGTCGGATTGCCTTCCCGGTCTGGCGTTCCAACGATCTGAACCCGAGCAATACCGTTTTGAAAGGCATCGACATCATAATATTTCGGTTCAAGAACCAGATTGCCTTGTTTGTCGATCACGCCGGTTTTGCCATTGATCACCACAACCGCCATTCCTTCATTAAACGAGTAGGCGTTATCATATCGTGGCGTAATCACAACTTTTCCGTTGCGGTCGAGATAACCCCATTTACCACCGGAAAATTCACCGTCCTCATCGGTTTTCCCGCCGATATTGACAATCGCCAAGCCTTCGGTATACCAATATAAATAGTCAAACTTGGGTTCAACAAGCAAACGTCCGGCCTTATCGATAATTCCGTGCTTTCCGTTTAAAACCACCGAGGTAATTCCGTTGTCAAACCCGTAAATATCGTCGAACGTCCGGTTGGTTACCAATTGACCGTTCTTATCGATCAATGAGAACTTGCCGCCTTGCTCCACCGGCAGTTTCACAATGGCCACTCCTTCTTTTTCAAAAGCGTAGACCTTTTCATATTTGAGTGGAATAACCATCTTTCCGGTTTTATCGATATAACCCCATTGAAACGAGGCGGTTTTCTCGTCATAATCCTTCACGCCGGCCAAACCTTGAAAAAATTCGCCGCCGTTTTGATATTGCGGTTTAATCACCACTTTTCCGGTGAGATCCATATAGCCGATCAACCCATACTTAGAAACCGGAAAGAGCGGATTATTATCCGGGGGGGTCGTTTCGGCTGCGAAAGTCGACATCGACATGACGAAACACCCCAGGATTAGCAGAACGAACCACCAGCTTATTATCTTCTTCTTCATTTCTCTCCGCCCTTTCGATTCAACTTGTAATTGACATATTTTTTCTATTCGAACACTTCCACGCGACTCCTTCATTCTCCTTTCGTTGCATCAAGGAACAAGCATTGATCCCCCGGTTATCTTTGGAAAATGATTCGTAGTCCGCTTCAATGCGACGGTCATAACATTTCTGCCGCTAAGTCCAGCAATGCGCGGATTGGGGGCGACAGCCATTTATCTTTGTGATAGAGCACTTGAGTCTTCATTTCAAAATCCGGTCCAACCCACGGGAGCTCAACCAGGCGTCCGGTCGCTAACTCCTCCGTCACCGCAATCGCAGGCAGCAGCGTGATTCCCAGTCCGCTCATGGCAAATTGCTTGATCGCCTGCAGGCTGCCTGTCTCCAATACTGAATAAGGCTGAATTCCCGCTTCATACAAGATTGTCTCAAAAACGCTCCGGTACGGACAGGTCGCTTCCGTTAAGATCAACGGCGTTCCAGCCAGATCGTGAGGAAAAACCGCGGACTGGGCAAGCAACGGATGACCGGGCGGCGCCAAAAGAACCATCGGTTCTTCGCAACAGCGCTCCGAAATCAAGTAGGCGGGGATATTTTGCTGTCCTAACGAAAAAGCGACGTCAATAAGATTATCGGTAAGCAACTGCGGAAAATCGCTACAATTTCCCAATTTTAACACTAATTCAACAGCCGGGTAACGTTGGCGGAACTCCTTGACCAACTCGGGCAAACGTTTGACGCAAAGCGATTCCACTGCGCCAATCGTTAGTGTCCCTTTGAGCGTTTCTCCCACTGCCAGGACTTGTTGGGCCTCATAACTCAATTGCAGAATCTGCTGCGCGTACGGAAGTAGCTTAAGCCCGGCGGAGCTTAAGTTTAAGTTCCGGCCGAGCCGCTCAAATAATTTGGCGCCGAGTTCCACCTCGAGCAACTGCATCTGGGTCGTGATTGATGACTGGGCATAGCCCAAAACATTGGCGGCTTGCGTAATGCTACCCAATTTGGCGACCGTTACAAAACTGGTTAACTGACGGAGTTCCATCCTATTCCATTCCCACTCAATCCATCGATTGCTTCGATTGAAATATTCAATACTATCAATTTTACCAAAGATTGTTTTTATGATATCATAAACCCTAATTAAGAGCTAGCTTAGTTGTGATGAATTTTTTCGCGGTAGTATTGCAATTTATGAATTATGAAAAATATGTCGCCAGGCAAGACGGTTGACAATATTCAGTATAACCTAAAACGCGAATTTGTAAGATTTTGATCAACAGATGGAGAGGATACCTATGAACCGGCAGCTACGTTTCTCAAAGCAATCAATTTACTTAATAATCGCCATCGGCATTACGCTTTTCTTTTGGGCGTCGGCATTCGTCGGCATCCGCCTGGCGTTGCGAACCTATTCCCCATATCATCTCGGATTATTGCGGTATCTCACAGCGTCGGCGGTCTTGATTCCGGTGGCGTTATGTAAAAAAATCCGTTTGCCGAACCTGCGCGAGCTTCCCGTACTCTTGTTGGCAGGAGTAATTGGAATCGGCGGCTATAATGTCGCCTTAAACGTGGGTGAACAAACCGTCACCGCTTCCTCGGCCAGTTTCGTCATTAATACCGCGCCCATTCTGACCGCGATCTTTGCCGTATTCGCTTTGAAGGAGAAACTGCCGAGACTTGGCTGGCTCGGGATCGGCATCAGCTTTATCGGGGTCAGTTTTATCACCATTGGTGAAGGCAACGGCCTATCGTTCTCCAGTGGTATCCTGGCAATTTTTCTGGCCGCGTTGCTTCACAGCGGTTACATCATCCTGCAAAAAAAACTGTTTCAGCGTTATACCAGTTTTGAAGTGACCGCCTTCTCCATTTGGTTCGGAACCCTGTTTCTTTTGTTATTTTCCAAAGGAAGCCTGACGGCAATCGCCCACGCCGGGATCGAACCAACGATCGCCATCGTATATCTCGGCATATTTCCGGGGGCTATTGCTTACTTTACTTGGTCTTATACCCTTTCCAAACTCAATGCCTCCAAAGCGGCTTCCTTTTTATTTTTAATTCCGCTGTTGACGATCGCCATCGAATTTCTCTGTTTGCGCCAGATACCACGGCCTATTGCCATTATCGGCGGGATTACCGCCATCGGCGGCGTGATCGTCACTAATTTTGGCAAACGGCATTGGGCGAACAAAACCCGATCAATCGCTCGGACTAAATGAGCAATTCTAACTCTCCTTACCGCGTATCTTTCGTTATTCGCTGCAGAATTTCGTGTAATTCCTCAAAATAAAACGGCTTCACCACCGCACTGACAAACCCGTACCGGGCGTAATCGGCTAAGATGGGATCATTGGCATATCCGCTGGAGACCACGGCTTTGATCGCGGGGTTCATTGTCTGCAGCCGTCTCAAAACTTCAACTCCGCCCATCCCGCAAGGAATTGTCAGGTCCATCACGACCGCTTGAAACGGCTCGCCGCTCTCCAAAGCTTGTTGATAGCGGTTGATCGCCTCATTGCCATCCATTGTTATCTCAACCTGGTAACCCATCAACCGTAACGCTTCCTCCATCGCCACGAGAATCTCCCGGTTATCGTCCAGCAATAGGATCTTTACGCCGTCAACCGACTCCTTCACATGATGCGGCGTTTCCAATAGCACTTTGCTGTGAGCGAGGGCGGGGAGATAAATGGAAAAAGTCGAACCAACCGTTAGTACCGATTCAACTTCCAAATACCCGCCGTGTTTTTGGATAATCGAATACGAAGTGGTTAGTCCGAGTCCGGTACCGCTCGCTTTGGTAGAGAAAAAGGGATCGAAGATTTTGGTCAGATGTTCGGGAGCGATTCCCGCGCCAAAGTCGCGAATGGCAATCCGAATATAATTGCCCGGTTGATACGGCTTGGCGCGTAGCGCAACATTGGTGGCGGAAACTTCAATCCAACCACCGTCTTCCATTGCCTGCACCGCGTTGCGAATAATATTATTAATCACCTGACAAATCTGCCCTTCATCCACTTCGGCCAGCCATAAGTCTGCAACATCAAAGCGGCATTGAACTTTGGTTCCAGCCAGAACAAAGTTCACCGTATCCACGAGTAGCTCCCGAATTGAGGCGTTCTGTTTCAAAGGAGCTCCTCCGGTGGCGAAGGTCAATAATTGTTTCGTCAAATTGCTGGTTTTATGAATCATGTTCAACGTGTTGATAAGGTGTTTCTTAATATCTTCTTTTTGGCCGTGTTTGGCAATGGCCAATTCAACATTGGCCAACATTGCTTCCAAACTGTTGTTAAAGTCATGGGCGATTCCGCCCGCCAACACTCCAAGCGACTGCAACTTCTGCATTTTGTTTAATTCCGCTTCAATTTGCTGTTTTTCGCTAATGTCCTCCAGAATTAGAAAGATGAAACGTCGGCCGTTATAATCGAAAGGACCGGAACTGATCAAAAGATCTACGGTCCGTGTTTCTTGCTCACGCCGAATCAGTAATTGGAAATAAACCCGGTTGACATGATTTCCTTGCAACGCTGTAAGCGAGGAATTACGTAACCCACACTCTTGGCAAGTTGCCGGGCGATATGTAAATCCATCGGGAGCGCAATGAAGGCATTCATACACTTCACAGCCGAATCGGTGATAATAATTAGTCTCTCCGGCGCTCACGCCCAAAAAAGCAAAGGCGAAACGGTTTAATTCTTCAATCCTCCCCTCATCGTTAAGGATCAAAGCAATCTGGGGAATCGCATCAAAGAAAATTTTTAATAATGGGGCATTTTCGAAAATGCGGTTCATCCGTTTCCCTCCTCACCGTAGATTGCGATACCGCTCCTGGTTTTTGGGTTAAATCCTTAGCAATCCAATTAAAAAACCTTATTTTTATAAATATTGTTTATTTCGATAAAATTTGGAAATAACCCTTTATATTCTAAATCGGAATGAAGGAACATTTCCTGAAGGGCGTATCCTAACAAAAAAGGGCTGACCTGTTAAAGTCAACCCTTCCACCCGAATTATCGTCATGGTCAAACCGTTGCAACGCCGCCGTTTCTAATCGCTTTCGACATTGCCGCGATCACACGAATCCCTTCGGCGATCTGTTCCGGTAGAACTTGTCCCGAAATCACTTCGCCGTTCACCGCTCTACAGAAAACCTCCCATTGATATTCGCCGCTGTGTTCCTCAACGACCGCTTCATCGGTAATATGCTCACCGTCGCGGTAGGTCTTCAATTCCAGTCTTGCAGTCATCGTCTCGCTGTTCAATTTGACCCCCGGACCGCAATTCCGGTAAATGGTTCCGTTTTCGAAATTTAAAACGAGCGAATCTTTATAATAATCGCCGTCTTTGGTACAGAATGAAGCGTAAACATTACCGATAGCGCCGTTTTTAAATAAAATTCCCAATTGAGCGTTGTCCACTGTCGGCCGTTCGGTGAAGATCCGCGATTGTAACAGATTGACCTGCGCCGCAGGGCCGATCAAGCGAACCAGATCGTTAATTAGATAGATTCCAATCCGGAAAAGAGGCGCCGCCGGACAACGTTCGGGATCATCATACCAACTGCCGTCGGGTTTCTCCCGATACGAACTCCATGAATCACAACGGCAGGAGATCACTCTGCCCAACTGATATTTTTCAACCCATTCCTGAATCTTCAATAAGTCCGGGGAGTAAACCGGCGATGGCGAGTTTAAATGAATGATTCTCCCCAACCGTTGCGCCTCCTCAAATACCGCAAGCGTGGCATCGGGATCCAACTCGAACGGTTTGGTGGTCAAAACGTCTTTGCCATGTTGAATGATTTTCCGGATCAAATCCGCCCGACCCACCGGACCGGTAAATAACCCTACCGCACGAATTTCCGGATCTTGAAGCATCTCATCCAAATGATAATACGCTTTCAAACCAAAATCGGCGGCCGCCTTATCCGCCCGCTCTTTACTTAAGTCGCAGACCGCGACGACTTCCACATAGCGATTACCCGATCCATTTTGAAGCCGTTGGATGATTTTACCGCCAAAATTCAGCCCAACCATCCCCAATTTCACTCGTTCCATCAGCAGACCCTCCGTATATGAACTTACTTTCCCGCCAGATAAATCCGAAGCATCCGTTCAGTCGCTCCAGCCACTAACGAGGCGGCGTTTTGAATCGCATCCGCAAGCGACATCGGGCGATCCACTATCGGAACCATACCGTCAATGCCATGCTCCAAAACCTGCTCCCACCCGTGTCCCAAACCACCGGCAATCGCCAAAACCGGTTTACCAAACTCTTTGGCGGCTTTGGCCACTCCGATCGGTGTTTTACCATGAATGGTCTGTCCGTCAATGGCTCCTTCGCCGGTAATCACCAGATCCGCAGTTTGGAGTTGCGCTTTCAAACCAACCGTTTCGATCACCAACTCTACGCCCCGCTGTAGTCGGGCATTACCAAACGCCACCAAACCCGCGCCTAAACCGCCCGCCGCTCCGGCTCCCGGCAATTCCGCCACGGCGATCCCGAGATCCCGTTTTACCACTGCGGCGAAGTTGGTCAGGGCGTTATCCAACGCCGCCACCATCTCCGGATTCGCCCCTTTTTGCGGACCGTAAACCGCTGAAGCGCCGGTGGGGCCGACTAACGGATTGGTGACATCACAGGCGACAATGAACTCACTTGCTGCGAGTCGTCCATCCCGTCGAGAGGCGTCAATCCGCGCCAAGTTTATTAAATGGCCGCCGCCCTGTGGCAATTCTTCCCCCGCAGCATCAAGAAAACGGTACCCAAGCGCAGTCGCCATGCCGGCGCCGCCTTCATTGGTGGCGCTGCCGCCAATGCCAATCACCAAACGCGTGCACCCCAAATCCAAAGCCGCCCGGATCAGTTCGCCCGTGCCATACGTTGTCGTAAGCAAGGGATTTTTTTGACCTTCCGGAACCAAAGGCAAACCGGAGGCTGCCGCCATTTCAATGACGCCGGTTTTGCCATCGCCCAGGATGCCAAAGAAAGCTTCGACCGGATGACCCAACGGACCGGTGACCGCTTGGTGTACAATCCGGCCTTGCGTCGCATCAACCAATGATTGAACCGTCCCCTCGCCGCCATCCGCCATGGGACAAAAGGCAAGTTGCGCCTCGGGAATTACTTTCCGGACCCCGGCCGCAATCGCTTCACAAACCTCGGCTGCTGTTAAACTTCCTTTAAAAGAATCGGGCGCTACAACAATTTTCATGTTCCTCATCCTTTATCCAGTACTATCTTGGCAACGGAATTCCGTAAGGTCCGTCGGTCAGATAGGCGATGGAAAGCTCTTTATTGCCGCTTGCAGTTAAGCGTCGCAAGGTTTCATTGACCGCCGCTTCAATATAAACGGGAATCAACTGCGTATCGCTGCGGTAACGTTGGTCTTCAGGCAAAAAGCAGTTCCCGTCAACTCCCGCCAGGTACTGATAATCGCTGCTTTTAAGTTGCGGGCTATAATAAATAAAATTATCTTGCGGTATCTTGGCAAACAATTTGCCCCACATTTGAATCTGCCACTGTTCGGGAATAAAGGTCCAATCTTTCGAAAGGATCAAACGGTTGAAATTTTCAACCCCCATCAGTTTCAACAAGTGCAGGACTGTTCGGTACCGCGGGCTCCCCACCGGATCGGAATCGGTATTGTTGGCTGCCATAATCAAGGTCCCACCCGGTTTCAGAATCCGGCTGGCCGCCACCCCGGCTTTAGCAGCCTGGTAGTGGTTGATACCGACAAAACCGGCGTGGGTGATCACCAAGTCATAGGTTCGTTCCACCGGAATCGCCGCGTATTGAGTAACTTGTTCGACCGCCTTGCGATGGGCCAGCTCAAGATCGCCGGCGAAAACGCCGGTGATCTGAAAACGGTGATCAAGGGTCACATTAACGATATAATCGACCCCGGCTTTTTGCGCCACTTCCAACGCCTCTTCATGACAGGGATTGCCGTCCAGCGTTAGATCGGTCGCTTGGGGCGAAGCGAGCATCGGCGCGCTGTGAAAGATATAGGTGCTTTCTTCGCCGATCAATCCCGGACAAACCGACTTCCGTCCTCCCGACGCCCCTGCCATGAAATGACTCTCAACCAAACCGGTCAGGATTTTTAAGTCAGCCTCCATGTAGTTCCGATTGATATAAATCTGACTGCCCCGGCGCGTTGCTCCGAGGTAAACCAGATTCGCCTGATCCTGGCAATCGTGATTGACCACTTGGATCCCTGCTTCAAAAACCTTGGGATCAAGCATTATTTGCAGTTCGTCGGTCGTGAGTCCCCGGTGAGTGCCGGTGGCGACAATCACCAAAATCCGTTCTTTGGCGATGCCATGGTTCAACAACTTTTGCAAAATCGGCCATAAGATCCCCGACTCACCGCGATAGGGCACCGGCCGCGTATTATCGGAAACCACCACCACAACCCGCAGATTGGGGTTGGCGTCGATCTTTGCCGCAATCATCGCGTCCAATCCCGGCGCTCCGATCGAATTGACCAAAGCTTCGGCTATTGCTGTTTCCGGATTGGTCAAGGGTTTTGGCGTATCCATCGCCAAAATCTCGGTTGTCTCCGGAAGACGAACTGTAAATTGCTCAGGACCAAACTTCATATTCACCGTTTTCATTATAAACAACCCCTTTTGAATATGCCGCGCCAAAAAATTAGGGCCAATCCGTAGGCGACATACCTTTGATCCCGACAAAGATAGGATACGGCAGCGCATTCTCTACCGTACCCTAATCTCTCATGTTTGAAATTATAATTGCTTAATCAGTGAAAAATCCCCGGTTTTGGCAGCTTCCAAAATCGGTCCCATATATTCGTCAACTAAAGCGGCGGTCAGCGGGACCGGCATATTCTTTAGTTTGGAGTCGAGTTGCGGATTTTTGGCCGCTTCCAAAGCGCGTTGAATATGTTGGTCGGAGAAACCGGGAAGTTCCCCTAAGGTCGTCGGCGAACCGATGCTGCGGCTGAATGCCACCATTCCCTGAGCAACCGCTAGACCAAGTTCCCGGCCGCTTAATTGTTCCAGATCGGCTTGAAGATAGCCGGCTTCTTTGAAAATACCGCCAACCAGACGTAGTTGGGGCTCGACCGCTGGCGCGAAGAAGACCGTATAATAGGGATTCATTAAACCGCAAGCCCGGCCATGGCTGGTGACGTCGACCAATGAGAAGCTGGTCAAGTGAGCGCCACTGGTCCCGCCAACCATAATCGCGAAACCACCCAAATCCGTTGCCAAACCCAAAGCTTGCCGCGCTTCCAAATCATGCGGATTTTCAATCACCCGCTTCGCGTAATTAACCACCAATCCAATGCCGAGCAGGGCAATTTCTTGCAATTGTTCAAACTTTTCGGGAGTGGCGCCATAAAATACTTCCAAACAATGCGCAATCCCATCTAAAGCGCCGTCAATGGTCAAACCCAGCGGCATGCTTTCGGTAACGGTATAATCAAAAACTGCCTTGGCTGGGACAACCGCTTCATCAACGATTAGTTTCTTCTGTCCGGCAACCGGATCAGTAATATTGGAGTACTTGGTGAGATGCGCTCCGGAGCTGGCGGCGGTCTCCACCGCAATCAACGGAAGCAGCTTTTTACCGGTCTGATTAAGTGCCGCGGTAACCAATCCGGCGCCGAAATACGTCTCAATCTCCGGGCTGTACTCTCCCAAAGTTGCTAACACATTAGCCGCTTTGGCGGCATCAATGGAACTGCCGCCACCGATGACAATAATGCTTTCCGGTTTAAAATGCAGGATATAACTTTCGATCCGATAGACATCCTCACGCGGCGCATTGGGTCCGGCGTCAGGGACGATCCGGTCTCCCGCCAAGTGAACCCCGTGTTTTTCAAGGGAAGCCAAAACCTGATCCAGAATTGGCTGCAAATATGCGGCCGGATTGGCGATCACCAAAGCGGATTTACCAAAACCGGCGGCATAAACTCCAACCTGATCCATCACTCCGAGACCGAAAGTATAATTGTCACCCTTAAATTTTCTTAAAATCTGGGCAGCTTGATTTGCTAATTCATTCATTTTGAACACCTACTTTTTAGATTTCCTTAGTTGGCGACTTGGAAAACGCCAAGCGCTTTAATAATCTCAGTTAATTTGGCGCGGTTCTCATCAGAGATTGGGCCAACCGGACGCAAGGCCACGCCGGCGTCGATGCCGACTAGTCGCAATGCTTCTTTCATCACCACCGGGAAGGTACCTAAACCGAAAGCAATCCGTAACGGAGCCAGCTGATATTGTAGCTCTCTTGCTTTTTCATAATCGCCCGCCAGATATGAATTGTAGATTCCGGAAACAATCGAAGGAACGATATTGGCAGTGGCAGCGATAGCGCCGGCGCCGCCATAGGCGAGATTGGCCAGGATTAACGTGTCGCGGCCCGCAATCACGCTGAATTCTTTATCGGCAGTCCGGCGGATATACTCTCCCATTTGGGTCATATCGCCGCTTGAGTCTTTGATACCGACAATGTTTTCGACATTGGCGAGTTCGGCCGCAAGATCGGCCGGGATGTTCACATTGGTCCGATCGTTATTGCCGTAGAGAATCACCGGCAATTTAGTCGCGGCGGCGATATCCAGGTAATGCTGCTTTAGTTCATTGCGATTGGGCGTAATGAAAAATGGCGTTAAGACCGAAATTGCGGAAACTCCACCGATCTCTTCAGCAAACTTGGCAAGCCGAATACAATCCCGGGTCGTAATTTCGCTGGCCCCGGCGTACACCGGAACACGCCCGGCGGTTTGTTCGACGGTGATTTCAAGGGCCCGTTTCTTTTGTTCCCATTCCAAGCCGTAAATCTCACCGGTACTTCCCAAAATAAAAACTCCATGCACTCCGCCGGCGATGGTGTAATCAATCACCTTACGCAAAGCCGCTTCCATCAAGTTCCCTTTCTCATCTAAAGGGGTAACAAGCGCGGGAATTACTCCATACGGTTTAAACATCCTTTGACCCTCCTAAAAGTCTTTTTGCAAAACCGCGCCTTTGGCCACGGTTGTCACTAAATGGGCATAACGTCTCAAAGCCGGACTGGCGATCCCTTTGTCAACGCACTTCCACGTCTGGCGCCGCCGTTCCAGTTCTTCCTCGCTTACCAGTAATTCCAAACGACGTTCCGGAATATTCAATTGGATCGGATCGCCATCTTCAATCAATCCAATCACTCCGCCGGCCGCCGCTTCCGGCGCGATATGGCCGATGCACGGCCCACGGGTCGCTCCGGAGAAACGTCCGTCGGTAATCAGCGCCGTACTATCGCCGAGACCCATCCCCATAATGGCGGAGGTGGTCGCCAACATTTCACGCATGCCGGGACCGCCTTTAGGTCCTTCATACCGGATTACCACAATATGGCCGGGTTGGACTCTTCCGTCATAGACCGCTTTCGTCGCTTCCTCTTCCACATTGAAAACGATGGCCGGTCCGGTATGAACCCGCATCTTCTCCGATACGCCGGAGATCTTTACTACCGCCCCTTCCGGGCAGAGATTCCCTTTCAACACTCCATAACTGCCGTGGGGGTAGACCGGATTGTTTAAGGGACGAATCACTTCAGGATTTTTATTCTTGATTTGACTGACATTTTCCCGTAAGGTTTTTCCGGTGATGGTTTGCTCATCGGCGGCCAAGATCGGCAACATCTCTTTCATTAATGCCAGAGCCCCGCCGGCCCGTTCAAAGTCAAGGAAGGTATATTTCCCGGATGGCTTAACATGAACCAGATGTGGCGTTTCTAAACTCAACCGGTCAAAATCGTCCAACTGGACATCCACGCCCAACTCTGAGGCAATCGCCGGTATATGCAAAGCGGCATTGGTCGAACCGCCCAGGGCCGCTGAAACGCGAATTGCATTATAAAGTGAGTTTTGGGTGATAAAATCACGGGGTTTGATATCTTCCTTCACCAGGCGGACAATTTCGGCGCCGCTCTGTTTGGCGATGCGCTTCTTTGCCGCATGGGCCGCGTGAATCGTTGAACACCCCGGCAAAGTCAAGCCCACGACCTCCGCCACGACCGCCATAGTGTTGGCGGTTCCGTTCATCGCACAGGACCCGGGACCCGGGCAGACATTGCATTCCATCTCATAAAAGTCTTCATCGGTCACTTCGCCCTTTTTCCAGCGGCCGGCGACCTCGCGCATATCGGAGATTGCCATGTCTTTGCCATCAAAATGCCCTGGCAACATCGGCCCGCCGGTGACCATAATCGCCGGGATATTCAAACGGGAGGCTGCCATCAGCATGGCCGGTTCAATCTTATCACAGGATGACAGGAAAACGATACCGTCCAATTGCTGTGCCTGCGCAATCAATTCGATGCTATCGACAATGATATCCCGGCTCGGCAAAACATAATTCATGCCGATATGGCCTTGGGTGATCCCGTCACAGATGGCGATGGTGTTAAATTCAAAAGCGACGCCACCGGCGCCCCAGATTCCTTCTTTGACACTCTCGGCCAATTCCCGCAAGTGCATATGACCGGGATGCATCGCATTGTACGAATTGGCAATCCCGATAAACGGTTTTTCAATATCCTCGTCTAATAAACCCATTGCCCGCAGATGAGCCCGGTTGCCTGATTTGTGGACGCCGTTGGTAACCCCTCCGCTTCGGAAAGGCTTGTTAAAATCGATTTTCCCCACGAAGATCCCTCTTTTCGGTTTGATAGATAATGTCGCGTCGATTGCAATTTATATAGTTAGCGACAAAGTTCGACAGTTGATCAAGTTCTTCATTAATCCCTTCGGTATTTGGCGAAAAAACTAAAGTGAACATTATAGGAAATCCTCACTAGCTTCCTTAGCTTCTAGCACAATATTTGGATATTGATTAGCCGCCGTCAAAATTTTGCCCATGTACCATTCAAACTTGAATATTTCTTAGTTTCATTTTACATGGATTCGTGTTATAAATAAAATATATCATTTTCATATTAACCATGAAAAAAATAGATAAGTTTTTCCCCGAAGTAAATCGGACAATAAGCTTCAATTAGATAACGTTCCAGTATCACAGTGATCCACCTACAACAGATCATGGAGGTCGCTAAAATGGATATCCGACATATGACTTACTTCATTGAAGTGGCGCGTCAAAAAAGTTTTAGCCGGGCTGCGGAAACGCTCCATATTTCCCAATCGGCCATCAGTAAAATGGTGAAAGATATGGAAGAAGAGCTTGGTTTATTTCTGTTTAACCGGAATTCCAAAGCAATTCAACTCACCGACGCCGGAGCGATCTTTTTAAACCGTGCTCAGAAAATTGTCAGTATGTTTCAAGATCTGATCGATGAAGTAAAAGAAGAGACCATGCAAGAGACAGGGAGAATCTCCATCGGTTTGCCTCCGATCACCGGCGCAACTTCATTCGCGCAGTTACTGGGAAATTTCAAACAAAAGTTCCCGAAGATTGAGATTTTGCTCTTTGAACATGGTTCCAAACGCATCGAGAGCGGGATTCAAGACGGTAGTTTAGACATCGGAGTGATCTGTAACTCTCCAAACGTCGCCAGTTACAACTCCTTTTCCCTGACAAATGACCCAATTTGGGTGATTGCGCATCCGCAAAACCCGATCAGTCAATTCGACGCGGTGAATCTTCAAATGTTGAACAGCCAATCGTTCGTAATCTATCGCGACGATTTCAGTCTGCACCATGTGATCGTCGACGCTTGTAAAGAAGCCGGGTTTCAACCCAAGATTATTTTCCAAACATCGCAACGTGAATTGATGACGCAAATCGTCGAGGCAAATTTAGGAATTGCGTTGTTGCCGAGTAAGACGTGCAAACGGTTAGATTCCGATTCAATCAAAGCGATTCCGCTGCTTCCTGAAGAACTGTTTCATAAAATGTCGGTTATCTGGAAAAAGGACCGCTATCTTTCCCATGCCGCAAAACTCTGGATCGATTTCGCCAAAGCCTATCTGCTGGCCGAATAACGTTCGGATTTTACCCTTAATTTATCCGCTTTCCCCACCTGGAACCATCCAAGCATTTTTTACTGCTCCATAAGGAAATACCAGTTCCCATTTTTCCAAAAAAGCCCTTTTTTTCTTCAAATAGCAGGTAATTAGTTTGCTTTTCCCGAATTTTAACATAACAAATTTACAGGAAATCTTTGGGGGGGCAACTAGATTGAAGAAAAAGCTAATTCATGAGATCCAAAAGTATTATCTGTTTAATAAAGTCGTTTTTTTACTACTCACCTATTTGGTAATCTGTTCAATCCTTTGGCGCCAAAGCCTGCACGATGAGCAAACCCGCTTGTTGCGGATCACCAGAATGATCGAGAATACACTGACAACCAAAGAAAGGGATCGCTTTTCGGAACATTTTGACCAAAGAAACTTTCAACAATTTTTCCAACCGAGTCTCCAATCTATACTCGAACTTTATTCCAACGAATATACCGCCGGATTCTATTCGAAACGGCTCGACCAAGTGGTTGCCGTTTATTCAAAAGATCCAATGGTGCGCGTGATCGGCAAAAAGCTGCCACTAACTGACCCAATTCGCCAATTATGGCGCCGTGGCGCTAAGCCCCGTTACGCCCTGCTCTGGTCGGAGATGCGCGGATGTTGGATTTTGAAGTGCGACAACCCTCTTGTTGTAAATGGAAAAGTACTCGGTCATACCTTTGCCAATGTTAAGCTGATCAGTATTATCGCGCTTTTTTCCCGGTTAGGGCTAATCTATCTGGGGGGTTTTTTTGTTTCCGGACTGTTCTCACTGATTAATTCCCGCCGCCTCATCCGGAAACTACAGAAAAACCTGTCGCAATTACAAATATTAGAATCCGACCTCAATCTCCCGGCCTTTGATTATGAGGAATTTCAAGCTGTCGCCAACCGCAACCGTCAACTTTATCGGCTTTTACAAAACAAAAAAAATTTTCAGGAGGTCCTTCTTGAAAATTTTCCATGGGGTTACGCGTTACTTCATACCAATGGTTGCGTTCTTGAGATTAACCGCAATGGGGCGTTGAGTTTAGGTTTCCAGCCCGAGGAGCTGATTGGAACCAATATCATCGGACGGGTAATTGACAAAACAGCAATTACTCAGGTTATTCAGAATCAAATTCCGGTGAGTGATTACTTTCGTTATCGTCGCCCTGACACCAACCAACTTTACACCTATTTCAGCTGCTGTTTCCCTATTGTGGGCGATTTGGGTGAAAGCGCCGTCATCGCCTGGTTTATTGATGTATCCGATACGGTAGTCGCCCAAAACGAATTGGCAAAGTCAAACCAACGCGTATCAGAGATATTAAAAAGCATCACCGATACCTTTTATTCATTGGATAACAATTGGAATTTCACGTTCATCAACCGAACAACCGAATCCATCTTTTCAGGGAAAAACCCTTTGGATATTTTAGGGAAGAGTATCTGGAACGTCTATCCGGAGTTAAGCGGCACTTTGATGTATTCCCAGTATCATCAGGCGATCCAGTCCAACCAGTCCGTCCACTTTGAAATGAAAAGCGCTGCCGAACCGTCGCAATGGTTTGAAGTTCACGCCTATCCCTCCGGTGAAGGGCTGTCTGTGTACCTCCGGAATATTACCGCCAAAAAAGAGGCTGAAAGAATCCGCAATCAATTGATTACAATGGTTGAATCTTCCGAGGACGCCATCTTCACAACCGATCCGACGGGAATCATCAACAGCTGGAATTTAGGCGCCGCGAAGATGTATGGATACAAAGCCGACGAAATCATCGGTCATCATTGCACCAAACTGGTTCCCATCCCCGAACATTACTCCATGTTGAAACTATACACCAATATCGCGCTGGGAATCCGGATCTCCGATACCATTGAAGCCGAACGGGTGCGCCGTGACGGAAGTTTGGTGGCGGTATCGATCAAACGCTCCCTACTGCTTGATGAAAACGGTAAAATCATTGGCGTTTCATCAATTCATCGCAATATAACCGAAAGCAAACAATATCAGGAAGCGCTTAAATCGGAACGCGAACGGTTGAACCGCACCTTAAATTCGTTGTCCGACGGGGTGATCACCACGGATCGTCACGGACGAATTTTATTAATGAACCAGGCCGCCGAGACATTAACAGGATGGCATTATCCGGATTGGTTTGAGAAACCGTTGCCGAAAATTTTTTATTTAATCAACGACCGAACCAGCGAACCCTACACCGACCTAGTGATGCAAACCCTCGGCGCGGAAAATTCCCTACATATCTCCGATACGATCTTGGTTGACAACCGCCTGCGCGAAATTCCGCTTCAGGTCTGCTGCACCCCGCTCCGGTCCGCTCAGAGTGAACAGTTCGGGATCGTGGTTGTTTTTCAGGATATCACTGAAAAATTGATGATTGAAGCCGAATTGCTAAAAGCGGAGAAATTGGAATCACTTGGGGTATTAGCCGGAGGGATCGCTCATGATTTTAATAACATTCTCACCGCCATTCTGTCGAATCTGCAATTGGCAACCTCAAAACTGGACAAAGGCGAAAATATCCGTAAGTACCTCTTCGACTCCATGGAAGCAGCTTACAAAGCAAGCGATCTCACTAAACAATTATTAACTTTTTCAAAAGGAAACACTCCCATCAAAAAGGTCATTGCGTTGGGGCAATTGATCGAAAGAACCGTAACTTTTGCGCTTCGCGGTTCCAATGTCAAGGCGAATTTTGAGATCGCAGCCAATCTCCAGCAGGTGGAAGCCGATGAAGGTCAACTGATTCAGGTGATCAATAATATTACCATCAATGCCAAGCAGGCCATGGTTAAAGGCGGCACATTCACCGTAAGCGTCGTAAATCATTACATTTCGTCCGGCGAACATCTACACGCGGGTGAGTACATCAAAATAACCTTCAGCGATAAGGGGGTAGGCATCCCCGACTCCCTATTGAAAAAGATCTTCGACCCCTTCTTCACCACTAAAAAGGAGGGAACTGGGTTGGGGTTGGCCACTTCCTATTCGATCATTCACAATCATAACGGGAATATCGAAGTGAAATCCCGCATCAATCAAGGAACCAGCTTTATCATCTTTCTGCCCGTTGCCAAGGGTCAAACGCCAATTAATCAAGCCGATGAAGAAGTCGCCGTGGCCATGGAGGGTATTTATATTTTATTAATGGACGACGAGGCGGCAATCCGTCAGGGAACCAGTGAATTGCTTCGGGAATTGGGATATCGGGTTGAGACCGTCGCCGATGGCGAAGCAGCGATAGTACGGTATCAGCAGGTATTAAATTCCGAGAATCCCTTCGATATCGTCATTCTGGACTTGACGGTTCCGGGAGGAATGGGCGGTCAAGCCGCGATCTCATATCTACGGGACATTAATCCCCAGATTAAAACCATTGTCTCCAGCGGTTACGCTGAAGATCCGATTATTTCGGAATTCGAGCGTTACGGTTTCTCGGGGGTCGTCACCAAGCCCTATAAACTTGAGGAATTAAACCGTGTCATTTTACGGTTGGTCGGCAAAGGATAAAGGAAACGACACCCCGTCTTCAATTGCAGTTGGGGTGTCGTTTCGGATAATCCAAGGTCGCTATAACTGTGAAAACTATTTTTTCAGTGCCGGATGGCGACCTTGGACACCTAATTTCTTACGTATTTCCATCAACCGTTGCACTTGATCCGAGGCCAATTCACGTTCGCCACCCAGTTGACGGGCTGCCAACGTGATTTTGGCAAAATGCTCCATGGTCTCCATCTTAAAATAGGCGTTGTAAACATCGGTTCCGACGGTCAACGCGCCATGGTTTTCCAACAAAAAGGCGTCGTAATCCTGGAGATATTGCGCGATCGCTTCCGGGATCTCAGTGGTTGACGGCGTTCCGTAGGCTACAATCGGAACCGCTCCCAGAATGATGATGAACTCCGGCAACACCGCCTTTGCCAGCGGTTCACCCACTACCGCAAAAGCTGTGCTGATCGGCGGGTGCGCATGGACAACCGAATTGACATCGGGGCGATCCCGATAGACTCCCAAATGCATTTTAATTTCCGAAGAGGGTTTAAGATTGCCTTCCAGCACCTCGCCGGCGCCATTCACCGTAATGATCATCTCCGGAGTCATGAACCCTTTACTGACTCCCGTCGGAGTACAAAGAAAGGTATCCTCGGCCACTCGAATGCTGATATTCCCATCATTGGCCGCTACATAGCCCTGTTGCCAAATCCGGCGGCCGACTTCCACAATATCCTGTTTTAACTGAATTTCCGATGCCACTGTATTATCCTCCTATTTCTTCGCGACCTATTTTACTTTTAGAAACGGTTGGTCAGAACTTGGTCTTCATAATCACCGATTTTATCCAGCCATTCACGCCCGGCTGTGGCGGTCTGATCCAGGCAGTACTTTTGCCAAACTGCGCCGAAGGGCAGTGTTTTACATTCTTCCAACAATGCGAGGCGGTTACCGTTATTGCCCGCCTGTTCCTCGGCCAGGAGCAACTCGGTCGGTTCCAGCAATGCCAAAAGCAACGCTTTCTGTAACGCCCGGGCTCCGGTCACCCAGGCGGTAATCCGGTTAATGCTCGCGTCGAAGAAATCCAAAGCAAAATAAACGTTGTTCAACGCCCGGCTTCGCAGGACCTCCTGGGCCAGGGCCATGAGATCGTCGTTTAAAATGGTTACATGATCGCTATCCCAACGAACCCCGCGGCTGACATGAATTAAAAGCCGTTTGGTAAAGGGTAGCAACGCCGAGATCTTATCGGCGATTCCTTCGGTCGGATGGAAATGCCCCATATCCAAACAAAGCATAATGTGGTTTTGGAGCGCATAACCCATGTAAAATTCATGTGACCCCACCACGAACGCTTCCGAACCAATACCAAAAAGTTTGCTCTCCACACTATCGAGCAGATAATCCTGGCTATATTGCTGTTCAAAGATCTCATCCAGCGCTTCTTTTAAGATTTGACGGTGTCCCAACCGGTCGAGAGGCAAGTCTTTCGAACCGTCGGGAATCCACAGATTATGGACGCAGGGAGTATTCAAAGCTTCCCCCATGGCGGCGCCAATCGCGCGGCAGCGTTTGGCGTGCTCAATCCAGAAGCGTCGGACTGCACTGTCTTTACTGGACAGGGTGAACCCCGAAGCCGCCCGGGGATGCGAGAAAAACGAAGGATTAAAGTCAATTCCGATCTGACGTTCTTTCGCCCAAGCGATCCATTGTTGAAAATGAGCGACCGTGATTTGATCGCGCTCCACTGCCCGGCCGTTGGTCTCCGCATACATTGCGTGCAAATTCAGCCGGGATTGACCCGGAATCAACGATAAGGCGATTTCCAAATCCTGACGGAGTTCGTTGCCGTTACGGGCGCGCCCCGGATAGTTGCCGGTCGCCAGTATTCCGCCTCCGGAAATACCGCCACCTTCATGTTCGAAACCGGCAACATCATCGCCTTGCCAGCAATGAAGCGAGATCGGAATCTGGGCCAAGGTTTTCAAAACGGCGTCGGTGTCCACACCCAACTCGGCATAGATCTCGCGCGCTAGGCGATAGCTTGTTTCAATCTTTGATTCGACTGCCATTGTAGAACCTCCTTCATTTATCCTAAGTTTGTACGAAAATCCACTGAAGAGCGTTGCTAGGATTTCCCCTTTATAGCGGATACGCCATGGTGGTCATTAACGCCATCTCCGCTTGACTGGTGTCCATCCGGCTATATTGGACGACAATCGCGACCGTACTCTCAACCATCATTGCGTAAGGCACGCCGACCGGGACTGTCTCGCCGTTAGGGTCCCGTAACCGATCCATCCTAATGTGTTGCGTCCGTTCGGCGGAGCAAAGCGTTTGAAAACCGGCCCGTTTCGGACTGTCCTCAAAATACAACGTGATGTTGATGATGGCATCGGTCGGTCCCGGATTGAGGACACAGATTGCTTCGTGACTGGGAAATAAACCGGAGCTGGTTGCGGGATTAAAACCGTCGGGGATAAACCACACTCTCGAACCGGGTTGGCTTGTCATTGGCGTTCTTCCTTTCTTCACTGGTTTTGATTGGTATTGCGAATGAGTTCGACAAAACGCCCATACGTTTCATCCCACAATTCCGTCTGCCGGGGTTCGTAGATTTGCACCGGAAACGAATTGCGGACTAACAGCCGGGCTTCTGTCAAATCAGCGACCGCTCCGACGGCCAATAATTGTCCGATCAGATTGCCGATGGCGGTCGCTTCGACCGGCCCGGCCTTCACTGGTCGCTGGCAGGCATTGGCGGTGAATTGATTGAGCAAAGTGTTTTGGGAACCGCCACCTATGATGTGGATCACCGGTAACTTGACATTGGCGGTCTGCTCCAGATCCGCGGCGACCATCCGGTATTTCAATGCCAAGCCTTCCAGCACCACCCGGACTATTTCGCCTTTGCCGTGCGGCGGAGTTTGACCGGTCCGGTGGCAATACGCCACTAATTGCTGCGGCATTTGACCCGGACTGTAAAACACGGGGTCGTCAGGATCGATGAGCGCTGTAAACGGTCGCGCCGCCTCAGCCAACTCCATTAATTGCTGAAAACTCTCGGTCGCGCCGGCCCGGTCCCAGTAACGTTTACATTCTTGAATGATCCACAGTCCCATGATATTTTTCAACACCCGGACGGTATGGTTAATGCCGCCTTCATTGGTGAAATTCAGCCGGAAGGAGTCGGGAGTGTTCACCGGTGCGTTGGTTTCGATGCCCAACAACGACCAGGTGCCGCTACTGATATAAAGGTAATCCGGACGGTCGGCGGGAACAGCCGCTACGGCGCTGGCCGTGTCATGTCCGGCCACCGCCGCCACGGGAAACGGTTTTACGCCAAGTTCCGCCGCCACCTCGTCCCGCAGCGATCCCAACACCATTCCCGGCGGGATCAACTCGGTTAAAACATGGGTTGGAATCCCCAACCGTTCCAGCAGCGGGTAATGCCAGTTGCGCGAGTCCGCCCCAACCAGCTGACTGGTACTGGCGATGGTGTATTCGGAGAACATTTGTCCGGTCAAAAAATAATTGAAAAGATCGGGTATGAACAGCAATGTTCGGGCTTGCTCCAATACCGCTGCTTTCTGGTGTTTCAGGGCAATTAACTGATACAAAGTGTTAAACTTTTGAATCGCGATCCCCGTTGCCTCGTAGATCTCAGCCAACGGAACCTGTCCGGACGCGAACTCCACCATTCCCTCAGTGCGTTGATCGCGATAATGATACGCATTGCCCAGCAGATCCCCGTGACAATCCAGTAGGCCGAAATCGACACCCCAGGTATCCACGCCGACACATGCCAGGGGAGCCTGTTGCGCCGCCTTGCGGACTCCTTGTTTCAACTCATGAAACAGCCGCAATACATCCCAATACATGCTGCCATTCACCGTTACCGGGTCATTAGCGAAACGGTGCACTTCGGTTAGTTCGAGCCGTTCCCCGTCGAAAGTCCCCAACATGGCCCGGCCACTACTGGCGCCGTAATCAAAGGCTAATAGTTTCAGCTGATTCACCTTCCTTGGGTGGACTTTAGTCATTCTACGATTGATTGTATAACATTGCTTCCGAAACATCTTGGGATATGTTACTCTATATTTGGTGGATATTCTTCTTTATTTGATTTCATCTTTACCGCCTGCCCGTGCCCGATGGACAACTACCTGTGAAGGAGCACATCTATGAGCAATGACGCTTACCCCACCTTACGGGGAACCGACCTGTTCCGCCCCGATGAACAGGTTTTCATTAACCAATCTCACGAATTGCCCGCCTATTGCGATACTATTCATAAGCATGATTTTATTGAGATCGCCTATGTCACTGCCGGGGAGGGGCTGCATATTGTCGGCGACCACCGGTATGAAGTGGCTAAAGGCGATTTGTTCATTATCAATTATGATGTCCCCCACGGTTTCTTTCGGCGACCGGATAGTATCCAATCGCCGATTCTCTACAATTGCGTTTTCCGGCCGGAGTTTTTGGATCCTTCGCTCTTTGGCAATACCTATTTCGAGGATATTACCGCCGCTTTCCTCTTCAAATCGCTATTCCCTGACGATACGGCATCCGCGCCTGACCTTTCCTTGCGTGGTGTGGTATTTCATGAGTTTGGCGCTTTGTTCGGGAAGATGGATGCCGAATACAAAGCCGCCAAACCCGGTTATTCCGATTTGATCCGCGCTTATCTTATTGAACTAATCATTAAGATCTTCCGGTTGCTGGCAACGGCCGAGCGGAAAAAAGCTCCCAACCAGCACCGCCAATTGGTGGAGCAAGCGATCGGCTACATTCAGGAGCATTTTCACTCGGAAATTAAACTAGGTGACTTGGCGTTGCAGTCGTTCATCAGTAAAAACTATTTCAGCAAATTGTTCAAGGAAGTCACCGGAATCGGCTTTAGCGACTATGTCCAACGTTTGCGTATCGATGAAGCCTGCCGTTTGCTCCGGGAGACCGACCTGAAAGTGATTGAAGTGGCCTCGGGGGTTGGATTTAACGATTTGAAATTTTTTTATGAGGTTTTTAAGAAGTTGACGGGGAAAACACCCGGCGACTACCGGGTTATCCATACCCAAAATTAACCGGATAATTCAATAATGAATTGCGCATTCTCCAAATTTTCGGTAAAATTAAGTTCAGTTAAATACATTCTTTGCCGATAATATTACATAATGCAAACTGATACAACACGGCAAATCAGGAGGATTATGCGGATGAATGCAATGAGCAAGGCACTTCAATTAGGTCGCGGATTGGCCAATCCCTTGGGAACAATCTTAGCCAAATGGAAAGTTTTTCAGCAAATTTTAATTATCATCGGTGTCATGATCACTTTTTTAGTTATCGAAGGGGTGCTGGGGCTTTGGACAATGAACCAAATGCAGCAGATCACCAAACTGATATTTTACGACAGTGTTCAGGGATTTCGCTCTGTTTCCAGTTTGCGGGTTGAATTAAATAACATCCAGAAATCCTATAATCGGAGTTTTTTGGACAACCAAACTTTCTATGGCAGTTTCATCACCCTTGAATCAAATCTTCACTCCGATTTCGACAACGCCGATGGTCATCAGATTCAAACACTAGTGGATCAGTTAAAGGTCATCGTGGCGAAACCTTCCACACCCCAAACCCTCGAAGAATTTGACCGTATCATCGCGATAATCGAATTGAACCTTTCCAATCTGGAGAATAGACTGACCAGTAACGCTTTGAAATCGATGGAGACCGGGAACCGCTTTTTTAGCAGTTCGCAAAATCTGACGCTCCTCATCTTGGGTATCAGCCTCGTCACCTCTTTGACGTTAGGAATCGGAATCGCCTCCCTCATCTCAAAACCCTTAAAACAAATGATCATCTCGGCTAAAGCCTTGGCAGCGGGCGACCTAACCCAGGATTTGCGGGCAAAAGGATGCCACGAGGTCAATGAACTGGTCAGCGGATTCAACGAAGCCATCGCCAGTTTACGCAAATTGGTGACACACATCGAAGAAAAGGCTCAAGGTTTAACCACTGCGAGCATTGAACTGAAAGACGCCTCCACCAGTTCGGGCAAGGCCGCCGCCGAGGTGGCGGTGGTGATCGAGGAATTGGCGAAATCATCAATGGAGCAAGCCGGCCAGGTCCAGTTCACTTCCAATACCGTGGCCGAGTTGAGTCAGTTGGTTACCGTCGTTTCACACGATACGGCGCAGATGGCCGCGGCTTCCAAAAAAATCGCCGCCGCAACCGATGCCGGGCAAAATATCACCCATAACGTAGCCAACGAAATCAGCGAACTCTATAAGAGCACCCGGCAAATCGGCGCGGTGATGCTGGAGATGAGTAAAGCGTCGGAAGAGATCAACGAGGTCGCTTCCATGATTGGAAACATCGCCGAACAAACCACGCTGTTGGCGCTGAACGCCTCAATCGAAGCCGCCCGCGCCGGTGAACACGGCAAAGGATTTAGCGTGGTTGCCGAAGAGACGGGGAAACTCGCCGAGGAATCCAAGAAAGCCGCCCAACGGATCGCCAAATTGGTCGACCAGATGATTAACCGGAGCGAACAAGCCGGCAAGGTACTCCATATCGGGATGATCCGGGTTGAAGCGGGCCAATCGCTCATCATGAGAGCTTCCGTAACTTTTGAGGATATTTTTAAAGAATTGGAAAGTATCATTGCCGAGATTTATAAGGTCGCCGAGTCCGCCCAACAGATGGCGCAGCGAAATGAATTGATGACCGGCGCCATGGCGCAAGTGGCGATTGTCAGCGAAGCCGCAGTCGCCAACACCGAAGAAGTCTCGGCGACGGTGGAAGAGCAAAGCGCCGGCGCGGAGCAAGTCACCGCGTTAGCTGAAAATCTGGCGGTTACTGCCGCCCAAATGAAACAGTCGATTGCGGCATTCGTGATTAGCTGATTAGAGCCCGATATGCTCGATCCGGCCCATATATTGCCCGGCACCGGGAAAATCATCCTGAACAAGGTCACAAAAGCATTTTGAAAATCCGTATTGGGTTAGTTCCGCGACCGGAATCATCGCAACGGCAGTGATCGGATTGGCGAATGGTTCCGGTTCGTTTCCCAGTTGCAAATCTCCGCCGCTGCGTCGGATTTTAAAGGTAATATGGACGACCTGCCGGTTTTCACTGATACGGTCGCAAATATAGAGGAGTTTTTCAATGGCGACCAGCAACCCGGTTTCCTCACGCATCTCCCGGATCAGACATTCTTCCAGCGTTTCGCCGGCCTCCAACGTCCCGCCCGGAAGCGACCAGTTGCGCGCGTCATCCACGTGTTGCTTGACCAGGAGAATTCGCTCGTTTTCTATTAAAATGCCGGTAACCCGCAATTTGAAACTCATCGTTATTTAATCCCAATTCTCCGCGATCGATATCGTCGCGATTTTGCCCGCTTTGATCTCAAAACTCATCCAATTGGCGCCGGTCGCATCATACAGTTCGTAAATCTCGCCCGGTCCGTCGGGCGCTTGCATTTTCGCCACCGGGTAGACTGCTTTCAACCGTTCAAGACTATCGCCGACTTTAATACCTGAAGCCGTGGCGTATTTCGAGCTGGTAACGACCATACTGCAGATTAGAACCGGTCCTTCCTTTGAACGGTAGGATGTTACGACCAATCCGTCATACTCGTAGGTTTTATAATGAATTCCCGCGTAGGGAAAGGCTTCCGGACCACTGACCGTGGTCTTTAACGAAAGCGGTTCGCCAAGGATTCCGGTTACATCCGCTTTGACTTCATCATCCCCCAGACGGATTTGGGCATAACCAACTTTAATCGCAAATGAAAATTGTCGCTTGGTTATGTCCGGGCTGACGGTTGGGGAGGTCGTCAGCCCGGACTCCATAGTTGGAACGGGTTTCAAGCCCCCTTCGACCCCCTCGTTTTGTTGTAAATTAAAAATCACCGCTCCGACCGCAACGATTATTACCGCGGCGGCCGCCATCATTCCTATCGCTTTATATTTCATAGCTTTCCTCCGTTTGCACGCTGTTTTTGATCATCTAAACTGATTTACAGAAAAACATTCTGTGAAAATCCGCCAATCCCCGCTTTTCCGGTGGTTTCCCAAGGTTAAATCCTGCTTACCGCTCCAGCAACTCTATCGGCACGTAATATTTGGTATACCGGCCGCCCTTGCGGTCGGTATATGAGCCTTGCCGGTCCCGCACCATCACGGTCGCCCGTTTGTTGATCCGGTAAAGCATCCCTTGGAGCCGACGCTCTTCAAAACGGAACCAAACCGTATCCCCGATCCGCAGTCCAAATTTCTGTTGGGCGATCTGCCGTCCGGTTGGCAACTGATGGTAGCTTTCGCGATGGTCAAACAACTGCCGCGCCAATGTCTTGAACCGTATCCGTTTACAACTGGAACGGCCAAAACAGCGAAACTCGATGACATGACAAAGTTCGTGCTCCATTACAAGTTGCAACGCTTCCAAACTGTTCCGGGCTGAAAGACCGCAAACCAGCTTCGCTCCGTCAACTTCATTGAACTTCTCAAAAAAATCGCTACCGATCCGGATCTCCATCACCACATCTTGCGGCCGCATTTTCATGATATTTTTGGGACAAATAGTTTTTCCGGCGCTTTTGGTCAACCGGGACGATAACGAAAAACGCAGCTGTCCCTGGAATCCGCCAAACCAGCCGTTCAAGAACTCTTCATTGTAAAATTCGCATAAACGGCGCAGATCACCGGGTGTCAATCCGATAGTTCCATCGCCGGTCAAGCCATCGGATGACAACACCCACCGGCGGGCAATCGCTTCACGCTTCGCCGCGATCACCGCCGGGGGGTATTGTAACGTCAAAACTGCTTCAAGCATAACAAATCTCCCCAAAACAATATCGAAACTACCGACCTTTTACGATGTATTCTCCCTAAAAACACAAAGACCTTTCGTTTTCAAAAACAATCGCAACGACTCCTTCACTTGAATCAAATAAAAAAGTTGTTCTCCACAGCGGGAAGAACAACTTTTTCCATCGCGTTCACGAAAGTTTTAAGCGTTCTTTTTGATCTCGAAATACCCTTGGGGATGTTTACAAACCGGGCAAACCTGAAGCGCTTCCGGTCCTTCGTGGATATGACCGCAGTTGGAACAACGCCAAACGACGTTTTGACCGGCTTTATAAAGCATCTGACCATCCAGTTTATTTTTATAGCCCCGGAATTGAGCCTCATGATCTTTTTCGATCACGGCAATTTTCCGGAAGATAAATTCCACCTCCGGAAATCCTTCGTTTTTGGCGATGTCGGCAAAACTCGGATAAACCTCGGTCCATTCTTCTTTCTCGCCGTCCGCCGCATATTGAAGATTTTCCGAAGTGTTTCCCAGCGCAAACGGATATCCCGCGTCAACATGGGCATTGACATTTCCCAACCCTTCGATGATCAGATCAAAAAAAGCCCTGGCGTGCGCTCTTTCATTCTCGGCAATTTCAACGAAGACCGCTGCCAAATTGGCATGACCTTCTTTCCGGGCTACGGACGCATAAAAGGTATAACGGTTTCTGGCTTGAGATTCTCCAGCAAACGCCCGGGCCAGATTGGCGGCGGTTTGGCTTCCTTCCAAACGTTTCAATGGTAATTCCTCCCTCACATTAAGTTCAATCGTAAACATTGATATTTTTGCCAATCTCCCGCCATAATAACCAAAAAATCAAATCATTACGCGCTCTCCGGTCACTCCGGCATTTCTCGATCGTCATTTTTTGTGAAATTATGAATTGTTCTTGCGACAATCCAAATTTCTCAAGGCAAAGTCGCCCGGAGATAGTATAATAAGAATCAAATTCCACATTGGTGGTTCAGCATTGATTAAAGAGAGGTCTGTCATGTTAGCAAAATTTGACGCTTTGTATGAAGGGTTTTACAATTGGTTGGCCGGACAATACGACCCGAAGTTCGGCGGCTTTTATTATGCGCGAAGTTCCCGAAATTGTCCCGAGTTTCAACCGGATATCGAATCCACCAGTCAAGCGCTGAACGCCATCCAACGTTCCGGCTTGCTGGAAACGTTGCCGGACTGGCTGGGCCAGCAACTGATCGCTTTTTATCACGCCCGCCAAACTCCCGACGGTTATTTTCTCGATCCCCAAAACGAGATGCGCACTGTCGACCGGATGGTTGCCCGTGCGCTCAATTTCAGCACCAACTATCTGAAACTATTGGGCGCCGCGCCGCGTTACCCCTTGCCCGGAACCGGCGGCATGGCGTCGTTACCCGATTATATGCAATCACTGTCGATTTTCAAACAATGGATGGATGAGCGTCCCTGGGATTACGCCTGGATGGCTTGTGATAACATCGCTGCCGCCAGTGTTTACTTGCGCTTTTTACCGGAAGACGATCGTCAGGCGTTCCTGAACCTGATCTGGAACTACATCGAAGCGCGTCAAAATCCCGATACCGGTATGTGGGGCGGCGGCCGGCCTTACATTCAACTCTCCGGCGCTTTCAAATTTACCGCGCTTTATCAAGAATATCACCGCCCGATGCCCCGTTGCGCCGAACTCTATCAGAGTATTTTGCGAACCATCCGCACCGACGTGTCGGAAGATATGTGTTGGACCCGCAATACCGTTGATTTGTTGGCTACCCTCAAACCGCAGTTCGGTTCGTATCCGGAGCAAGATCTCCCGGAGATCCTGAATGTCACCTATCATAATCTCCAACGGTATCTCAAGTCCGATGGCGGATTTTCACGCCATGTGGAGCATTCACTGGAAACTCCCAATGATGTGCCGTTGGGCCAGGGTTTGGTTGAAGGAGATATGAACGCCAGCACCCAAGCCTTGCGAATCCGTACGCTTTGCCATCAAATCGCCGGCGTCAAAGAATTACCCATGACCCAATACACCAGCGGTTTTTATGACAAAATAGCGCGCTAAGCCAATTACTAAATCCGCTTAACCAAAAGGGGAATGTCGCTGGACATTCCCCTTTTGGTTATTTTCAAATTTCTGATCCATTTACCGTAGATACATTGAGTGAATCATTGCTTGACCGGCGACGGTTTTAAAATATTTCTGGGCGACGCTCTCAATCGCCTCCCTTTCCAGATGGTCTTCAAAAATGTTTACTAAGAAGTCCGCTTCCACCAGGATCTGAAAATCATTACCGTCGATCCGCGAATAACTGTGGTGGTTACCGACCAAGAAACAGACCCTGGCAATTACGGCGGGAGCAACGCCGCACTCCTCCATCAGCGCTTTGGCAACCCGCGGCCCTTCCAGCTCCTGGTATTTTCCGGCGGAGGATTGGTATTTCCGTTCCGCTTCGGTAATCCCGATGTCATGAAGCACCCCCGCTAAATCGACCACCTCCGACTCCGGCGCCGTTAATCCTTCCAAACCGGCCAAAACATGGGCGAACCCATACACCTTTAACGCATGATTGATTCGCCGGTGATCATCTTTAAAATAGTGGATCATCGCTTGGGTTATCTTTGAGACAAGCATTTTCCCTCCTCCTCCGCATCATAATTTCAAACTGAATGGCGGTTCACTGAAAACCGGCTTTAATATACTCGGAAATATAAACAGAAATAGGTTTTGCCGGGGATATGGTTACCTTTTCTAACGTTAAATCTTGGGTAGTTACCACACCGGCTGTGCTCGTAAGACCTTTAAAAGCAAATAGATCACCAGTACTCACCTGACCATCGGCATCCGTATCGACAAAAGCGCAAACATACGCTTGCCCCGGAGGAATTCTGCTCACAGAATAACTACTACCTACTCGAGCATCCTTCATTGTTCCGCATGTACCATCGGCCAACACATAAAAAACTTTTGCCGTACCTAACAGCGTTAAAAACGCATCCGGCACCCCATATCCAGTCTGGATATTAAAACCAGTTGAATTCGTTTTCAAACGCTCACGAATTTTACTTGGAGTTTTAACTCCCCGAGAATAAAGCAAAGCGGCCAATCCCGAAATATGCGGACAAGCCATTGAAGTGCCTGCCATTCCAATATAACCATTTGCTTGAGACAGTTTATCATAGCTCAAGCTATACACATAGGAAGTAATATCATCTCGATTCGCATCGCCACCGGGAGCGCCGACCCATATTTCCGATCCGTAGTTGGAGTAACTGGTAAGCCTGCCATTGGCATCCACTGCCGATACCGCGATCACTCCTGGATAGTTAGCGGGGAAATCGACATAATGGCCTTCATTTCCTGCTGCGGCTACAATTGTCACATTATTATTCAAAGCGTTTTGCAGTGCGTCTTTTAACGCTTGCGACGCCTGAGCGGCTGTAAATTCTCCGCCAATACTAAGGTTGATAATATTAGCACCATGATCAACTGCCCATTGAATTCCGCTTATAATTGCATCTTCCGAGCCGCTGCCGTCATTTTCCAAAACCCGTACGGGCATAATCTTGACATTCCAACCCACCCCGGCAACACCTAGCCCGTTATTGGTGACAGCGCTGATAATTCCGGCTACATGGGTTCCATGGCTGTAGCGATTTTTTCCATTGTAATATGTATTGTCCGAAGGGTCTGAGTCGTTACTCACAAAGTCATAACCGCTCACCAGATTAGACATTAAATCAGGGTGACTGGTTGCAACTCCGCTATCTATGACAGCCACGACAACATTGGAATTGCCTTTTTGAATTGACCAAGCCTTGGGAAGATTAAGCATGGTATAATTCCAGCTTTGATATTCGGAATAATCCGTATCATTCGGAGTTACCGTCGTATCCTGGGCGTAAAAAATATGATTATTTTGAACATAGACGATATCGGTATTATTAGTAAAATCCGAACTTTGGGCTGAAGTGGAGTCAGTTTTAATGACATACATATTGGTGGGACCATAAATTTTTCGTTTAATTGTTGCGCCAAGCGCCATAATTACCTGCTGGGCTTGTACTTCGGATAGTCCGGGCCGTAACTTAACAATTTTTTCATTGGCGATGGAAGAAGTTGTTAATTGCGACCGCCGGAACGATACTTTAGGAAATGAACCTTGTCCAGCAAATTTCACTTGATTCGTCTTTCCCCCAATCCTGGCAGCATCGACCGTACTGCCCAGCGTTAACATCCCGGTAACCGTACCCGTCGTACTTTTTTTGCCGCCACCCCCACCGCAACCGCTGATTGTTACAAAAATAAGTAATAATCCGAGTAAGTATTTCCATTGTTTCATGACATCGACTCCGAACATTATTTTTTTAATGAAATCCGGATGAATTTCTCGAATCTCCATCTAATTTTACACTATTTTACATAGAATCTCATTAATATATTGAAAAAATGTTTTTGAGTTCCTTATTTCCTTTTGTCCCAACGTTCCCGCAACCGCATCGATTCATTCAGATGGACCAACGGGTGGCGCGTAGCGGGCATCAGCAGCAACCCGGCGACATTTTTACGACCCCAAAAATCAAGCAATCCCTTCGCCCCCGGCACATCGAGGACAGCCCCTTCGTTGACGATCCGTTGCAACTGTTGCGCTTGCATTTTCCGTTTCATATCGGAAGCAGTCAATCGTTGGACGATCCTCCGGGTTTGCGCCCCGACCGCGATGCGGTAGGACCGCAACGCGTCCATGTTAATCCGGGAACTGAAATCGGCAATCTCCGCAGCCGTCATAACATTGCCGGTATCGCGTACCGTAATTTGCAGTTGCTCCAACCAATCGGCTTCATTCAACACTTGGGATGTTCCGGCAACCAACAAGTTCATGGTGATATCCTCAATCCGGGTAATATGCCAAAGATTCCAGGCGATTGATTCCGCTCCCGGCACCGGCATCGCCCGAAACGCCGCTTCAGATAAACCTGCCCATACCTCGTCTTCAAAGGTGCGTACGTCGGTATGGGACATTGCCGCGGCATGTACCATTGCATGCTGTTCCAAACAGAGCCGTCGCGTTTCATTAATGAACGCCGGTTTTAAAATCAATTCCCGCAACCGTTGCTGTTGTTCATTCCATTTTGCATGATCGAGATCCATCGCTTAACTCCTTTGGTTGATATTCGTCCATTGCCTACGGCGATATTATAAAGGACGGGGAGTTGTGATAAATATTCGTTTAACGGATTGAAAATACTTCGCCCAAATCCTTTAGCTGTTTCTCCCGGGGAATATACGCCGGAACTCCGATGGGAATCAGCGAGATAAACCGCTGTTCAAGCGAAATGTTTAAAATCTGATTGATTTCAACCCCGGCAACTGCCGGCTCATTCATCCAACAGGCGCCGTAACCTCTTTCGTGAACGGCTAAGAGCAAATTTTGAATCGCCGCCCCTATGGATAAGAGATCATAATTGGCAAACAGTTTCATGATCCCCGCCTCATCGTATCCCGCCGCCTTTAAGGCGGTGATCTCAATTTTGTCATAAAAGTCCGCCTTGGTCATAAAAACCGCCATCACCACCGGCGCTTTGGTAAAAAACGTCGCCATGGTCCGCTTGGAACGAAGATACTCTTCCGTCAGCGCAGTCGGCGCTGAACTAAGCAACGCTTCGGTTTTGGCGACCACAACTTCGGCAATTCGAGCGATAATCTCCCGGTCGCGCACTGCGACAAAATTCCAACATTGACTATTACAGCCACTGGGCGCGCTGATTGCGCACTTGATGAAATATTCCAGCTCCGAATCGGAGATTTCCTCTGCTTGAAACTTCCGGATGCTCCGGCGCGACACAGCTAATTCCAGAAAATTATGCATAAAGGCACCTCTGTAACAAGGATAATTTTTCGATTCAATAAATAAAAGGGGAATTTTCTGCTAGTTCTTGCCATTTATTCTATCTTAGCCAAACAAAGGCGTCAACCCGTTGCGAAAACATTTGACAAAAGATATAAAATTGTTCTATATTATTAACATCAACGAACACGCGTTCGATAACAAGTGAGGAGAAACCCATGACTCATTTGGAATCCCGGATCAGTGCCATTTTAGAAAGTCAACGAATGTGTTATCTTGCAACGGCGAATCATTCATTTGTCGATAACGCAATGATCGCATTTTACCCGGAAGGATTTGAGCTTTTTTTCGGTTCTTTCAGTGATACCTTAAAATGCCGGAACATCGTGGAAAATCCTCAGGTCGCCATCTGCGTCGGCCAGTTACAAATTCACGGTATCGCGCATTTAATTGCCGCCGAAAGTCCCGAGTATCACCAATATGTATCCAAATATCTGACCCGGTTTCCCAATTATCGATTCTACTTTGAGCTTCAAAATAACGAATTCTACCGGATAAATCCACTGGTGATCTGGCTGTATGATTCATCCAAAGGAACCATGCACCGGGAAAAACTAGTGCTGGATCAAGACTATTACTATCGTTTGCAGCCCTACGAAACACCGGAACAATTTCATAAAAAAACGCGTTGATAAACCGCGCCGCATCACTCCAATAATTGTCAACAAAACGGATAAGCTGCGAATCCCTGGGAAAATTAGATTGGAGAATAAAAACGGAGAACAATTCGATGAATGACCGCTTCGTCAGCAGCTTTCTCTCAGGAATGATCGGCTATCTTCCCGCTCTAGCCATCGATAAAATGGCCACCTGGCTCAAGCTGGAACAGAGTGATTTTATGGATTTCGCGGCCGCCTTGGCTTTTCATGGTAAAATCGACACCTTGCCGAAGTTTCTCTTTACTCTTTGGGTGCAACTACTCTACGCCGGATTGATGGGAATTGGATTTGGATACATTATGCGGTTCGCCACTCCTAAATATTACTATCTTAAGGGAGCGCTCTTAGGGGCTTTCGCTTGGTTTTTCATTTATGCGGTTGACGTGATATTTAAAATACCCGAGGTGGTCACGATCAATTTTGCCTCGGCCGTTTCGCATCATATCGCTTCAATCCTTTGGGGGGTGACGACCGCATTGATGTTCCGGTTTTTTTGCGCGAACGCCAGAACCCAATAATTACGCGTAAAGAAACCGTCCGTTGACTATTCGGATTTATTCCCGGAAGCGTTTAACGAAGCCAATGCTTCTTCAATAAAATCCGGAATGGTGTAGGCGGCAATTCCATGTTGCGCCAACACCTGCTCCGCCCCGTATCCGATCCGCGCCACTACGACCGCCTGGCAATCGTGAAGCAGTTGCACGGTTCGCGCATGCCCGTTTTCCTCCGGTTGATCAATATGGCATGAGGGAATATTTTTTCGTACTTCCACAAAATGATGACCGGTTTCATCGAGATCAAAGATTAAAAACTGTTCCGCCCGACCAAAATGGTCATTCACATATTTCCCGTCGGTACTGGCAACCGCCACGCGTTGCGGCATGAAAATCAACTCCTGTCATATTTTATCCCGATAGTTCGTGGTATCTTTCGCTGCCACTAGTTAATCATTTGCAATTTCGTTTGTCAAGCGTTCCTATGTTTCGTTTGCATGAAATTTGACCCGAAAAACCCGGTTGGGGAATCAATTGCAATCGGGTCAGGCGTTCCCGCGATGATTGGGGCAATTTCCACTCGTTGCTGACGAAACTATAATTAAATAAATCGCGTTTCGTCAACGCATTTAACAACCGTTGGATGGTGCTTTTCGGTAAGAACAATACCCCTTCTGTCGCTTGCTGATGTTCTTATTCCAATCGTAGAATGACATCCCAATACCAAATGCCAATTTCTTATGCGCTGTCAATTGATATCCAAATTCGAACCAAAAATCGTTCGCGGCTCATTGTTTCAAGCGGACCCACCAAAGGAAGATCAGCCAACTGCCAAAAACGGTAACCCAAAATAGCTTCAACCCATTCCAGAGCAGCTTGGCCCCTTGCAATTGGCCGATTAATTCGGTTCTGTTGCGTTGGTGCCAATCACGCAGCAGGTTGCGAAGATAACCCCGGGTCTCCGCATACTTCGGAGCGGCGCCGGGTTGGACATTAGCCATACCGGCATTATACGCTTCAATGGCCAACGCGACGCGCCCGTGATAATGGTCCAATAATTCCCGGAAATAAGCGGTTCCCACCCGGATATTGGCTTTCGGGTCGTAAATGCAACGAACCGCGTCGCAAAGTTGCCCGGGAGCGTGTTCTCCGCTACAGGTGGAATCGCTATACTGGCGCCAGACGACCGGCATCAGTTGCATCATCCCCCGAGCGCCCGCTGGGGAGATGGCATGGGGTTGAAACCGGCTTTCGTTGTGGATAATGGCCGCAACCAGCTTTGGGTCAAGATTGTTTCGGACCGCGTTGGCGTCGATGATCGCCGTTAGCTCGTTCGGCACGGGAATGGAAGGCTGATTGGCAACCGTTAAAAACTTAACAAGCGTCGCGGCAAGCGGCGATGGTTCAAGCGCCAGCCAGAGGCCCAATCCGGTCAAACCCAGCAATCCGGTGGTCAAAATAAAAAAGGCGCATAACAGTTGCGGATTGCGCTTTTGTTTGGCATGAAACGAATTTCCCAACAAAACAACCGGACTGAATAGGACTTGGAGAAATGAAGGCCGTCCCTTCCTCCGTTGTTGCTGATTTTTACCGGTGGTCGACCGGGATTGAGCTTTCATGTTCCCACCTCATTTTATGGTTATATTCCCGGTGGTTTTGGAAAACTCCTGCTATTCATGGTTCGGCGCATCAAGTCACCGTTGCCTGGCTGGCCCAAAACAGTGTTGCGGGAGGTCCCGTAGTTCATTCTGTCACTCAATGAGATCGTTTTGTGGATAACTCATCTCTTTTTGTGAATAACGTAGATCGTTTTGTTAGTAAATGAGATCGTTCTGTGACTCAAAGAGATCATTTTGTGGATAACCGATCTATTTTTGTTAATAACCGATCTGTTTTTGTGAATAACTGATCTATTTTTGTGACTCAATGAGATCGTTTTGTGGATAACCAATTTCTTATCGTTGTTATCGGAGGTTTACACAAAAAATTTTACAGACTTAGGGCTGTTGCAAAATGAAGCCGAAAGTTGCAACAGCCCTTTGTGAGTCAAATACTGGCTTTGTTTAGTCTTTACTCCCGCGAAGAATGGGCCACCGGCTTGCGAAACATCCCGTAGGATTACCAAATAAAAAACCCGTCGTAGACGGGTTATTTAAACTTACGTTTTCTGGCTGCCTCGGATTTCTTCTTCCGACGAACACTTGGCTTTTCATAATGTTCGCGTTTGCGAACCTCAGCTAAAATGCCCGAAACTTGACATTCCCTTTTGAAGCGCCGTAAAGCGCTATCCAGGGTTTCGTTTTTTCCAATTTTAATTTCAGTGGCCACATATTTCCCTCCCCTCACTGCTTTCCTACCCATGACCCAATAGCAGTGTCCGGTTCGAAAACAAAATCACATTATATAATTTTACTATACGTAATACCCAAATGTCAATGATTTAACCAGGGGGCCAGGCAAGCATTCGGCCGGCAATGATGTGAAAATGCAGATGATGAACGGCTTCACCGGCATTCGGGCCATAATTTACCACCACGCGAAATCCGTCTTCCATCAGATTGGCTTCCCGTACCGCCGTTTGGATTCCCTGGATTAATCCGGTTAACAAATCCACCGCAACCAACTGCGGATCGCAAAGATTATCGATATGTTGTTTAGGGATCGCGAGCAAATGAACTGGGGCGACCGGTTGAATATCCTTAAAGATGACGATCTGGTCGTTCTCATACACTATCTGACTCGGAATCTCACGATTTACAATCTTGCAAAAGATACAATCGGACAAAATGGATCGCTCCTTTATCACGCATATTCGACAAGACCAAAAAAAATTCCTGCAATATTTTTAATAAAGTTTAATCTTGACTGCCACATATTTTCCTGCGGTTCGTAAAAGGAAATTGCCTAATGCATTTCCCTCGTTGAACTAAATTCAATTTTCGTTTCCAGCCGCGTTTCAAGCGGCTATTTTGATTTTAATCCAACGATCCCCGCAAGTTGTCGGCGACACTCTCAATAATTTCGACCGGAATTAACTGATTTTGCAAACTGGCCCGGGAGGCGACTTTGACCCGGAGATATTCACTGGACAACCCTTCCCAATCCGTTCCGGATTGTTCCTCAAACAGCACTTGGACTTTTTTGCCGACAAAATTCCCCGCGTACGCATTACCGGATTCAGTAGCAATCGCTTGGATTATCCGGCTCCGCCGTTCTTGCTCCGCCAGCACAATTCTACCCGGTAATTTGGCAGCTGGAGTGCCCTGGCGCGGTGAATACCGGAAAACATGAATCCGGCTGAATGCCTGTTCCGTCACAAAACTGACAATCTCCTCAAAATCCGCCGCTGTTTCGGTGGGAAACCCCACGATCAGATCGGCGCCAATCGCAACCAACGGATTGCCGGAACGCAACTTCCGGAGGGTCTCGGCATAATCCTGCAACGAATAACGCCGGTTCATCAATTGTAAAATCCGATCGCTGCCGCTTTGCAGCGGGATGTGAAAAGATTGGCAGAAACGCCCGGGATGCTCTATGACAATCTGGGCCAGATCAGCGGTTATTTCATGCGGATCGACCGACCCAAGCCGGATCCGAAACTCTCCGTCAATAGTTAATAGTATTTTGAGCAAATCAGCCAGATTCAGATCGCAATCCCTGCCATAGGAACCCAGATGAATCCCGGTTAAGACGATCTCCTTAAAACCGCGTTGCACCAAAGTCGCGACGCTACGCGCCACTTGGGAAGGGGGCATGCTCCGAATCGGTCCTCTGGCATAGGGGACAATGCAATAGGAACAAAACTGCTCGCACCCTTCTTCGATCTTCAACGTGGCGCGCGTCTTTTCAACCCCCGCGCCCAGGACATCTTCGTTCCAAACCGTTTGATTGGGCCGCACTTCCACCAAATTGCGGTGGCTGGTTTGAAAATCCTGAACCAACTCAACAATGCGCAAGCGATCGGCCATGCCCACCACCAAATTTACACCGGGAATCCCCGCAATCGTTTGGGGGGAGGTTTGCGCGTAACAACCCGTTGCAACCACGACCGCCTCCGGATTCTGTTGAACCGCTTTCCGAATAATCTGCCGGGATTTTCGCTCGCCAACCTGAGTAACAGCGCAGGTGTTAATAACATAGATATCCGCCGGTACATCAAACGGGACAATTTCGTAACGCGCCGCCTGAAACAAGGCAATCAAATTATTGGTGTCATTTTGGTTCACCTTGCACCCCAAGGTGTGAAAAGCAACTCTCATCGCAGCTTCCTCAGCGAAGTTTGTCGGCTCAAAACCGGGCGGTCCACAATTAACAACAAAATTAAATTAATATTGAGTAATCCGATTAAAATCAGCACTTTCCCCAGCAGACTGAGTGTGGCGATGGAATATAAAATCATCAAAAAAACCAGCGCGGTCATGCCGAGCCCAAGGTATTTCCGATACAAAGCCGGGCAATAACCGGCGATGATTTTGTAAATACAGACCTCGACCAGCAATAAGAAGACCCAACCGAACAATTCGACGTTTTGCGGACTGACGGCGCAATGGGTTTTAATCCGCCATAAAAACAAAACCGTCAATAAATAACCGCAAAATGCTAAAAAAGCGCTGGCGCATACGCTAAACCATGTGAAGTCGGCCCCGCCTTCAGCGGTCCGGGTCGGATCCGGCGGCCGGAAGGTAAAGAACGCGCAACTTATCCACCATCCCGCCAAAAGTCCTACAGCCCAAAGCGGCGGCAGCAACAATACGGCTAAAAATGAGATCACCAAAATCGCCCACGGCGACCAGCGCAGACCGTACTGGGTTACCAATCCGCAAACAAAAAAGAACAGATAAAGTGCGAACCAACCAATCGCTTCCATTATGCTCCCTCCGAAAGATCCTCTTCAGCAATGTAAGATGGGCGGTTAATATAGATCGATCGTCCCAACCCCGGGTCATACGCCGACCAACCGGCTGTTGGTTCTCCGCGCATGATGGTTAAAAACTTGGTCACTTGCGCATCCATATTATCGGCGTGATGAAGCACACAAGCTTCGATAGTCAACGGTTCAATCGGCGAACCCCATTCCATAATGCCATGATGACTGACCAGCAGGTGCAGAAGGTTGTTTTTAAGAAGCGTTTTCGTTGCGTCCATCGGTCCAAACGTTGCTTCAATCGCCTGTCCGACCATTTCAATGCCGATCACTAAATGGCCGATGAATTTTCCCTCATCGGTGCCGTCAAAACCCTTTTCCAATTTATAGGTTTTAGTTTTCCCAATATCATGCAAAATAGCACCGGTGATCACCAAATCGTGATCAATCTGGGGATAATAGCGGGCGGCCGCTTCACACATGGCCGTAACTCCCGCCGTATGCTCAAGTAATCCCCCCAGATAGGCATGATGCCGTTTCAACGCAGCGGGCACTTTCATAAAATGCGTCGTAAACTCGGGTTTATCAAAAAAGAAATCCAACACCTTGCGCAAATGAATGTTGTTTACCGTCGCCATCGCTTGCGATAGATATTGCCACAAATGTCCGATATCGTTGGGAGTGGTCGGCAAAAACTGACTGAAATCAACTTCGGAATCGCTGACAACCTGAAAACCGCCGGGATTCTTCCCATCCAACTCCAATTGAATCTGATCTTTGTAGCATTTCGGCGGCGTATTGCGAATTTCCATAACCCGTCCCACTTCAAGCAGACGGAACAAGCTTTCGTCGGCATTCCAGACTTTGACCGCCAATTCGCCGGTCGGATCGCCGATCCTCATTGCTAAATAATTGCTGCCGTTTTTGGTCACTTTTAACTGATTTTCAATAATTAAAAAACGTCCGACCACCGGGACGCCCTCGGTAATTTCCTTGATTTTCATTCCGGAACACCTTCTTTGCGATTCTTCACCAGGATTCCCAACAACTTGGCCATCGACAGCAAATCCTCGGCATTATGTTTCAAAATAGCCTGCACCAGCTTTTCATCGCCTGTTTCGACATAACGGTGATAATGATCGGCAACCAGCGAACCCGGTAAATCATCCACCCGCTCGCTGCCAAAAAGATACCGCTCAATCGTTAATAACCGGCAATTGGGTAATGAGTTACGATACTTCCGGCGCGTTGTCCGGAGCAGGTCAATATGGGTGATGCGTTCGCCCTCCACAATCTGGTGATAGCGCATCCGCCCTTTTAAATACGGTAAATCGAAACTTTTGCCGTTGTAGCTTGTTATCAACTTAGCGGTTTTTAAATGTTCCGCCGTCTGCCAAAGCAACGCTTTTTCCTCACTATAGTCGCGAGCCAAGTATTGCCTGATCACCCAGTGATTTTCCCGGCAAAATAATATACCCACTAAAAATACGGGATTGATACTATGTAATCCGGTGGTTTCGATATCGACGAACTGGACCTCTTCGGGCTGGTAAAAGCTTAACAATTGCAAATCGGAGGCACCGTACGCAGCCATTCTTTCCACATTGCGATTTTCAATCAACCGCAAAATATCGGAGGCCGCTTTCCCCCACTTCGGATGGAACGTCAACTCAGTCAACGTGCGGTATCCTTGCTCATGCAGGCGAGCCGCAGTCGTTTCCCCGATCCCATAAATCAACTGGAATGAAGTTTCCAAAATTTGCGAAGTGGGAAAAGCAAAATCTACCCGAACCGTCGCTAATTCCAATAATCGCAATAAACCCTCGGAATTGTTCAATTCACAATCATTCATCAGTTGAAATTCATCGCCATACCACTGCTCAGCTATCATGCTTTTACCTTTAGGTTTTAAATTCGGGTTCGTTGCCGGTCACCTTTTCCGTTTGGGCGGGACCGTCGTTTTCCCCGGGTTCTCTTTTACCTCGAACATTAGATTGACTTGATTCAATACGACAAAACTTTTGTCATTCAAATTAACCCGAAGCTGATCCCCGGTTACTTCCTCACCTTCGGGCCGTTTCAGACGGGCGTTTCCTTTTAATAGCAATTGTTGCTTAGCGTCGTCATATTCGATCCGGTCGGCGGCTCCCTGGAAATCTTCATTACGAATCGTGGCATTTCCGGTTGCGATAAAGTTTTTAGAGTTTAGGTCCATAACCAATCGATCGCTCCCGAGATCAAACGGTTCTTTGGTTTTCGTTTTCCCACGGGAATCGGTTTGTGGCGCCCGGCGCAGTCGAACTTGTTCGGTAAAGGTCAATTCCTGACGCAGATCGTCATAAACGATTTTAGCCGATTCCGCCGCAAAATCGGGATGAATCAGTTTGACCTGGCCCGTCCCGACAAAATTGCGGGAATTAACCTCCATCACCAACTGATCGCTGCGGAGTTCAAAAGGTTCCTTGCTTTTACCGGCTTCTGGTTTAGCGGCCCGTTTTAAAACTACTTGATTTTGAAAAAACAATTGCTGACGATTATCGAAATAATCGATTTGTTGCGCCGAACCGTCAAAATCGGCATGTTGTAGGGCCGGAGCGCCAGTCGCTCGGAAATTCTTCGTGTTAATCTCCAAATCAATCCGGTCGCCGGTCAATTCGAAAGCTTCTTTCACCTTACCGGCTTCATTTTTCTGCGGCCGCTTTAATACCGCGCGCCCTTGAAGTGACAAAACTTGATTTTTGTCATGATAATCCGCCTGATCGGCGGAACCGTCAAATTCCGAATGAGCGATACGGACCGTGGTTTGGGCAATGAAATTTTTGGTCTCCGCTTCCAGGTATAATTGCTCGCACTGAAGTACAAACGGTTCTTTTTTATCCTGAGCGTTTTTGACTTGAGTCCGTTCCAAACGGACCTGCTGTTCGAAGGTGCCCACTTTTTTACGCAGGTCGTATTGTAATTGTTTTGCGGCGATGCCGATTTCGAGTTGGCGTAGCATTACCCCATTGTTGAGAAACGCTTTTTTATTTTCCAGGTCAATTTCAGCCCAATCGGCGTTAATACGGGTTTTCCCTTGATTAATAATAACATTGCCTTGTAAATAGGTTGTTTTTTTCGCGGTATCGCCCCAAATATTTTTAGCGTCCATTTTGACTTTCTCAATCGTTGCCGTCCAACCCGGTCCGGACCCCAAAACGAACAAAATGAGTAGAATAATTATCTTTTTCATAGGTTAAGCGTTACTCCTTTCGGCTTACGAAGCTCGTAACGTTTGTTTTTTAAATCATAAAAAACCCCTTGCGCCGAAAGATGATCCTTGCCCTGTTCCAATTGAACGTTTCCTTCGAGCAGCAACTGTTCCAAATCGATATTGGCTTCCATCGTTTGCGCCGTTAGTTTAATTTCGTCACCGTCAAAGTGAATCCCTTTCTCCGAACGAATGATTTGCGATTGATAATTCATCACCGCTTCGGGAGTGACAAAACTGCCCTCGGCTAATTGGGCTGTAAGACCGTCGCCAATATATAATTCATTCTTAAGTTTCTCCCAACGCGCCCAACCCGCCTGAAAGGTGACTTTATTTCCTTTGACCGAATAAATAATCCCCTCGCTGATCGTTTCAAAGTGAATGATATTACCGTCACTAGACTCCCACATCTTCGCCGCTTTGATTTCCCAGGTTTTTTGATGATCGTCCCATCCCGTGATGGCAGTGTCGAGCACAACCATCTTCGGTTTGCTTACCGGCACGGGTTTTAGCGGTTCTAGGTTCGGGTTGCGTATAAACTCCCACCACCCGCCGTAATTGCCGGCAAGCCAGATCATGAAGATCGTTAGCAAAAATAATAGTTTATTGCGCCAAGTTTTCAGCATTTAACAGTTGCATATCCTTATCAATTTGAATCGACGCATTTGGAAACGCTTTAAACACGATTTGAAATTTAAATTCCTGATTGGTCCAATCGTAACCAAACTGCAACTCCCGACAATGCCAATCGTAAGTGAATAAGGTGTTGCCGATTGAGAATTTATTCTGAACCATACTATATTGAGCCGCCGCTTCAACCTTCCAATTTTTCGTGAGTTGCCTTTTGATCGTACTTTCAAAATCTTTGCGGCTCCAAGCTGCGGACTGAAAATTATAATTGAGGTATAAGGCGAAACGAATGGTATCGTTTAAATTATAATGCGTCTGTAAATCAGTCGTTCCAAGCCCTTTATCCCAGTCATACGCCGAAGAGAAGGAAAGCCACGTTTTCCCCGGTTCAAGATCCCAGCGCGATGTCAACGCCGAATTGCCCGCTTGGGTAATAAAGATATAACTCGAATATAACGAAGCGGTTAGGTGATTTTCGCTATCGTTCCAATTCCAATTATTATTAAGCGCGGCGCCGGGTTCGAGCGCGTTATCCCCTTTATTACTGAAAAAATCATTGGTCTCGCCACTGACGAAACTATACACCAAACCGTAACTGGAGGCCAGTTTCGCGGTAAATTGGTGCCGATACTGTAACTCGGTTCCAAAGCTGGTTACCGTCGAGTCTCCGTTTACGGTGTCGCTATCGATCTGAAACATTCTTTGTTTTAAACTGTTATTCAATGATAAGCTGGAAGCTTTAGTCGCATTGTCCCATAGTTTCCACTTCTTGACGAGATCGAAACCGATCCGTTCGCCCGTTTTGGTTTTTTGCCCTGTGGCAAACTTTTCAAGTTGCGAATAGTTGGCGTTTAGTTCGACGGAATTGACCAAAGGCAAATTAATCTCGGGGATACTGAAAATGATATCCGGCTTGTAATTATCAGCGGCATAATTGCCGTCGTAAACAGCGGTGTCGTTATATTGCACCCGCAGGTTTGAACGCATCCAAGTAAAGTTCTTCCAATACGACAGATTATAACGAAAATTATTGCTGCCGTAATCGCTCACATTGTTCAACAGTTGCTTGTAATACGCCCAGTTCCCGTAAAAGTTGACTCCGGATGACGGATTGATATTATAGACCCAAGAGCTGTTCAAAGTCACAGTGCGGTTTAAATTGACACCGACATCCTCATAATGAAAATTGACAAAAGGATAGGGCGAAACTCCCCGCAAATAAGCATTAAGTATGTTTTCAGTCCGTCCGGACCCATCAATGTCAGAGAGATGTTTGGTCGAAAAATCGCCTTCGAACGGTCGTTTGCTATCCGTTTTATCCGCATACCAAAAATTGGCGATATAATCCAAATTAGGGTAGCCAAGATCGGATTTATCGATAACCTGATATTCCTGAGACCATTCACGCTGGTTCGTAATGATATGCCGGTGTTTTACCCCGTAAAGGTCACCGTTTAATTCCGTCAATTTGCTTTCAAACTTAAGCCGGTTTTGTTCATTAAGAAAATAATTATAACCGATCCGGGCAAACCAGCCGTCGGTATCGTTGTGACCAACCTCAAACTCAATGGCGTTTTCTTTGTCTTTCTCCAAAGAGATATATAGATACGGCAAATAAAGAACGGGCACATTATGTTCATAATAGGTCACATGACGCAAAATGATCCGCCGATCGGGATAATACTCTACTTTTTTGGCCTTCAGGTGATAATGGGGATGATCCAAATCGCAGCCCGTGACAAACGAGTTTTTGGCAATAATATCATCCTCTTGAATATACGATTCATTGGCCCGAAATTTCACCGGTTCTTTCACATCATTGCCGGTAATGGTGGTATTGGTCGGACTGAGCCAACCTTGCTGCTCTGCCAAATAATACAGAAACCGGTCGCCGACAAAATTATCATCGTCCTTAGCCACTCGCACATTGCCGGTAGCCAATAAAATATTTTGGTCTTGGTCGATAATCGCGCTATCCGATTGGACTTTTATCTCTTTATATGTAATTTCCACATTGCCGGTGGCAACAATTTGTTTCGCTTCATAATCGTATTTTAGCTCATCGGCAGTAAGGACCACCTTGTGGACCGTTTCGCCCTTGACGGGAACACTTATCAAAATCAACATGAACATCCCGAGCAACAAGACTCTTTTGTCCATTCTACCTCCATTTTTCGCAAACAGCCGCCAAGATCAGGCCGCTTGTTAAAAAGGTGATATTCGGCGCCCAAGCCGCTACCCAGGCCAAAATAACCCCTTGGATCCCCAACGTTCTGCCCACAACTTGAATCGCATAATAACCGAGGATAATCAAAAAACAGATCAACATCCCCAACCACCAATGGGCGTTCCGTTTGGTCAAAATCGTCAAGGGAATCGCCAACAACGTAAAGACCAATGGACTTAACGGATCAGCAAATTTGGAATAATAGTAAACCGCATATTCCGGGTTGTTCACATAGGTCTCAGCCAGCTTTTTCAATTCACTCGCCCGCATCTCGGAGGGTTTTTTCTCTTCTCCGATCATCGTGGAAAAATCTCCGGTCATGTTAAGCTGCATTTTTTTAAAACCCAACTCGGCGCTAATGGCTCCTTTGGAATTCATGTGGTGAACTACGCCGTCATTCAACTCCCAGACGCCCCGGCGGACCCTTCCCCAACTGGCCGTGATGACACTTGGCCATTGCCCGGCGCCTTTGGATTCAATGATCATTATTCCAAGCACTTTTCCTTGACGGTGATCCACCCGATTGATATAGATAAACCGGTTTTGCGGGGCTTTGAAAACCACGTTTTCTCTGATAAATGGAAGGTCGTTTTGATTCGATAAACGCCGCACTTCCTCTTCAAAATGATGGTTGGCGGCGGGAACAACCAAATCGTTCCACCAAAAAGCACCGAAACAGAGCATAAAAACACCCGCAAACACCGGCAACATCGTGCGAAAAAAGCCAAGTCCGCTGATTTGAATCACATCTAACTCTCGTTCCCTGATCAACCTTCCCAAAGCCAGGATCAACCCAAACAACGTTGCTGCGGGAAACACATCCATCCAAAGATAAGGTATCTGATCCAGCAATAACTGGATTAACAACTGGGGGGTAACACGATAGCCAATAAACATTTCGTTATAATCAAAAAAGATTTTTCCAATCCCCAAGACGGTAAAGCCCGTCCAACAGACCAAAAACTGCTGAAAGAACTCGCTCCAAATATAACGGTGCAAGATTTTCATATTTCCCTCTCTCAATTACGGATCAATGTAACATCCGGACAACTACTCCATGGCGATTGGAAGCCCAATCCTTCGTTTAACGCAGGATCCGAAGACTCGCTTGAACAGAAAAAAGCAGCGATATTAAAAAAACGCCTAAGGCGCTTTGAAAATAAACCTCCAACTGGTTCTACTCGGTTAATATCACTGTATTGATCGAACAACCTCGCCGCAGGTCCCCGATTCCAAAAAATACTCGCCGAGTAATTCACTTTGTATTAGTGATCACTTCCAAAAAACAGACGGCAACATAATTTGGTTCAACTGTGGCAGTCGGAGTTGAAACCGCTGAAGCTTGTAGCCGGCTTTAACTCAAACCTGCCAGACAAATAAAAAACCCGGCCAACTTCCATGCGCTATTCATGGATTAAAATTCGCCAGGTTTCAGTGAACTCCTGCATTATTTGGGCTATTTTACGAGTTAACTCTTCCCTCTAAGTCTGCAACTTTTTTTTGCAATTCTTTAAATTCTTTGAGCAATTCCGGTAGCCGACCGGCAGTGGCCTGGATCCGCATGTCTTCGGCATGAGGCCGCGCCGGAACTCCAGACACAAATGAATTGGCCGGAAGACTGTTAATTACTAATGCATGCGCGGCAATTAGCGTATCGTCGCCAACCTTAACATGGCCAACCACCGACGATTTTCCGGACATTGTCACTCGGTCGCCTAATTTGGTGCTTCCGGCGATCCCAACCTGGGCGACGATCAGATTATCTTCGCCAATGCGACAGTTATGCGCGATTTGAACCAAATTATCGATCTTCGTACCGCGGCGGACCAAAGTATTTCCCGTTGTCGCCCGATCAATCGTTACGTTGGCTCCGATTTCAACATCATCTTCAATTACAACTGCGCCAACCTGAGGAACCTTGACGTGTTTCCCGTTCACTGTCACATATCCGAATCCATCGGCTCCTATTACCGTACCGGCATGAATTTGGACGTGATTACCGATGACACAATCTTCGCGAATGACCACGTTGGCATGGATAACAGTACCGTCCCCTATTTTGACCCGATCCATCAATACCACGCCCGGGTGAATAATCGAACCTTTCCCGACGGTAACGTCCTCGCCAATCACTACATTCGCACCAACCGAACAAACATCGCCATGAAAATTTCGCCCAATTACCGCACTACGGTGAATGCCCGGGACACACTGCGTCTGGGGATGAAAAAAGGTCAAAATTTGGGCAAACGCCAGTCGGGGATTGGCGACTCGAATCGCCGGTTTTGCCACCTTCTCAATATGCGCCGGGATAATTACAGCCGAAGCCGGGCTATTTACAACCGGTTCGACTGCGCGTAACGTAGCGGCAAATGTTATTTCACCGGCTTTTACATCATCGGAACTAGCAGCATTGGTAATTAAAATATCGCCATCTCCAATGAATTCGCCTTGAACCATTTTTGCCAAATCTCTCAATGATACCATCGGAATCGCGACCCCATTTCATGGTTGATACCCAAATGACCAATAAAATCTTATTTATTCAGCTCTTTTATCACATCCGAAGACAGGTCGACATCGCTATAGATGAAAACCTGCGGACTGCTGACCGCTTTAATCCCACGCCGTTTGGAAACAGTGGCGACCACTTGTTTCACCTTCGTGACGAACTCCGCTTCTTTGTCGCTTTTATATTTTTCAAATTCTTGTTGAATTTGCGCTTTTTCAGCGTCAGTTTTGGCTTGTTCAAACTTTTTCTTTAACTCTTGACCTTTTGCCGCAACTTCTTTTTCGATGGATTTGCTAACCGCGCTATCTTTCGAAATTTTGTTCAAATCGATTACCGCTACTTTGAACGAAAAGGCATTGACAGCCCAAATTAAACCACCAACAATAATTAATGCTCCAACGAGGATCGAAGCTGGTAAAAGAAACCCTTTCGCGTCACTCATAATGTGACCCCTTTCCCCTTTTTATTCTTCTGAACGCAGGCGAACCGCTCGTTGCAGGTCGCTTTCCCGTTGTTGATACCATGATCGATATTCAAGTTCAGTTTTTTCTTTTAAGGAATTTAACTGTTCTTGAATATAGTTTTCCTGTTCGGTTGAGATCCTTTTTAAGGAACGATCCAATTCGGATTTTTTTTGTTCTTGATAATTTTGTAATTCGGAGGTTAACTTTAGTTTTTCAACCGAATACTCATGTTCGATAAGCTGTTTTACCCGGGCGATCTCCGAAATCAATTCTTCTTTTTGACGCTTTTTACCCTCGTCAAGATTAACCATATCAATTAATGTCAATCGTAGTTGAAGGGTAGCCAGATTCGTTTGTTGACTGGTTTCTAAATTGCGCCGAAACTCCCGCAGTTTTTGATTAATACTACTTTCTTTTTGTTTGATATCATGATCGAAACGATCCCGAAGAGTTTGCGACTGTTCATTTGTCCTGACGGTGCCGTCTTTCCGGAGTTTCTGTTCGAAATTATCGATCTGGTCTTGGATAACCTGCTGTTTAAACAAATTTTCCGAATCAAAAATTTTCTCGATTTGTTCAATTTGAATTTGAATGCCTTCAGCGACTGCCGGTTTATCTTGGAGGCTTTCATTCCCGGCGCTTTTTGGCCCATAATCGCCCCTGTTAGCGATCAGTCGTCTGAAGGCAACTCCGGCTTCCCGATAACGGCTCCAATCGGGTAACGGTTTCACTCGCTCTTGATTTACGGTTGTACTGCTCCGTGCTTGATAAGATCTATTGTGGATTCTTAACGCGATTGTTATCCCAATGATCAATATCAAAATAACCACGAAGATTTTTTTTGGTTGAAAGTGCATAATGTCAACTTCTTATTTTTTTGTTTCTTTGGAAGCCTCTTTAGCCGCTTTGTCCAACACCGCTTGGGTGATGTCGGTGCCACCGAATAAAACCGCGCCTTTTTCAAGGACTACCGCTACTTTTTGATCGCCGGCGGTATCGCTGATTAACTTATTTTGCTTGTCAACAACGGTTTTCTTTTGGTCATTCAGATATTTCTGGATTTCCGAATACTTCTGTTCCAACTGCTGTTTGGATTCATCAGTTTTCTTCTGCACTTCTTCTTGAAGTTTTTTATCAATAGCTGCTTGTTCGGTGGTTGATTTTCCGTTTTTCTCTTGAGTCGCTTTATCTTGGAGTTGTTTTACCGTATTTTTATGAGACTCGTAAATATAACCTTGATACTTTTCGAACTCGCTTTGTTTATCTTTAACCATCGCTTCCAACCGTTGGAAATCAGGCAGTTGGTCACGTAATTTCTCGGTATCGACGAGTCCGATCGGACCGTTGGCAGGCGCAGCTGCCCCAGTCAGACCACTAACCAGTATAACTACTGTTAAAACTAAAACTCCCAAAGTCAAAACCTGGATCATTTTCTCTTTTTTCATATTGGTTCTCCTCTTCCTTTAGTTAAAATATTATACTAAAAATGAAACATAACCTGAACTCCAAAAAGATGATCATATTTTAAAAATTCCAAATTAGTGCTGTCAGTCAGTTTGATTCCAACCAAAGCTTCATTGGGGCTATGCTCCAACCCAAAGCTCAACTGCAGATAATCACCACGGTCAAATCGAAATTCAAACCATAAATCCTTATAATCCGCTACCGGATTAAATTCGATCGCGCCCGACAAATTAGTGGACATTGGAAATTTAACTCCATATTTATAACCCTCTTCAGGGTGGTCAATCCAAAACTTACGGACGAACAGTTCAAAATCGTTGTTTCGATAACCCACATAGGTATATAAATTGCCAAACGATTGATCGGAACCGATAAAATATCTGGCTTCCAGCTTTGTTTGGATTACCTTCGAAATAAATTCAAGTTTAGCAACAGTTGCAACTCCGGGTATAAGGGTTAGTCGCTCCGACATTCCCCATTGCTGAACTTTATCCGGATGAACAAACGAGTTCATTAGTAACTTTTCAATCCGAGTCTGATAATGGGTTACAAACTCAATCGGCAATCCCGCCACTAAGCCGCATGTTTCACGATAAGTCTGATTTTGAAAATTCACAAACCAGGTCGGAATATCTTTGGAGACATAATGAACATCGACCTCGTGAATTAACGGTTCGACCGGGTTTAAAACCACCCGGAAATTCGTCTCAGTTCCGGTGACAACCTCAAAACGGTATGAATAGCCAGGGTATTCTCGTTCGACCAAATAATTGACGACCAGTTTGATTGTTTCCGCAGACCACTCCCCCGCAGCGACCGGCAGTCCGACGAGTATCTGATTGAGTTCCGCTTCAATTCGACCGTTCAGTTCAGCGATAATTTCATTAAATTCAGGAGCAATGCCGCGCACTTCCACGGCCAATTTCACTTTGGCAATTAAGGGCGGAGCCGGGGTTAACTGAATCACCACTCGGGTATGCTCATCAATGGACAATTCGACCGCATCGATATTAAATCCGGTTAAGACCTTTGAAAATACTTTTGATATCGCCGTTTTGACAGTTTCCTTATTTTGTCGCAATAAAGAAAGGGGTTGGGAGAGTAAAATTTTCTCTCCCACCCGACCAACGCTGTACTCGATCCGATCCTGAAGCCCTTCATAAACATTTCCGGAAACGATTAATTGAACTTCCACGGATTGAACACTTTTTTCACTATTGTTAGAAACAGCTGATGCGGCTCCTCCGCTAATGCAAATGATGCCTATCAACAACAATATCAGCAGCTTAGGAATGATTTTCAACATATCACCTCAAGGGATTAGAACATTTCACCTAAGCTAAATACCAAACGATTATCGCCATTTTTTCCGGTGTTCCAAGCTTGATCCAAACGTAAAACGCCCAGGAACGGAATGTTATACCGGAGACCGAAGCCATAATCCGACTTCAGTGAACTCCCGCCGCCAATGTTGTTAATTTGACCCGCATCATAGAAGAGGACAAATTCTAAACTCTTGTTGGAAGGCATCCGATAACGAAGTTCGGTATTGGATAACAGATAGCTGGATCCAATCAGTTGGGTCGTTAACGCGTCATCGTATCGCCGATCGGCATAACCACGGAGCTTATACATTCCGCCAAGGTATAGAGCATTATAATCGGGATAGCTACCGTCAATAACCGCCGCCTGCAAGCGGGTCCCTACGACAAAATTAGGATTGAACGCATGGAACCATTTTCCCTCCAGCGTGGCTTTTTGGTAATCGAATTCCCCGCCCAAAAATTTACCGGCATTCGTGTAATCGGCTGAAAGCCAATACCCGCCATCAACAAAGTTACGATCCTGATATGACAGTTTATTTTTGGTCAAACTCAGCCCAGCCGAGTTATCCCAAAACTCAATCGTCGTATTTGGAGTATTATTAACCCCATCCACAGTTGTGGTAAGTTCGTCGATGGTATTACGTTTGAAACCGAATTGGACTTGACCCGTTACATCCTTCCACAAAGGCCGTCCGAACGAAACCGAAAGCCCGGTCTCGACCAGATGAATATCATATTGTGTGTCCTTGGGGGTACCCAGATTCCACTTATTCATCGTCGTCGTAAAATCATTATCGGAATTCCACATGGACACGCCAAATGACGTATGCTTCTTGTCCAACCAAGGTTCATAGAAAGAGAATTGGGCATTTTGTTCGGATTCGGTGAAGTTCAAGTCCAATGCCAAATTTTGCCCAAGGCCCATTAAGTTCGCTTCCGAATAACCGAGCACGCCGCCAATTTCACCATCGGATTGCCCGAACGAAACGCCAAACGAAAACGTTCCCGTTTGAGCTTCCTTGACATCAAAAATGACGTCGTACGCATCAGGAACCGTAGTGCTCTTTTCGAAATGGGGTTCAACGTTGTCGAAAAGTCGCAACCGCATGATCTTCATAAAATCTTCGCGGAGGGCGTTATAATCAAAGATGTCCCCTTCTTTGATGCTCAATTCCCGTAAGAAAACAAATTCCTTTGTCTTCTGCAACCCTCGAACAATAATCTTGCCATACTTATTTTCAACCAACTCGATCTGGACTACGCCTTCTTGAGAAAATCCAATTTTCCCTTCCGCGCGCGGTTCAATAAACAGACCTTTTTTTTCGCGGAAAGACTTAAGCGCTTTGGTTAGCTCTTCGCGGAAAGTAACCGTATTAAAAACTTCCCCCGGTTTCTGAGAGAAAAACGATTGCATCTCTTCCGGTTTTACTTTGGTCAAACCGGTGATAATCAACTCTTTAAAATTGGGATTTTCAACCACTTCAAAGACCACTTTCAAGCCATTAAACATCTTATCCGTCTTAACGCTTACGTCCGAGAAATACCCCAAATCCGATATGGCTTTCATATCTGCTTCAACTTGTCGAGCATCGAAAGGTTCTCCGATTCGCACTTTAGAGATTACCCCAAGAATCTTCGAAGAAGGAACTTGGGTGTTTCCCTGAACGTCGACCATCATAACGACTGGATTGGTTTCAGCAGTAGCCGGCCATACCATTACTAGAGTTAAGCAGCAAACCAGCAGTATAATATAAACCCCACGGATCCGGCTATACAAGTTCAAAAATATCCCCCTCTAAAAGTTATTTTCCACTTCTCAAACTACGAGAAGCTTCCCGAGTCAAAGCGTCTTCATCAATGGTCAACTGGGTCACCGGTTGCACCCGGGTACGGGTAGTTACAACAACAGTTGCCGGTTGTTCGCGCCGAGTTAATTCCGGGCTTTCCGCAACCGTTTCAACTTTGGCTATCGCGACGGGCGCAACTTTGGGTTGAGTCCCAGACCCGGAAAGCTCCGGCGCCTTGACAATGGGCGGTTGCGGTTTTGGATTTGCGGCAACCGCAACCGGCGCAACCGGCTTTTCGACAATTTGCTCGGGTATCTCTTTTGTTGCTACGTTCCTTGTCGGTTCTTGAATAACGGGATTTGTCTTAACGGTTGGATGGGTAGCCAAGTTTTGGGTGGCAATATTGTTCTTTCCCATCTTCACATTAAAGAGAATCGCTGCAAATAAAAGAATCGAAGCGGCGATTGGGACCAAATATCCCTTTTTGAAGTTACCCAGGGGCTTCTTTTCGATTTTCGCAGTAACATTATTCTTAACGGTTTCACGACGACTTAGTTCCCAAGCATGTTTTACTTCTGCTTGCGCTAAATTAAGAATAATTTCCCCACGAGTCGGATTCGACTGGCTATATTCATTCTTTGCTTTATCAAGCCAATCTTTTGCCTCTTCGATATGTTCAATAAGTACCCCTGAATTCAACTTGTCCATCAAAAACGCCGCCTTTCATTACAACCCTATGCCATATTATCTGTTTTTCTTCTGATATTTTGGCAGGCGAAAAAACCTGAAATTCTGCGTTTAACTCCCGATAAGTAGCTCATTCTTGAAATTGGACCCATATCCAACTCAATTTTACGATCGTTGCCCCTGAGCATGAACCATTTGCGATCCGGTCGGCGTTTAACTGCTTATTTTCATTTCCGCTCTTAACTTCGACAACATACCGCGTAATCGTTGTAAAGCTTTTTTTTGAATCTTATAAAAATACGACAAGCTAATCTCCATTTCCTGAGCGGAAACCATCGGTTCTTTATCAAATAGATACAAATCATAAATAACTTTCTGCTCTTTCGGGTTTAAGCGCGAAATCGCCGAATTGACTTGTTGTCCAATCATCTTAATTGCCACTTCTTCTTCAACATTGACATGTTTATCGGCAATTCGCGAAAGAATTCCTTCGAATTCTTCCTCAGTAATCGCTATCTCCAAGGATTCCCGGGTCGAACGTTGCCGTTTCAAATAATCAATCATTCGACCCCGAATGCGGTGTTGCGCAAAAGTACTGAATCGTACGCCTTGGTTCGGGTCAAAACTCTCCGTCGCCTCAATCAGTCCAACTGTTCCTTCTTGAATCAAGTCGAAAAAAACATCTTCTTGGGCGGTTATCCGAGAGGCGATTTTATAAACTAGCGGTTGGTACGACACGATAATCCGTTGCCTGGCATCCCGGGATTTTTCCGACTTATAACCCTCCCACAGTTGAGCTTCCTCTGTCAGAGACAATAATTGTATTTTTGAAAGTTCCGCCAGATAATGCTGAATCAAAAGACACCTTCCTGGGAGCGTAATAGGTTAACTGCTTCGGTGGGGTTTTTACCTCAGTTTAATTCTTACAATTCTCGTTATCCTCGGAGTTATCCTTCAAGTAAAAGATACTTTGGTTTTTATCGATCAACGACAAATAACGCCATTAAAAATGAAACCGATAAATCAACCGAATTGAGGTTCCTTCATCAACCGAATAGGTCCCCCCGGCCAGTAAATTGGGGGTTAAATTGTAATCCAATCCCCAAGTCTCTTCCGGTTCATCCGTGACGAACCGGCTATATGATAGAAAGAGTTGATCCGTAATATAGTCGCCGACATTTATCCGGAACTTCTTCTCCCGGTAATCCTGTTCCAAATAAAAATAATCAACCTTTAACGCCCTGCGAATCTCATAAAAAACATCTCCAAACAACGTGTCGGTTACAGCGGAAATATTTCCGGAGACAGCTCCATTGAAAGTAAATTGACGTTCGCCATTCAGTTCGGACCAGTTGAGCAGGGCAAACAATTCCGATTGGGAAAGGAACGGTTGCGAATTAAGATTAAAAAAGAGATTGCCGCCGATTTGCCCCTTAATTGATAAAAATACTTCCACACTTGATGTTTTTAAGTTTGATTCAACATCAATCATCGGAACGAACCCTTCGGCATTTTCGAAGGAGGCTTCGCCGCTATTTACTTTAAATGTTTGGCCGTAAACGGTTAGAACTCCGGTTTTGGACTTCGCGGCGCCGTTTATCACCGGGGCTTTCAGCGGCCCTTTGAGGTGAATTTCACCCTCAACAGCCACATCGGCCAATCCATACTGGCGATAACGAACATTCTTGCCGGTTTTGATTGATAAATCAAGGGTCGGATTCCAATCACTACTTTTCTTCTTTCCTTGAATTCCCAAAATGCCCATTCGGCAATTGTTCACATTGATTTGACCGGTTATAACCGGCTTGGTTATCGATCCGGTTAACCCCACATTGAGCGTGCTATATCCATCAAAATATAAACTCTTATAATAAATCCGGCTACCGTTAAAAGTAATATTGAGATCGGGATTGAAAATTCCGTTCGCGATATTTATTGATCCGGCCAATGAAAAACGCCCGGTTCCATAGGTTCCTTGCAAAGAATTAATTTCCGCGGTATCTCCTTTAAATGTCAAAACGCCTTCCAATCCTTGCGCCGCAACCGGTAAAGACGGACTGGAAAAGCCGAGGGAATTGCCGCTCAAATTCCCAAAAACAACCGGTTTGAGGATAGCGCCGGTCAGGCGAAGTTCACCCGAAAGTGTTCCTTTGGTAATCGTAAAATTACGAGCGGCGATATTAATCACTTCCGCTGGAAACATTTTCAACCCGACCCCAATATTTAACCTTTTTTGAGTTTCGCCGGTTGCCACCGGTAATTTTAACTGATTCGACAGTTCCGCCGGCCAAGGCGCATACCCTTTGAGATCAAGTGATCCTCCTTGATTTACCAAACGGCCTTCCGTAATTTCAAACCCTTGGTCGGAAAATATCCCCCGCAACCGTAGATCGCCTAAGAGCTTTTGATTAACTACGGCACTGGGAATGGCGATTTGATAGTCCCCCGCAATCCGGTTTCCGGTCCATTCAAGGTTAACTTCAGAATTGGCAATGCCATCGCACTTATAATCGGATTTGACAAAAAGGTTGATAATTTGCAATGGAAAATTGTTTAAAAAAGTCTTGAGTTTTAACGTCCGGTCCCGTTCCCAAACTCCACTGGCAAGTAACGTGCCACTGGCGTGGCGTAATTCGACTTTTTCAATGTTTAATTTATTTTGAGTATATGAAACATCAAAATTCCCTTGAACCGGAATCCCGTTAACCGATCCGCCGGGTAACTCGCCGATCATGCGCACGAGCGGTCGCTCCAGCGTTCCGGTCACATTAACCATTCCCGAAAGTTTCCCAACTGCCGCGATGGAGGTGAAATTACCGAGTTGCATCAGCTCTTGCAGGTCACAGGAGATAACTTGAATTCCCAGATTCAATTGGATTGGTTTGGTATTTTCGATTCGCCCATATAACGTAAGCGCGCTATCTTTATTGTCCAATTGCGCGCTCTTAATCTCAAGCCCTTGCAAATTCCAGATAATGTCGGCGGCAAAATTTTGATAATCAAACGCCCCGAAATTTAAGCCGGTTCCACTAACATTTCCGTTAAACATGGGATGTTGGATATCTCCAACCAAATTACCGGCAAATTTCACATTTCCTTTCAGCGTTTTCCCGTTATACTCCAGGCCCAATAACTCAAGATCAAAAGCATTCGAGGTCGCGTGTAAATCCCACGCCGCTGCGGATATTTTCCCGGTCACCTCAACCCGAGAATCGCCCTTGGATAATACGAACTGCTTTAACTCCAATTTTTGTAAATCGCCGGTAAAATCAATTACTCCGCGTTCCATTTGAAAATTTTTATAACTTGGATTCGCTAGTTCAATTGTACCTTGAAATTTGGGGTCACTAACCGGACCGGCTACGCGAATACGCGCTTTACCCATTCCAGCGATGCCCAAATCCGAATTGGCGGGCAACATTTTCCAAAAACGCAATAGTTTGATGTTATCGCTCTCCAAAACCAATTGCAACTGGGGAGAATCCTCCCACGCCAAACGACCTTGCAGTTTATAATCACCGGAATCGGTAACGATCTGGAGATCGGTTGTCTCCAATCCCTTATTGGCATAACGCAAATCGCCCTTGACCTCGCCGATAACTTTCGAACCCCAGGACAGATCGGTGAATTGACCTGAAATGAGTCCTATCGGGTTCGCAACCGGTCCGTTAAACGTCAAGATTCCATTAAAATTACCGTCAACCGGATATTTTTTCTCATCCGGCATAAGTTTCCGCAATTGAACATCGGCAACATTAAAATCAGCCCGCAATTGCGATTCTTCATAGATCAAGTGGCCATAAAACTTACCGTTATCGATATTCCCTTGAATTGAATCCAGCGAAAAAGCGCCATGGTTCCAACTGAAAATCCCATTGGTTTGATCAATTGCAAAACCTTGCCACCGTAACGATTCCGCTTGAAATATCCCCAGAATCACGCCCGGGTCAAACGGCTGTCCGCTCCGCCAACTTCCACGGAGCAATAGATTGGCGGACGCCGTCCCTTGCAAATGATACTTTTCCGTCTTTTCCGTTGCGGAAACCCGGCTCAGATCGAGATCCGTAACATCGCCCGTTATTTCCCAAACGGCCGAATTGGGGTTGAGCAATACTTCCCCGCGCGCCACCAACACACTATCCCAAGGTTCGCTTCGCAACTCTTCAATTAGCAGTTTCGGAGTTCCGGCATTCCAACGTAGCTTGACAGACGTTTGTTTGGCGCTGAAGTTTTGAAATTGAATCCGATCTGTTTCAAGGGCTCCGGTGACGACGAGTTGGTTGGGGACGCCACTAACGGTTCCCGAAAAATCCACTTTTCCCAATTGCAAATCGGGACGTTGGAGATTACGGAAGTTAAACGCCGGTGATTGCAGGTTGATGTCTTTTCCGAAAACATCCAACGCCAACCGTGGCCGGAAGACATCGCCAATTGCGCCGCTAACGCCCACAAGGGCTTCGCCCCATCGTCCGGTAAGCTGGTCGACTTTTAGATGATTATTGACAATTCGAAGCCGGCCTGAAATCTGGTCAATTCGTTGATTTTGCCCGAATTCCACCTGGGAATCGCGCACGAGCGCCGTCCCGTTGAACAACGGGCGTTTTAAGGTCCCGGCAACCTTTATTTGAAGATCGGTAAGGCCGCGGACTCTTACCTGCGAATTACTGAACAATTGATTGAAATCTTCAAATTTGACGCGTTTTGCTTGCACAGCGAGCTGAATCGCCAGATCGGCAGTGTTAAATTGGCCCTTTGCTTCAAGCGGCGCTCCCTTAAAGCGCAGCTTCGCCTCGTCAAGCTGAAACCGTTCCGGATTAATTCGCGCTTGTAACCGGTTAACCCACAAGCCACTGCCGATTTTCGGCAGATCCAACCGACTGTCGACCAGGGTTAACCGGCCGTCAAGTAACGAAACTTTTTGATTACGGATGATAAAATTGAGGACAAAGTCGGAACTGCCGGTTTTTACCCAATTCCGATATTGTTGCGGCAGAAATGGCTTTATGCTTGAAACGGAAGCGTTTTGAACCATCACCGCCAAACGTCCGGAATTCCGCGTCAGACGGAGATCGCCTTTCGCCTTCCAGCGCATTTCCTGAAGGGCATCAGCCTTCCCGGATACTTGGTATTTGATCAACGGCTCGGAGCGAAAATCAATCGTCCCCCGGATCGCCTCCAAATGATGATTGCCATACTGAAAATCCCGATAATTGACGACCCCGTCGCGAATTTCAAACAAACCGCTTAATTCGGTTTTTCGTTTTCGTTTCGGCAGATACTTCTGAATACTCAATGTACCGTCGGCAAAGCGGGTCACCTGAACCACCGGTCGCAGGATCACCACCTTCCTGATGGCTACCTCGGGGTGATTCAATTTACCCGCGATTTGAAACGGATTGAGGTAAATCTGAATTTCCTTGGCGGATAACTGGATCTGGCCGGTTTTTATATCCTTCAACTCAAGCGCGGTTCCCCGGAAACCACCCCACCCCAGCCAACGAATATTGCCGACATTCACTTCCAATCCAAGCGGTTTTAGGGCTTTTTGCAATTGGGACTTTACTTTCCCCGTAATCAATCGATCTTGCGTCAGATTAAACGAAACAGTCGACACAAAAACTCCTGTTACCGCTAACAGAATCAATAAACCAAATATGGTTTTTTTGTTGGTCAAAAGTCTCATATTCTCTGCCACCCTGGTAAGATTGGATTAATATCTACGTTGCCGAATCAGTAAATCGGAATCCAAATAACCACCCTGGAATTTATGGTATAATCTCGATCGTAATCTGCGCTTCACCCAATATATAGTATTGGGTAGCGGTTTTTATTTGCGCGGTTTGCAAATCTTTCTCTTCATCGCTGGCGTTACCGGGTTTGAGGTTTAACTGATATTCCAGGACAACCTGATGGTTGCCGGGGTTGTTCAAATAATTCTCAAGCAATTTAGCTAACGAATCGACATTTTTATACTCAATCTTAAACGATTCTTTCTTAGCTGACTCCCCTTCTTCAAGATTGCTGTCTTTGATGCCGCCGTGAACGGTGAGGGCAAGTTTGCCGGAATCAATGTTGTCGGGCAATTTGAGTTCAATGGGTACGGTGATAGTTTCCCCGCGATACGTATGAAGTTGTGCTTTAACCACAAACCGCTCGCCCGGTTTGAATTTTTTCTTATTGGTATCCAATTTAACGAGCCGGGCCGTTTTTGGTTGACTTTGAACCGCCACGTCAACTTGAACCGACTTGATGCCAACGCCCTGAAATTCATTCGTCGTAATAATCTCTAGTAGATTACGCAAATCTCCCAGGCAGGAAAGGGCGATGTCCTTGCCATAATACATGTTTTCGCGAACGATCGGTTCGGGAAACGCTGTCGTTTCGATCTTCACTTTCACTTTGGCGGTGCCATAGCCCATCCGGTCAATTGTCTGGTCAATCGCATCGGTTACGCCGGAACCGATCAACTCGCGGCAGATGCGTTCATCCCGAACGACCTGGAAATTAACGGTCCGGGACAATTTACGTTCGACATCGGTTGCATTCACGGTAACCGGGATTAATTCGGGTGATTCGCCCAAATAACCCATAATGCCGGCCTGACGGTCCTGCGCCACCCGGCCGATGGGTTGGAGCGGAATACCGATTTTAAACGACATTACCGGACTTTTTACCGTATGGACAATATACGCTTGCAAAGCTAAATAATCCACATTCCCTTTATTGGAAAAAGAATGCCCAAAGGCTATGAACCGACGCTTGTCCACAAACGTAACCGTACCAATGGCGGCGACTTGATAATCTCCGGTCACCAGCTGCACCGCGATCGCACTCCCCGCTACCAGCGGTTCCGCAGCCTCACGCCGCGCTCCGCCGGTTTTTGGCAGATAAACCGCTTTGAGACCTTGTTGCGTCAAGTTTTGACTGAGCAGATCGTAAGCGCGCGACCCCATGCCGGAAACCATTACCGGCGTCGTTACCGGGACATAATGGGAATCCCGAACCGTTTTTTGACCATAAACACCCTCCGGGATCAATTTCAACATTGTGTCGATGGGAGTCACCAAAGCCAAAAAAGCATCGGCGTTCTCAAATCCATAGCTGATCGCCCCCAGCAGGCGATTGCGAATATACACCGGACTGCCGCTCATCCCCGCCGCTAATCCGCCAACTTCTTCAAGGCGTTTTCCGGTCATTTTGACCAATATCAATTGATCTTTGCCGAAGTTATCTTCGACAACGGAAATTACTTTTACGTCAAACTTTTCGACTTTCGTTCCCGAAAAAACCGAATAACCGACTCCGTCCAAGCCGGGACGGACTTGATCAATCGGAAAAAATTTTAATTCCGCAGCAATCACGGGAGTGAAAAAAATAAGCAGCAACGCGATTCCCAACAATGATGTGGCGTAACGGCGGATTGACACGGAACCACTCCTTCAAAAACGTACTAAACCTTGATTATTATTCGGCCATAGCTCGCTAAATCCTGCAAAAAACAACGGCATCCTAAAAGGTAGTTAAAGTAAATTAACGAAACCCCGGACCGGAAGTTGCATTGATCCGACATTATTATTAGGTTTTTCCCTTATTTACATTCATTGGATCAGCTTCGTCTTCACTTCAATGATTAAAACAAAAATCGCCAAAAAAGGACCGCCTTTCAGCAGGAAAGATGGTAATTTGCACAGAATAATATCGACCAAGGAAAACATTTACAAAATCCCAACGGTTAGTGCGGACGACCTGTAGCACACGGAACACCAAGTTTAAATAATTAAAACATAACACGGGTTAGAGGTATGAAAATGTCAAAAAGAACGCTGTTTAAATTGGGAATCGTTTTTTGGGGAATGATCCTGCTCTCCCAAATCGTCTTTGGGGCATCCATCGGATTGTTTTTTAAAAACGCCGATATTAAAGACGTCTTCCGGGCACTGGCCGATCAGGCGGGCGTGAATGTAGTCGTTGATAACCAGATCAACGCCGTCGTCACAATTCACTTGTCAAGATTGTCGTTCGCCGAAGCAATGGCTGTCCTCTGTAAAAACAATGGGTTGGAATATACGAAGCAAAATCAAGTGTATCACGTGTATAAACCCCTTAAGCTCCAGGTCGATTTTACGGACGGAGCGCTGTCGGTTGATGCGAAAGACGTTCCGCTCAAACAACTTTTTGCGGAGCTTAACCGTAAAACGGGAAGCAACTATGTTTTGGCCCCCGATTTGGATGAGCCGATTACGATCTTTTTTCAGCAAACCCCTTTAGACGATGGAATCAAGGTCATTTTGATCCAAGCTAACTGCCTGGCGGAAAAAGTCGGCAATGTGACGATCATCCGCAAAAAATCAACCGCCATGATGTCTTTTACGGTGCTTTGGGAGAACAACTTGCTGACGGTTGACGCTAAAAACATTCCCCTGCCGATTTTGGTCCGGTCGATCACTGAAAAAACCGGGGTTTCGATCGTTCCCGACCAAAATCTCAACCAAAATGTCGGCATCTTCTTTCAAAATCTACCGCTCGACGCCGGTCTCGCTTCATTGTGCGACGCCAACAATCTGCAATTAACCAAAGACAATCTGGTGTGGCGTATCGCCAATCGCAACGGCAAATATAAAGTTCGATATCAAGCCAACCTGGTAAGCATCGACGCCGATGAAGCGGATATTAACGGCGTCGTTAACGAAATCACCCGGCAGACCGGGATTAATATCATGGTGGCGAAGGAAATACGCGGCAACGTCACGGTTCATTTGAACAACGTCGCAATCGATCAAGCGTTGATGGCGATCGCCGACTCCCAAAATTGGGCCCTTGAAAAACAAGCCAAATATTTTTATATACGTCCCAATACCAATTCCAGCCAGAACATCCGGATCGTTTACAATCCCGAGAGTCAACGGTTTGACCTCGACATTCAAACCGCCCCTTTAACCGCGATCCTTTTCGAAATGGCCCGTAAAGCCGATATCAACATGGTGATTTTATCCCAGGTAAACTGGACTGTTAACAATGTCCGGTTGCGCAATCAAAGTCTCGAACAAACGCTGCAGTTTTTAATGAAGGGAACTATTTTCACCTACATGAAGTCCGATTCAACCTATCTGGTGGGCGACGGTCTCATTATCCGGCCCGAGAACCAGGACTTCGCCTATGTGAAAGTCTATCCCATCAGATATCTAAAAGCCGACCAGTTGCTGAATACTTTGCCGCCGGTATTTCCGCGGCAAAATTTCACCCAGATTCAAGAGAAAAACGCGCTGATCGTCTCCGCGCCGCCGTCCGTCCACGATCTATTTGTCAAATACTTGGAACAAGTCGATGTGGAAAGCATCGAAGACCGGACCGATATTATTAAGATTAATTACTTAAAAGCGGACGACGTGTTAAAGTTATTGCCCCAATCGATCCCTAAGACCGACATCGTGGTAATCAAAGAGCAAAACGCCCTGGCGGTGACCGGTCCGCAAAACCTTTTAAAGCAGGTCCGTCAATATGTGGAGAAGATCGACCAAGTCAATCCGATGATCGTTTTCGATATTTTAGTGGTTCAAGTTTCCGGCGAGGATAATTTCTATTGGAGTACCGCGCTAAGTTCCCTGAAAGGCGATAACCTGTTAAGCGTTGATCCTACGGCGGGAACGATTGTGTATAATCCGGCGGGCACCAATAAAAACATCTCCGTCCTAACCAGTCTCATCAGTCAGGGAAAAGGGAAAATATTGGCGAATCCGACGATTTCAACTTTAAACGGTTATCAGGCAAGTTTCAGCGTTACCACCAAGCGAAATTATAAAATTAACACGTCGACCGAAACGTCTTCAGGCGGAAATACAATTACCAATGAAACCGTGAAAACCTATGATTCGGGTCTGTCGTTTGCAATCGTCCCATGGGTTTCGGCCAATAACCAAATCACGATGGACATCAAACCGAAGTACAGCGAATTTGGGGCTCCTCCGCAAGGTTCGGATCTTCCCACCACCTTTGAACGTTCAACCGAAACAACCATTCGCGTGAATAATAAAGAGACGGTGATTATCAGCGGTTTACGGAAGAGCAATTACAATCAGCCGACCAGCAAAATTCCTTTGCTTGGGGACCTGCCTTTAATTGGCCATTTATTTAAAACAAACACCAAGGAAGAGACCGAAGATGAGTTTGTTATCGTAATAACGCCGTATTTGGTTTATGACGACGCCAGCCGCGCCGAAGCCCAACAAAAGATTCTCGACCGTTATAGTCCGGAACTGAAAAAGGGCGTCAACCAATCAAATGCCACCAATCCAAAAAATAACAACCTCAATAACGTTCCCGAACCGGCGCCGTCGCCGTCGCCGGCCCCGAAACCGTAAAAGAACCCTTTGGGGTTCTTTTTTATTGGATAAATTCACGAATCCATTGAAATACCTGATGTTTTTGGGGATTCGCGTCGACGGTCAGATTATGGTGTCCGTCGGGAAATACAATAATCCGTTTATGGGCCGGCGGCACTTGACAAAGGGATTTAAAAAAACGGTAGGTTCCGGCCGGATTGACCATGGCGTCGTTTGCGGCCTGAATAATTAAAGTCGCCGTTTTCAAGCAACGGCTGCTGCGCCGGGCGGCGGCGGCCGCTCGAACCAATTCGGCCACACCGGTGGTGGGAACCACGGTATACCAATGGCCTTGCATCCACGGCGGTTCGGGACCGGAGTCAAACACCGGGATCAACTTGCGAACCAACCGGAACCGTGAAAACGGGGCCAAACGATTGGCAATTTGAAAGCAAGGCGCGCATAAAATCAGTTTTTCAATCCAAGTGGGATATTCATTGGCCAATAGTACCGCCAAACTGCCACCCATGCTTTCCCCTACGACTATTACCTCATTGCCGAGCAGCCGAGCGGCCGCCAGGCCGATTCGGGCCGAGTGAAGCCAATCGGTCCAGGAACATTGGGAAAATGAAGCGCTGGAGGTTCCATGTCCGGCCAAACGGATTCCCATCACATTGTGGCCCTGTTGATAAAGGTGGCTGCCCAACTCCCGCATTTCATAGGGACTGGACGTCCAACCGTGAATCAATAAAACGGCTTTGGCCGTTATTTCGCCATGCTCAAAGCAGAAAGCGCGTCGCTCTTCCGGGGTTTCGAACGCTTGACACTCCGGATGGTAGTATTCGCCGGCAGCAATTAATTGCGCCAGTTCCCGCCGGGCTTCTTCCCCGGTCTGAACTGCCGCTTCAACCGCCTTCTCCAGTTGTTCCCTGGTCGCCACGATTTCGGCATAACGCGCTTGCAGGTCAGCTGGGAACAGGGTCCGCTCTTTCATATTAATCCCCCTTCAAGCGTCCTTTGCAAATTCATTGTATCACCTTTCCGCATCTCAAGCCACCTCCCCTCCTGATCGTAACGGATCATCCGCTATCCTCAATCTCCGCCAAAAACCCAATCTTTATTCGGGTTTATCCATTGACTTTCCCGGAAAGAATAGCGAACGGGGGGGTTTTTATGATTCAATTACAACAACCAAAAGGTTTTCGCGACAATGAAGACAAAGAGCTGCTTCAGTCGCCCTGTCCGCCCGATTCCGATTTCACCCAGGAAGATCCGTGGCGAATCTTGCGGATCCAAGGTGAAATGGTCGAGGGATTCGACGCGTTGTCAAAAATCGGACCGGGCGTCGCCATCTTTGGTTCAGCCCGATTTGCCGAAACACATCCTTTCTACCAGGCGACTGTGACGATTGCCGAAAAATTGGCGGCGGCCGGTTTGGCGGTGATCTCCGGCGGCGGGCCCGGCATTATGGAAGCGGCCAATCTGGGTGCGTACCGTATTCAAGGAACTTCCGTGGGCTGCGGAATCCAATTGCCGCGGGAACCGGTTCCCAATGCTTATCAGACGATCGCGTTACGTTTTCGGTATTTTTTCATCCGCAAATTGATGTTTATCAAATACGCCGTTGCCTTCGTGATCATTCCGGGCGGATTTGGGACCATGGACGAGCTGTTTGAAGCGTTGACTTTGGTGCAAACCGATAAAATCGACCATTTCCCGGTGATTTTGTACGGCTCTGATTATTGGAACGGTTTAGTCCAATGGATCCGTACCAAAATGCTTGACGAAGGTTGCATCGACCCGCAGGATCTCAAGCTATTCCGGATTGTCGACGACCCGTTGGAAGCCGCTCAGATCATTATCGACAACAGTCGCGAACATGGTTTTCTGAATAAGCCATGTTAAAGTTGAAAGATTATCGTACTCAAGTGCAGGGATTTCGGTATTCGCCCCGAATCTTCCACCTAAGTTGAATCAGTTCAACTGAGGAATCAAGGAAAATATGTCGTAGTCAAGCTTGTTCCGGCGATTTAGGGCGACATCGATAGGGGATGCAACGATGGTTTCAGAGATCGATCAGATTCGGTCCTTATTCGAACAACTGTTTTTATTCCGAAATTTAAATGAAAGTCCGGTCATTCGCGGACTTTTTCAACGTCAGCCGACCGTTTCGCTCCACGGATGGTACGGAGCTTTAATCGAACGTTATCCCGAAACCGCTAACCCTTGGGCGCGGTTTTTATGGGAAGCAATTAAAACCACCGAAAACTACCTGGCTCTCCAAGCCGAGCACGGCAGCGGCGCGCAGCTTTCTCCCACGCTTAAGCAAGCCGCCTTGACCGATTTGAAAAACTTGGCGGAACTCGTTCGTTGGCAACCGGGTAAACTAGTCGGCCTCACCAACGATTCCGTAGCGGAGCCGGCTCCCGACTCGGGCTTTGTAGCCCTTGCCCACGGCGAGCTCGATACTTGTCTTCAATGGTTGACGCAATGGTATTCCCAACACGGGGTTGGATTATTTGGCGGCGCCACTTTTTTGAGCTGGGACGCTTCCATGAAAAAGTTACTGCCGGTAGCGGCCCCCGATTCAATTACCCTGGCCCAATTAATCGGTTATGAGTCGCAGAAACAAGAGTTGCGTGACAATACGACGCAACTTTTGCACGGTTTGCCGTCCAATAACATATTGTTGTATGGCGATCGCGGCACGGGCAAATCATCGCTGGTCAAAGCGATGGGCAATCTTTTCGCCGATCAAGGGCTGCGGATAATCGAAATGAGCAAAGACGATCTGGCGGACTTCCCCCAATTATTACACTGTTTGCAGGGCCGCGGTTTGAAGTTCATTATCTTTGTCGACGATCTTTCATTTGAACCGGCCGAATCCCAATACAAACATTTAAAAGCCATCCTCGAAGGGGGACTGGCGAGCCGGCCCCAACATATTGTGATTTACGCCACCTCCAACCGGCGCCATTTGATCCGGGAGACCATGGCCGAGCGTAACGACGACGTTCATTTTAACGATGCGATTCAGGAGAAACTTTCGTTGGCGGACCGGTTCGGGTTGACCATTACTTTCTCCAGTCCGGATCAGGGCGATTACTTAAATATTGTGAAAGGAATCGCCAAACAGCGGGGGCTTGCCATCGACGACGCTGAACTGGTCCGCCGGGCGGTTCAGTGGGAGCGGTTTCAAAACGGTCGTTCGGGCCGGACGGCTAAACAATTTGTGGATCAACTCCAAGGCCAGCTCGGATTGGCCCAGTCAAACTGAACTCGGACATTACAACGTACCCCCGCAGCGGTTGCCGTGAAATGTAACAGGCAACCGCTTTACCTTGTCTTCTTTCGCCGCTTATCCCCGTTCGTTGTCCGTCGTTTAGCGCAATAGGATCGTTTATCAACAAAACGATCTGCGTTAGTCACAAAAATAGATCAGTTATTAACAAAACGATCTGCGTTATCCACAAAAATAGATCGGTTATTAACAAAACGATCTGCGTTATCCACAAAAATAGATCGGTTATTAACAAAACGATCTACGTTATCCACAAAAATAGATCGGTTATTAACAAAACGATCTATGTTATCCACAAAAATAGATCGGTTATTAACAAAACGATCTGCGTTAGTCACAAAACGATCTATTTTACTAACGAAAATAAGCTGCTTGGACCGAGTTCATTCCGGATCCAATAAGCGTTTTTGCCCCTCCAGGTGTCGGATCTCCTCAACATCCTGAGAACATTCCATACAACCCAGGTAGTTGCCTTGTTCGTCGCGAAGCGCGAAAAACTCAATCAAGATTTTATGGGGCGGACCTTGTGAACCGACCGGCACCGGCATGTCAATCCAGAATCGCGCCGTCTCCCGCGTTCCCTCCCGCAGCTCGGCCACAATCTTTTCAACCAGCGGCACGCTTTTTTCCGGATGGCACTGCCGAAAATTCAGTCCCATGCAGGACATCGGCCGGACGAACAAGCGCGTATCGTGTTTATTCCACCCGGCGACTTCATCGTTAGCGTCGGTCACCGTGATCTCCATGGGCAACTTCTCAAACATCGCTTTGACCATCGCCTCACTCAGTTGTTCAAGCATAACGTCTCTCCTTTATTTTCGCTTGCTTTCCGTACCTTGTGGTTCGTTGGCGTCTTGCAGCTTTTTCCGATAATAATCGACCGGTTCCTGGAATTTTGAAAATTCAGCTTGTCCTTGAGCGCTTAAACGGTATTTCCCACGGGCGACCCGATCAAACCAGCCGTAATAATTCTTACTGAGAATGCTGCCGGTTTTGGGCCCGGTCCCTTGCGCCTGCAATTGCTTGGGTGAAAGCGGATTGTCCCGCTCCAGACAACAAGCGATATAAATTGCGTTTTCGCGGTAGGCTGTCGTTAATTTGGCGTGGACCGAACCGCCCAGATTATAATCGCCATTGCGACCTTGAAGTTCTTTCAAAATCCCTTGGCGTTTTCGTTGATTCCGTTGTTGGCTGCGATTCCGGTCGTAAGGAGACGGGTGAAAAACCACATCAGCCAGGGATATATGCGGACGTAAGGTGACCACGATCAATCCCAGCTCCAACCGGCGCAGCAAATGACAACGGTCCTGCCACTCGCGGGAACGCAACGAGGTTGGCTTCGGAATGGCGACATAAACCAAATCGGCGGTACGTTGCCGTTTGGCGGCTTGCATCAGTAGCTTCAAATTGAAACTCTGTTTTAGTTCGATGACGGCGAGCAGCTTATCGCGGGTAGCGACAACGTCGCAGTTTTTCACCTCGCTCCGTACGGTCCAACCCGCCGCCGCGAACCAATCCCGCACTGCCGGATAAAGCTGCGTCTCGGTTGTAAGCTCGGAAAGCATTGTTGATCTCATATCCGAAAACACCGATCCTCTTCATTTTTCCTATTAAATTTCGGCAATATACTTCGTTAATCCTTTGGGCAAATAAATAAGGAAGGCAGATCGCCTTCCTTAGTGGAAAGTGTTACAAAAAACCAGATTCGAGGCGGTAATCCAATTGTTTATTTTGATTGGCCGGATAAAATCCGGCTGATCTGTCCGGCAGACTGATCCAATTCCAATTGACGCTGCCCGGCGCTCATGTTTTGGCTCCGCGAGCTCAAACTCTGGCTGCTCAGTAAACCAAATTCGAATTTGCCGGACGTGGCGTTGGCAAGTAATAATTGGCTAATCTGCCCTTTGGATTGCGCCAACTCCGAAGAACTCTCCTGATTCATTTGCTGGTTGAGACTTTGAGCTTTCGCAAATTGATTCTGGCTTTGACTTTGATAACTATTCAAGGTAACACCTCCGGATCATATTATCCCGCAGTTCCCTGAAAGCATGATCATTGAAATTCGCCAAAACCGGAAAGTTCAGGAACCCCTTTGACTGGCGCCGGTCACCGCTAACGAAGCAAATTTAACCGTCTTGGGTCCGACGAATTGATTGAGCGTCTGTAGCTCTTGGGAAAGACCCATGTTTGGTTGGACGTCGCGGATATTGCCAGAAACCGCTCCGCCGGTAACCGCGACGGTCCGTCGGCCATCATGATACCAGCCCAACCGGATCTCACCGCCAAAATCCCCGGTCACCGGATTCATCTGGAAATCGGAAAAAGCGACCAACTCCAAGTACGGTTCTTGCTTTAATTCGGCGATCGTCAACGCACCCCCCGCAAACACTTGATTGGCAATTTTCCCGGTGGGCGGGAGGTTAAGATAAAAGGCGTATTGCTGATCGCCCCAGTAGCGGAGCAACTCGCCGTCCCGGATTATTTCAACCGCTTCCAGCGGCCAGCCGTCCTCATCGAAAGGCGTCGTTTCGGTCGAATGAACTAACTTTGGATCCAACCGCAAACTGATCCGGTCGCCTTGGACCGTTTCGCCCTGAACCTTTCCGCCGATCTTGAAGATTGACAGCCCTTCATAAACGCTTTGCGCCGCCGTCTGGATCGTATAATAACCTAAAAACTCGCGGACCGGCTCCCCGGTCAAAAGCACCGGAACCATTCCCAATTCCGGCAACGGCTGGGCCGATGCCTTTTCCCGCGTATAATCCAGCATTTCCCGAACGTTGGCGGCGATCAGCTCCGGTTCAAACGCTGCAAAACGCAGTTCCCGATAGAGTTCCACCTCCGTTCCGCGCTCACGCCAATTGGTGATCAACTCCAGTTCGGCTTGGTAACTCACGGTCCGGAGATCCACCGCTTCCGAGTTGACGATCCGAGTCTCAATCCGTTTCAGAAAAAGTTCGGCGGAGTTGATCCAACCTTGTTTTTGGCGGTCGTTTTGGAAGATTGCCGTTGTCAACGGCGTCAACCAATCCGCTAAAGGCTTTTGATGAAAATTACTGACAATACCGGCCCCGATCGGAGCCGGTTTGACCAACGGGTATTCCGGGTTTTTCACCAAGCCGGCGGCAAAGGTCGTTTCCTCAAGCGCCGTCCGGAGGGCTGGTTCCGTCATGGTCGGATGAATGCGGATCGAGGCTGAACCGCGGTAACGAGTTCCCGCTTCGGTAAAATCCCGGTAAACCGTGACTAAAAAATGGGCCACGGTTTTGGCCCGGTTCATATCCAATTGTTTCCGGACAAAAAAGGCCTCGACGGAGTGGACTGTTTTGGCGACAATCCGGTAGCCGGCCACTTCCGGATCGGTTTGTAAGATACGCTCAATGGTCTCAATCATTACCCCAACCTCGCCCTCGTTTTAATGTACGGTCCACCGTCGGAGACCTTCACCAATTCTTTATGACCTTTACCGCACGCGCCGGCGCCGCTCAGACCGACGTCGGCCGAAACCATCGTGATGTTTTGGAGGAGATCGGGGACAAAACCGGTCATAATCACCGGGGTCACCAGCTTTCCGGTGAGTTTGCCGTCGCGAATCTCGGCCCCGTACAAAATCACGCATTGGATTCCCCAATCTTTAGGGTCTTCCATGCCGCTCAGAGTGCCATCCAACAGATACCCATGCCGGATCGACCCAATCATCGCATCCAGCCGGTCCGACCCGGCCGCAAAGAAGGTGTTGGTCATCCGGGCGTAGGCTTTTCGTTCAAATGATTCCCGTTTGCCGTTGCCGGTCGGTTGGGCGCCCAACCGTAAAGATGACAGCAAATCGGAGATCCCGGTCTTTAAGACGCCGCGGTCGATGACAATTGTGTCCGTTGCCGGCGTTCCTTCATCATCAAACCAATAGGACGAGACGTGCCGGGCTGCCGCGGCGCCGTCATGCATTGTCACCAGTTCCGAAGCCACCGGCCGTCCCAGGTATTCAACGGCTTTCGCCCGGTTTTTCACAAACATATCCATCTCAACCCCGTGACCAAATGCTTCATGCGCGATTAAGCCGGAAATCTCCGGAGAACAGATCACATCATACTCACCCGGTTTTACCGGTTCGGCGTCGAGCAGCCGGACCACCAGCTCTACCGGCCGGCTGACCGCTGCGGCCATTTGCTCCAATAACTCGGGACCCTGCAACCCGGAAAACGTTCGATAGGCAAATTGGGTTTTTTGATCCCGCCGCGCGATGGCGACCAGATATCCCTGGCTCCAGACGTACGATTGTTCCAAATCCTTTGCCGGGGAGAGAAAAAGCTTATGAACATAAACCTCTTCATAACGCGCCTTATAATCAATTAACCACTCCGAACCCCGTAAACCTTGATCCTTGATCGCGGTCAATTTGGCAATCTTCGCCGCGACGCTCAGCGTCTCCGGCAATATCGCAACCTCGCCATAAAACGAGCCCTGCAGCGGTTCCTCGGCGATGACCGGATAAGCCGCGCGCGGTATTCCGGCGACTGTCTCCCGCCGCTTCAATTGTAAATTGGCGCGAATCGCGGCCAACAGTTCCGAAAGTTCCGGTAACTGATTGAAAGAATACTCGGAATAATTCCGTCCGTTATGAACCCGAACGACAAACCCCCGTTCCGTCCAACGCGAGTCGCCGATGGTGGCGCCGCTTTTCTGCACCGAATATTGTTTGCCCCGGCTATCGGCGCCCAACACCGAAGCGTAACCAAACTCTGCCGACAAGGCCGCAATTAATTGCCGCAGGTATTCTTTTTGATTTGTTAAAAAATCCGAACCGGATACTTTCATCGAATCCTCCTTCGCTAAACTCGCGATACCAGTGGAATATTAAAATCGATAAACGCCTCATCCATCAGCGCGGGTTTTTGATCAAAGATCAACGAAGCCAGAACCAGCGACTCGGCTTTCCGCCCCGTTTTCCGGTATTTGGTCAATCCGCCATCGATCAATCGTTGCATCTCCCCCGGTTTACGACGCTCTTTCAAGGCCGTCTCGTACTCGTAGTACCAGGACGGATCCAGCGTCACATACGGTTCGCATTGCTTGGCAAAAAGCAAATACTCAAGGGCCGGCAAATATTCGGGTTTCGCAACGGCCGTTAACCCTTGATAACCTTTGGGCGGCGGGAGTTTGGGGAAACGTCAGATAGTTTTCAAAATAATCCGGAACATACCCGCAACCCCGGTTGCCCCATTCCAGTCGCAATCCAGTTGAATCTCATGAATCGGTCCAAGCTTGTTCATATCGATCATCCGTCGCAACTTTTCAGATACGCCAGATCCGCTTGGCTCAATTGGAAGTTTGATTCCCAGTAATAAAAACTGCGTTGCACCGTCCGGGGTTTGCCAGATGAACAAGCCCCGAGGCTAAAAATGACCAACAAAAGCAGCAATCCCGATCGCAGTTGCTTCATCAAGTGACGCAACCTCCGTTTGGTTTTAATAACCTATTCGCCGATCTTTCGGCTAATTCCTACAACGGAATCCGTCGTTATTCAATGGATTGTTGCGAACAAAAATTTTTTACATATTGCGAAGGGGCCAGACCTTCCCGTTCTTTGAAACATTTGCTGAAATAAAACAGATCATTGAAACCAACTTTTAACGCTACTTCGGAGACACGATCGCCATCTTGGAGCATCTCCTTGGCCTTTTGGATTCGGATTTCAATCAAATAGTCAATCGGCGATTTCCCGGTGATTCGCTTAAAGATCGCTCCCAAATACGAGGGGCTGATCTGCGCGATCTCACTCAAGGTATGTAAAGTCAAAATCTCCGAATAACGTTCGGTCATATACCGGATGACCCGATCCACCTTGTGCACTTGTCCGAAATTGGCGCCATTGCCGTTTTTCCATATTAGCAACAGGCGAATAATGGCGATGAACGTCGCCCGGCAACTCATAATCCGGTTCGGTTGTCCCGCCGTCCACGTGGTGGTCAATTCATCGAACAAGCTAAGCAGCTGTTTATATACGTACGGATCGGCGATGGACTGCCGCGTCGCTAAAGGCAACGTCCCTTCCTCCAATTCCCAACGCTCGCCCCGCAGCCGCGGACAGGTATATAAAAAATCAACCGCATAACACTTCATCAATTGATTGGGAAACGTATTGCCCCATCGCAGTTCCCCTGCCCGAAAATAGAGCAAATCACCTTTCACGGCGTGGTACTCTTGCCCGTTGCAGCCAAAAACCGCCGCGCCGTCATAAACGAGGATCAAATTATGGGGGGAGTAATGCCCCGGCGCCAGATTCCATTGCGGGGTACAAATCCGCTCGACGATATGGGTGAAATGGGGAAAGATATTCTCGAGCGGATCAGCGGGATCAATCTTATCATCCAGGTAAAAGAAGTTCATTATTTCTTTGCTCCTCATCGTTCATACCCCCATTATACGAAAGTCCGATCGTTCTGAACAGGCGCAAAAAAGACCGCCCGGAGTTTCCCGGTCAGTCTCTCGCTTCGTAATTATCAAATTATCGTGTGTCTCAATAACATGGAATGTTTAAACGCCCGAGTAGGCCATAAACCCGCCATCGACCGGAATCACGACCCCCGTCACGAAGGCTGATGCCGAATCGTCGCAAAGCCATAATAAGGTTCCGACCAAATCTTCCGGAACCCCAAAACGCCGCATGGGGGTATGGCTGATAATCTTCTCCGAGCGCGGCGTCAGACTGCCATCGGCGTTAGTCAGCAACCAGCGGTTTTGATCGGTCAGGAAAAAACCCGGCGCAATCGCGTTGACGCGGATGCCGGCCTCGGCCAGATGCACCGCCAGCCATTGGGTAAAATTGCTGATCCCCGCTTTGGCTGCGGCATAAGCGGGACCTTTGGTCATCGGCGTGAAGGCGCTCATTGAGGAGATATTGATGATGGTTTTGCCTTCTTTCCCGGCCATCTCCGCCGCAAACACCTGGGTTGGAATGAATGTCCCCATAAAGTTGAGGTTAAAAACAAATTCAAACCCCGCGGTATCGAGATCAAAAAAGGTGGTAACACCCTCGGTCTTTTGAGTCAAATCCGAAAGTTCCAGCGTTTCTTTGGAGGTGATGCATTTGGGATGATTGCCCCCGGCGCCGTTGATCAAAATGTCGCACCCGCCGTACGCTTCCAAAACCCGGTTTTTCACCTGAATCACGCTGTCTTTATTCAAGACGTCGCAAGCGATTCCCAGCGCTTCTCCGCCGCTTTGGCGAATTAGCTCCGCCGCCGCGTTCGCTTTCGCGTCCACCAAGTCTAAAACAGCCACCTTCACCCCTTGTTTAGCCAACCCCGCAGCGAAAGCGGCGCCTAAGATTCCGCCGCCACCGGTGATTACAGCAATTTTCCCTTGGAGATAGTTAGGCATGATCCCCTGCCCCCTTCGATTTCATCTTGCCGATCGCTTCCCATAAGCCGAGTAAATACATGATCCCCAAAGCCCGGTCATACAGTCCGTATCCGGGACGGGCTTGTTCGTTCCAGATCATCCGGCCGTGGTCGGGGCGGATATAGCCATTGAACCCCACATCATGATAGGCCTTCATGATCTCAAACAGATCCAGCGATCCGTCGCCCGATCGATGGGACGTCTCATGAAAGTTTCGTTCGGAGACGATTTTGATATTGCGGATATGCGCAAAGTGGATCCGGCCTTGTCCGCCAAAACGCCGCACCAACTCCGGAATATTGTTCTCGGGGTTGGCTCCCAACGAACCGCTGCATAACGTCAAGCCATTATAGGGACTATCGACCAAGCTGAGGATCTTCGCCAAATTCTCGCCGCAGGTGGTGATCCGGGGCAGGCCAAAAACCGACCATGGCGGATCATCCGGATGAATGGCCATTTTAACATCATAGGCTTCACAGGTGGGAATAATACCTTCCAGAAAATACTTTAAGTTTGCAAACAGTTGCACCTCATCGACGGTCTGATACTTTTCAAACAGCCCTTTTAACTCTTGCAGCCGATATGGTTCCCAACCGGGCAACGAAAAGCCTTTGGCATTGCGTTCCATCTCTTCAAGCATGTTGATGGGATCCAAATCTTTAATCAGCGCCTCTTCATACGAAAGCACCGTCGAAGCGTCCGCCAACGGTTTCGCCAGATCGGATCGGGTCCAGTCAAAGACCGGCATAAAGTTATAGCAGATCAGTTTAATTCCGGCTTGGCCCAGATTTTGAATGGTCGCGACATAATTTTGAATATAACGGTCCCGGGTCGCCAGGCCCAACTTGATGTCTTCGTGGACATTGACACTCTCAATCGCTTCAAGCTCCAATCCGGCATCGTTGACAATGCGCTTCAATTCCAAGATCCGTTCCAACGGCCATACCTCGCCGACCGGAATATCCTGCAAGGCGCTGACTACGCCGCTTACCCCCGGTATCTGTCGAATCTGCCACAGGGCGACACTGTCGTCGCGTTCGCCGAACCAGCGAAAGATCATCTTCATCTTGATCACCCTTTTGTTTATACTATTTTACTTTCATTTATCCCACGCATGAAACTGAGGATCGACTTAATCTTAATCATAGTTTAATATGTTTTTACATTTCGCAACATGAATAATGTGATGATGTTTGTATTATCTAACTTCAGATTCTTTTTCAACTGTGTCAATCCCGGTTTTTCTCTTTCAGGTAAATAAGAACCCGGGCATAAAAAAACAACGGAACGGACCGTTGTTTTCAATTAATAAGTTTTTCCGGCAAGCAATCTAAATCAATTCCTCTGCGACGAAGATTTCGAAGATTCCCAAGCGCCGGAGCCGATTTACCACATCTTGAACCGTTTCTTCGTCAAACTTTTTCAAAATATTGCCAACGTGGGTCCGGATAGTCGAAGACTCCACATGACGCAGCTCGGCAATTTGCGTTTTGGTTTTTCCTTCCGCCAAAAGGCGTAACAGCCCCAGTTCGGTTGGGGTGAGCCGGTAAACGATGTTCAACGTGTTAATCAACTGCGCCCGCTCGGTGCGGAGCGAACGAAACTCGTCCCGGATCCGGCTGGCGATTTGCGGCCGCAATGGCGACGTTCCTTGCGCCGCATTGCGGATCGCCTCCAATATTTCGGCGGCGGAAGCGTCTTTTAAGACATAATCAATCGCTCCAACTTCGAATGCGGCGAAAACCGTCTGGTCGTCGCCAAAATGAGTCAATACCACGCAACGGATCTGCGGCGTTTTCGCGGCCAGGATCCGGATCGCCTCAATCCCGGCCCGGGGTGTTTCCATCTCCAGGTCGACCAATACGACATCGGGTTGGAATTTAACAGCCTGCGCCACCGCGTCGATTCCCGTACCCACCGCAGCCACAATCTCCATATCCGGTTCATGTCCCAAGACCATACTCAAATATTCGCGAATCGGTTGCATATCGTCGGCAATCAACAGGCGAATTCGTTCGGTAATCATGTCCATCCACCAACCTTTAACTCGTATGTTGTCAATTTTTGGCGCTCCAGCTGACGCCGTTGTTAGAAAATCGGTCGAACCAACGGCGGACCCAAAAGGCCTTTCTGCCGGTCAAAATTAGGATAAATATTCCACTCCACTTTCACATCGGGGTTATCTTTATAATATTGGGTCAGTTGGCGATTCCAGAGGGTTTCCAAGGCGGTCAGCCGCGTGCCGAGATCGGACTTTTTACTGATCAAAATTTCCCGCAACAACATACTGGGAGTGGTTTTAGGCGCCTTCCACCCCGGCAAAATCGGATAGGTTGCCAGATAATCCTGATCAAGATACGCTGCAAAAGCTTTAAATTGCGGAAGCGGCGAACTGGCCTTAATATACTTTTTTACCGCCGGATCGGGATCAATCCCTTTCCCCTGCTCATAAAATCTGGCCCGGACCTCATAACGGCAGAACCATTTGACAACCTCCCAAGCCTCTTCCTTGTAACGGCTTTGGCCGTTGATATTCCAATAGCCGGCAATCATCATCGCCCGAGGTTTGCCGTGAAATTTCCCGTCGAACGTGGGAACCGGGCCAACTCCCCAATCGCATTTGGCCGGAAACTGATCGGTCAGGACTCCCACGTCCCAGAATTCACCCATAAACATGCCCACCCGGCCTTCGGCGAATTGCGCCCGGAGCGCATCATTGGTTAAGAGCGCTGTTCCCGGGAACATCGAACCGGCTTGTTCCAAATCCAAAATCAACTGCCATACCTTTTGATAGCCCCGCAACGCCCAACGTCCGGTCCGCCAGTCCCAATAGGCCGCTTCGCCGTTGGCTTCCGCCCATTGACTTGGCATCCATTCCATGGGCCAAGCTTCACCGCCGCAATAGGCAAACCCATAAGCTTGCCCCTTGCTTCGCTGACTGATCACTTTAGCCACTTCCTGCAATTCCTGATATGAACGCGGGGGCCGGTCGGGATTGAGTCCGACTTTCCGGAAGAGATCCCGGTTATAGATTAACCGGGAGTTAAATACTTGAATCGGGATGGCGAAAACCTTCCCTTTATAGGTGGTTAAACCCTCAATCCAATACCACGAAGGCCAACTGGCTTTCCATTCTTTAAATCCCGGCAGGTCATCAAAACAGATTTGGGCGCCGGCTTTGATCGGATCCTCATACCCGGTGATAAAACCGCCGCTGTACAAGTCGGGGCCCGCGCCATTTTGTTGCGCCTCTTGGAAAACGTTGAGCATATCATCGCCGATCACCCGAACCGATACGGAAATTCCTTTTTTCCGGCCCACTGTATTGTTAAACTCCGTTACCAACTGCCGGACCAGGTTGGCAATATGCCGCTGATGGGTCCAAAGCGACAGTTTCGTGACCGGCAAAGCCCGACAGGTACCGACCGAAAAGGCGATCAAGATTACGCTGCAGATCAAAAGAGTCCAGCGCCGCACTGCCCTCGGTGTTCCGGAACAACCGGCTTTAATTTTCCTCTTCATGGCCGCACCTCCTTTTGAACGCCGTAAATCGGTTGAACCTGAATCTGAACCTGGCGGCGGCCAAACGGTCAATTTTCCGCCAATATTCTTTCAGATTCTGGGGCCAAGGGAGTTTATGGGGAACAACCGCGCTCTCGCGTCCGCGCAGCACCACTTCCACCGTGGTTCCTAATCCGGTCCGGCTGGAAAGATTGATGAACCCGTGATGCATTTTGACCACCCGATGACAATAGGTCAGACCCAAACCCCAGTTGTTTTTGGCGGGTTTCGTTGTGAAAAAAGGACGAAAAACCTTATGAAGATTGCACCTGGTAATCCCGATTCCGTTATCGCGAATCCGGATAAAACTCCATTCGTATTCACGGCCGATTCGGATTTCGATGGCAGGCGGTTCCACCGGCATCGGCCGTTCCACCAACGCGTCGAGCGCGTTATGCAACAGATTTTCAACCACTGCGACCAAATGTTCCCGGTCGCCCCACACATATAAGGAAACTTCCGGGAAGGTCTTGATGATTGTCACCCCTTCCAGCCGCTTATTGCAACTTTGCAACGCTTTATCCACCAATTCGTTAATGGCTAACCACCGGGGGTTCGGTTGCAACCGCTCCGCCTGATTATGCAACAGATCTAATTGGTTCAGCGCTTCGGAACAGATATTCCGGGCCGCCATGATTTGGGCGTTCGCCAGATTGGCGGTCTCTTCTTCCAACTGTTTCAATTGATTGATCGCGATATCAATCCCCATTTGCACCGCAAGAAACCGGTTTTTAAACGAGTGGAGCGCCAAACGCACCGCCCGGTTGGCGACACTGATCTGTTTTTCCAAATCCCGTCCGTCAATTCGCCAAGTTCCCAAAAAACCATAACGCATCATTGAGATCAGCACCGCCACGATCACAATAATAATCGCATACGGCGCGACTTCCAAATACGTCGTGTCCAACAAGGGATAATCCTTACCCAACGGCAATAAGGTTGCCGCCATCGTCCGCGCATTCAGAATACTGCCGCGGCCTGTACAAAAAAGAATGACAAAAATCGCCGCCAAAATCGATACGCCACTCCCGATACAGAAAGCTTGAATTCGTTTCTGAAAAATGGAACTTCGCGCATGGACCGTAAAAATCCGGGCTACCGCCAGAATCAAAATACAGATGATCGCCCCAAAAGTAAAGCGGTCAAAAACATCCAACTGTCGCTCCCATTGGGCGTGTTGCGCCGGTCGGGCCAACAGCAGCGCCCCTTCCTGAAAGGCCCGAAAGAGGCTGGCCGGTTCGTAACGCAAAAACAACAGCGACATTAAAAAAACAAACGCGGTGGCGACAAGAATTTCACCGTATTTCCAACGTTTCACCGAGTATGAAAACGCGAAACAACTGATGGTAATAACAAACCCAAAGGCGCTCCAGAGACGAAAGCGCATGAAATCGTACAACGAGAGACGGCTTAAGAGATGACCGAGCCAAAACGGTTGCTCCAGTGAAAAATGGAATAAGCCCTCCATCTCATAATTGCCAAAACGGGGCACCATCCCCACCAAACCCAGCAAAGAACAGCCAAAAGAGAAAAGCGCCAATCCCAACCAGATGGCTTGATGTCCCCGAAACACTCGGACCGCCATAAACAGCGCAAATACCAGAAAGAAGACGGCTAAAAAAAGCATTGAATCTGCCTCCTCTTGTTTGGTCATCCAAACAAACTTCGTTCCGCGCCTCCATTCATACCGCCGGAACCAATCGCGACTGTTCACCTTAATTAATCATTAAATTCGGCAATTTCCCAAATTTCCCTGTTACATTTTGTGTATTCGGTAAAGAAATGTTAACAAACATCTGCGGAAAACTCAATAAATTTTCCATATCATTCTGTAATATCTTGGTTTTTTCCATCAGTGAAACCCCGGATAACCAGTTACTAAACAACTGGCAAACGCCAATTTTACTTTTTCCAGGCAAAGCCGGATTCGGACGCCCCCCTTTAGTTTAAGTCGAATTTTTGTAAAATAATTATGTCAAGTGTCGATAAAATTTCCACACCGTGATACTTCGTTTCCATTTTTGCAACGCTTTGTCCACGAAATATCAGTCTGGGTTTTTTCTGTTTACAAGATGATAATTAATTTGTAATAAACCATTTCATGGAAGTTTTTTTATCCATGACAATTACTGGCGTCCGCGAATGGTTGGAGACATGAAAACGCGCCATTCTTCAAGACGCTAGCTCAGGAGGTGGAGCTCTTCCAAGTTATCCCCAGGTCGTCGTCCCACCAGCAACAGCGTTTGAGAAAATAAGCCGGCTGGGCGACATCGGTCCAAGTTTCTTTCTACGCAGTATCAATTTCAATCGCATCGGATGTCTTTCAAAAACTTAACAAATGGAGGTTTTGTGAGTGAAAAAGTACCTAGTAGTCACAGTCGTAGCGTTACTGCTTCTTTCCATGGCATCCGTGGCCATGGCAGCTCCCGAAGTTACTTCCTGGATGGGTGGCAGATATTACTCTTACTTCACGACCATTGACGGCGATAAAGGGTTCAATCCGTCACCGGGAACTGACTGTTGGGATGCGATTTTGTACGCCAAAGTTACCGAGAAAAACACCTGGGCCGGGATTAAGTATATTGCGGATACTTGGAACCAACACATTTTTTATGATTTCGGCATTAACAACATCGCCGGTACTCCCTGGAGCCTCGGGTTTGATACCCACGATACCGGCACTGCCAATTTAGGTCAACAGTTTATGGGCGACCTTTTCAACGACTTCAAAGCGGATCCGTTATTCAACACCTGCGATATGGGCGGCAGCATCAATGTCAAATATATCACCGACAGTTTCGAGCTTCGCGCCGAGACCCATGTCCAGCAAGAAGACGGATACATCCCCGATCCGGATCGTCCCTATGACGAACGCAAATTTCTTGATGCCAACGGAACAATTCCTAACCCCGATTATAATCCGCGGGATAAAATGAACAACGCCAACGCGCTGGCGTTAATCTTCAAAAACGAGCTCGGAAAATTCTATATCGGGGCCAAAGCGAAAGATGTCGCCGATAAAATGAGCAAACCGGTTTATATCGTTGGTACCGATCTTAAACTCAATGATGACTTAGGTTTAAAAGCCGACGTATGGGTTGATAAAGACGGTATTGCCAAAAACGGCGAATTCGCCGCTCCGTTCTGGGGTAATGCTGGCCATACCACTTTCCAACTGACTTTGACCTATGATAAGGTTACCGGCCAATTAATGTACTCCCAACCTGAAGCTTCCGGTTATGAGGATGCGATTGGCATCGGCGGCGCATACCAATTCACTGATAAATTCCTGGCCGGCGTCAAGTATATGGCCTGCGAAGCCACTGACGGTGAAACCGGTTTCTATGATGTCTACGGTATGTATAAGGTTGGCGCCTGGGATCTGAAAGGCGGCATTTCCAACGCCCGCTTCCCCAACGGCAATACCGAAGGACCTAACTCCGGTAATACGAATGCCTATAGTCAGAGCGACCAAGCAAAATTGCTTGACGACCCGTTCTTCTATATCGGCGTGCATTTCGAGTTCTAAAACGAACTGAAACTACCAAGTCCAAACAGCCTCCCGTATTTAATACGGGGGGCTGTTCATTATTACCGGTCATTTCCTTAGCCCATTAACACACAGAGGTCAGGAAGTCCCTTGCCGCTCCTTGCCACAATCATTCCTCCTTGCCACAATCATTCGCTCCTTGCCACAATCATTCGCTCCTTGCCACAATCATTCCTCCTTGCCACAATCATTCCTCCTTGCCACAATCATTCCTCCTTGCCACAATCATTCGCTCCTTGCCACAAACATTCGTTCCTTGCCGCCGCCGTTACCGCTAATTGATTGCAGGCGCGTTGCCATTGGTTCGTTCAAGCGCGCGTAAACTTTTACGCATACCAAAAAGAAGACCTCCGGCAGGCTAACCGTGGTCTTCTTTGATTTGGGAGGTAGTGTGTGAAGCTAAATTTCGCTTACCCTTTGACGCTGCCGCTCAACCCCTCGACAAACTGACGTTGGAAGAATAAGAAAAATACGATGGGGATGGCTGCCGAGATGAACCCGGTGGCCATGATGGCGTCATACGGCACATTAAAGTTGGTGCTGTCCATCACTTGCAGTTTAACGGGTAAGGTAAACAAGGCGTCGTCCCGGAGCACGATCATCGGGATCATGAAATCGTTCCAGATCAGACGGAATTGTATGATCGCCAAAGCGGCAAGCGCCGGTTTGGATAACGGCAAAATAATCTGCCACCAGATTCGCAAGCGGCTGGCCCCGTCAATCACTGCCGCTTCAAACAACGACATTGGCAAACAAATAAAGTACTGCCGCAACAAAAACACTCCAAAAGCCGAAGCGGCATAGGGAATAATGATTCCGGCCAATTGATTGGTGAGTCCCAGCGTCCGCAACACCTGATAATACGGCGCGACCATGGTGCCGGTGGGCAACATCATGGTGGCAAGAATAGCGAAAAAGATGAAATTTTTTCCTTTAAACTCCATAAAGGCAAAAGCATAAGCGCATAACGAACAGACGCCCAATGTCAGCAAAATACCGACCAACGTGACCAATAAGGAATTGTAAAACGCCAAGCCAATCTGAAATTGGCTGATGGCTCTGCCAAATGAATGCCAGGAGTAACTTGAAAACGCATGAAGCAGATCCCTTTGGAATACTACCGGCGGGACCTGAAAAATCTCAATCTTGGGCCGGAATGCCACATCAAAAAGCCACAACAACGGCAGCATGGCTAAAAATGCCGTCAACCCAAGCAAAACATAACCGATAAACTTTTTAACCGAAACACCTCTTGGTTCTTTCATCAGACACCCTCCCTTCGCTTACTCATCTGTCCGGCCTAAGCCAAAGAGACGGAGTTGGAATATGCTGACCACCATAACAATACAGAACACCAGCCAACCGGCTGCCGTAGCGTAACCTAACTGAAACTGCTGACCAAATCCGTAGTCATAAACAAACGCCACCAAGGTGCGGGCCGCCTGGCCCGGTCCGTAAGGCGCGCTATTGGGGAATAACATAAACGGCAAATCAAACAACATCAAACAACCGATGGCCGAGGTGATCATCACAAACGTAAAAGCGGGGCGCATTAACGGCACCGTAATTTGAAGCAGGGTTCGCAACGGCGACGCGCCGTCCAAAGTCGACACCTCGTAAATCGTGGGATCAATTGTTTGCAGTTGGGACAGGAAATAAACCATATGAAATCCGGTCCATTGCCAAAAGGACACGGCAATCATCAACGCCACAGAAAAAGTTGATTCATTCAACCAATTGGTGTGATTTGGTAAATGCAACAACCCCAAAAACCAATTGATCGCTCCAAAGTCTTTATTGAACAACACCCGGAAAATTAACGCCACAACCACGCTGTTGATCAAGGCCGGAACATAAAATGAAGCCCGTAAAACCCCTCGAAACTTTTTCGCAACCCGATTCAAAATCACCGCCAACAAAAAAGCGACCGGAATCTGCGTCACTATGGAACCAACCGTATAACGAATGGTAATCCAGAAAGAATCCCAAAATCGCGTGTTATGAATGATTTCTTGATAATTTTCCAATCCGATCCAGGAGCCCGGATTGATACTCTGGGCATCGGTCATGCTAGTGTAAGCGCCTTTGATAAAGACAAACAAATTGAAAACCAGCAACAAAACGGCAAACGGCGCGATATACAAATACGGAGCGATCACATTGCGTATTCGTTGCGAGTGGGTTTGGTTTTTCGGCACGACGGCTAAAACAGTATTGCCCAACCCATTCATCTCCTTTCCGCGAAGCCATGAAGCCGTATCGGCCGACTTCGTCTTGGTTAATTAAATATAAGACAAGTGGGAAGTTTTAAGTACCAATAAGGAGGAATTGGGCTTAATACTCCCCACTCATCTTAAGCTGACCATCGACTTCACTATAGCGAGCGACTGTTGTCGCCGCTAAGCTTAATGATATTACTTAAGCCGTTTCAAGCTGTCGGCTTGAGCCGCCTTGAGGCCGGCGTCAATGCTGACTTTTCCGGCAACAATCTCAGTAAATTGCGTATTGAAATCACCGATGGCATCCCAGAAGATATCGCCGGTATTGACCGAAGGCATCTGTTTGGCCATCGCCACTTGGAGTTCGGCTAATTTTTGACCGCCAAAACGGGAGTCGGCTTGTTTAAAGACCGGATCTTCCCAAACTCCGGCGAACGGCGGCAACATGCCGGTGTCTTTATACCGGGTGGTGATCGCGCTTTTGTCGTATTGCATGTATTCGGCAATATTATATAATTGGTCTTGGTTTTTGGCCAATTTGACGATGGCTAAGAAAGTGCCGCCCCAGGAAGCGGTCTGCGTCCCTCCCTTGGCATAATACGGCAAGGGGCGGACCCGGAATTGATATTGGCCGGCTTTGGCCGCATCGTCAACTTGGGGAACCCACCAGTCGGGGGAGGCGTAGGAAGCCAATGTGCCATTCTTCAACAACGCTGGGAAGTTACCCCAATCCCACGAACACATGGTTCCGGTCTTATACCATTCCATCCACTTGCTGACAAACGTTTTAAATTGCGGACTGGTAAAAGTGGGGTTGCCCTTTTTGTCCAAAACCTGGGCGCCGGCTTGTTGCATGATCATAAACATGGTCCCGTTCAAACTGCCGAGTTCCGGCAAGGCATAGTGCAACGGTTTTCCGTCTTTCTTTTCCTGCGCCAGTTTTTGAGCGGCTTTGAAGAAGTCGTCCCACGTTTCTAATTTGGCGACATCAACGCCAACCGATTTCCAGAGCGTATCGTTGTAAACAAGCACCACGGGATGGACATCGTGCGGCAAACCGTAGGTATGTTTGCCATACTTCACCCAAGCCACCCGGCCGGGCACCACATTCTTAAATACCGGGGATTTGCTGACGTATTTATCGAGCGGGGCGACAAAACATTTGTTGGGATCGGCATTGAGAATCCGGTTGGTCTCAATCATCCATTCTACGATATCCGGATAACCACGGCCATCCATCATTGCGGCTTGCAACTTTTGGACAAACGCCGTTTGAGCCACCAATTCGATTTTAAGACTGACATCGAATTTCTTCTCAATATCGGCCTTCCGTTTTTCCCACTCGACGATGTTATTTTGGGCAAAACTCCAAACCGTAACCGTGCGCGGAGCGGTAAAACCCATACTGGAGAATGCGACCGTTACCAACACGATCAAGAGGCTGACAACCAAGAACCGTTTGTTGTTACGAAACATCCACTCTCGACTCCCTTTCATCTTTTTTTGATGGCCGTCCCGTCTCCGTGCCGATTGATCTCGGTTCACCCAAGAGCTTCCCAAGCGATTCCAAAACCGCCCCACCGTTAACAAGATCGGCTCATCGTTTTAAAGAACTGTTTACATTTAACATTATCCCCCAGACAAGCAATAACGCCCAGAATGATATTTTCTAGGCGTTTCCAAAACCTGCATGCAACGGCCCAAGCTAGGCGTCGAGATTTTATAGACATCCATTTAAAAAAACGAGGCTAACGGCTTAAATTAAGGGCATTTTTTCCGCCTTGTTGGTAATGTTGCAATTCAATACACTTATATTGCGATCAGATGAATTTGCAACGATAATTCGCTGAATTGAAGTGGAGGTAAATAATGAAATATGGTTTTTTTGACGATCAAAACAAAGAATATGTCATAACCACCCCCAAAACCCCGGCGCCCTGGATCAATTATTTGGGAACGCAAAAGTTTTTCAGTCTGATCTCCAATACCGGAGGCGGCTACTCATTTTACACCGATGCCCGGTTGCGCCGCTTGACACGGTATCGCTACAACGGAGTTCCGGCTGATCAAGGGGGGCGGTATTTTTATCTCAAAGACGGCGCGACGGTTTGGTCTCCCACCTGGCAACCGGTCCAGACCGAATTGGATTCCTACGAGTGCCGGCATGGCCTCGGTTATACCACCATCACCAGTTCAAAACTTGGGATTCATACGGCGATTAACTTTTTTGTCCCCTTAGATTCCGATTGTGAAGTTCACCATCTGACGTTAACCAATACCGGAACCCAAATCAGACGGCTGCAACTCTTTTCTTTTCTTGAATTCTGTCTCTGGAACGCTTATGATGACATGACCAATTTCCAACGAAACTTTAGCACCGCCGAGGTCGAGGTGGATGGCAATACCATCTATCACAAGACCGAATACCGGGAACGCCGCAATCATTACGCCTTTTACGGAGTGAATCAGCCGATTCAAGCCTTTGAAACCAATCGCGAGGCGTTTCTCGGGCAGTTCAACGGTTTCGGCAACCCGGCCGCCGTTCGCGCCGGAAAACTAGCCAATTCCCTGACCTATGGCGGTTCGCCCATTGCCGCGCATCAGCTGGATATCGAACTGCAGCCCGGTGAAGTTCGCGAGATCATTTTCGTGTTGGGTTATGGCGAGAACGAACCGGCCGTCAAATGGGAAAAGCCCGGTGTGATCAATAAGACCAAAGCGCAACAGCTCCTGGCCCGTTTCCAATCGCCCCAAGCCGTTCACTTGGCGTTGGACGCGTTAGCCGCCTACTGGGAGCGTTTGCTATCGGTCTACCAAATCGACAGCCCCGAGGCCAAACTGGATCGCATGGTCAATATCTGGAACCCTTATCAATGCATGGTGACTTTCAATCTCTCCCGGAGCGCCTCGTATTTTGAATCGGGAATCGGCCGGGGGATGGGATTTCGCGATTCCAACCAGGATATCCTCGGTTTTGTCAGTATGCTTCCGGAACGGGCCAAAGAGCGCATATTGGACTTGGCCGCCACCCAGTTCCCCGACGGCAGCGCCTACCACCAGTATCAACCGCTGACCAAAAAAGGCAACAGCGATCTCGGCAGCGGCTTTAACGATGATCCGTTATGGCTGCTTTACTCGGTAATCGCTTATATCAAAGAAACCGGCGATCTGGATATTTTAACGGAACAGGTGCCGTTTAACAACGATCCCGCTCGCGCCACTTCGCTCATTGAACATCTGCGCCGTTCATTGCAGTTTGTCATCGCCAACCGCGGCCCCCACGGCTTACCGCTGATCGGTCGTGCCGATTGGAACGACTGCCTCAATCTGAACTGTTTTTCGGAAACGCCCGACGAGTCGTTTCAAACCTGCACCAACATGGATGGCAAAACCGCGGAATCGATCTTTATCGCCGCGATGTTTGTCGACATCGGCGCCGAATATATCCGTCTATGTCAACTGCTCAACTTGGAACAAGAAGCGATCTGGATCGAAAATGAAGTCGTCAAAATGCGGCAGGCGATCATGGAACACGGTTACGACGGCGACTGGTTTCTCCGGGCGTATGACAATCAACGTTGCAAAATCGGCAGTCGGGAGAATGACGAGGGGAAAATCTATATTGAACCGCAAGGAATGTGCGTCATGGCTGGTATCGGCGTAAACGACGGCACCGCCCGGCGTGCTTTGGATTCGGTCAAACAATATTTAAACACCGCTCACGGAATCAAACTCCTTTATCCGGCCTATACGCAATATCACTTGGAAATCGGCGAAATCACGAGCTATCCGCCGGGTTTCAAAGAAAACGCCGGCATCTTTTGTCACAACAATCCCTGGATTATGATTGCCGAAACCAAACTGCGCCGATCGGAAGAAGCGTATACTTACTATACGGAAACCGCCCCGGCCTATCGCGAGGAAATCAGCGATTTGCACCGGATGGAACCCTATATCTACGCCCAAATGATTGCCGGCGATGACAATCCGCTCCATGGCCAAGCGAAAAACTCCTGGTTAACGGGTAGCGCCGCCTGGAACTATGTTGCGATAACCCAATATATCTTAGGAATTCGTCCCGATTTTAACGGACTGTGTATCGATCCCTGTTTGCCGGCAAGTATCGGCCAACTGCGGATCATCCGCCGTTTCCGGGGCGTGGAATACCGGATTCAAATCACCAATCGGCAAACCGGATCCTACCGGTTGGTGGTGGACGGCGCCGAACAGCCCGAAAAAGTAATCCGGCACCAGTCCAATCGGCCTGTCGTCGAGGTTATTTGCGAAATCTAGCTTTCCCTTTAACTAAACTAAAAATTGCCCTTAGCCGACCGGCTTCGGGCAATTTTTAGTTCCGTTGACATCCTCGACCAAACAACGCCAGTACCGTTCAGGCATGCGTTGCCGCTGCGCCCGACGGTTCTCCCGCTCCGCGATGGCGATATGGTGAAAATACTCATTCCATAATTGTTGAAAATCTTGTTCATCGACTTCGTAACCGAATGGCGCCAAGCCGTGGCTCTCCCCTTCCGGAGCCCCGTTCGCAAATACCGCGCCGACCTCGCTTAGGTACCGGCAATGCCGTTGATTGTAATAGATCCCTTGATTCCGTTTCCGGTCATGAATCAACCATGATTGGTCGGCAAACCGCGCCGTGAAATGCGGGGCCAAAAACTGAACCACCGCATAATCCGGTTCAATCGGGGCATAAAACAAACCGTTGTTCAATTTCCGAAACCGGACGAAGCCGTGCAACCGGTGAATCTCATGAAAAACCTGTTGACTGGCGCGTTGCAGCCGGAATACCGCCGGATCGGCAAAATTTCGGGCCGCCTGTCCCCGCGTCGCGAATAAAAGCCGGATGTAATCGAAGATCGCCTTCTCAATCCCCGGTTGCTCGGTCAAAAAGCTGTAACCGATGAACTCCAGGCTTGCCGCGATAAACTCCGCTTGCAGTCGGGCGAACAATTCCGTTGCCCGATCCGGCTCGGTGGTCACGGTGACGTATTCGACGAACAAGTCGGGTTGAACCGGCGCGGCGGCAGTGATCGCCGCAACCGTCCGTTCCTGCGCGATGGCCGTCGCCACCACCGTTAATAAGCCTTCAAAAGTCCCGTCGTATAGATAATGAACCACTTTCCCACTCCTGTTAATTAAGAAAATGGGGCTCGCTCCGGGAGCTCCTATACCTCGCTGAACAACGGCAGTTGATTGAATGCCGGTAACCGCGGCAGCGGTTTGGGCTGTTCAATCGCTAACAACCGGGCTCGGATCAATCGGTCGTTATCAAGCTTCTCCAAAAACCGGCCTTGACAAGTGATGAAATAGCGGGCCCGTTTGAGAACCACGCCAAACTTTTTCAACTCCTCAAACGTGACGCTCCCGAACCGCCGGGCTTCAATCAACCGTTCCGCCGACTTTAACCCTACGCCCGGCACTCGAAGCAAGGTTTCAAAGTTAACCCGGTTGACCTCTACCGGAAACTTGTCCAGATTGCGTAGCGCCCAACTGGTTTTCGGATCAAGCTCCATATCTAAATTGGGATGATCGGCATTGACGATCTCGGCGGCTTGAAATTTGTAAAAACGAATCAACCAGTCGGCTTGATAAAGGCGGTTCTCCCGCCGCAACGGCGGGGTTAACGGCGCCGGCAACAACGGGTTGTCGTTGATCGGAATGTAGGCTGAGTAATAAACCCGCCGCAGATTGACTTTACGATAGAGTTGTTCGGAGAGTTGCAAAATCTGGTGATCGGGTTCCGGCGAAGCCCCGACAATCAATTGCGTGCTCTGGCCGGCCGGTACGAACGATAACGCGCTCTTAAACTTCTTGCGTTCTTCGATATTGGCTTGAATCTTCGCTCCGATGTAGGACATCGGCACTAAGATGTCAGTCTTTTTCTTTTCGGGCGCCAACATTTTTAGCCCTTGTTCCGATGGCAATTCGATGTTGACGCTGACCCGGTCGGCATACAGTCCCGCTTCGCGCACTAACTCCCGGCTGGCGCCGGGAATCACCTTCAAATGAATGTACCCGTTGAACCGCTTCTCCAACCGGAGTTTTTTGATCACCCGGTTCAGCAATTCCATAGTATAATCGGCGTTTTTCAGCACTCCTGAGCTTAGGAACAACCCCTCGATATAATTGCGGCGGTAAAAATTGATGGTCAGATCGACCAACTCGTCCACTGTAAACGCACTGCGGGGAATATCATTGCTACGGCGATTCACACAATAACTGCAATCATGAACGCACTGATTGGAAAAAAGCAGCTTCAACAGGGAAATACAACGTCCGTCAGCCGCCCAACTATGACAGATCCCCATCGGCGCTGCGGCGCTGTTGCCAAGGCCCTTGCCGTCGTTGGTCCGGTTACTGCCGCTCGAAGCGCAAGAAGCGTCATACTTCGCCGCTTCGGCTAAAATCTTCAGCTTCTCCATCAGTTCCACGACCAAACCCCCATGCCTCAAACATATGTTCTGTTACCCATTATATCACGAACGTTCGTTCGAGGCAACCGTTTCCAGCACGAGCCGCCTTGCTCCAGCCCTCAATTGTTGGAGCGAATCAACCCAATGGCATATTTTAACGTCGCAACCAAACAAAATATATAACCCAATAGTTCATTTCCTTTTTCAAAGGCGTTTTTAACCACCCGGTAGGATGGTCCGAGCCAATGTAGCCACAATCCTTTTAGAGCGACTATTCTGGAGACAACTAAAATCAACACCAGTCCGCATGGCATGAGTAGACAGTTTTCATGCTCGCAAAACGATTCAATCCGCATAACACATTTTCTTACGGTACTCATGGATATGATAATAAATTCGCAAATCCTTTTTTTAAAAGCAGCAATCCTAGCCATTTTTACTCCGCTCATTATGAATTGGGCATCCTCCGTGCGTCTATTTCACCAGCCAATCACGGCGTCTTTCGTTATTGAGTTAAGTTTCCGGATGATTTCGCCGTTTTCAAGATTAACCCAAATAATCTTTTTCCCATTGGCGATAACCAGTACTGCTCCGGCGGAACTGTGATAGACATGCGGCACGATTATTTTATCCCCGCCGATCCACTTGAGCCGCAAATTCAGGTCGACTTTTTGCGTTTCAGTATTGATAAATTTCCACTGATTCGGACCGATCGCGATCAGGTATTTTTGGTTGACTGGATAAAATAAGTTACAAGCCGCGCCAAGATCACAACCAATCCGTTGAATCACTTCCTTTTTTTCAGTATCCACCACCGCAACGTCAAGTGAAAAATTGTTGTAAATATAGGCTAGATTTTTTTGCGGGATGACGAGGATATCGCCTGTCCGAAATAGCATATCCGACACATCTAGTAAAACGGAAACATCTCCGGAAATGATGGACGCAGTATAATCCAAGGTCTTCCAAGCAACCATATAACCTCGCCCTAACGGCAACGTTTTAATAATTTGCTGGTTATCGAGGTCCATTATGCTCAAAATCCCCCGGTTCGTCGGATGGTAGATCAAACCGTAAGCAGACGATTCGGGGATTATTAATTGATCAATTTTCCAATTAAATTGATACTTACGCACCAAACGCCCATCGTCGCCATGAAAGACCGCCACCTCTTTAGCGCCGACAACGTATAGTTCGGACCGTTCAGCTGCCAACTCGACTTGCTTCGGGATGAAATCTACCGGGTAGATGCCAACCTTGCCGTCCCCCGCTAAACTAACGACCTTGCCGTGGTTGTTTTCGGCCGTGAGGGCATAAACGGTTTCATTCTTCGCAACATAATCGACGCTTAGTTCGCCCAATTGAACCCGCTTGCAAAGTTGCATGGTCTGCAAATCGATATAATAAGCTGCGGCTGGAATCGGATCGGCCGTTTTGATCAACGGATTGACGGCTAAGTTTTTCAAATTAGGGTTATAGCCATAGCTGGTTGCCAGCAAAACCTGGCCGTTTTGAACGAAGTAATTCGTGGCCGGATTTTTCGCAATTGGGATGGTTTTCAGAATTTTTAAAGAGTCCGTTGCGAAAAAACTTAAATTGGCGGAGAACGGGTCCACTCCCGCTGTGGTCACAATCAGACGATCCTCCTGTGGAGTGAGGGCAATGGTAACCCCCGGCGAATCCAAAGGAATTTGCCGACATTCCAGACTTTTTAGATCAATCCGTAGCAACTTTTCGAAACCTTTTTGCGTAACGGATTGACTTATCGCCCAAAAGCAGGAACGTTGCTGATCCATGACAAAGGTGGTCAAAACCGACGCCTGTTTGAATTGTTTTTGATATCCCGTATAATCCGGCTTGAGTAATGAAAGGGACCAATGGTCTTTGTCTTTACACAGGAAAAGTTTATCCCCTTGCCGGTTCGTAATAACTTGCTGCGGAGCCTTGTCCAGTGGCAATGAGGCCAGCACTCTCCACTCTGTATCGACAACTTGGGCTTTTTGATTGTTGCCGAGCAAAAAGAAACGTTCCGGTGTATCCGCCCAACTTTGCCCTTGTATCAAAAAGATCAGACTGAAAAACGATAATAAAATACAAATGATGCGCTGTTTCACGGATTGAACCTCCATTTTTTTGCAGTGAATTCTGTCCGCCCAGACCTGAAGGTAAGGGCAAAGAATAAAACCGGTCTCAACCCCGGTTGAAGCCGAGGTGGGTTGTGCTTCGAAGCCCAACTGCGATCCTTTTGTCTTTTAAAAGAACACCCCCAATGCTTCGTTGCCTATTTCAATCTTTATAGAGTTCAAAGCCTTGTGGTTATCCTTTTAAAGGAGGGATCGCAGTTAGAATGTTTCATCCTTTCGCTTGCCCCGGGGTGCCTGGGTGGACGACGACTTGAAAAATCACTGATTGTGCATCCTTGCCGGGCGACCGTGCATCCTTGCTCGACGACCGTGCATCCTTGGGTTGTGTCAAGATTTTTGTGTAAACCGCAAAATTAAAAAAGATATTTGTTTAACCGATCCTCGAAGAGGATCGAAAGTTGTGCGAGAATGGACTTCCAATCCAGGACGGAGCGAGTCCAGGAC
>JAEZFP010000019.1 GCA_023417475.1 Bacillota bacterium | reverse complement strand
TTATGGCTTTGCTGTTTCGTTTGAAAAAAAAGACTTGTTTGATTGATTCCTTTGGAGGGTTGTCAGCCTCTATTGATCTTCACCCTCCTGGTTGAAGACTATTGCCGTATCCATTGTGTTAAACATAAAAACATGTTCTCCTTTCCTTCGGTCATTGATGTTCCATGCCGGAACTTGTATTGATTATATCATACGTGCAAACCGCTGCTCCGGTTTGCTTCACACCGATACAATCAATACATCCTATGGCAAAATCGTAGATTTTGCTTCGTCTTTCGTATTGATTATAGCATAGCTTTCCTGCGGATGGAAGCCCGCACTTCGCGGCCAGGGCGCGACGTAACCCACATCAGCAGCCATCTGTTCCGAACTTCGGTCCCTCCGAAATTTGAATTTGATCTTGCAAAATCTTGAAGATACCACTATAATGTTGCATACGAAACTGTTCGCCATCCAACAGTTTTATATGCAACATTATGATATCAATTGGTTAGAATTAGGAAAGCTGATTCTTTCGTGACTCCATCCAGGCAATATGGACAACAATGTGATCTATATATTTCATTGAAAATAGTATTCGGAAGCATTCTGAAGAACGGAAAGGGAAAAAGAAATATGAAAAAGGAAGGAATTGGACTCGAGCTCTGGTCGCTGAACAACTTGATTCGGCGTTACTTTGAGTTTTGCTCCCATAAAAAGGAGATTGAACGGATTACAGGCAACAACGGCTGGATCATCGGTTATCTTGCCGATCATGCAGATCAGGAGATCTACCAGAAGGATATCGAAGATTACTTTACCATTACGCGTTCCACCGCGTCTAAAGGCCTGAGCCTGATGGAGCAGAAGGGCCTGATCCAAAGACAGACCGTCACCCAGGATGCGCGTCTGAAAAAGATTGTGCTGACGGAAAAAGCACGGCAGATCAGCAAGATCATGCAGGAAGACGGAGAAAAAATGGAACGAACCCTGACCAGGGGATTTACTGAGGAAGAAAAAATACAATTGTTCTCTTATCTGAAGAGAATGAAAGACAATATTTCAAATCCGCAGGAAAACGATTGAGGAGATTTTTATGATAAAAAAACTTTTATCCAGCATACGAGAATACAAAAAACACATGATTCTCGCACCGGTTTTCGTAACGCTTGAATCTGTGCTTGAAATCATGATTCCAACCCTGATGGCATTTTTAATCGATTACGGAATCAATCAGAACAATATGAGCTATGTTTTGCTCATGGGTCTTGCCCTAACCGCTTCGGCCGCGCTCTCACTGCTGACCGGCATTTTCGCAGGACGCAGTGCAGCCATTGCCTCATCGGGATTTGCAAAAAATCTTCGGCGGGATATGTTCTACAACGTGCAGAGATTTTCCTTTTCCAATATTGACAAATTTTCGACTGCCAGCATCATTACCAGGCTGACCACTGACGTCGCCAACGTTCAGAACGCATGTCAGATGCTCATACGTCTTGCGGTGCGAGCGCCCATGATGATCATGTTTGCGCTAATTTTTTCTTTCAGGATCGATGCAAAATTATCCCTGATCTTCCTTGCCGTCATACCCGTTCTCGGCGCTGGCCTTTGGCTGATCATGTCAAATGTTCATCCGATCTTTGTGCGGGTATTCAAAACCTACGACCGGCTGAACAACTTTGTTCAGGAGAATCTCCACGGAATTCGCGTGGTCAAATCCTATATCCGCGAGGATTACGAAGAGGAAAAGTTTGCGGGCGTTTCCCAGTCGATTTTTCAGGATTTCACCAGAGCGGAGAAAAGACTATCGTTCAATATGCCGCTGATGCAGCTCTGCCTATATGCAAGTATGATTCTGCTGTCCTGGTTCGGTGCAAAGTCCATCGTAGCAAGCGGGAATAATGCAGCGCTCGGACTTTCGACGGGAGAGCTGACGAGCCTGATTACCTACTCCCTCCAGATTCTTATGAGTCTGATGATGCTCTCTATGGTCTTCGTTATGGTCATCATTTCCAGGGCATCGGCGGAACGTATAACAGAAATCCTGAGTGAGGAAAGCGATCTAAAAAATAAAGATCAGTCGGTACCCACCGTCAATGACGGTTCTATCACCTTTGAAAACGTGACATTTGCATATGCAAAAAATACCGATAAACCTGTTCTGAGCGATATCAATCTTACCATTGCATCAGGTGAGACGATAGGGATCATCGGCGGCACCGGCTCCTCTAAATCAAGCCTTGTGCAGCTTATTCCACGCCTCTACGATGTCGTGAGCGGTAAAGTGACTGTTGGAGGCATCGATGTAAGGGATTATGATCTGGCTACACTTCGCCATGAGGTTGCAATGGTGCTTCAAAAAAATGTCCTGTTTTCCGGAACGATCAGAGAGAACCTTCTATGGGGAAATGAGAATGCCACGGAGGAAGAAATCATCCATGCGTGCAAACTTGCCCAGGCGGATGGTTTTATCCGTGAATTTCCCCAGCAGTATGACACCTACATCGAACAGGGCGGTTCCAATGTATCCGGCGGACAGCGTCAGAGACTCTGCATCGCAAGGGCGCTTTTGAAAAAGCCCAGTATCCTGATTCTGGATGACTCAACC
>JAEZFP010000061.1 GCA_023417475.1 Bacillota bacterium | reverse complement strand
TCAGCTTCAATAAGCTAAATACAAAAGCAAAGCCAACAGAGATCCCTAAGGATGGCTTCAGGTCGAACCCAAGAGGAAGTAGCAGTCCCAAAACTCCGACCAGTATCATCGAATGAATTCCTTTTTTTAATATCATAGGCCTCTCCATAGATATGGTTAATAATTTACATATATTAACAGTATATTAGAAGGACTACTTTGTCAATTAATTTTACATATATTTACATATTTTAAAGGAGCATCCTGTCTCCGAATGCTCCTTTTGTAATATCCTAATATTCTATAGCTTAAATCGGTCGATCAGCTCTTTCAGCTCCTGTACCAGTTTGTCTACTTCTTCTCCGACCCCACTGATGGTAATCATACCTGCCAGAATTTCCTCCGCTGTGGCAGAGGCTTCTTCTGTTCCAGCTGCATTTTCCTGAGCGATGGCAGAAAGATTCGTTGCATAATCCATGACTACAGAGCGGCTTTGTTCTACTTCTCTGCTGACAGAATTCAGCACCTCTATCTCTTGGTTGATTTCATTAATTGCAGCTACTATGGCACCATACTTCTTCTTCGTATCGATAACCTTTTCCGTCTGTAAGCTAACCACTTCCTTCACAGTCCGGCTCTTAGCATCAGCCTCCAGAATATAGCTGCGTAGCTCTGCCAACATGGCATCAATGCTTCTGGTTGAAGCAGCGGACTTCTCAGCAAGAATCCTTATCTCATCAGCAACTACTGCGAAGCCCCTTCCAGCTTCTCCGGCACGGGCCGCTTCAATTGCAGCATTCAGTGCCAGCAGATTTGTCTGACTAGCGATCCCTGCAATCAAATTACTGACATCACCTATTTGTGCAGCCTTACTGCTGGTAATATGAATGATATCAAAGATGGATCGGAAGGAGTCCTGATTGTTCCTTGTGATAGTATCTAGCTCCTCCACCACCTCTAGTCCTTCTTGACTTGCTGTTTCTATTCTGCTGCTCACCTGCATTAAATTTTCTGCACTCTGGGAGTTATGTATAACCACCTCACCTAATCTGGTGATCTCCTCACTCAGGTGCTCGGTATCCTCTGCCTGGCTTCCGGCTCCCTCAGCGATATCTCCAATCGTGTTGGCTATCTCATTCATGGATACACTGATATTCTCTGAGCTGGATCTCATCTCTAAGGAAGCGCTAGCAAGCTTTGCTGCAGCGGTACCTAGCTTTTCACAAACATCCTTCAGAGAATGAATCATACTGATCACCGCAGTTGATAAGGTTCCAAGCTCATCCTTACTGTCCACTGTATGGGGTGTAAAGGTTAAATCATTGATGGAGAGGGAATTCATATCCGTTGTTAAATTTCTAATGTTCTTTTTTAAATATCTAATGATACAAATAGACAGATAGGAGATATAGATCGTAACACCACAGATTATGATGCTCAACAGCCAGATATTCTTCTGCACATACACTCTAATCTGACTGGTAATGTGAATTCCATAAGCATCCAGCAGCTCGTTCATGTATTTCAGATCCTGCCTTGTTTTATTAAATTCTGCATTTCTTCTTTCCAAGTCCCCGATTCCGGTTTCCAGATTATAGGCAGCCCTCCAGGACGCAAAATGAATACTAAAATTATCGTAAATCTCGATAAAGCTTAAACCAACTTCCGGATGCTTAAACTCCTTCAGAAGTGCTGGTTTATTCGTCAGGCCTTTATAAGCCATGTTCATATCATCCAATACCAGGGCAGCCTTCTCATCAAAAACTGAAATCAATTCAATTAGCTTCTCCTCGCTAATAGAATCTCTGGAAAGTATTACTTCCTTCTCAACCAAGGCTGCATGATAGAAGTCCCTGTCCGCATTCAAAATCAGGCTTGAGGTCATGGCAACGACATCATAAAAGGTATCCTTTGACTCTTCTAAAATCTTGTTTTGCTGATAACCGGACTGTATGCAGAAAATGATAAGTGCCAGAATTGCAGGTGAAATCATAACCCATAGCTTTGTTGCTACCTTTCTATTCTGTAGAATTTTCAAGCCAAGTTCCTCCTGTGTATGTAATTGTATATTGGATATTGTATCCTAACTTAATCAAGATGTCAATCACGAGTATATGCCAGGCCTTTTATAAGTATAAAATAAATGATCATGACCACCGGCTTAGCCGGTGGTTTGTGTATCCCCCTATAAGGGGGTGATACCTGCTTGCGCCCGGAAGGCGCACTGAAGGTTCTGCCAGCAGCACATCATTCTCGGGCTAGCCCTTAAGGGGCTTTCTCTGTAGCCATCTGAGCCTTGCTATCCCCTCGGGATTTTCCTATGGATTTATTTATCAGCAATCCCCTTGGGATCCTTTTTATTTGCTCTTTTTTACCGGCACACCCGTAAACGGGCAAAATATTTGTTCAACGTAATCTGATCATTCAGCTTATCTTCTTGCAACTGTTGTTGAATATATTCCTGAATTTTCTTGGCATTCTTTCCTACCGTATCTACATAGTAGCAGCCTCTGCACCAGTTATGCCTATTTCCATACTGCCAGAGGCTTTATAAATTAGGTTATATATTTACATATTACAAAAGGAGCATCAATCTCTGTATGCTCCTTTTGTAATATTCTAATATTTTATAGCTTAAATCGGTCGATCAGCTCTTTCGGTATATTTCATTGATAGCAGCTACTATGGCACCATGCTTACAATATCAAGGTTCTCTTTTACCTTCTGTTTAAAATCCGCAATAGCCTGCTCTCTTGTTTTAGTACCTGCAGTATACTCACGTACTTGATCACGCCAATAGGTGTAAATATATGAGTCGTACTGAGTTTGATTATTACCATTTGCGAGCTTAGCAGCTTTATCAAATACATCGAACATATTCTGGTTACCAAGGAAGTCCAGTTCGCCGATAGAGTTCTTCATAACAGTACCGGAGGCTACAGCCTCCAATACTCCACCGTCTCCATTCCAAATACCATTAGCCCAATAATGCTGCAGACCCGTTT
>JAEZFP010000003.1 GCA_023417475.1 Bacillota bacterium | reverse complement strand
AATATTAACTTGGAGTAAAAAAATGAAACCTAAACATTTTCTTGTCAGGAGAGCTTATAAATTTGAAGAAAGGGGAATAGATCCCGAAAACTGTGTATATGATGAAATAAAGGGATTATGGATTTGGAATGAAGATAAGGAAGTTTTGATTAAATCAAATCATCCTAAATGTCTAAATTTAACATCAAAAAAACAAAATATTGAAAAAACGTAAGATAAAGGATAAGACTATTGCTTATTTAATATATTTATTATATTGATTAGTTATCAAAATAAAGTATTAACTTGGAGTAAAAAAATGAAACCTAAACATTTTCTTGTCAAAAAAGCTTATGTATTTGATCGAAAAGAATCGAATGATCCTAAAAATTGTGCATATGATAATATAAAAGGCTTGTGGATTTGGAATGAAGATAAGGAAGTTTTGATTAAATCAAATCATCCTAAATGTCTAAATTTAACATCAAAAAAGAAATGTATTGAAAAAACATAATCAAATGAGGTAATGTCTATGGAAATATGTCCAGAGATTCTCATTGTTTCAACTAAAGACGATTATGCGACTGATTATATTGCTTTTTATTTAAACGAAATTAATGCATCGTATCTGAGGTTGAATATAGATCAACTTTCTGATTTTAGTATTAATATTGACCCATACCTTCCAGAAATATATGGAAATGGTACGAATTTTTCATTCAGAATAGATCCAGGTAAGCTTAAGTCTATTTATTTCAGAGCACCAGTTTTTTGGAAGGATCAGTATAATGGGAATTTATCACCAGACCAACAATTCTCACATAATCAATGGGCAACATTTATTCAAAGTTTGATTATTTTTGAAGATGTTTTATGGGTAAATCACCCTCAAAAAGTGTATGGTGCTGAAAATAAACCTTATCAATTGTATAAAGCAAAAAAATTGGGTTTCAAAACTCCTGAAACTATTATAACTAATTCAAATGAAAAAAGCAGTATTTCAAGAAAAAATACAATAGTGATTAAAACTTTAGGGTCGATGATGTTGAATATAGAAAATAAAGATGCATTTATTTACACTAATATAATCAATAATAAAGAATTACAACATGAAGACATGTCTAGTGCTCCTGTAATACTACAAGAACCTTTGATTCCTAAAGTAGATGTTAGAGTAACAGTTATAAGGGATAAAGTATTTGCTGTTTCTATCAAAAAATATGATCAAGGAATAGGTATGGATTGGAGACTTGAAGAAAATGTTGAATATGAAAAGATTGAATTGCCTAAAAATATTGAAAGAAAGTGTATTAAACTTACAGAAAGTTTAGGTTTGAAATATGGAGGTATAGATCTCATTATTCATAATAATAATTATTATTTTCTGGAAATAAATCCAACAGGTGATTGGGTGTGGTTAATTAATCACCTTGATTTAGAAATTGATAAAGAAATCGTAAAGCTACTTCTAGAAGGGAAATAATGCATAAAATAAAAAAATGGATTCTTGATGAGATATGTGATGCTGATAATGCCAAAAAAGGCCTTATTTGGCGTTTTAGGATATTAATTCCACACATATGTGGATATCTTGGTGAACAATATGTTGAAGAAGAATTGAAAAAAATGGAAAAATATGAGTATGTCATTAAAGAAGATGAAAATCTGGATAAATTAATTGAAATTCTTAAAAATTATAGTAAAAAGGAAGTAGATCGGGATAATATAATTTATGATAAAGTAAAATCTTCTTTATTTGTCATTGTGCTATCAATAACTTTTTTAATAGGAATTTTTAAGTTTATTGACTCCATCAATCAAGCATCAGAGATATTAATGGTCATTGGCTTAATATATTTATTTTTTTCAGGAATTACGGCAGTTCAGTCTATATTACCTAGAAAATATCATAACGTACTCATTAAGGATAAAATTAATATAGATCAGATATTTTCTGGAAAAAATCATGATCTATCTAATGAGAAAAAAAAGTCTTTAGATAAAAAATATTTTGAGATTAGTATGTTTAAGGACAAGAGAGTTGAAGCTATTAATCTCTATAGAAGTATTATACTTAATGACCAAATAATCCTTATAAAAATTAATTATATGGATGTAACATTTCATGGTATAATACTTGGTACTCTGTTTATAACAGCTTCATTTATAGTAATGATCATAATCTGATTTAAATGCGTTGTTTATGTCTTTAGACATAAATTTGGAGAAATGCCAAGCTTAGACTTAAGGAAGAGATTAAAGCAAGAAAATCTTAATATCCTGAATAGTTAAATTAATTGATTTTTATTATATTATAAAACTCCATTAGTAAAGGTGTGCTAAGTAATATATTTTTAAAATATTGAATTAAAATTTATTCGATTGATGATAAATTTAAGCTAATTGGGAATATATTGACACTGTCGCATAGTTAGAGGATAACAAAGTTAAATGTATCAACTAAACCGAGAACATTTGAAATACTTGCATACTTAACATAAAATATTACATAGCTAATTAATAGTGCATTAATTAAGATAGTTTATCATTGATATGGAATGAGGTGGGCTAAATGGACTCTATTTTTAATAGTGTGGATTTATTTATTGATACACAAGATAATTATGAATTCACAGTAAATGCCAATTTTTCTAAAAGAAATGTAAATGGGGTTTTTAAATTAAACTCTGATATAAAAGAATTTTTAAAAAATTCAGAAAAAATAAATTTCAATGATAAAGATATTGAAAAGGAATTTGGTAAGAAACTTTATGATTTATTATTTAAAGATGAAATAAAAAAAATATATGACGAGATTAATATTCAATCAAAAGTTAAATCTGTTACTATAAAATTAAACTTTAGTGAAAATGCAATAGAACTTTTAGGATTACCTTGGGAGCTTCTTCATGATGGGAATAGATTTTTAATTGCTTCAGGTAAAGTAAATCTTGTTAGATATCTAGCAAATGCTGAAAGTAATTTAATGGATGTATTATTGCCATTGAGAATATTAATTATTATTTCAAGGCCATTGAATGTTGCAGAATTAGATAAGTTAATTGAAGGTGAAGCAGTAGTTAAAGGTTTATATTCATTGAAATGCATTAATAATGTAATAATTGATTTTCTTAATCCTCCCACTCACGATTCTCTCGTTAAGGCTCTTGATAACAAAGAATATCATATAATTCACTTTGATGGCCATGGTACATTTCAAAGTGGAAATGGATATTTAGCATTTGAAAATGAACATATGGAATTAGATTTAATAAATTCTGACATTATTTTTAATATTTTTTCTAATACAAAAATTAAATTAATAGTTCTTACAGCATGTCAATCTTCCAAAATAGAAAAAAATATTTTTAATAGTATCTCTACAGCACTAATTCAAGCAGGTATACCTAATGTGGTAGCTATGCAATTTTCTATAACTTTAGAATCTGCAGTAAAATTTGCTGAGCAATTTTACAATTCATTATCAAGTAAAAATAATTTAATCAATAGTGTAATGCAAGGACGAAAAATAATTTATAGAAACAATTCATGGTTTATTCCTACTCTCTATTCATCCAACTTAACAGATGAAAATTTTATTAATAATGATGATAGTATGAATAAACTTCTTGATGTCCCTTCACGCCCTATTATTAACAATCAATATTATGAACCCAATTTTGTTGGAAGATCTGAACAACTGATAAAGCTATCTAAGGCCATTTCATCGTCAAAAACAAATTGCATAGTGCTTTGGGGTTCGGGAGGAATCGGAAAAACTTCTATTTTAAAGCAATTTATTCTTAGACAACAATGGCGTTTTACAGACGAAGTCATTTGGATTGATTTAAGAGGAGGAAAACATTTAAACAATATAATAGTTCAGATATGTTCTAATTTAAATATTGATTGTAATAGTGAAAATTTAATATCAATTGTAAACCATAATTTCGAATCAAAGAGATTGTTAATAGTTTTCGATAACTTTGAGGATGTAGAAAATGACGAGGAGATTTTGGAGTTTATCAAGTTAATTCCAAGACCAAGTAGAGTTATAATAAGTGCACGTAATAATCCTCTTGTGTTGAAATGGAAAAAGATACAATTGTATAAATTAAATTTAGAAGAGTCAATTGAACTTTTCAGCCAATTAGCTGAAAGTATGGATGTATTATTCAATGAATCCGATACACAATCCATTGAAGAGGTTTGTAAAGTAATTGATGGTCATCCTCTTGCATTGACGTTAATAGCACGAATGCTTTTAAGTAATTCTTTAGACACTATTTTAAATAAAATAAAGACTAATCCATTAAAAGGAATTGGACTGGCATTAGATGTGTCATATAATGATTTAAATGAGCTAGAAAAGAAGATGATTACAAGATTGTCTGTTTTTGATTCTTATTTCGATGAAGAAGGAATTAAATTTGTTAGTAATATAGATGATTATGAAATAATAAAAGATGAATTAATAAGATGTTCTTTTATTCATTTTAATAGAAAAAAATTCAGCATACACCCAGTTATAAAACAATATGTTTATGATAAATTAACAAATAAAAAAAATTACCATATAAATGCTGCAAAATATTATCAAAGTAAAAAATATTATTTCCAAATGGTTGATCAATTTTATTATGCCAAAGAATGGAGAGATTTTGCTGCTAGTATGCAACAACTACTTCGCCCATTATCTATACGATCTATGCCTTCTCTGGGTGATGTTTTAAAACGTATAGACATGCTAAATAATGCTGTTGAAAAAATTGGTGATGACATATTTACATGCGAAATATATTTAGATATAGCTGAGTTATATCAACAAACTGGTATGCTAAAAAAAGCACTAGAAAAAATAGATGAAGCATATAATGTTGCGAAAGAGAGTAATAATCCTGAGGGTAAATGTCAATCACTTGCTAAGAAATTACAAGCCTATTCGGCCAATTTTCAGAAAGAAGAATCTGAAATTTTAGAAGTTATAAATGATGTTGAAAGTTTAATAAAAGTCTCTAATAATGAAATAGTGATTATTAATTCTCTATTGTGCTGTGCTGATGCTTACCTAATTTTAGGAATAAAAGAAGGAAATGATAAACATACAAAAAAAGCAATTAGTCAATTTAAAAAAGCAAAAAAACTGATCGAAGTCCAAGATAAAACTAATGATGAAATGTCTTTTTTAATAGCTCAATGTTACCATAGTATTGGAATAGGAAATGAAGAATTAAAAAACGATAATATTGCAATAATATGTTTCAATAAGAGTATAGAAATTAAAAGAACTGTAAATGATTTATTTGGAATTTCTGTAACTTTAGGTGCTTTAAGCAATCTTTATGAAAAATTAGGAATGTTAAAAGAAGCAAAGGAGTGTTTAAAGGAAATTTTGGAACTATGTAAGAAAATGAATTTTTCTAACCTAGTAGAATATCAATTATTAAAATTGGGAAAAATAAGCATAATTCTTGAAGAATATGAAGATATATCGTATGTATTCTCACAAACAATAATAAAATCATTAGATTCTAAGGATGATTCTATAGAATACATAATGGATGAAATAGAAAATGAATTAATTGCCTTATCAAAGAAAGAAGGAGTTGCTATCCCTGGTTTTATTATAGGATTTTTAAAATATTTTTTAACTGATGATAAATGTGTTGGAACACTTCCACAACGCATTTCCAACAAATTACCATTGATAGTACAACAAATAGATGAAATTCCTAAGAAAATTGATTTGCTTTTCTGTTAAATATTTTCAAATTAATGAGATGATGATGGATAAGTATAATATAATGTTCTATAAGTGATAACAGAGCGTATTTAGATTTTCTTGGGCAAAGTATTTAAATACCATTTAATTTCTTGTATAATAACTTGTAGTCATTGTACAACATATTAATTTACATTTATTATCCTTTATTTTCCATTATAACTTATGGGTTTAGGTTATTTTTTTCAAGTTCTTTTTATATATTAATTATCATATACCCAACAATTCACATGATAAATCCAAAAATTACCATGGCGCTATTAATGAAAAATCCCATTTGGTTACAGAAGAGTTTAATGGTATAGTTTAGTATATTGGCATGTCATTATATGAATATTCTCTTGGTAAATTGAAATTATAGTTACTTTGTTATATTAAATATTTAATAATAAATAAACTAAAGCTATAATGAGTTTAATAATATAGAAATATTTTTTTAGAACAAAGATTAAGATATATCCCATCAATTTTATTAAATGATAAGTTTTAAACTTTGTCAAGATAATTATCTCTTAAACATGATAAAAATTAAGTATGGTAATAAATATGCCTATAAGACCCTTTAATGGAAATACGTTTGTTGCTTTTATTGATATTTCTGGATTTAAAAATTTAATGAACAGAAATCTTGGAATAGAAGCATTAAGGAATCTTTATAACTATGGTTATCATTTTATAAGAGAAAATAATCCGCCTGTAGAAGGTTTATTTATTTCAGATAGTGGTATTTTATTTATAAGAAATTCAACACCAAGTAGTAGTAGTTTAAATTCCTTATTAAAAGTAATTAAAAAATTAAATCTGGAAATGCTAAATGAAAATTGTTTACTAACCACTTCTATAGCATATGATGAATTCATATATACAAACATGGATGATTATGACGGTATTTTAAAAAATCCAGTATATGGTAAAGCTTACATAAAGGCTTACATGGATAGTATAAAAGAAAAACCAAAGTTAAATCCGGGAGAATGTCGAATTATCCGAAGAAAATTGCCGGACAACATAAAACAAGAATTACTAAATAATACGGATTCTTACGAGTTATTCAAATTGTTAAAAACACGTACAAAAAGCTATCATTATTTTTATTGGATGTTAGATCATCAAGACGATGTTGAAACATTTGAAAAAGATTATAAAAAAGCTTATGATTCTCGATATCGTTATCGTGAAATTAAAAGATTATTAAAAAAGAATACGAGAAATCAAAGTAATTTTTGGAGAGATTAATAGTACAATAGTCTTGATTGATTATCTAGAATCCATAAAAATATTACAAATCATCAAAATTGAAGGAGTTTTATGACTGAAGATCATCCCCAAAATATTCTATTAAAATTTCTTAAAAATTATCCCGATTATGATGATATAGACTATAAAAAGATCATATCTAATCCCAAAACCAAAAAAATTGTCCAAAAAATATTAGACGAAAATTTTGAAGAACTTCAAATTCGTGATTTTGAAATAATTAAAGAAGATGGGGATTTTTTCCGTAAATGTGGAAATTATTTACAAATTTATGGGATTGACATAAAAAATATCAATTTGATTAAATTTTCAATTAAATTATTTGAGAGTAGTAGAAAATATTTAAAAAAATTCTCTCATGATTATGGCTTAACTTTACTCATGGAAGGAACAAGTGCCTCATTCTTAGGAACATTAAGTAATGATATTGAAAATGATTATAAGAAATCCATTGAACTTTTTAAACAATCCCGTAAATTAGGATTAAAAAAAGAAAAAGAAGACTATGGAATTTCATTACTTAATGAAAGTTCATCAAGATTGAACATGGCAAAATTAAATATTGAAAAGTTTAATAATCTTAAAAAATCCATTCGATTAATTACAGAAGCTAAAAAATATTTTGAAAATGATGAGTTATATTATACACAAGCATTAATTTTAGAAAGTTCAGTTAGACTTCAGTTAGTATTTGCTGGTAATTATGTTGAAAATGATATTTCGAATCAAGAAGTTGTCAAAACTGATCTAGAAAAAATAGAACTGAAAAAAGTTATTGAACTTTGTGAAGAAGCAAGATCTATAGGGATTTCCCCCAATCTTTCTCATTATGCAAATTCATTAACGAATGAATTTTTTGCTATATCAAATCTTGAATTATATGATGAAAAAAATTTACGTAAAATTGCAGAAATTGGAGAGTTACTACGTAAAAATGTATTTAATTCTTATAATTATCAACATGAGATATTTTTAACTTCAGAATCAAATGCTAGATTAAAATTATATGAAATAGGGATAAATAAGACAGAAAATTTAAATAAAGCCATAATAGTTCTTGAAATACTTAATGATGTAATTGATAAAAAAAATCCACATTATAAACTTAATTTATCAAGAGAAATTCAATTCAGAGAAAAAATTTCTAATAAAAATAGCAATGAAAAAAATTTAAAAAGATTAATTCTGTTATATGAACGATTAAGTGAATTATTAAATAAAAAAAGCTCAGAATACCTCCATCTTAAAGAGAACGAATGTACAATAGTTAATAGACTAATCAGTATACATCCTTCTAATGAAAATTTAATAAACGCTATATCTTTCTATAAAAAAGCAAGAAAAGAAATTTTGAAGCCAGGTAGCAAAATATATATTTCTTCTTTAAACGGCGAATCTATTGCATTGCAAAAACTCGTTGAGCTGGGATATTCCACGATAGAAGAATCAAACAAGAATTTAAAAGACTCAATTGAATTATGCCAGAAAATAAGGAATTATGAAAAAAGTAAAAAAACTCCACAATATTTAATTTCATTTTTGGAAGAAGGATCATCCAGATCAAAATTAGCCTTGTTTGGGACAAACCCTATTGATGAATTAAAAAAAGCAATTTGTCTTTTTGAATTAGCTAGATTCGGTTTCAAAAAAAATAATAATAGTTATGGATATGCTTTAAGTTTAATGGATGAATCTATCACAAGAATGGAACTTGCAAAATTAAAAATTGATCCTGTTAATAATCTACAAAAATCAATAAAATTTTCAAAAAGGGCTAGAAGAGAGGGGCTTAAAAAGGGGAGTGAATATTATATTAGTACTATGATTAATCAATCTGCTGCCACTATGGAACTTGCTAAATACGGTAATATTGGCGATGAAATTGATGCTTTGGAAAATATCAGTAGATTATTTAGTGATAGTAGAATGGACTTTAAAAAAGGGAGTAAAGAATATGCGTACTCTTTAATTGAAGAGGGTAAAGTAATAACAAATCTTACTGAATTTGGAATAGGTTCGACTGAAGAATTAATGAATGTTCGTGATAATTATATAAAGGCTAGATCAATTATTGGGATAAAAACTCCTGAATATGTTACATCTTTAGTTGAGGAAGGGATAACACTCCAGATAATTGCAGAAAAGCAACAAGATATCTTTGATATAATAGGATCGTTAAATCAATCAATAAGTCTTTTCCAAGAATCTAGGGAACTGGGGCTTTTAGAGAATACACCATATTATGCATCATCATTAATTTATGAGGGTATATCCCGAGTTAAATTAGCATCTAAAGGAATTCAAAAAAAGCAAAATTTGATATCTGCTGTTCAAATTTATAAAAAAGCAAAAAATGAAGAAATTGTAAGAAATGCATCAGTTACAAATGAAAAGATAAATTATGGAAGAATATTGTTAATTGAAGGAGAAACTAGATTCAAGCTTGTTAAATTGAACATTAATAAAGAACATAATTCAATTGAGACAAAGTCTTTGTATTTAGAAGCAATAACAATTTTAAAAAAAAGTAATGATAGAATTGGTCTTATTAAAGCATATACTAATTTAGGAAATTTATACAGTTCGGAAAATAAAATAAAATTAGCTTATATTAATCTTAAAAAAGCAATTAAATTAATAGAAGACACAAGATCTTCCATAAAAATTCCCGAAATACGAAAAGAGTATTTTGGTGCATTTATTCAGGCTTATAATGCTATCATATTCATTTGTATTGCGCTTGGAAAAAACAAAGAAGCGTTCGAATATGCTGAAGCATCAAAAGGAAGAGAATTTCTTGAATTGTTATCCAATGATAAAATGGAGATTAAAGGAGATCCTATATTATTAGAGGAATACAAAGCTATTTCAGATCAAATTGATAAAATTGATCACACGATTAATGAATTAGAACTTGAATATAATCAAAACGAAGAAATTGATTATGATTATGCTATTGATATTAATTCAAGAATATCAACATTAATAGAAAAACAAAAAAAAGTTTTATATGAAATTAAAAGAAATAATCCCGAATATTATTCAATAAATCCATTGAACCCAATTGATATTGAAGATATTTGTTTGAAAGGCAAAACACTTATTGAATATGTATTAGGCGATAAATTAGCCATATTTGTTTTAAATAAAGATAATTTGATTGTTAAAGAAGTTGAAATCAGTTTTGATGAAGTTTTTGATCAATTTATACTTTTTCGAAAGATTATAGAAAATGGAACAGATTTAACAGAAGCTAAAAATATTTTAAAATATTTCTATGAAATACTGATAGAACCTGTCAAAGAAAATTTAAATGAAGAGATAATAATAATTACAGATAAAATACTCAGTGCAATACCATTTCAAGCTTTAAAGGGAGATAAATATTTAATTGAAGAATATAAAATCTCTTTTGCACAAAGTGCGGCTTCACTTAAATATATAAATCCTGGAACTGGTTCAGGTTCATTAATAATTGGTAATCCCACTTCAGATCTTCCAGAATCTGAAATTGAAGCCATTGAGATTGCAAAAATATTAGGTACTAAAGCAATAATTAAAGACGATGCTAAAAAAAGTGTTTTTTTACAAGGAATTCCAAATAAAAAAATTATTCATATTGCATGTCATGGATCTTTCAATCTTATGAATCCTTCTTTATCCAATTTAAAACTTTCTGATGGGTATATCAGAATTATGGATTTAATGGAACTGAATATAAATAGTGATTTAATGGTTTTATCGGCTTGTGATTCTGGATTAAGTGATATTAATTATACTAACGAATTTGAAGGGTTGATACGAAGCATTCAACTTGGTGGAAGTAGATTTGTAATAGCTTCTTTATGGAAAGTAGAAGACAAATCAACAAAAGAATTATTTTTAAAGTTTTATTATGGTACTGGAAATGCTATAGAACGATTAAGGAATGCAGAACTAGATTTGATGAAGCAATATGATTTTGATAAATGGTCTGCATTTCAAATATATGGTATTTAATCAATAAGTTGAATCATTTGTTTTTTTTCTTTAAATTCAACTCTGGTATATTCTCCTTCTTTTATAATTTTAAATAGTTCCAATAAAAACGCATAAGATTCATTTTAATTTTCTAAATTTATTACATTTAACTTAAAATTCCATAATAATTTCTAAGGGTGAATATCAAGTAAATCTTATTAGTATTAAAAAATACTTTTCTTTAAGGATATTTGAGGGGGGAATATCATAAAAGAAATAACTGATTCCGATAGTAATAAACCAAATGTGTTATTAATTGACATATCTGATGAAATTTTCAAAAAGATGAAATCTGAAGGTTCAAATATATCAAAAGGTAGTTTTGGTTCACCATATAACGTAGAGCTCAATTCAGGATATTCAAATGTAATTGGTAATGAAAATTTACCAGTGATTTCTGAACAAGATATAGTTATCATTGACCTTTTAGGTGCAGAAGTTAAAAATCAACCTGGTGTTGGAAATGAGATTCCAAAGGATATGAATGATTTATATTGTTCTCATAGAAAGGGTTGGATTGATCCTAGACCAAAAAATATGGATAAATATCGAATAAAATTTGATAGAATATTGAAATATGGCGGATTTTTTGTTGTTTTTTCAGAACCACGATATAGATATGATTTTTTTTATGGAACAATCGATGATTATGGAGAAGTTCATGGAGAAGAGGTTATTATAGATAACTGGTCTTTTCTTTCAATTTTGGATAAAAATCATCTCGAAATTAAAGATGATGAAGGAGAGGAAATTCAGAATTTTTCTGATTTATTAAGTAAAAACTTTGTAAATAATGGTTATACTTCAGTTTTCAGTCCAGAATACAGTATAGAAAATAATTTTTATTGTTTATTAAAGAACAGATTCAATGATTGTGTAGCTTGTTTATTAGTTTATAAAGGAGTTGAATTTAATGGACACATTTTAATTTTGCCTTCAATCACTGTTACTTATGAAATAATAAAAGAGTTATTAAATGAGATAATACCTAGTATAGCACCACATATGTTTCCGAATATTGAAGGCAAATGGATTGAAGGATTGGAATATGAATTAAATAGTGTCACGAAATATAAACAGCAAATTAAGGAAATAATATTAGAAAGTGATAAGAAAATCAATTCGATTAAACAAAAAATCGATAATGAAAAAAATCAATTTGATTTTTTGCATAATATTCTTACTAAAACGGGTGATGAATTAGTAAATAATATTGAAAAATGTCTTAGATTTATTGGTTTTAATGATTTAGTTAATCTAGATGATGAACTGAACAAAGATGAACTTAAAGAAGAGGATTTAAGGATTTGTGATGATTATCTTTCAATTTTATTGGAAGTTAAGGGACCGTCAACTCTAACTAAAGATGAATATATAATGCAGTTAGTAAAATATATTTCGAGGCGTAGAAAAGAATGGAACCGGTTTAATGTTAATGGTATTTTAATAATAAACCATCAAAGGAATATTCCTCCAATAAAAAGAGATAACAATGAAGTATTTAAAGAACAACAAATTAAAGATGCAAACTTTCATGATATTGGCCTTATGACTACATGGAATCTGTTTATTCTAATTAAAGGAATGATAGATTATAATTGGGATCCAAAGGTAGTTAGAGATTTATTTTATGAAAAGGGGAAAATATCAGATGTGCCATCAAATTACAAAGTTATAGGTAAAATATTTACATATATATCTAATAAAAACATTATAGGAATTGATATAACAGGTAGAAAGCTATATAAAGGTCAAACAATTGGTTATCTGCTGGATAATAAATTTTTAGAAGAAAAAATAACATCTTTACAGATCGAAAATGATGAGGTAGAAGAAGCAAATAAAGGATCAAAAGCGGGAATAAAAACTGTATATGATAAAAGTGAATTAAAGGTGGGATTAACCGTTTATCATGTTGATAAATGATAGCTTTTTTTCATTTAAAGTATTCAATTTGTTTCAAATTATGATTTTTTGACTTAGGCAATCTTATTTTTACACAATCTCTTCTTAATGTACAATTTCTACATCTTGATTTAACTACGTATGTGCCATATGCATCACAAAATATTCTACAGTTTTTCATATTTGTCAACCTCCGGGTTCGATTTTTTTTATTAAGTAATCAGTTTCATTTTCACTGACTTTTTTCACACTGATATTCTTATCATTCTGATCTAAGTGTAAATCAAAATTAAAGATGGCTTTGAAGTCATTAGAAGTACTTATGCCAATGTTTTGGCCCGTGCTAAGATTTTGTGTTGCAAATGATTGAAATGGGTTTAAGGTATTTATTTGGGTGTAAGCCATGTTTAAACATAAAATGGTGATTAATAAAAAAACCAATGCTAGAAACATAGCTTTATCTTGGTTGGTACCAGTTTTAACTCTTCTGTTTAATTTTAGAACAGTGAAACTGGTTTTCTTGATTGGATAGAGGAAAGGTATTCCATGGGTGGTTATTGAATCGAGTAATATGTGAGAGATTAATCCGATTAAAATTCCAGATCCTATTGTAAAGTTAAAGAATAGGATTGGTATGGTTAAGAGGATCCATATGGATGAGTGGCCATATCCTCTGTGTTCGCTTATTATATTGTCTAAGATGTCTGGAAAAACTGAACCTAAAACAGCAAACATTAATCCTACTAAAATCTGGTTTAAATTGAATACATAAGCAAATACTAAGAACAGAACCAGAGCTCCGACTATATGGGTGTAAATTCTCATGGCCGGCCCCCTATAAAGATTAAAGTTCTAAATATTATCAAAGAAAACCATGCAGCCCCGAGTAATATGAAAGCCATATAAAGTGAGGTTGCTGCTTTAAGATAAATAACAAAAAAAAGCAGAGCTATAAACAAATAAACAGGAAAAGTCATACTTATTTCATCTTTAACCGTTTCCTTTTCATATTCTTCCTTATTTGCAAGTTCAAACTGTGAATAAAATGAATATATCTCCTTTTTAAATTTATCTTTGAAACTACAGACAAACTGAATATTCTCCAAACTATTAAGAGACTTATAAACCTGAACAGACTTGTTAGTCAAACGCTCAAAATGATTAAAACAAATAATTAACCGTTCATATTTTAATTCCTTGATCAAAATATCCTTTAGTTCAGCTATGGTTTTTCGGTTTAATGAAGAGGTATTATCGCTAGTTATTTGATTAATTATTTTGATCAATCTAACTTTAACTGGTGTAGGTTCATTAAAATATATACAAAAATAATCATCTTCTAATTGATTATAACAATCATAGATGTTCTTATTGTAGAATATAATGTTCTTGCCTTTACTTATATCCTCCAAAATTTGTATTATTTTCATATGTATTAGTATGATTTTCCCCATATATAATAATAATTAAAAACACACACACAAAAATCTTAATAAAAATATTAAATTGAATATAATTCTACTGATAAATCATATTATATCTTAATCAATAGCAAATATTTAAAGTAAATAATGAATAATAATATTTGAAGCTATGACGCATGATGAAACCTTTTGGAATGAGTTAAGCAATGAAATTGAATTTAATTTATCTAATGATAATTTTATCGAACTAAATAATAATATTAATGCCCTATTTTGTAGATTTGATGAGTTACCCTCAAATGAAGCATGGAATTTAGCTTTAAAAGTTTATACTAAATATAAAAATAATCTTACGATTTCACTGAATTTTATTATGGGAATTACTACTAATTTCAATATTTTACCCAATAATGAAGAAGCTTGGATATTATATAAAGAAATACCTACTCATATTGATCTTTTTTTTAAAAATGATGCCAAGTATTGGCAAATTTCGTATTTACAAGAAAATAGTGATAAAATTCCTGCTAAAAAAGTTTGGAATCTACTAAAATTATCTTCAGAAGACATTGATCCAAAAATAAGGGGCGAAACGGGTTATACTATATGTGAATATATTGGAAAAAGTAACAAATTTCCTCAAAATGCGTGGGATATAATAAATATTCTTCTAAAAGATCCAGAAAAGATGGTTAAACAGAGAATTTTATCAGCTTTCAGTGATTTTTATTCAGATTTACCAAAAGAAAAGGTGTGGAATTTAACAATAGATTTATCGAAAGAAAAATCTAAAAAAATTAGAGATGGTTGCCTAACTGTAGCTATTGAAAAATCAAAAAATCAAGTAAAATCTAAAAATTATTTAAATGCTAGTAACACCTTAGATCAACTTTTAAAGCAATCTAACTACTGTTTCAAGTTTGGTTGGACTAGATTTATATTTTTAGGAATCCTACTATTTATTGGACTTTACTTAGTTAAAGACACATGGATATATATTCTCAATAATATTCCTTATTTACTTGCCGGCATAATTTTATTACTATTAGTTCTGTGGAAATTATTAAAATTTAAGAGGGAGAAATATTTAATCCTTTTTTATGTTGTAATAGTTGCTTTACCTATTTTGCTGCTATTTCCATTAACATATGTTATTTTGAATTTCTTTATTTCCTTATCTCCTAATGTTTATAATATAATATTTTTTGGCCTTATTCCAAGTTTTATAATACCATTCATGATAATTAACCACATAACAATTTCAATTAAATTGGTAACTAGAGATCCGAAATACAATCTTGCAAATGGTTTATATAATTATTATATTGGCCGTTACTACGTTCAGAAATATATAAGCTCTAAAAACTCTAAAGTTAGACTTAATTTCCTTAAACATGCTATAAAAGAGTTTAAAAAGGCAACAGATAATTATAATAAGTTATTATTTAAATTTAATGAGGAACTGAAAATATGTCCATATTGTTTAAATTTCTATCAAGGAATTCATATTTACGAAAATTTGTTAAGAAAACCTAAAGAGTCTAGCATTAAAGATTTAGAAAATAAGATAGATATGTCCATCTTAGTAATGGAAGAAACCAAAAACGGTTCGAGTAGGTTAACTCAGATTTTAAAAGAACTTTTAGATATTACAAAGGTACTTTTTAGGTTAAAGAAAGAAAGACAAAATATTATACAGTATGATAGTGTAGATAGGATAAAAATAGATAAAGAAATTAAAGAAAAATCCAATGAAATTGATGAAAAAATAGAAAAGATAGATATGATCATTTCGGATATTGAAGATCAAAATCTTCCTTTAATTGTTGAAATAATGAGAGAAAAAAGAGAAGAATTAGATCATATAAATACTGATATTAAAAGAGAAGGATTTAAAGGATTTGACAAATATTACGCAGGGGAAGAATATAGTTTATTAGGAATTTTACTATTTATAGTAGGATTAGCAATGTCGATTATTGGTGGAGCATATTCATCAGTATATCTATTAGCAGGTCTTACCTTTTCTATTATAGGTGCAATAATCTTATATTTTGCAAAAATAAAAAAAGCAATTTAATTTATTCATAAGTCAACTTTAATGGATTCATCCGTAATGTATAAAATTAGGACATTCATTTTAGTAATGAATTATTTTTTTTAATGAAATTATAGATTCTTTTAGATTACCCTCACTATCATTAAGTACAATCATATCATAACCACTTCTTAATTACAGCTTGTTACTAAAACCATCTCTCACTGAGAAATATTTTGCTTATTTTGTTTAAAACAGTCTCTAATTCTTTTTTTAACTCTCTTTTGTAGCTCTGGATCCACAATGTATTCTATTAATAGTGATTCTGCAACGTAGTTGACTTTGAGTTTTCCTGATTTTTTCCAAATCATTTCATGAATAGGTTGGGGGAGTGTTAAACACACCCGTTTTTCATTTTTCATTTTAACCCCTTTATTTGCTATTTTTTAGTTTATTTATTGCTTTCCACCATGCTGTTTGGTATCCGCATTCTTCACATTCGAAGTATATCCACCAATGGCCTTGTTTTCCTATGAGTCTCACACCGTGGGGATCTGGGAACATTTTTATTATTCCTTTCTTGGAGCTACAAGTTGCACATCCTGTTTGTTTGAATAGTTGGATTATTTTTTTGTCCATGCAGAGTTCAGTTCCTTCAGGATCTTCATTGGCTTCTTGAAAGATATCTTGGTGGGTTGTTCCACATGCGTGGCACCATCCACATGGTGTGAATCCTGCACCATCGGTTGGTATTTTATGGTCTTCACGCATCATGTCAATGGCACTACAATCCAAGGAATGTAATCTTCCAGTGTTACTATTTCCAATTAAACATTCTCCATCTCTATGATAATGGGGTACAAAAACCATTTGTCTCATATTTTGCTGATGTATCATCCGAATCACCTTATAATACTTTTACTCCTGTAAGTAATATTATGTCATCCGGACTATATAAATATTTCGCTTTAAAATGCTTAAATTTACTTATAAAGAAATAATTATGGTACTCAACTGTTAAATATGAATTGTAGTAACGATTATGTTTTTGTGACTGAGGAGCTTGCGACAAAGGAACTTTGCAGCAGTTAAATTAGAATTTATTGAAAGTTCAATTTAGATTAACTGATAAGATTCTAAGAAATAAGTTCCTAATTTCAATTTCATTTGGTAAACATTTATATTTCTTTTTTTGCCTATTTCAATAATTTTTTCCTTATTTATATCATTTATCTTAGCACCTAAAAAAATCGCTTTAGGTTTAGGTACATCAATAAACTTCGGTGGGTTTAATGCAGTTTTATGAAGTAAAATGTATCTCCACTCTTTTTCATAATCCCAATCTTTAGATTTATTAAGAGCTACAGCAAAAATTGCCATATTATTTCTATTGTTACTCATTTCAGGAAGTACTAATCCATCTGAAATATCGTTGGGATTAATTCCATCCATATATTTTTCCATAATATTTTCGAATTCTTTATTTGAATTCGGCAAGAATTCCCCAAAATCAAGCACATTATCCGAATAAATCACGGGGAATGTATAACGTGTCAAAGGATTATTAAAATTCAGTTCCTTAAAATTGTATTCAATGCATATACCTTCATGATTATGAGTGTAATGACTCCACATCAAAATAGAATCATTAATTTCACTGAAACATGTCAAATATATATGATTTTTAATTTTTTCCAAATTTAGATGACTATCCATAATTTTGTTCTCTAAATTATTCACTAATCCATTATACTTTTCTAGATTTTTTTTATAATTTGGATATATTTTTTTAACATATAACTTGCTAATATCATGAATAAAGCGTTTACTTTTCTTTAATTTATATAATTCTTTAGATGTAAAATTAAATCGTTTAAGAATACTTAAATCATAATCTGACAGAATTTCTCTAATGTAATCATTATCCATACTTTTTGTAGTTATATTGAGAGCACAATCAAAAGGATCATTAAAATTACTGGGTTTAGATAAATATATTTTATCTTCACTAATAAGATCCAAAGTATGGCCTTTTTTATCCATAGTTCTGTACTTAAATAAAGAAGAAGGTGTATTATTGAACTTTAATTTTTTAGCTTTATTAGCATCTAATTGAGATGGATCTTTAGAATTAAATAACAAATTTATAAACTCTTTTTTCCACAAATTTAATCTCCTTGAAATAATCAATAGATATTATAATAATTATTCAATATCTATATGTGGGTTACTTAGCGGGGGAATTGAATTGGAAATTAAATTTAAGAATTTGAACGATTTATATGATTATATTGAAAAAAATGCATGGAATTATGAACATTATCAAATTGGAAAATTATTCTTTGATTATAAAAATTCACTAAAATCTAAAGATTTAAGTGGAAAAAAAGCTCAATGGGAAGTTGACTTTTTTTATTTTGATACCTTTATGGGCAAAATCATCCCTGCTAGGACAAAAACTTCAAAAGATGGAACCAAACATAACTTTCCAGATTTAGAAAATTTTGATAATGACACCTATAATTATCTGATTCATAGGCTCGATACTTCAAAAAATCTGTTATTGAAAGCACGTTATTCTATAATTTTATGGAATAGTCCCAAAAAGCATAGAAAATATGCAGAAATAGCAGTAGATTCATATTTAAGACTAGTAACATTATACGAAAAAAAGGATCTTAAAGAACCTAATAAAAATTACGGTTTTAAAATAGTTAAATCAATTAAAAATGCATATATTATAGCTGTAAGTTCAAAATATAATGTTGCAAAAGTAAAATCTGAAATTAAAAGATTGATTCACCAATTCAATTATAATAGCAATAACTCATTTTATTTAAGGACAGATTTAATTCAATTGATGTTAAATGATAAAAAAAATTTTATTAAAGCAGATTTCAGTGGGATGGAAGACATATTATGGAAATTAGCTGAAATGTCAATATTTGAAAAAGATTACAATAAAACAATTAAAATTTTAGAGTTTGGAAAGAAAGTAGAAAATAAATTAAATACAAAAAAATTTCCGTGGGAACAAACTATTGGAGAATCTTATGAATCATTGATGGAGGAAGCCGATAAAAAGGATAATGATGCCAGGATACATTATTGTGAAAATGCTTTAAAACACTATAAAAACCTTAAAAATGAAATAAAAATTTCTGAATTAGAAAAGAAATATATAGAATTTAAAAGTTCCATGAAACTTTTAAAACGTGAAACTACAATAGATCTCACTAATACAATAGATAGATGCCATGAAATTGCACATGATCTTATTACCAACCATTCAACGGAAATAATTCCATATTTAATGTTAGATAAAAACATATTGCCGAATTTAAAAGATGTTGAGAAGTTTGTTGATGAAGAAATGTTAAAACATTTCTCTTCAAGAGTACCTAGATCGGTTTTAGATCATAATGGACATGTGATGCAACATTTTAGTGAAGCTGATGAACTAAGGTATTATCAGATTCTTGCTCATTTTAAAAGGATAATTGAATTTAACACAGTTAATTTATTAAATATCGTAATTATAAAAGCAATTACAGCAAATAAACTATCTTATGACATTTTGATAAATTTTTTTATTCAAAAATCTTGGATAGGAAAAACTTTTGAAAAAGAAATACAAGATGGAAAAATAATTAGAAAAAATTGGTTAGATCTTATTTCTCCCGCTTTATGGGAATATTTTGATATAATAAATTTATATTTATTAGATCCTACTTATGAACCTAATTTTGTTTTAATAATAGATTCTTTAACTTTGAAATTAGAGGGACTATTAAGAGATATTTGTCAAAATTTCTTAGGCATATCTACATTTTACCAAAAGCAAGACAAGGGAAGAAACATTGCAAGAGAAAAAGATATTAATATGCTTTTACGCATAAATGAATTAAAATCGTTCTTTAATGATGAAGAAATATTATTTTTTAAATTTTTGTTAGTGGAAAAAGCAGGTTACAATCTAAGACATAAAATTGCCCATTCCCTTGCTGATGATAAAGAATATCAAATGGGAATGTTTCATTTGATTTTATTGGCATTGTTAAGATTGGGAAAATATAATTTAAATATTATAAAAGAAGAATCTGTGAAAGAAGAATCTGTGAAAGAAGAATCTGTGAAAGAAAATAAATTTGGCGAAAAGAATTTGGTAAATAAGAAGCCGAAGGTAACAAATCCTAATAATAAAATTTTGAGGAAAAGTAATTTAAACAAAAAGAAGGTAAAGAAAAACTATTACGTGAAAAAATGTGAAAATCAATTATTGAGAAGAAAGTGGGCTTAAATAGGATACTAAGATGAATGATGATAATCCAGAATTTGCAGAATTTATGAAATATTGCAAAATAAATTAATATAAATGAATTATTTATATTTAATATTGACAAATTAATATCTCTATGTAATTCTTATTTTCAAGAGGTTGAAATGTGTGATATTTCTATAAATTATGTCTTTTGACTATGTCATTATAATCTTTCATTAATATCTGTGACTCGACTTCACTAATAATGCCATTCAGAGTTTTTTGAGATCTTTCATGGTCACTAAGTCCCAAAGATAAACGATAAATTAACTTATCTTTTTTAAATTTAGAATGTGGATAATCTATATAAAAAATAACATCATTGAAAATGGCGATTATTTCATCATCGGTTTGTCTTTTCGGAGTATTATGACCTTTAATATTTAAAAATTCTTCCGTACTCATCTTTCCATTTTTATCAAGCATTATATACTTAAAATCAATTAATTCAATTTCTTTTAAAGATAAAACATAATTTTCTTTATTATACCTCTCAATAAATTTAGGGGGGATTGTACATTGGTCCCAAATAATGGCATTATTGTATTGTTTTAAAATTTCATAATATTTTTTCCGATAATCTTCAAGAGATTCTATTTGTTTTTCAAAATGTTCTATAACATCCGGAGAAGTGAGATGGATATTATATTTTTTTTCATAATTCTTGTCTCTTAATTCAACCAACACCAAATCTAATTTCATTAATGCATCTTTTAAAGGCATTTTAATTACCTTTTTAACTAACTCAGACCATTCTTGTTCATTATCTTTTTCAATTTCCCTGATTTTTTTAATAAACATACGTTGAATTCTTTTACTCGCATTTAAACGTTTCCAATCATCATATTTTAAAAATTGACTTATAATAAGGCCAATACCAACTGGATCTGATGGATCATCTCTTGTAAACTTTATCAAACCATTTGAGATCCAATTTGGGCTAATATAAGGTATAATGTATGTTAATGTCCATACAATCAATGAAACAATTAAAGGAATAACAATAGATAGTATTATTTGTAATTCATCCATATTATCATCTACTGATATTATTTTCTATCATATTTTTTTAAATAAATTTTTTAATTACCTTTAAAATATCTAGTTTGTGTGATAATTTAATTCTATTAGCTAATACTTTTATAAATTTCACATTATCAATTAGAATAATCTTTAAAAAAGTGACAGTAATTACCTTTCCTTTGGCAGCCATAACAGTAATATCCTTTTTTATTCACTTGAAAGGATGGTTTTTTATCTTCATGGTCATGGAATGGGCAGTGATACATTACATATTCTTTTTCTGGATACTCACGAACTGGATCTCCAAGGATTTGTCTGAAGAATATACGATGATCATATTCACCTTTAAAATTATTTCCTGTGGCCATCTCAGGTTTTGGAGTTGTTTTTCTAATTTTTGAATTGTAATATTCTATTTCATCAATTTTTTGTAGGTGTTTATAGAAATTTGTTCTATATTTCTCAACATCAAAATTTTCAACCTCGGGATACAAAGATTTACCCATTATTTTATCGTAATCATCAAAGTGCTGGAATGGGACTACTGTTAGGTCTGTTAATTGATGTTTAGTGTAAGGAACTCTTGAAAGTCTGGCCTTGGCATCATTAGTCACTGATAAATCAAGGGTAGAATAATCATAAGCTTTTTTAGCATTTTTTGCAAACCATGAGATAGCCTTATTAATATCTTTAAATTGAATTGGTTTGAATAATGTGTATGCGTGACATCCTTTGAATCCGCTGAAAAATAGTATTGGAGGTTTTCCAAAGGCTTCTTTAAATTTTTGTGCAAAGTTTTTGGCATCATCTATCGCAGGTTTGGATATCTCATCTTTTATTACCAAGTTTTGGAGTTTTTCCCGGAGTTTATTCTGTAAAATTTTTTTGTAATTTAATCCATAACTTCTAAGTTTAACCAGTTCATTTTTAATTTTTCGAGCTTCTTCATTCTCTGCATCAAAATCAAGGAAGACCCTATCAAAAACCATAATACTATTTTTCTTCTCTTTTAAATTGTCGTAACTTCCATGATCATAGGTGTGGATTAAACAGGGATGATTGCTGTTGTTTCGGTGTGCATGTATGAATAAACTTTTTGGATCTTTGACTGTGAACTGTATTCTGAAGTTGGATTTATTAAAGTCAGGTGGCCTTCTGAAGTGTCTGTAAAAGTTAGTTCCATAAAATGATTCATAAAAAGATAGAAGACCCTTCATTTATAGACACCCTCCTCTCGTATCCTGTCAAGATTACAAAGATCATCGTAGAGTTTGTCTGAAACAATAATTTCATCATTCAAATATGGTTTAAGTAAATATCCATAGAAAAAAAGATTTTCAACGTAGAGCTTTAATTGATTTTTAACGATTCCTGTATTGTTAGCCATGGTTTTAACTAATTTGGTGGTTGTAAGTTTCAAATGTGGATCTTGGTATTCTCCCGCAGCACGGATTATGTGCAGGTAAATAAATTTTTTTAGATCTGTTCGTGTCTGGTCCCAGTTCAATAAAAGTGTAGGAGGTTTTGTTTGGTATTTAGGTTCTGGAAGTTCCGAAAGTCTGGACTGTCCAGCTATTCTAGCCACCCCCTATCTTCCATAGTTATTAAAGTTTGATAAATCTCAGTTTCAGGATAATTCGGTTTCAATACGTCTATTATGGATTTGTAGGTGTGTTTAATGAAATTCACTAGTTCGGATAGTATGGCACTTTCGAGTACTGTCAAATTTTTATAGTCAATTTCCGCATTTGCGACCTGTTTTATTTGTTTATCATTATTTCCAATTCTACTTTTTTCTATCAGAATTTCAGGACTCGTATTTTCTGTTTTTGCGACTGTATTTCTTGTGTTTGAGTAAATTCCAAATTCTTTTGATTGAACATGGTATGGATTGTAAACAACTTTGTTGGATTTTTTTTGATCATATTTTGGTAGGTAAATTACATCGCTTACTTGATGGGAGGAATTTGGAATTTGTTTTTTTATGAAGTCTT
>JAEZFP010000071.1 GCA_023417475.1 Bacillota bacterium | reverse complement strand
AAGGATGCACAGTCGTTGCGCGAGGATGCCCAGTCGTTGGGCGAGGATGCACAGTCGTTGCGCGAGGATGCACAGTCGTTGCGCTAGGATGCACAGTCGTCGAGCAAGGATGCACAGTCGTTGCGGGTTTATGTTTCAAAATCTTTTAATCCGTTAAATCCGTTGAATCCTGGTTCAGACAGGGGGGTTAGGCAGAGACTACACCTTTTTACAGCGCACCATCAAAAACTTCCCCACCGGATGCTGCGGCTTATTTTTAACCGGCTCGTCAATCTCCCGACACTCCACCAAACCAAATCCGCCAAATTCGCTGCGTACCGAAGCGGCGTCGTAAAAGAATAGCTTCACGCCGTGGTCCGTTTGAAAGCGATTCTTGCTTAGTTGTTGGCCGGCGCCAAACATTGGGGCCTGCTTCGAAACGACTGTGAAAATCATCTGTCCGTCTGGTTTTAGCTGACGGTAGCAGTCGTTGATCAATTTCTTCCGTTCGCGACGGTTCAACAAATGAATTAACGCATAACAAAAGATTCCGTCATACAGTTTGGCGTCAAAGGGCATGTCGGTTACGGAACCGTGATAGATCGGAATAGTCAACCCGTTTTGCCGCGCCAGGTCAATCGCTGTTTTGGAAATCTCGATCCCGGTTACGCCGATTCCGTTGTCCAAAAAAATCCGGGCATTTCTGCCATAGCCAATACCCGGGATCAATATCTCCTGAACGTTTTGAGCCAGGAAAAAGTCCTTTGCCCAGATCGCGGCTTCCGCAGGTTCAAATCCCCACATCGCTTGCTTTTCGCTAAAACTGGCTTCCCAAAATTCAGTCATATGCCGGCTCCTTTTGATGAATGGTCATACGATATCCGTTGGATTTATTTCGACTTATGAAGCAAGGAGGTCGCAATCAAGATCGTCCAAAATATTTAGTGCGACATATATAGTATACAATTTTTTTGATGAAATTAATTGGCTATAGATTTCCCGAAACTAGCGTCATTCCCTATTATTTGGTATAATAAATAAAATCAAAGTAGTAAACTTGAAAGTTGGTTAATTGAAATGGACATTAATTTACCATTAGAACAGATGTCTGTTAAAGAAAAAATTCAAATAATGGAATTACTTTGGGATGATCTTTGTAAAAAGGCCGATAGTCTTTCATCCCCGTCATGGCATGAGAATACGTTGCAAGAGAGAGAATTGGATTTAAAAACCGGTAAAGCGGAATTCATCGGCTGGGATCAAGCGAAAAAACAAATTCGCGATCAAATTTTATGAAGATACGAATTCTTAACGCTGCTACCAAGATTTGATTGAAGGGTACCAATTTTACGAAAAACAGGCTGAGGGACTTGGTAATTATTTTTTAGATTCATTGTTCGCCGATATAGACTCCTTAAGTCTTTATGCGGGAATTCATGGAATTTATTTTTCCGAATATTACCGATTGTTATCGAAAAAGTTCCCTTTTGCAATTTACTATCGTATTGACAATGATACGATACTTATTTATGCAGTGCTTGATTGTCGAAGAAATCCGGCATGGATTAAAAGCAAATTCGAATAGCTTGGTTTTATGATGCGTTCTGACAAGGAAGCTCTACAGCGGTCGCCCCAACCTGGCGGTCGCTTTTCTTTTTCTAGAAGGACTTTTCACCCCAGCCTCGAAAACGTACCAGAGATTTCCTAAATGTTTCAACCAACCGGAGGTTTTCATGCTAACCATTCAGATTACTTCCAAAGTCGAATGGGCCGCAGTGAAACAGTTGCTCAATCCGCCAGTACTTGACCAGTTTCCCTACGGCGAATCTTTCAAAGCAAACATTGCCGGGTGTGAGGGTGTTTTTTATTATAGCGGTCCGACCAAAACCCTTGCCGCCGGAGCTTGCCAATATGCGATTGATCGCTGGTCGCCGGAGTTCGTTTTGGTCCTGGGGACCTGTGGCGGGGTGGCGGCGGAATTGCAGCTGTTTGATGTCATTCTCGCCGAACAAACGGCGCAATGGGATGTTGATCCGGCCCGAAAACGGAACAATATTTTCCATGAGATGGTAGCTTTGGATACCGCTTGGATCAATCCCAATGAATTTCCCCGCCCAATATTTAAAGGTTTGATCGCGTCGGGCGATCAAACCGTATCCGCGAGTCAATGCCGGCATTTGCGGGAGCGCCAAGTGACGGCGGCCGACTGGGAATCCGCCTCCATCGCCAAGATCTGTTCCCTCAACGATGTCCGCTGTTGCATCGTACGCGGCGTCTCCGACCTGGCGAGCGCACCGGAGTTTGATTTTGAAAAATTTAAGCGAAACGCGCCGGTTGTCATGAAAATGTTGATTGAATCATATCTGCCGGTGTTGATTCGGCAACACATTGATTTGGAGGCGAAGCAAAGCTCTGTGTCTGAGAAGGGATTTTCACGGCATTCTTGAGGATTCAAAGGGACCGCTTCAGCATAACCTGGAATGATATGGGCGTTAACTTGAGCACTTTCATTTGTGTAACAATTCATCGAAATCTCAATCACAGCAACACTCAGACCGATCATATATGTTTTCCTTCGTTTGTGGTAATATAATGTTATATGAGTATTGAGGTGGAAATAATGAGTGTTTCTAGTTTAAAAGAGATTCAAGAACTGGCTAAACCTTTATTTGAACAATTTAATCTTAAACAGGCGGCTGTTTTTGGTTCGTTCGCGCGAAACGAACATACGAACCAAAGTGATATTGATTTGATCGTTGATTTTCGTGGAACCTATGATTTACTTGGATATGGTAGCACTGAAACAAGAACTAGAGGAAGCGTTAGGTCGGAAAGTCGATTTGCTTACTTTTCAATCGCTTTTAGAAGAGGAATTTGATCGGGCCATTGTAAAGGAGGCCAAAACGATCTATGAAAAAAATTGAAACTATTTTACGGCATATGAAACAAGATGCGGTGGAGATACAAGATTTTATTAAGGGATTGAATGAAACTGAGTTTACGATAAATATATTAGTGCGTAAAGCAGTTTGTATGTCGTTAATTAATATTGGAGAATTGGTCAAAACCTTGCCTGATGAATTTAGGTGATAGTCGGACTCCGTAATATCCTCAATCTGCAACGCCGCGCTAAGCTCGTCTTCATCGTAAAGCAGTACTGCTCCCGAAGGTAAAACCACCACATCCAAATAAAGATCATCAAAGAACGGCATTTCCCGCTCATCAACACCGTTTTGCTTTGTAATGTCAAAATACCATTGGATTACGTTACGATTGCTGTGATAAATAATTCGATTTGCGCAACAAATTTCTGGGAGGTTAGAAATAGCAGACGATATTTTAAAAAATTTTCATATGCTATTTTTGTCCTCGTTAAGCGGTATTCCCCTTCGAAAAACATTCAAATGTTTCATGTTATTTGCGTAAACTCGCCGCCAGAACCAAAACGGGGTATTCAAAATCACGGCACGAGTGAGAACAAATTCAGAACAGGTTCGCTGCCAATCGGATAATGCCCAGCAAACACCGGCTATCTGGTACTTGCGGACCTCGCTAAATCCGGTTAAAATTAAGTAACAAACTCATCAAAAGGAGGTCAAGGATGCAAAAGAAGTTGATGATCGGAACGTTAATCGGAGTGTTGGTGGTGTTTGCCTCAATGTTTATAGTTACAGCGGCCGAAGCGCCCGAATACCAAACCCAGGCGATCGACTCCCCCGACCGGAGTTTTCCGCTTTTTTATGAATCCCTTCGTAATAAAATGCAATTTAGTCTCGGGTGGAAAGACACAGTGAAAGATCCGGTCGCTTGGCGCAAGGAAGGCCTGGCCAAAGCCAGGGAAATCATGATCCAATCCCAGGACAAAACCGCTTTTAACCCCAAAGTCATCGACCAAATTGATCGTGGTACATATATCGCTAAAAAGGTCGTCTTCAACATTAGCGCCGAAAGCCGCGTGCTGGCGTTGTTGCTGGTACCGAAAGGCAACGGACCGTTTCCGGCCGCGTTGTTTCTGCACGATCACGGCAGCAAATTTGATATTGGGAAAGAAAAGTTCGTCCAGACCTGGGGCGATGAAGCGCGGTTGAAATCTTCCCAGGAATGGGCCGCCAAATTTTTCTCCGGGAAATTCCCAGGGGATGAACTGGCCAAACGGGGTTATATCGTGCTTTCGATCGACGCTTTGGGTTGGGGCGACCGTTCGGTGCCCGGATTTAAAACCGACTCCCAGCAAGCCCTGGCCGCCAACCTTTTTAATTTGGGCACGTCCTTTGCAGGGATTATTGCCCAGGAAGACGTCAGAGCCTCCGAATTTTTAGCGGGAATGCCCGAAGTCGACAAGAAGAAAGTCGCCGCCATCGGGTTCTCCATGGGCGCTTTCCGCGCCTGGCAATGCGCGGCGTTATCCGACGCCATTACCGCGGGGGTCGCCGATTGCTGGATGGCTACCATGCAAGGGTTGATGGTCCCGGGTAATAATCAATTGAAGGGTCAATCGGCGTTTTCCATGTTGCACCCCTATATCGCGCGTTATCTTGATTACCCCGACGTCGCCGCTTTGGCCGCGCCGAAACCGCTATTGGTTTACGCCGGTGGTCAGGACGGCTTATTCCCGGTCAATTCGGTCAACGAAGCCTTCGCGAAAATGAAAAAGGTCTGGACCGCCAATAAAGCCGCCAACAAACTGGAGACGAAAATCTGGTCCGACCAAGGGCACGTTTTCGTCCAGGAAATGCAGAACGAGGCCTTCAATTGGTTGGATAAACAATTCGGGAAATAATCGTGGCTAGCCAAAAGCCCGGTTCCCATCGCCAACGGCGAGGGAAACCGGGCTTTTTTGTATTTATCTATTCTTCAATAAAGCGCGTCAGTTCCTGGTTGAATCTTTCCCGTTGGTCATAGAACAAACCGTGACCGCTGAATTCGAAGGGGATAAGCTCTGAGCATTTGATGGCCTCGTGTTGAGCCATTGCCAACGGGAACGGACATATTTGGTCATGAATGCCATGTAAAATTAAAGTGGGAACGCGGATCGTTGCAAGATCGCCAAACAAACTTTCGTCGCGGAGCGAGGTCGCAACGGCCGCAGTCGACCAACCGGCCGCTTGCAACCCTAATTGAAAGAACCAGTCGGAAAACGGTTCCGTCGTATGTTGGAAGAAAAACATATCTCCGAATTCCCGCAACATTTGCGGACGGTCTTGATAAGTTTCAACAATTAGCTTCGTGACGGCTTCCTTTGGTAAACCGTAAGGGAAATCGGGGCGTTGAACAAAGCTGGGGGCGGCCGCGGCGAACAAGGCGAGTTTCGCTACCCCGTAGCCGTTGTGGCGAGCCATGTAACGAATGACAATCGCGCCCCCCACCGAATGGCCGGCCAGGATAAAATCCCGCAGTTGCAGGGATTCAACCACGCAGCGAATATCATCCGCCAGACGGTCGTAGCAATAACCGTGCCAGGGTTTATCCGACATGCCAAAGCCGCGAATATCCATCCCAATGCAGCGATAGCCCCTGTTTGGGAGCTGGTCAAACTGATACTCAAACAGATTGTGGTTGGCCGGCCAACCATGAATAAACAGGATTGTCGGACACCCTTCGGGATTCAAGTCCGCCACGTAAATCCGCACCCCGGGTTCCACCTGCACATAATATCCCAAAGATGATTCCTCCTCGCCAATCCATTAACATCGGACTATGGTATGCCTTTTGGCCCAAATCCGATACCCGAAAATTCCCAATTTCAGAGAAAAAAAACAATACCCCAAGCAATTATGATGAGTCGTCCATTAGTTAGTATTTAATTGGCGATTTTGATAAGAAATTGGACAGGATATCATCGTGAGAGGTAAAAGACGATGCAAACGGTAAAGGTACTTGCTTTGATCGGCAGTCCCCGGCGCGCTGAGACCCTAAAAGTAGTCGAAGCATTTGGCAAACGGCTGGAGTCGTTTGGCGCCATTGATTTTGAATATCTTTTCTTAAAAGACTATAACCTAGGTATCTGCACGGGGTGTTTTTCCTGCTTGTCAAAAGGGGAAACGCATTGCCCCCATCGCGACGATTTGGGGATGTTGTTGCGGAAGATCGCAGCCGCGGACGGAGTGATCTTCGCCACGCCGAATTATGCCTTGCAGGTTACTGCCATCATGAAAAATTTATTGGACCGGATGGCGTTTGTTTTTCACCGGCCCCGCTATTTTGATAAAACCTCTCTGGCGATCGTCACCCAAGGAATTTACGGCGGTGGGGCGATCGTGAAATATTTGTCAGAAGTCGCAAGGTGGTGGGGGTTTAAAATCGTCAAAGGGTTCTATGTGTCGACGATTGCCCCCAGAACCCCGGCGGAACAAAAGGAGATCGACCAAAAAATCGACAGCGCCGCCCGGCGGTTTGTCAAGGTTTTGCGGCAGCGCGAGTCCCGCTCTCCTTCGTTATATGAGTTCGTTATTTTCCGAATGGTGCGGTCGATGTACCGGGTCAGTAATGATCATGAACATGTTGATTATTGTTACTACCGGGATCAAGGCTGGTTGGAGTCGGATTATTATTATCCGATTCGGATCGGATGGGTCCGCAAAATGCTGGGTAAGGCGATCGACCGGTTTGGAGCGAGGGCCGCAACCAAACGCAATCAAGCGCTTGCCGGTAAGTAGTCGCTTTGATATCGCTTGTCAGTGCAAGCAAAGGGAGACCTGGTTCCGTTTTTATTACAGAGCATTACATCGAGTTGGTGATTTTTTTTCATATCACCGTATATTTCATCCGCGACCGGCCAAAAATGACTGTAGCGAGAATTGCATAACCGGCAACGAAGCGAAATTTGCAATTCTTCCAGTTGGGGAGGGATGAAACGATGGTTAGACGTTTTGTAACAAAAATGGCGTTGGCAAGCGCGTTTCTTTTGCTTTTTTCCATGAAATTCGTGGATGTAACGATCGGGGAACAACTTTGCGAACACCCGTTGGAAATTGCCTGGAAGGCAACGGGGATCCCGCTAGCGGAGATTTCCACCGAGACCTGGATGCAGTTGAACCAACGCTGGATGCCGGTCAACGAACTCAAAACCGTGGGCGGGCGGATCAAGCAAGATCTGAATCTGACCTTGAAAACCGGGATGCTCTCCGGCGAACAAAAGGAATTCTCCTATCTGTCCTTTGAAGGGACCCGTCCCGACGGAACAGTGGTCACTGTGACCCTGCAATCGACCCGGAGCGACAATTTCTGCGAAACGCAAATCGGAGTCAATACTATGAATGATAAGTCGCTTCAAAATATCCGCAGTTATCTTGATAATCTCAAAAGCTCCTTGGGAAAAGTGGGACGGAACCCCCGTCTCTTCATCGCGTTGCAGGGTAACCAAAAAGGTAAGATTCCGCCTGGTTTGATTCGGGATTTCTCCGGAAAAGCGTTTCGGCGCATCAACGCCCGGGTGGTTGATTCGGCCTTTATGAACGGAAACATGTCGCAAAAGGGATATACTCGCCTGCTTGCCGATACCATGAACTATAATAACGGGCAAGTGAACATCGAATTGAACACCCGTTACGATCCGATTCGCGACCGAACCGAAGTGATCATGGCCACGCCGGATCTGACGGACGGCATCTGACCGGTTGTGGTGGTGCGTTTTCGATGCTGGTACGAACTGTCCCTTGAATCAAAAGCGAGTTTTTGATATAATAATCAAAAATTGAAATAAGCATCAACGGTTGGGCGAAAATTTCGCTTTCAAGAGATGTTTGCTTCTGGGGTGGGAAGCTCTTTTTAGAGTTTCCCACTTTTTTTATGTCCAAAACCAAATTCTGTAACGGAGGAAGTAGTATTCGCATTAAGAAATGAGTATTCTAAATGTTGGTCGAACCAACCCGAGGAGGTAGTTATGCATTCATCTGTCGCAATTCCCACATTAATGATTTTGCCCTTTTTTATTTTATTGATGGCGATTGCCATTTTACCGTTGGCGGCGCCGCATTTTTGGGAGAAAAACCGTAATCAGGCGCTGGTTTCGGGGGTACTGGCCTTGCCGGTGTTGATCTTTTTGATACTGAACTACGGTCGGCAGTTAAATCATGCGCTCGAGGAGTATCTGTCATTCATCATTCTTTTGGCGGCGTTATTTATAATTACCGGCGGAATTGTCCTCACAACCCGTTGGCAAGGAACGCCGGTCTTAAATACCGGAGTCCTTTTGACCGGGGCAATCCTGGCGAATTTCATCGGCACCACCGGCGCCAGCATGTTGTTGATCCGGCCGTTACTGCAAATGAACCGGGAGCGCCAATCAGTTAAACATCTCATCGTATTTTTTATTTTTTTGGTCTCAAACATTGGCGGCGCTTTGACTCCCTTAGGCGATCCTCCGCTTTTTCTGGGGTATTTACGCGGAGTCCCGTTTGGCTGGAATTTGCAATTATTACCCCATTGGCTGGTTGGCGTTGGGATACTCTTGGGATTGTTTTACGTTTGGGATTGCCGGCAATGCCGGCGCGAAGGAATCGCGGTGAAAAAAGTAGAACGGTTTACCGCCGAAACGCTTCATGTAGCGGGCGGAGTCAATTTCCTTTTCTTGACCGGAGTGCTTGCGGCGATCTTTTTTCAATTTCCCGCCGGAATCCGTGAATTGACGATGATTGTGATGGCGGGTCTGGCGTGGGTGGTCACGAAGAAAGAAATGCGGAATGTCAATCAATTTTCATTTCACCCATTGATTGAGGTCGCGGTTTTGTTTGCCGGAATCTTCATTACGATGGTCCCGCTGATGATGTTGTTGGAAACCCGGGGAGCGGCGTTTGGAATCACCAAACCGAGTCAATATTTTTGGTTGGTTGGCGGGTTAAGTTCGTTCTTGGACAATGCGCCCACCTATGCAACCTTTTTTGCGCTAGCCGAGAATGTGACGCGGACGCTTGGTTCCCAGGGAATGGCGGTGATTGCCGGAGTCCGCAACGATCTGCTCGTCGCCATCAGTTGCGGAGCGGTTTTTATGGGCGCCAACACGTATATCGGGAACGGGCCCAATTTCATGGTGAAAGCCATTGCCGAACGCCAAGGGTTCAAAGCTCCGCACTTTTTTGAATATCTGGCGTATTCCGGATTGATTTTAATCCCATTATTCGGAGTCGTCACGTGGCTGTTTTTTCGTTGATCGAGTCCAATCGGCTACCGTTGTCTCGGGTAAGTCAGTTGGTCGTTTTTTACGGTTTTAAGAATGTTTGAGATGAAAAAAGCTGTTGCAGGTTCACTTGGCAACAGCTTTAATATTTTAAACCGATTAGTAATTAATTTCGACGACTTTCCAACCGGTCACGCTGGTTACCAACGGGACGCCCAATGGTTCGTACTCCAGGATCAGCGGATTGTTGGGATTGTCCCAAACCACGATCCCTTTGTTGAGTTTTAATGCTTTTAAGGCTTCCGGCTTGCCATTGATGGTGACCGGAAACAGCAGTTTTTCTTTGACCGCCAGCGCCGTGCGGGCCCAATTCAACGCGCCGGTGCCGCCTTCGCGAAACTCGGCCGAGCGGCCTTTTTCGGTCAACTCCTTAAAGACCAGTTGCGACAACCAGGGAGCGGTATCGGTGGTAGCTTTGGATTCGTTATTGGTAAACCAGGGATTAAAGTTCTTGCTGTTTTTCAGATCGAGCAGAATCCGGGTTCCTTTCCAATCGGTGCGGTCTTTTTGCGGTCGGGTCCAGGTATAGGTGACTGATTCCGGGTAGGTGTTCTTGACGACGGTTAGCTGCCAGGTACTGTCTTTCTTGTCGACGTGTTCAATAATATAATGAAACTTGATCTGCATATTGACGTTGAGCGGATGATAATTGGACTCAGCCCGAATGATCCTGAAGTTGGCTCCGACAACTAAAAAAATGAGGAGCAATGGGATGAAATAGCGTTTCATACGAACCTCCATTTTCTTTGATTTTTGGGAAAATTGCGGCCTTTATGTACTGCCTGAGCCCGACGACGGACGACGGGCGACGGGCGACGCAACGGGCCCGGATCATGAGTAATGATATTTATTCCACTTTGGCGCAGGGAATCCTTTTCGAAATTGGCGAAAGTTAGCGAACGGTTGTTTGACTTGGTTGGCAAAGGACAAAACTATGTTATAATTTAACCGAAGTCGGTATGATATAATGGATTGCAAAACAGATGCCTGCCGGCAAAACTCAAGTCGTAAATTACACCATCGGTGTTTTTGATGGTTAATGTTTTGGGAGAATGGGGGACCCCATGGAGTTCGAAGCTTTAGCCAAGATTATCAACGAATTGGCCCCAAATTTTATGGAGCGCCAATCACCGTCGTTCCCGCCGCTTGAACCCAAGTGGCAGGTGCATAAGATCGGTGTGACGGTTGACCCGACGCCGGAAAATTTGCGCCAGGCCGAACAGTGCGGGATCAATTTGTTGTTCACCTATCATCCCTGGACCGGAGAACCTTCCAAGGCGGTCGCCAGCGGCCGCTTGCGAATTTTAGCGCTGCATCATGCTTGGAATCTTGCCCCGCAAGGAATCATCCCGGAATTGGCCAACGCGTTGGCATTGACGGATCTAAACGAACGCCAACAGCTGGTTTTCGGGACCACTGATACCCTGTTGCGCAACCTGATCGAAACATGCCAACGTTCCTTGGAGATCACTGTCGTGCCCTACTCCGGTGAGTTGCGGGCTCCGGTTAAACAGGTGGCGATCTGGTTGGGAGCAGGATTCCTGCCTCACCATCGCGAACTTTGGGAAACCTGTATCGCCAACGGTTGCGACACCTTGCTCTCCGGCGAGCTGACTTTGGCGGCGTTGCGGTTTGGCGTCAATCACAACCTGAAAATGGTCGACCTCGGTCACAGCGCGGTAGCGCGGATGGGGATGAAACGTTTCGCCCAAATCCTGTCCGACCGGCTGCAGGCCGACTGCCCGGTCGAACGGTTGGACGGTTATTACGCCTGCAACTATTTTACGAATTATTCGATTACCGATATGTATAGCGCCGCTTTGAACGAGGACTTCCCCGGCGGCGACTCCGAGGAGACTTTATCATTATTTTCATTATTCGATAAAATGGAGTGAGCGACATGCTGTTAGTTTTTGATATCGGCAATACCAACACCGTAGTCGGAGTATACGACGGGAAACGCCTGACCGCCGATTGGCGGTTGGCGACCGACCGTTTGAAGACTGTTGATGAGTATGGCATCCTGCTAAAAAACCTCTTTCAAGAAAGCGGACTGACCCCCCGGGCCGTAACCGCCGCCATCATCTCAAGCGTCGTACCGCCGGTCACCGGGCTATTCGGCAGTATGGTGGAAAAATACTTCAAAGTGAAACCGCTTGAGGTTGGCCCCGGTGTCAAAACCGGACTGGCGATCAAATATGAAAATCCGCGGGAGATCGGAGCGGACCGGGTAGTCAATGCGGTGGCGGGAATTCAATTATACGGCGCTCCGTTGATCATCATTGATTTTGGGACCGCCACCACTTTTTGCGCTATTGCCCCGTCGGGCGAATATATGGGTGGGGCGATCGCGCCCGGTTTGGGAATTACGAGTGAAGCGTTGTTTGTCCGTACCGCCAAACTGCCCCGGGTGGAGATTGCCCGCCCCAAGACAGTGATTGGCAAAAACACCATCAACAGCATTCAATCTGGTTTGTACTTCGGGTATATCGGGTTGGTCGAAAGTTTGGTGACCCGGATCAAAGCGGAGCTGAACTGCGATCCCAAGGTGATTGCCACCGGCGGTTTAGCGGAAATGATTGCCGGGGATACTACGATTATCGACACGATCGATCCGTATCTGACATTGGAGGGGCTCCGTCTCATTTATGAGCTGAATTGTCTATGATGATGCGTTCAACAGCAATCCGGCCCGAAAAGGCCGTTTTAATTGGAATTGCCAATTCCGAATGGACCGAACGGGAGAGTGAATACGAATGGTCCGAATTCACCGAGTTGGTTCGCACCGCCGGCGCCGACGTGGTGGCGCGGGTGACTCAAGCCCGGGAAACTCCCGATCCGGCGTTGTTTTTCGGTTCCGGCAAGGCGGCTTTCGTCGCGGAACAAGTAAAAGCGTTCGAAGCGGATCTGGTCATCAGCTTGCAGGAGCTTTCGCCGGTGCAAGCCCGGAATCTGTCGGAACAGACCGGGGTGAAAGTGATCGACCGGACTAATTTGATTTTGGACATCTTCGCGCAGCGGGCTCAAAGTCGCGAAGGCAAACTCCAAGTGGAATTGGCGCAATTGAACTATGCCCTCCCGCGCTTGGGCGGGGCAGGTTTAGTCATGTCCCGGCAAGGGGGCGGCATCGGGACCCGCGGTCCCGGCGAGACCAAACTGGAAGCGGACCGACGCGCGGTACGGCAGCGCCTGGCCGACCTGCGGCGTGAGTTGGCCGAAGTGCAACAGAACCGTTCGGTGCAACGGCATTTACGGGAGAAAAATGAAATCCCAACCGTCGCGATGGTCGGGTATACCAATGCCGGTAAGTCAACCTTGTTCAACCGTTTGACTCAAGCCGAGACGTCGGCCCAAAACCGTCTTTTTGACACGTTGGACCCGCTTTCGCGCCAAGTCAACCTGCCCAACAATCAGAGCGTCATTTTGCTTGATACCGTGGGATTCATCAGCAAACTACCGCATCAGCTGGTAGCGGCGTTCAAAGCGACCTTGGAGGAGACCGTCAAGGCGACGTTGATTTTGCATGTGATGGATGCCGGCGCGCCGGATCTGACCCGGCGTTTCGCTGCAGTCCAACAGGTGTTGCGGGAGTTGGCCGTAGCTTCCAAAGAGACCTTGATGGTCCTGAACAAAGCCGACCAATTGGATTCACCCCATACCATCAATCGTTTGGCCGGTGATTGGGCGGGAATTCCCGTATCGGCCCTGACCGGGATGGGGATCGGCGAATTATTCGCCGCCATCCAGCAGCGGCTGGCGGCCGGAATGGGGAAGTTTCGTTTTTTGATCCCATTTTCCGAAGCCGGGTTGGTTGAATTGTTTCATCGGCAATGCCGGGTGCTGGAAGAGGAATATACCGAATCCGGGGTCATCTTACGTGTGGAAATGGAACGCAGTTTTGCCCATAAATACCGTCGTTTTTTGAAAGATGAATAAAGATGCGCAAATTAACCATTGGCAATCTAACTTTTGACAATCCGGTGGTGTTGGCTCCGATGGCCGGGGTCACCGATCCGCCGTTCCGCAAGATTATCAAAGCCTACCACCCGGGTCTGCTCTGCACGGAAATGGTCAGCGCCGCCGCGTTGCACTTTAAGAGCGCTAAAACTGCCGAAATGATCCGGGTTGATCCGGCGGAGCGACCGCTCAGCATGCAGCTCTTCGGTTCGGACCCGGGCTTGATGGCGGAGGCGGCGCAACGGATCGTCCGGGAAGGCGTGGATATTGTCGATATTAACATGGGTTGTCCCGTTCCCAAGATTGTTTCCAACGGAGAGGGTTCGGCGTTGATGAACAATCTGCCGTTGGCCGGCGCGATCATCAAAGCGGTGGCTTCCAATGTAGCGGCGCCGGTGACCGTCAAGTTCCGTTTGGGGTGGGACGAGCACCAACTGGTCGCCCCTGATTTGGCAAGAGTTGCCGAGGCCAACGGCGCGGCGGCGGTGACGCTGCACGCCCGAACCCGGCAGCAATTTTACCAGGGAAAAGCCGAGTGGGATTGGATAGCCAAAGTCAAGGCGAGCGTCGCGATTCCGGTGATCGGCAACGGCGATGTGGATTCGCCGCAAGCGGCGGCGCGGATGATGGCGGAAACCGGTTGTGACGGCGTCATGATCGGACAGGCGGCCCTGGGCCGGCCCTGGCTGTTTGGACAGATCGTCGCTTACCTGGAACATGGGCTGTTATTGGACGAGCCGGATTTGGCAGAACAATTCCGGGTGATCTTCCGTCATTTACAGTACCAACTGGAATACTCCGGGCAAGACCGGGGCATTAAAGAAATGCGGAAACATTTTGGCTGGTACCTGAAAGGCATGACAGGATCGGCCCGGATGCGGGAGCGGATCAATGCGATCAGCGATCCGGTCGAGTTAACCGCCTTACTGACGGAATACGCCGCCGGGTTGGGCGTGCGGGTCGGTTGAGCCTCTGTCCGCAGCACCTTAATGTTTGGCGTAAGATACCTAGGAGGAGACCATGAAACGGATTGTCAGCATCAGTTTGGGGAGTTCCAGTCGGGATCATCGTGCCGAGGTCGAATTTTTAGGCGAAGCGGTGGTAGTGGAACGGATTGGGACCAACGGCAGTTTGACCAAGGCCATTGAACTCATTAAAAAACTTGATGGCGAAGTAGCAGCCTTTGGGATGGGCGGAATCGATCGTTACTTGTTTGCCGGAAAGAAACGGTATACCATCCGCGATGCCGCCCGGATCGCCCAGGCCGCCGTGAAGTCGCCCATCCTGGACGGCAGCGGACTAAAAAACACGTTGGAACGGTCCGTGGTTCGCTTCCTCGGCGCCGACCTGGGAATCGATCTGCCCGGGAAACGGGTCTTAATGGTTTCGGGGGTCGACCGTTTCGGAATGGCCGAGGCATTTGACGCCGCCGGTTGTCAAATGATCTTTGGCGATCTAATCTTCGCTTTGGGGGTTCCGGTTCCGATTCGAACCCTAAAAGGGTTGCAACGGATTGCCGGGTTGGCGTTGCCGGTGTTTACTCAGTTACCCTTCACTATGCTGTATCCCACCGGTTCGAAGCAAGAACAGAGTTCCCCAAAATACGGCAGTTATTTTCAAGCCGCCGATATTATCGCCGGGGACTTTCTTTATATTCGCAAATATATGCCGCTTGATTTGACCGGCAAAACAATTGTCACCAACACGGTGACCACGGCGGACGTCGCCGAGTTGCAGCGGAGGAACGCTTTGATGCTGGTGACCTCCACTCCGGAATTTGCCGGCCGTTCTTTCGGCACCAATGTGATGGAAGCATTGCTGGTGTCGTTCTCCGGGAAGCCGCCGTCGGAATTGACCGAAGCGGATTATCTCAGCTTGTTGGAACGACTGCGTTTTGAACCCAGGGTGGTTCGCTTGGCGGAACAGCCCCGATAAGAATATTATTGCGCCGCCCCTCATATGTATCTGAGGGGCGGTGTCATGAGTAACTTTGGATTGGTTTCACAATTATTGGCTGCGAAAAAACGCAGTTTATGGCGGCAATGGGTACCGGATAAATGGCGGTATTGGCACGGGCCGCGCTTTAGCGGCGAGATCGTGGGGATCCTTCCGGACCAAGCGGTCCAAGGTTGGGCTTGGCAGATCCCCGAAGGTTCGGCTGAAGTGTGGGACGCGCCAAAAACAACCAAACTATGGGAGCGTCTGACCGAGGAGATTGCCGAACGCAAGGTGAAAGTGATCGGACTGGACCCGGGGACGGAGTTCGTTCCGCCGGAATCGGTTTTGGGAACCCCGGGTTTCCCGGGAGTCAGCGACGGGAAGACCTTGGAGTTGCTGCTATTTATCAAGCGGTTCCGGCGGTTGATCCGCAACTACGATATTACGCCGCAAAAAGCGAAAGCGATGATCCTTTGGGAAGAAGGAAACTTAGGAGTGGCTTGCGCCCGCCTGCTCGCCCGGGAGCTTCGCTTTTTGGTTTTGGTCTCGCCCAACACCCGTTTGCTGGAACGCACCGGAGAACTGGTCGCTTATGAGACCGGAATCTCCCCGCAGATCTACACGACGCCGCCGGCTGATTTTAAAGGAGCGAAGATCGTGGTCAAATGCGGACCCACTCCAAATCTAAAATTGCCGCGTTGTGCAAACCGGGTGATTCGTTGCGAACTGTTTCAAACCTATCCTTCCCTGAACAGTATCAACGTTGAACATACGATAACCGTTAAACACCGCAATGCGCTGGTGCCGGTCTATCCCGCCTTGGGCGAGGCGATCCTGCGTTCCTATTTCGAGATGAACTTGGGATTTTGGTATGGGGCCGATCTGCCGTTGGAGCGGGTTTTTAAACTAGCCATGTTATTGCGGGAGATCGGTTTTGATGTTTCGATCTGATTTGGAGGACACGCGCAAACAAATGGCCGTAATTTCATACATCAGTGAAAAAATGATAAAAACTGTGGACGCAAATGTCTGCCAAACTGTCTTCAAGCGTACTAAAAACCGCAGTTGGGGTTCTGCGTGGTTTTTCTTGACAGGCTAAAAGGATTCGATTATAATGAAACTGTTTCAAGTAGCACTGGGACTGCTGCAGTCCGGTGCTTCCTGTTTAGTAGCGGCCTTTCACAGCTTAAGATTCCGAATAAACTAAATATGGTGGACATATATTAACATAGAATTTAGCTTGGCTCGAAAGGAGCGGAAATATGAACGATAAAGAAGTCATTCTGACGTTGGAAGGACTCAATAAGCTAGAAAAAGAGCTCGAAACGCTAAAAACCGTACGCCGCCGCGAGGTCGCTGAACGAATCAGACAAGCGCTTGAGCTTGGAGATATTAGCGAAAATTCCGAATATGAAGACGCCAAGAATGAACAAGGTTTTATCGAGGGTCGAATTCTTTCCGTAGAAAAAATGCTCCGAAACGCCAAGGTTATTGATGAAAGAGAAGTCCAGGCCGGTGTCGTCCAGGTCGGTTGCAAAGTGACTTTGATTGATGTCAGCAACAAAGAAGAAGTCGAGTACATGATCGTCGGTTCTGCCGAAGCGGATCCGCTCAAGTTCCGGATCTCCAACGAGTCGCCGGTAGGCAAAAGCTTAGTTGGACAGAAAGTCGGCACGGTAGTCAACATCAACGTCCCCATGGGTACGCTGCAATACAAAATCAAGTCGGTGAAATAAGCGTTTGACAAACCGTCAATATCGGTTCGCAATATGGTAGTTTGCATCAAAAATGACCGGAGTGGTGAAAACCACTCTCCTTTTATATAGAGTCAGCGATAGTATGGAGGTAGAACCAAGTGGAAGCTGAAGTTCAACAGAAAACCAGTGAACAAATGGAATTACGCCGTCAAAAAATGGACGAGTTGAAAAGCCGCGGCGTTGAACCGTTTGGGGAGCGTTATGAACGATCGCATCGTTTGCAGGAGATCACCGACAACTTTGCGGAATTGGAGAATCAAACCGTTACGCTTGCGGGGCGTTTGATTGCCAAACGCGATCAAGGCAAAGCGTTTTTCGCCAACATTTCCGACCAAAGCGGTTCGGTTCAATTATACGGTAAAATTGACACCTTGGGAGAGACCAAATTTCAAGACTTCCTTGGGTTTGATCTGGGCGATATCATTGGAATCACCGGCACGGTGTTTAAGACGCATCGCGGTCAGATCAGCGTGCAAATTACCGATTTTAAGATTTTAGCCAAAGCGTTGCGTCCCCTGCCGGAAAAGTGGCACGGGTTAAAAGACACCGATATCCGTTATCGCCAGCGGTATCTCGATTTGATCTCCAATCCGGAAGTCCGGGAGACCTTTTTAAAACGGACCAAAACAATCGGCGCCATCCGCCGGATCCTCGACGGGCTGGACTTTGTGGAAGTGGAAACCCCGGTACTTAGCGTCATCGCCGGCGGCGGGCATGCCCGTCCCTTTGAGACCCATCATAACACGCTGGATCTGGATCTGACCATGCGGATCGCTTTGGAGCTTTATCATAAGCGGTTGATTGTCGGCGGGTTTGACCGGGTGTACGAGATCGGCCATTGTTTCCGCAATGAGGGTATTTCCACCAAACATAACCCGGAGTTCACCATGATGGAACTCTATCAATCCTATGCCGATTACGAAGTGATGATGGAGATCGTCGAAAAACTGGTCTCGGAGACGGCGTTGGCGGTTTGCGGCGCCACTAAAATTGAATATCAGGGGACACCGATTGATTTGACTCCGCCGTATTCACGGCTGTCGATTATTCAAGCGATTAAGAATTTTACCGGAATCGACTGGCTCACGCTGGAGAACGACGAGGCGGCGGTGGCCGCGGCGCAAGGGTTGGGTCTGAAGCTTGACCCCAAAGCGACCAAAGGCATGGTTTTGGATGAGATCTGTTCCGAATTCGTCGAACCGAAATTGATTCAACCCACTTTCCTGGTGGATTATCCGATTGAAATCTCGCCGCTCGCGAAGAAAAAACCGGATAATCCCGAATTGACCAGCCGTTTCGAACTGTTTATCTACGGCCGGGAGATGGGCAACGCGTTTTCGGAGTTGAATGATCCAATCGACCAACGGGAGCGTTTTGTCGCCCAAGCCAAAGAAAAGGCCAAGGGCAACGACGAAGCAATGGTCTGGGATGAAGATTTCCTAATCGCGCTGGAACACGGCATGCCGCCAACCGGCGGTTTGGGGATGGGAATTGACCGCTTGGTCATGTTGTTGACCGATTCGCCTTCCATCCGTGATGTCATCCTTTTCCCGTTGATGCGCCCGATCAAAGAATAAATTCACCTTAGAAAGCCGGTATTAATGCCGGCTTTTGTGTTGCGTCACAACGGCAACCGGAGTTGGATCCCACCCATCCGGGCGCGGATCTTCTCCCAGAAAGGAGCGTTTTCTGTTGCCGGCTCCAGCGGTTCATTGGCTACGGCGGCAGCCGGCGCTGCGTTAAATTGAATCCGTAAACGGTGCGAACGGGAATCGATCAGATTACTTTCGAGAACGATATTGTCCAGTTCCGGGAAGGGTTCGTTTTCGGTCGACGCGATGCGAACTTTGGAACGAACTTGGCCGGGACCGGTGATCCGGACGGAAATCTGCATGCTGGCCATCGCGGTTCCTCCTCTACGGTTTTTGTTATTCTACAATATTACCGGACGGTTCAAGATGCATTAGGGCTTTGGCATCTTTCGAACCGTTTTTTGATTAAGCGCCCCCGGATACGGAGACACTAACCAAACAAATTAATGATTTGAAGGAGCTTGGATCATGACGGATCGGGAAACCATTCTGGGGACAGTCCCTGGCGAGGCGTTGGATCAGCGGATCGCGGCCGAGATTATGACCGTGCAACGGCTTTATTTATATCAAACACCGGCGGAGTACGGCGCGTTGGCCGATTTTGTCGCAGCAGCGCCCGCGGTTCGCGATCATGCGCTTTCGGAACGAACCCCGCCATATTCTTCGGACCTCCAGGATGCCTGGAAGATTGTTGAGGAATTGAACTCGCGTGGTTGGCCGTTTACGGTGGAGTTGGACGAAATGGGCCGAGTGACCGCCCGAACCGGACCCCAGGGTCAAGTACGGGTGGGAGGCGAGGATACGGATCTGACGGTACCGGAGGCGATTTGCAAGGCAGCTCTCCTCGCCACCCTCTGGCAATAGTGGTGGGCGCCGTGAAAAGGGCTGCATTGCGGCGTCATTCATTCGCTCCGGTCCTCAACGTACGTGAGTACGCCTGCGGTCCTCGCTCGCTCATTCCTTGCACTGCACCCCTTTTGACGGTGCGAATGGTTATTCGGGGAGAGATTTAAAATTATTATTTGTCTAAAAGATGACCACCCGGACGGGTGGTTTCTTAATAGAATCAGAGTAATCTTAATTTTAAAATTGACAAACGGTTTTTGAAATTATATAATGAGTTTAAACTCAGTGAGTTTGGAGTCAGTGAAGATGAATGAATCACAGCGGTTTGAGCAGAAGCGTAGGACGCGGGAGCGGTTGATTGAGGCGGCGTTGCCGTTGTTGGCCCGGGATGGGTTGATGGCGGCGCGGACGGGGGATATCGCGAAGGCGGCGGCGGTTTCGCACGGTACGGTGTTTTTGCATTTTCCAACCCGCAATGACTTGTTGATTGCGGTGATTGAGCAGTTTGGAGAGCGCCTGACCCGGCGGTTGCATGAGTTGAACCGGGGCGAGCTGGCGCTGGGCGAGGTTTTACAGGCCCATTTGCAAGGATTGGCCGAGTTTGAAGATTTCTACACCCGGATGGTGATCGAAGGACCGTTGCTGCCGGACGAGGCGCAGCAGACCTTACTGATGGTCCAGTCGGCCGTTTCGTTTCACCTGATCCAAGCGGCGGAACGGCAGATGACTACGGGGGAAATCCGGTCAATCCCGTTGCATCTGCTCTTCAATACCTGGCTTGGCCTGATTCACCATTATTTAATCAACCGGCGCTGGTTTGCGCCGGAGGGAAAGGTGCTGGAACGCTACGGACCGGAGTTGACCGCCTATTATTTGCAGTTGCTAACCAATGCGGAAGTTGCTAAAAGCGCAGAAAGGATGATCAGCGATGCACCAATATGACAATTTCTTTTTACCGACCGCCGACATGGAGGCGGGACGCCGGTTTTATCAGGAGGTGTTAGGGTTGCCCGTTAAATTTGATTTTCCCGACCGCAAAATGCTGGCGTTTCAAGTCGGCGCGGAGGAACCGGCGCTGATCTTGAACGGCAATCCCGGTGCGAAACCAGTGATTTGGTTCGTGGTCGAGGATGTCGACCGGGAATATCAACGCTTGCAAGCAAGGGGCGTCAAGTTCCTTTCCCAACCGTTTCCCATCAAGACTGGCAGGGCGGTGGAGTTTGAAGATCCGAACGGTAACCGGTTGGGAATAACCGACTATCGTCAGGTCCAATAAATGAGAGGAGTTATATCATGAAAATCTGTATTGCCTGTGGTATGCCGATGGAGCAGCCGGAAGAGTTCGCGGGGCAAGACCCCAGTAAGGATTATTGTTGTTATTGCGCCCGACCGGATGGGTCCATGCAATCCTACGACGAGAAGTTGGAGGGAATGACCGAGTTTATCGTCAGAACCCAAGGGCTGGATCAAGCGGCCGCCCGGGAAGCGGCGCGGGGCATGATGGCCAAATTGCCGGCGTGGCAGAACCGTTAAAACAGGGAGTTGAGCAAAAGAGCTGTTGCGGAGGGACCCAAGCGTTCATCCGGCAACAGCTCGGCTGCACAGTCGTCGAGCAAGGATGCGCGGTCGTTGAGCAAGGACGCACAGTCGTTGAGCGAGGATGCACAGTCGTTGAGCGAGGATGCACAGTCGTCGAGCGTGGCTGCACAGTCGTCGAGCAAGGACGCACAGTCGTCGAGCAAGGACGCACAGTCGTTGAGCAAGGATGCGCAGTCGCCCGGCAAGGATGCGCAGTCGCCCGGCAAGGATGCGTAATCGCCCGGCAAGGATGCGCGGTCGCCCGGTATGCCGGATTTATGGAAAAGAAATAGAAAAAGCTGCTGCATGGATGAACGTTGTTCATTTTTGCAACAGCTTTTTTGCTTACGGCAACAATTTGCGTAATGCGTTGAACGAAATGATGTCATTAACGTTTTCGACAAAGGGGATGTTGTTGGGATTGCCGCTGGCGATGGCGCCGCGTAGGATAATCGGGGTCAGATCGCGGTCCAAAGCGCCCCGGTAGGTCGACATGACGCAATATTCGGCGCAATAACCGGTGACGATTACCGTATCCACCCCTTGCTCGCGCAGGATGGTTTCGAGCGGGGTCTTGTTAAATGAATTGCTGTAGGTCTTTTGGAGGTGCGGGTCGCTCGCGGCGATTTGCAGGTGGTCGGGTAAGGCGAATCCTGGGGCAGACGGCACCAGCCCTTCGGCTTCATTAACATTCTGAATGCAGATGATCGGCAATTGTTTTTGACGGAAAAGGCCAATCGCGCGATTGATAAAGTCGATCGCGTCATTTAACGAACGGGTGGCTTCCGGGGTCCGGAAAAATTGTTTTTGAACATCAATGACTAACAGCGCTGGTTTCATGATTATCCGTCCTTTGCTTTTATTGGAGTGCGTCAACAATTTCGATAGTTGACAGTTTCGTTTTGGCGCGTTCCTTGGCCCGCGCGGTAAGGGTGGCGTTAAATGCTTCGAAATTGTCGGCTAGACTAAATTTACACTGATTCGCGGTATAAATTGATGTCATTTGCGAAAGGCGAATATTGGTTTTGAAATCAGCCGCATAATCGCCAATATAGATTAGTTGATTGGGTTTGGCGGTAAAGCGGATTTTCCGCTTGAGATCCCGCATCAAGGGGACGGTGAAGATTTCAGTGTCAAATGGGCGATACCCGTTTTTATTCATGGTTAACCGGAAGGTGACGGTGGTCAATTCATATTCGCCGGGTTGAATTGGAATCACCCAAAAAGGGTCGTCGTCATTTTTGGCGAGCGTTTTCTTCGGGTATAAAATGGAGTCCGACCCACTGACCGGTTTGAACTTTAATTTATAGTTTTTGTTATTGTCCAGCCGTTCCAACGAGGCAGTCAACGAACACATACTGCTGTTGTTAATACTTTCGGTATTGTCCAGTTCGGGATCTTGAATATCCCACTTGGTGTGGATTACTTTAAAACTTCCAACGACAAAACATTGGGCGCCGTCGCTGTTCGAAAATTCTTTATAGGCCGTATCGAGGGAAAATGGACCTTCATTAAAGCCATTGGCCACTGTGATGCAACAAAATAGCGAGAATAACAGCGCAATAAAAATGGATGAACGATTCTTCATAGTTACCTCTCATTATAACGGTTATATTTACGGTCTTCAAATAAAATCTTCGAGTCTTTTGGATCGTTTCCTTCTCAATTGGAAAATGTTAACGTAGCAATTACAATTTTCCATGGCAACAAAAGGATTTACCGCCCGGCAGGCAGAAATAATTACAAATGGTAATTTGGGCTAAAGGTGGGATCCAATGAAGTTTCGCATGGGAAAACAGGGAATCATGTTTTGGGGTCTGTTTTTTGTACTCTCCTCAGTTACCTTGGCATTTGGAACGATTAAAGTCAACGTAGAGTCGGGGACTGCTGAAATTGCGGTTGAAACCGTTCAGAAGATCGTCGCCGCGTTTAATGAGATCGTCAATCAGGATTTACAAGTGTTTTTAACCCGCAGAATCGAGCTTTATGTCTGTCCGAACGAAGCAAGTTATGCCGCCGTTCTGCAGCGGAAATTTAAGTTTTCCAAAAAAGAGGCGCAAAAGTATGCGGAAACATCCAGCGGGATGTCGCGGGACGATCTGGCGTCAATTGCGATGAGATTGGAGATGACAACCGTTGAACAAGTGAAAAGTGAAGCCTACCGGGTGACGCCGCACGAATTGGCTCATCAACTCCAAGCAGACTTGAGCGGAAATTATTCCGGACGGACCTTGCGTTGGATGCGGGAGGGAACGGCCGATTTGATCGGCGCGTTGGTCGCTGCCCGTTGCGGTTATGAGAGTATGGAAAAATGGAAGTTGGATCGGATTAATATTTTGCGGAACGCTAATAAATATGCAGAGCCGCAGACGTTGGGGTATGTTTCATTAGCGGAGTGGACTAAGTGCAGCACCGACAAGTTGCACCCTTACGAAGTTTCGGATCTGATGGTCTTTTATTTGATGACCGTGGTCAAGCAAGACTTTTATAAAAAGATGCCCGACTACTTCGCTCAATCCTCCAATTTTCGTGATGATACGGTAAACTTTGAAGAAATATTCGGAATCTCGTTGGATAATTTCTACCAGTTGGTTCAAGCCTGGTTGGAGCAGTCGTTGGCGGAGAGCGCCTCCATCGAGGTGATCGCCGACGGTCAAAGCGAGATCGGAAAAACGGTCGCCGCTGCTTTTCAGCTGGGACAATCATTGTTAAAAGAAAAATTGGCGGTCAATCTCCATAGCAACCAACGGATTGTTATTGCCGACGGGAAGGCGGCATACATTGCGGCTTTGACAACTGAGTTCGGACTTGCGAAGGAACAAGCCGAAAAAGCAGCCGCTGTCGCCACGTGGCGGTTTAATAGCGGCACGACAATCATAGAAATTAATAATCTGGCTATGCAACAGCAGGGTTATTACCGTATCGCCAATATCATGATGAAAAAGTTATTTAGTCAGCAAGCCTCGGCGAGTTTTACAAATAACCTGTATTGGCTGCGCAATGGGACAGCCGAATGGTTTGGGGCGTTAGCGGTTGAAAAGGCGGGCCTACGTTCTTTGGCAAGTTATCGTCAGTCATGGATTGAGACGTTGCGCAACGCAAAAACCGTTCCAACGTTGCAACAATTACGCACCGCGCAATCATGGAATGACGCCATCGAATCCTATGGAGAACCGATTGTTGCCAGTTATGCCGCTTTGGCATGCAGTTATCTGTTGGATACCAATGATTCGCAATCAATCACGTTGTGGCTATATGCGTCAAAACGTTCGAACGATCCCCAAAAAGCATTTTCGCAGGTGTTTACGAATTCAAATGTTGATTTTGCTTTACGTTTTGAGGAATATTTAATGAAAAATCAGATCAGAATCAATTGAAAAATTATCCTGTCTGGCGTACTTTATGGAGGTGCCTGGTTTGAAATGCTTATTTGATCAAATTGTTAAGCCTTTACTCAGATTGTTGCTGTTGGTATGCCTTTTGTGTATGGAGACAGCGGCCTATGGCGCGATCACGGTCATCCCGGAGCCAAATACCCCGCCCCAGGTGTTGACGATCGTCGAAAAGGTAGTCGCGGCCTTTAACGGTATTGTTGAACAACGAATGAAAGTGACCCTAAGCAAAGATATTAAAATTTATGTCTGCCCCAATCTGGACAGTTACCGCCGGGTTTTGCGGGAAGAGTTTGGGTATTCCCCGGCAGAAGCGGCGAGTCATTCGGAAATAACCGGTGGAGTCGCCCGTGACGAACGGAACCTGATCGCTTTGAACTTTGGCGAGGTGATTTTCGATCAGGAAAGCAATGCGTATTATGTTACGGCACATGAGTTAGCTCACCAATTGCAGTTTCAGTTAGCCTCGGGTAAGGAAGAGCGCGGACTGTATTGGCTTGCCGAAGGATCCGCCGATTATCTCGCGGCGTATATTGCGGAAGATATCGGGTATCTGAAAGTTGCCGATTGGAAGATTGAACAATATTATGGCGTCCGTCATACGAAAAACATCGTGTCGCCCTCGGAACTTAGTGACGTTACTCATTATGGTTGGGAAAAACTGATGAAAAGCGACCGCCATCCTTACCCAGTCGCCGGGTTGATGACTTGTTTTTTGATGAAAGTTGCTCCAAAAACCGGATTAACCGCAATTGCCGAATATTATCAACGATTAGCCATGCTCGAAACGGCGGAGACCAATTTTGAACAAAGTTTTGGAATGGGCTATCCCGATTTTGAGGAGAAGGTGCGCGGATGGTTCGAAAAATTGTATATCCCAAGTCAGCAAATTAAATTTGACAGTAAAGGAAATTTTGACGCGATCGGGGGGCTTGATGAAGGGTTTAACCGCAGCCAAGGTCTTTTTAAGGAGCATTTTGGCGCTGTGATCCGGTCGGAACAGGAGATCCTATTGGCTCCGGACCGGCGGAGTTATTTAAAGATGCTTCAGAATGAAATGCGTTTAGGGCGGCAGGCAGAGCCAATATCCAAGACCAACTCGTGGTGGCTGAACGGGAAAAAGGCTTTGATTTTTTTGGATGAATTGCCGGACTGCGCGAGCAAGGTTTATCATGGTTCCTTAATTGCGGTCAGACGTTTTCAAAATCAACAGGTAACCCCGGAGCTTTTGGTTAAATTCATGTGGCTACGGGAAGGAATGGCCGACGTTATCGCCGCTATGGTGACTGAAGACGCGGAGGCGGCTGTCGGAGGATCCTTTCGGAAACTCTGGCTTAAAAACCTTCAAGGGAGTAAAATCAAGTCTGAATTAACCTTGACCGAACTGCTCAGCCCGGAAGGCTGGGATCAAGCGGTTGCTCAGTATGGAATAACCGCGGTGCGGGCCTACACTGCTTGCGCCGTTAGCGAGTTAATGGCAAGGCAAGGGATTCATCGGTTGGGAGAGTGGCTGGCGACAACCAAAGATACCCAAGACCCCAAAAGTGCATTTGAAAAGGTTTTTGGGGAAACGGTTGACGAATATTCCGAGGAGTTTAAAGAAAATTTAGCGAAACAACTTGCGTAATTATTCATGATAAAGCGGTCCGGTGCGAGAGCAACGGGCCGCTTTTAAATAAATTATTTCAACGCGGAGATCAATTCGAAAGCGTCCAGCTTGTCCTTGGCTCCGGTCGCGTTGATTAACGCGTTTTTGGTCGCTTCAAAATTGTCAGTCAGGTTCACTTTCAGTTGGTGGTAGGGATAAATCTGGGTAACTGCCACCAAACCGATGTTGGATTTGAAGTCAACGGCGTAATCGCCAATATAAATGAGCTGCTTCGCTTGGGCGTTGACGGATATCCTGCGTTTGAGGTCCCGTGCGATCGGGATAGTGACAATATCGTCATCGAAGTAAAAATAACCGACCCGGTCCATGGTTAAGCGGAAGGTAACCGTCGCCACTTCATAATTTCCTGGCGGGAGCTCAATCACCCAATAAGGATCTTCGTCATTTTTTGATAAAAGACTTGCGGCATAGTCAATAGTATTGGAACCGGTAACGGGTTTAAACTTCAACTGGTAAGACTTATTGGTGTCGGTATTTAGGAGCTCAAGAGAAACAATGCACTTGCAATCGTTGTTTACATCGGTAACACTCCCCACCAGTTTGGGATCGCGAATGTTCCAGCGGGTATGAACTAATTTGAAACTACCGAAGATAAAACAAGTTTTTCCTTTGGATGCACTGATGACCTTGCCGGCCTTGTCTAAGGACAGCGGCGCCGGAGCGCTAAAACAGGTGGCGGAGACCAACAGCATGAAAAGCGATAACAAACTAAATCGGAATAAGAATTTTTTCATCGTGAGCACCCTCCAAATTGATTGTGAAATGGCAAAATTTTATGTTTATTAAGTGTAATTAGTTCTGACTTTTTTGTAAATTTCCTGCCAGTACTAGTAAACAAAGAATGAAATTCTAGAAAATGTAATGAGGTTACTTATTGAATACGCGGTGGCAGAGAGAATTTGGAGCGGGGTAATCCGTTGTAAGAAGCCGCATTTTCTGCTATAATATGAATGCTCAAATCATAACGGCCCCGTAGCTCAGAGGATAGAGCAGCGGTTTCCTAAACCGTGTGTCGGATGTTCGACTCATCTCGGGGCCGCCATATTTAAATAAGTTTGATCCCTGCAATCATGCGGGGATTTTTTGTTTTTGACACGATTCCCGTTTAGTTTTGTGGCAATTGGCCCTTTCAAAACGACAACAAAGTGGAACTTTAATATTCCGCGCTCGTGCGTTATATTGAAAGACAGCACTTGGAATTTATGATACCGCGGAGGTTCAAATGCAAAAAATGCTAGGGTTCGTCGGCAGCCCCCGCAAGGGGGGCAATACGGACCGGTTGGTCCGGGCGGTTTTGGCCGGCGCGGAGGCGCGCGGGGCAACTACGCGCCTGATCTACCTCTCCGATCTCAACATTCGGGAATGTGACGGTTGTCACGCTTGCTGGCGAGGGGGACCCTGCGCCAAAAAAGACGATCTGCTGCCAATTTACGCCGAGATTGCCGCGAGCGATCAGCTGGTTTTCGGAACCCCCGTCTACTGGTACGGACCAACGGCGTTAATGAAGTTAATGATTGATCGCTGGGTTTACTTCAACTGTCCCGCCAACCGCCCGCAGGTTCGTGGTAAAAAAGCGGCGGTGGTGATTCCGTTTGAGGAGGAAACACCGGCAACAGCCGCATTGACAGTTGACTTTTTCGCCCGGACGTTCGCTTATTTGGAAATGCGTTTTTTGGATCAATTACTGGTTCCGGGAGTCGCCAAACGGGGCGAGGTGGCGGAACGAAGCGCTGTCATGGGCGCGGCGCAGGATTTGGGGAGTCGACTCACCGCGATCTAATCTCCAAATCGCGAGTCCGCCGATAAATAATAAATCATCGTAAGTCGAATAATAGAGTTAGGTTTCTTCGTCAAACCCGATGTTAATTTGAGGGTGACGGAGCGCCCACCGTTCAGCCGCAAAAGTTAGTGGTGATAATTGATGGTGCAAATTTTTTTCTATCCCGCATTTTTAATATTCCTTCTGATCTTGTCGTTGATTTTCATCCCCAAAAAAGACTACAAGGAATACTTGATCTATGGTTTTCTCGGGGGAGGACTGGGCGATATGGTGGTCGTCGGGATCTTTCAGAACCTGCTGCATATCATCAGGTTCAAAAATACCGGGATTTTCAATGTTTTGGGTGAAAACTTCTTGTCGCCACCTTGCTGGACTTTGACCGTCATGTTATTCCTGTATTTTTTGCCCAAGCAAAAATTATTTCAATATTTATATATCCTCACCTTTGCCGGGTATAGCGTGGGATTTGGAATCATCGTTCATAATGTCGGATTATTCGAGTACCGTCCTTGGTTTTATCCGGTATTCAGTTACCTTACTTTTTTAGGTTGGTGGATCTTCAACGCCTGGTTTTTTATAAAAACCAGTCCTTTGGTCCGGTCGGCGCGGGACCGATAACGGTTGGCACTCCTTGCAAGAAAAACATTGCGGTTTCCTGCCTAAATATGGAACCTTCGCCGGCAAACACCGTTATCTAATATAATAAGAAAAACAGCGCAGGAATTGTTTTGACCCTTCCGGTCATACCATAACAATGAAGCGAATCAGAATGAATCATTGGAGGAAATGACATGAGTAAAGATTTTTATACTGCGGTGAAAGAACGGCGGACGATTTATGGTCTCAGCAAGGAGCCGGTAACCTCTGACCAACGAATTCTGGAAATCATTGAACAGGCCGTGAAGCACGCTCCTTCCGCCTTTAACTCCCAAAGCGGCCGGGCGGTATTGCTGCTTGGGGAGCACCATCACCGGTTATGGGATATCACGAAAAACATTTTGGCTAAAATAGTCCCGCCGGAGATTTTAGAGCAGACGATTCAAAAACTTAACGGGTTTCGTAACGGATACGGTTCCATACTCATCTTTGAAGACCAAAAGGTGATCACGGATTTACAAGCTAATTTTCCAACCTATAAGGATGCTTTCCCGATCTTTTCGCAAAATTCTTCGGGGATGCTTCAGTACATTCTTTGGACTTCATTGGAGGTCGAAGGGTTCGGCGCCTCATTGCAACATTATAATCCGCTGATTGATGAAGAGGTCAAAAAAGAGTGGAATCTGCCGGGTCATTGGAAGTTAGTCGCCGAAATGCCTTTTGGTAAACCGACGGCGCCGGCGGGCGAGAAAGAATTTCAACCGTTGGCGGAACGGATAAAAATATTTCAATAATCGGTAACAAAAAAAGCTGCCCCGGGTTAAGGGGCAGCTTTGTCCTACTTCTGGGAATCAGGGATTCCCTTTGCCAATTCCGGCATAATTTTTTAAATTCTGTTTGACCCAGGTGGCGGTATGCGGGGTGTACGAATAATACTGCGAAGGGGTCCAGACCCAGGTGCCGCTCGGCGGGTTCGCGGTGGTGTTGCCGTTGTCCCCTTCGAACAAGCTGTTGACATCCCGGATGTAACCCGGATTGCTGGAATCGTCATAGGCGGCGAACGCTTCATGGGTATTTAAGAAGTAGTTGGCTTCGGAGTAAATATTGGCCCGGTCGCCCCGGCCAATCGCATAGGTCGGGTTGTTGTCATAGTAGTTGTTGAAGACGTGGACCGCGCCGAAACGAACCCGCGGGGCGCGTTCGTAAACGTTCTGCCAATAGTTGTGGTGGACCGTTACCGTATAGTGCCATTGACTCTTATCGGAGTTGCTCTGAGCCGACTTGGCGTCGGAGTCGCTGTCGCTGGAGCCGATCAAGACGGCGGTCTTCTGATAATGGAAGTAGTTATAGGAGATGGTCACAAACCGGGCGTTGCGGGTGGGATCGACCAAGCCGTCACGCGTTTCGTGCATGGTGCAATGATCAACCCAGACATGATGAAGGTCATCGTCAAAGGTGACCGCGTCCAGACCTTCGGAGTCCCCGGACTCGAATCCGCCGTTCATGATATCAAGATTTTTGATAATGACATTGCTGCCTCGCAGGTACAATCCGAAGTTTAAGTAGGCGCCGCTACCATATCCGATGATGGTTTTGTTGGCTTTGACGTCAATCATGCCCGGTCCGCCGGTTAAGGTGCCGTGGACATAAACGATGGCGGGATTGTCGTTGGTATTCACCGCGCTTTGCAGCGCCGCTTTGTCATAGACGTGGACGGTCGTGCCTCCGGCCCCGCCAGTCGTGCCGTTTTGACCTAAGGCATTCACGGAAGCCCAGCCGATTGGGCTACCGATTGCTCCGGTCGGTCCCGGAGTCGGAGTGGCCGACCGGGTCGGAGTAGGCGTTGGGGTAACGGCGCCGCTTTGGGTCGGAGTCGGTGTGCCTGTCGTTATTGTTGGTGTCGGGGTGGCCGTTCCGCCGCCGAAGTCGGTGACGATAATATCATCGTATTTGGCGACTACTTTGTAAGCGATCAGGCCGATTGCGCCGGAGGCGAGACTGGAGTCGGTCGTCGACAACTTCAAGGCGCCGTTGAGGTACATTTTGATTGCCGTGCCGTTCATTTCCAGTTTCACCGTGTACCAGTTCCCGGTCGTTTGGGTGCTGCCCACGCTGACCAGCGTGGAAGAACTGCCGCTGACTTTTTTACGGATCTCCAGCGCGGAACTGGTGATACTGGCGCAGTAATAGTTGTTGGCATCCACCCACCGACCGCAGACGTATGCGCGGTTGGAACCGTTGAAATTATCCACCTTCACTTTGGCTTCCACGGCGTAATTGGTCCAGCTGCTGGAACCGGCCGAGGTGCGGCCTTCGTTGGTGCTGGACTGATAGTAGACGTAGGAACCGCTGTCCTGAACCACCGACCAGGCGCCGCTGGTGGCGGTCCAACCGGTGGCGTTGCCGTCTTGGAAATCGTCGCTGAACAAAGTGGCGGCGCCGGCAAAGGGAATGAACGCAAGCAGTAACAGGGTTGCAAAACCGAGTAAATACCAAAATTTTTTGCCCATGAAAAACCCTCCCTTTTCTTTGATTGTCTATCGTATATAGGCGGTCGCCTATAAGGATAGCGTTGAAATCCCCAGTGGTTACCGCCATGGGTAAAATTGCCGCGGCAGAACGATCAATCCGTAGCAATTGATAGGACGTTATTTAAACAGTGATCCGCGTCATTGCAAACAACCCAAGAGAAAGGAGAACATCGTTGATAGGATCGATGGTGATTATAATATTAACATTTTAGCCATTATTTGTCAAAACGGCGGAATGATAACAAACCGCGAGAATAATCAGGCGGATAGATTATTTCCGGTTATTTCGGCAGAAATCGCCGAAAAAATAAAACAACGTGATTGGCCGTCACGTTGCCGGAAATTACTCAAACTCGGTAAAATGAACCCAGTTACGCGCCGTGAACTACCTGGTTCACGATGGACAGCAGTTCGTCAATCCGGTACGGTTTGCTGACGACACCCGAGAAACCGTATGCTGCAAAGTTGGCGATGACGGGATCATTGGCATAACCGCTGGACACAATCGCTTTAATCTGCGGATTGCACTCCCGCAATAAACCGATAACTTCCTGACCGCCCATACCGCCCGGAATGGTCAGATCCAAGATTACAACGGCGAAAGGTTCATTGGCGGCTTGCGCTTTTTGATATTCGGCCAGCGCTTCTTGCCCATGCTGGGTCAGGACGACTTGATAGCCGAAGTTCTCCAAAAGCTCGCCGACGGCTCGTAAGATTCCCTCCTCATCATCCATCAGTAAAACCTTTAGTCCCGCCTCCGTAGCGGCCACCTCTTTCATAGCATCCATCGCGATTGTCGCTCCTTCCGCTGCCGGCAATAATAATTTGAACGTGGTCCCGTAACCCAGTTTGGACTCGACCTCGATCTTGCCGTCATGCTGATTGATGATTGAATAAACTGTCGCCAACCCTAAACCGTTCCCATCGGGTTTGGTAGTGAAAAAAGGATCGTAAATCTTCGTGAGATGTTCAGGTTCGATACCCACCCCGTAATCTTGAATTACAATTTCAATCCATTTTTCCAACGCTTGGGAAGGATCGGGCGCCACCATGACGTTGGCGGCGCGAACTTCCAATACTCCGCCGTTGGGCATGGCTTGTTTGGCATTCAACACCAGATTATAAAGCACCTGACTGATTTGGCCTTCATCAACCTGACCCGGCCACAAATCATCGGGAATCACAAACACAACCTTGACATTGGATCCCCGCAACACGAATTCGGCGCTATCTTTGATCAACCCCCAAAGCGTGGTGTTTTTCTTCAACGGAGCGCCGCCGCTGGAAAAGGTTAGCATCTGTTTGGTCAGTTCACTGGCTTTGTGGGTTGTCGCAATCGTTTTCTCCAAGAACGGCCGGGGATCCTCGTTGGATTTGAACTTGACCAGGGCGAGCTGAATGTTGGAGATGATTGCGGCCAGAATATTGTTAAAATCATGAGCGATCCCGACGGCTAGAATTCCCAGCGACTCCAGTTTCGCTGTCTTTAAAAGCTCTTGTTCGGTTTGGCGTTTTTCGGAGATATCTTCAAAAACCGTGACCATGCCAAAGATCGTCTTTTCCTTGGTAAGAATCGGGGTAGTATGTATCGCTACCGGGATTCTCCGGCGATCATCCGTGACCAGGACGGGGTGCCGGTAACGGGTGGTGTTGGAAAATTTGGCGACCGGTTCGTTGGTCTTCTCGTTGATAATCCGGAGAATTTTGCCGATGGCATGACCCAACGCCCGGTCGTGCTCGCAGCCGATGAGCGTCGCGGCGGCTTCATTCATCAGAATGACCCGATGGTTGGTATCGGTAACGATCACCCCTTCAGTAAGGGAATTGAGGGTAACATTTAACAACTCCCGTTCTTTGGTCAAAGCCTCCTCGACAATACTGCTGATCTTGGCTTGGGATTCCCGTTTCCGTTTGGTGATATCGCCGAAGACAAAGACAACGCCTTTTATCTTGTGCTGATAATCGAAGATCGGCGCCAGATTGGCGGAGAGCCAAATTGGTTCGGGCTGGCGCATCATCATCTCCACATCGCGGATCACCTCGCCTTGCAAGGCGCGGGCTAAAGGTGTTTCAGCCGCGTCATAAGGCACACCGTCGGCTTGACTTAGCTTCAGAATGGCTAGACGTTTTTGATACGGCATCTGAAAATCGGTTTCGGTATAGTTCAAGAGACTGCGGGCGAACTCGTTAATACGCACGATCTTACCGTGCTGGTCGTAGATGATGACGCCGGTCGCGATTGCGGCGATGGTCGCTTCGAGCTCGTTGGCCCGGTGTTCGGACAGATTTTGACTTTCTTGCAGCGCCTCTTCGTAGCGGATCCGGTTTAACGCCACCGATACTTGGTTGGCCACGGTTTTCATCAGCGCCAGTTCGTGCGCGTTAAAATAATCGCGGGTGCGGGTTCCAAACGAAAGCGTGCCGATGAGTTTCTCTTCAATCGTTAACGGATGGCAGGCATATGCTTTGATGCCCAAGGATTTTTCAAGCGCGGTGCGGGGATCGGGGGTTTCTTGAATCCGTTCGGCGATTACCCGGCAGCCGACCCGGGCGACGCAGCCGCAAATCGCCTCGCCATAGTTCAGCCATTCGAGCGATTGGGCGTTTTCTGCCGTAACGCCGGCGTAGGCATTGAGTTGAAGCTTTTCGCGCGTATCATCCATCAGATAATTAAAAAAGACCTGGCAGTCCAGAAAGTCCATCACCCGGCGACAGAGCCGATCCACGATGACGCGCGGCTGGTTGCTGGCGAGTAATTCCTCAGCTACCTCGGAAAGGATTTCCGCTCTTTTTTTATCCCAGTTCAATTCCTCCTGAGCCATTTTGCGCTGGGTGATATCTTTGATGCTGGTAAACAGGGCAGGCTCGTTTTGAAAGCGGATGATCCCGGCGGATAATGATACATAACGCGGAGCGCCGGTTTTGGAATGTTGTTCGATATCCCAATCGGAAACCGTGCCGTTTTGCTGCAAGGCGCTGATAATTGTGGTGAATTCGGCCATCGAGGGAAACAGTCCGCACGCCACAACCGGATGGCCAATCACCTCGGACCGGGAATAACCTATCATCCGTAACTGGGCATGGTTAACTTCGATAACCGTTCCGTCCAAGGCGGTGATCATGAAACCGATCGGATAATCTTGAAAGATCCGAAAAAAATCATCATCCATATTGCTTACGTGGGCGGAGTTGCCGGACATCGGTGGTTTCCCTCCAAAATCGCTTTATGGTAAATTATAGATCATTTACATTCATTATTAATTCGAGTTAAATATTGGAATGCCTTTTTTGTTCGAAAAAAAAGAAACCAATGAGCTGGTTTTGGCGAAATCCTCCGGCAAGCGGCGGCGATGGACTTTGGAGCGCGCATTACAGATCGGCGATCCGTCAATCGGAATGATATAATTCAAATAACAGTGAAATACTAATAGCCGTCCGTGCAGCGGTGTTTGTGAAAAGGAAAACAATATTTACATTGTCTGCCGAAAACATTACAATTATTTATAGTCAAATTGTTTTACAAAAACTCAAACGGAGGTTTCAAATGACAATCGAACTAAGAAAAGACTTTGCTTATTCCCTTGTCGTACCGACCAGTATGGGTGTTCGGATCACCCCGGTCAACGGACAGCCGGTGCATAGCAGCGATACTTTTTTCATGCAGGCTACCAGCGCCGAGACCAATGTCGCGAGCATCTCGTCCTATCTGGGGCTTCCCGTTAAAGTATTGACCACTTTTGTCAAAGACAGCCCCATCGCTTCGCTGATCAAGAACAACTTGGCCAGCCGTCACCTGGCTTACGAGGGAAAAGAAGTGCCGCAAGGCGATCCCTGGGGTTACCGTCATCAATTTAATATCGCCGACAGCGGTTACGGTTCCCGGGGACCGCGGGTCCAAAACGACCGCGCCGGTGAAGTCGGCCGAACCTTAAGCGTTAATGATTTCGATCTGGACCGGATCTTCGGCAAAGAAGGCGTACAGATTCTCCACTTGTCCGGTTTGATCGGCGCCTTGTCGCCGGAGACCAGCAAGTTCTGCTTGGAATTGGCCCGGGCGGCGAAGAAATACGGCACCCGGATTTCCTTTGATCTCAATTATCGCGCTTCATTCTGGAAAGGCCGCGAAGCGGAATTACGGGCGATCTTCACCGAGATTGCCGGCATCTCGGATATTTTGGTCGGTAATGAAGAGGACTTCCAACTCTGCTTGGGCATCGAAGGCCCGGAAGCCGGCGGTAAAGATCTGGCCGCGAAGATTGATAGTTTCAAAGAAATGATTGGCCGCGTGAAAAAAGCCTTCCCGAACGCAGCGGTTTTTGCGACCACCTTACGCCAGGTGATCAGCACCAATAGTCACATGTGGGGCGCAATCATGCTGGAAGGCGAGAACTGGCATGTGATCGAACCGCGTCAAATCACCATTCTCGACCGGATCGGCGGCGGCGACGGTTTCGTTGGTGGCTTGCTATATGCGATCTTAAGAGGTTGGGAACCGGAGAAATGGGCTCAATTCGGCTGGGCCAGCGGCGCTTTGGCAACCACTTTCCTGACCGACTACGCGCAGCCGGCTGACGAAGAACAAATCTGGAGCATCTGGCAGGGCAACGCCCGGGTCAGGAGGTAAAACGAAAACGATTTTAAACCGCCTATTAATGAAACAGTCCGGTGTTTAACCAACCAAAATTTTATTTTCAAGCGATTGCCCCACAATCGATCGTGATTCGTCTTCGACAATCAAGCTATTGTGGGGCAATGTTAATAAAGAAATTTTTTCAGGGGTCTTGTTTTATTGGCTGTTGGGATTGATTTGGGGAACAACCGCTGTCGATGATCGCTTGCAATTGCTGAAAACCGGATCGTTGATCCCAGTCATTAAAGTAACACGGATATTTTTGACCGCAGGTCCGGCATTCCAAATACTGCCCGGCCTTTTGCTGTTCGCGCCGGTCATATTGATAGGGGAGGAATTCGGCGTTATTATGCAGTCCGGGGGCGTCGTTGTCGATTTCATAGGAGTATACGTAAGTGGCTTCATAATTGATATTAAAACGGTGACCTTGGCAAACTCGGCAAATCAATTGTTCCCCCAAAATAGTCAGCTCCCGACCCATTGTTTACGGTATTAAAATGGCCGAAACGGCGGTGGACTATTCTTTATTTGGATGGTTCGGCTGTTTTTTTTCGCAGCCCTAAACGATTTGTCTGTCCGCTTATATCGAAACCAATGATGCAGAGTTGAAAGCGCGCAGTATCACGTGGTTGCATTTGGACAAAAATTCGCGCTATGATGATGTTGGTAAGTAAAAACAAAACACCCTTGAGACGATCTCAAGGGTGTTTTGAAAAATTAAGCGGCAAAGATGTGATTGCCGATTTTGTTCGTGACCACCCGGGACCAAATCCACCGTGAAGTGGTTTTAGCCGGGTTATAGAAGTAAACCGCGCCGCCGGTCGGATCCCAACCGGCCACCGCCAACTTGGCGGCTTTGATCGCTTCCGGGTTGGGAGTGTTCCAGATCTGGCCGTCCCGGACCGTACAGAACTCGCCTTGTTTAAAGATGATCTGCGTTAATGTCCGCGGAAAACGCGAGTCGTTCAAGCGGTTTAGCAATACCGCCCCTACGGCGACCTGTCCTTCAAACGGTTCGCCCCGCGATTCGGCGTAAATTACCCGCGCCAATAACTGCAAATCAGCCGGTGACAGGCTGCGAGCCGGAGTCGGCTGCGGCTGCGCCGCGTTGTGTTGGGCTGCGGTGGGAGCCGGTTTTGGCACAACCGCCGCAACCGAAGTTGCCGGTGGCGCCGCCGTTTTTTGCATCGGCTTAACCAGGCTTGATTTAGCGGTTGTTTTTACAGTAGTGACTGGTTGATCGGTTACTTCGACACCGCGAATCGAAATGGCGAATGCCGGAACAGATAGGATGATGCTTGCCAGCATCACTCCGAGCAGTCCTTTGGTCACTTTCATTTCTTTAATGCGTGTAAGCATTTCCTACCCCTCCTTTTTATTTAAGTATTGCCGCGCTTCGCACGCAACAGAGAGTATATCATGAATAACGCAATGTAAACCAGCGGTAAATAAAGGCAATGGCAAACGGCTAATATTTCATGCGGGATATCCGCAAAAAGTTATGGTAAAATAAAGTATTACGTATTCGTCATAAAATAAAGGAGCATGCGCCGATGGGAACGATTCTTAATCCGGTGTTACGGGGATTTAATCCCGATCCGTCATTTTTGCGCGTCGGAGACGACTATTATCTGGCTACCTCAACCTTTGAATGGTTTCCCGGTGTGCAGATCCATCATTCCCGGGACCTGATTCATTGGCGCTTGATCAGTCGTCCGTTAACGCGGATTTCCCAACTGAACATGGCGGGCGATCTTAATTCGGGCGGAGTCTGGGCGCCCTGCTTAAGTTATGATGACGGACTGTTTTATCTTATTTATACGGAAGTGAAGACCAAAGGACAGACCCGTTTCCGCGATGTCCACAATTATCTGGTGACTGCCTCCGCCATTACCGGGGAATGGTCCGACCCGATCTTCTTAAACAGCAGCGGTTTTGATCCGTCGTTATTTCATGACCGCGACGGGCGGAAATGGCTGGTGAATATGCTCTGCGACTACCGGACGCGCAACAACCGTTTCGCCGGGATCGTATTGCAGGAGTACTCCGTCCGCGAGCGGCGGCTGGTGGGTCCGATCACCAATATTTTCAAGGGAACGGAATTGGGACGGACCGAAGGCCCCCATCTGTATCATTGGCATGGGTATTATTATTTGATTACCGCCGAGGGCGGCACCGGGTTTGGACATGCGGTGACTTGTTGCCGTTCCCGGGAGATTAGCGGCCCCTACGAGGTGGATCCGGCCGGACCCATCCTGACGTCGCGGTATGATCCCAATTTGACGTTGCAACGGGCCGGTCATGGTTCGATTGTCGAAACTCAGCAAGGCGAGTTTTATATGGCCCATCTTTGCGGCCGGCCATTGCCGCATCGCGGCCGCAGCGTGTTGGGGCGGGAGACCGCAATTCAGAAACTGCTCTGGACGGATCGGCATTGGCTGCGTCTCGCGCACGGCGGCAATCAACCGGAAGTGGCGGTTCCCGCTCCCGCGCTACCCGAGCAGCCTTGGCCGGAAGAACCGGTCCGGGACGATTTTGACAGCCCGGTGTTAAGCCGCCAATTTCAGACCTTGCGGATTCCGTTGGGGGAGGAGTCCCTGTCCCTCACCGAACGGCCCGGTTTTTTGCGCTTGAAAGGTCGGGAGTCGTTAGCCTCCAAATATCGGCAAAGTTTGATCGCCCGACGCCAGCAAGCTTTCTGTTATACGGCGACCACCTGTGTTGAGTTTGAACCGGACGCTTTTCAACAAATGGCCGGTTTGGTCTGTTTATATGACACCCAAAACTTCTATTACCTGAGGATCTCCCATGATGAACTGCTTGGGAAAGTGCTCGGAATCATCGCTTGCCAAAACGAGCAGCTCACCCAACCGGTCGATCCGGAGCTGCCGATCGTTGGGTGGGAGCGGGTGTATTTGCAGGTCCGGGTGGATTATGACCGGTTGCAATTTTTTTACGGGAGCGATGGTCGGGATTGGCAACCAATCGGGCCGGTTTTAGACGCCAGCATCTTAGCGGATGAGTGTTGTATGGAAGGACAACATACCGGCGCATTTGTCGGTTTGGGTTGCCAAGACTTATCCGGGCGGCGGCGCGCGGCGGATTTTGACTTCTTTGAATATCGGGAACGGGACTGACAAATAACTGCGGCCGCGTCGGAAAACCGGGCTCGTTTTCTGATCGGCGGCACGGACTGTAAGGACAATTGGCCTAAAGTATCGGCCACGCAAATGAATGAATCAAGGAGCTTAAAATGGATATCCGTAACGCAAAGTATGAAGTGACCGCAGTCAAACCGGAACAATATCCAACGCGATATCTGCCGGAGGTGGCTTTGGTCGGCCGGTCGAATGTCGGCAAGTCGTCGATTATCAACGCTTTACTGAACCGGAAAGATCTGGCGCGCCAGTCGGCGGAACCGGGCAAAACCCGCCAGATCAATTTTTTCAACATCGATAACGCGCTTTATTTTGTGGACCTGCCCGGGTATGGTTACGCCAAGGTGTCCAAGAGCGAGAAAGCGTCTTGGGCCCAGATGATCGAGACGTACCTGCAAACCCGCGAGCAGTTGCGGTTGATCATCATGTTGGTGGATATCCGGCACGCGCCCTCAGCCGAAGATCAGACGATGTACCAATGGTTGATCAGCCAGGAACGCCCACGGTTGGTGGTCGCCTCCAAACTGGATAAAATCCCAAAGGGGCAAGTTCAAAACCGGTTGAAAGAGATCCGGTCGGTCTTGCAAATGCCCGGGGATGAGTTGTTGCTTCCGTTTTCGGCCGTCACCAAACAGGGCCGGGACGAGATTTGGGAGCGGATCCGGAACTGGGTGGAGCGACGGTGATGGGGCGCAACGGTTTCAAAAAAACGGTCAGGCTGTCGAGAAAAGATCCGCATTTAACTCCCCCGGCAATTGTGGTACATTAGAACCGTACTCATCAACCTTCCCTTATTGAATGCGCCCTGAGCTACAGGGCGTCTTCTTTTATCCGCTTCCGGATAGCGGACAGTGATCCTAAAATGATGAAGGAGACGATGGTGGTGGAGGAGAATCGGAATATTTTAGTCAATCAAATCGGCTATTTGCCGTACGCCGACAAAATCGTCACGGTGATCACCCCGGCGCAACAACCCTTACAGTGGGAGTTGCGGAATGTTGCGACCAAAACAATTGAATTATCCGGTTGGAGCAAGGTTTACGGCATTGACAAGGCCTCCGGCGATCCGCTCCATCACGTTGATTGTTCCAATTGCCATGCCGTCGGGGTTTATCAATTGACGGTCCAGTCGGTTGGCGAAAGCGAACCGTTTGTGATCGCGAGCGATCTTTATCCCAAGCTTCCCCAGGAAGCGCTGGCTTATTTTTATTTTCACCGGATGGGAGTGCCCATTGAGGCGGAGTTTTTGGCCAACGCGGGACACGCCCACGCCGCGTTGCATCCGGGCGACGACGCGATCCCTTTTTATCGGGGTTGGAATCAAGGGACATTAGACGTCCGATACTCCTGGGCCGATGCCGGCGATTTCGGAATTTATCCGGTGAATCAGGCGATCACGGCTTGGACTTTGTTAAACTGCTTTGAACGCAACCCTTTGGCGTTTCCCGACGGCTCGTTATTCATTCCGGAGCGGACCAACGGGATTCCCGATCTGTTGGACGAGGTCCGGTTTGGTTCGACCTTTATGTTGGGGATACTTCCCCCGACCGGTTTGGCGTCGCACAAAGTCCACAATGAACAGTGGAGCGCCGTCCCGGTGGTGGATCTGGCCGCTGAAAACGCTTTGCCGCGTACCGCGCAACCGCCGTCAACCAATGCCACGTATGCGGTGGCGCGCAATACGGCGCATTTGGCCAGAGTGTTTCAAGCTTATGACCCGGAGTATGCGCAGGCGGCTTGGCAGGTCGCGCAAACGGCATGGCAACGGGCGGAGTCGGAGCCGTTGGTTTATTACACGGTTGATACCGTGGATGATGTCGGCGGCGGCGATTATGACGACCTGCGTCATGAGGATGATCGTTACGCGGCCGCGGTGGAGTTGTATCTTACCGCTTGTCAATTGAACGATTCCGGCCGGAATCGTTACCGTACCGTGGTTTGGGAATCGACCGATTATCAAAAGGTGACCCGCTTCACCTGGAGCGAGGTGGGGACGTTGGGCACCCTATCGTTGTTGAGCGTCGCCAACGATTTACCCGCCGCCGACCTGGAGCGGATGCGGCTTAATTTGCTTCAATACGCCGATGGTTTGTTGCAGAGTATCGCCAATGAAGGATACCCCACCACCTTGCCGGGCGATCAGCCCTATCCATGGGGATCCAACTCGTTTCTCGTCAATGACTTAATCTTGCTGGCCTATGCTTATGATGTGAGCGGGAAGCTCCAATATTTGAAGGCGATCCATCGCGGAATGGATTACCTGTTGGGGAATAACGCGATGAAGCTGTCCTATATCACCGGCTACGGCCATCGCGCTGAAACCGATACGCACGACCGTTGGGCCTGGGGGTGTTATCAAAAGGGAATTCCCTATCCGAAAGGTTGGCTGGTGGGCGGGCCCAACAATTCGTTGATCAATGAGCCCTCCACGCCCCGCGACCGCCCGGCCGCCAAATCCTACGCGGCGAAAAACACTTCATTTGACTCCTGGTGTTCCAAGGAAAACGCGATCAATTGGAACGCGGCGTTAGTGTGGGTAGCGCAATACATTAACGCGCATCGCGCGGAGCTCTGCAACCCGCGGGACCAATTATGAAACGGTCGGGAAACGGGTATTTAAAACCGGCGGAATTATCAAATTCGCCGGTTTTTTATGGACGGCGGTTCGTAACGGGCGCGCCGGAGCACGGCAGGAAAATTTAGCCCGTATGCGGAATTACTTCCGGCGAGTCACGACTTTTGCTTTCAATAACTTGAAGGGGAGGCGCTGCAGTGAAAAGTCTGATCCTGTATTTCTCTACGACCGGCAATACCAAATTGGCCTGCGAATATATTGCGAAGAACATCCCCGAAGCCCATTTTGAGTTGGTCGATATTACCCGGGGCGGGAAACCCGACTTTTCCCAATACCAGTTGGTCGGCTTCGCGGCGTTTGCCGATTTTATCGCGCCCTCGAAACGGATGACCGACTTTATTCGCGGGATTCCAACTCAAAACCGGACCCCGGCGTTTGTCTTTAATACCTACGGCAATTTCAACGGCGGGACGCTGAAGCTGCTCGGCAAGCGGGTCCGGGCCAAAGGTTTTGAGGTTTTGACCGGTTTGGCGTTGAACACGCCGGAAAATGTTCCGCCGTTAATCGCGGGCGGACTGGCCAACACCCAACTGCCCAATGACCGCCAACTGGCGCAGCTTGCGGAGTTTATCGGGGATTTGCGGGAGATCGTCGCTGACCTGAGCAACGGTCGCCGCCCCAAAGCGAAACCGCTCCGGGTTTCGTGGCTGGAACGGTTGCTGCCGGCGACGCCGCGGATTGTCGGGCGGTGGGTGATGGGACGCAAACAGGTGGACACGACACGTTGCACCCGGTGTGGCGTTTGTGAGAAAAGCTGTCCCTACGGAGTCATATCGCTGAATCCCTTCCCGACCTTCGCCCCGAAAAAGTGCTACGGTTGCTGGTCTTGTTATAACCATTGCCCCACCCGGGCGATTTATACCAAAATAGCCAAGGACGCCGGGCATTACCCGCAACCCCATCCCGAGTTGCGGAAAAAGTTGGAGTAAAATATCAAGCCACCCGGCTTACCGTCGGATGGCTTTTTCATTCGGCAACTTTTTGCGACGGTTGGTCGGGCGTCAGTTGGGTTGCGGTGGAACCCCAAGAACGGTCAGGAAATTTTTTGTAAATTGGAAAGGGACACCAATTGCCGATGTCGAAATAGAGTTGGATCTTTCAAAGGACGGGAGTGGCGACGATGGCTAAACCAAGCTTTTATCTTGTTGATGTTTTCGCCGAACGCAAATATGCCGGCAATCAATTGGCGGTCATTACCGGCGCGGCCGGTTTCTCCGGCGACCGGATGCAAGCGGTCGCCCGGGAGCTCAATTTTTCGGAGACGGCGTTTATTATGGACGGGGACCCGGAAAGCGGTCTTTATGACGTGCGGATCTTCACCCCGTTGCATGAAGTTCCGTTCGCCGGACATCCGACGTTAGGGACGGCGTATATTATCCGTCAGGAATTGCATCACGGCGCGGACGGTCCGATTGTTCTCAATCTGAAAGCTGGGCGGATTCCGGTAACCGTGGCGCCGGATTCGCAGGGCGCGGAGGTGTATTGGATGCGGCAGTTGGCTCCCAGCTTCGGCAGTACGCTGCCCGCGGCAGCGATGGCGCCGGTTTTGGGCCTTGCTGTGGCGGAAATTGACGAACGTTTTCCGATTCAGCAAGTATCGACCGGTTTGCCGCACATTATCGTCCCGTTGAAACAACGCCGGGCGTTGCGGGAGATTCGGGTGGTCCGGGAGTTGTACTTCCCCTTGGTCGAGGCGACCTGGGCCAAAAATCTGCAGGTCTTTTGCGCGGAGGCCGACGAGCCGGGCCACGATATCAGCACCCGGATGTTCGCCGATTATTTGGGCGTGCCCGAGGATCCGGCGACCGGCAGCGGCAACGGCTGTTTGGCCGGGTATCTGCTGCAACATCGCTATTTTGGCGAGGGTCCGCTGGCGCTCAAAAGCGAGCAAGGCTACGACATGGGCCGTCCGTCGCTATTGTACCTACAAGCGGAGTGGCAGGCGGGGGAGATCGCGATCCGGATCGGCGGGAGCGTGGTCCCGGTGGCGCAGGGGGTTTTGGTGTGAGTCCGGAAAGGGTGAGAATGATGAGTGCTTATTTTGTGGCGCAAATCCGGGTGGATGACCCGGCGGAGTATCAAAAGTATTTGGACGGCTGTGATACGGTGTTTGCCAAGTTCCAAGGGGAGTATTTGGCGGTAGATGAGGCGCCTGAGGTGTTGGAGGGGGAGTGGGGATATACCAAGACGGTGATTATTCGGTTCCCCAGTGCCCAGGAGTTGCGGCAGTGGTATGATTCCCAGGAATATCAGGCGGTCTGCGCGCACCGGTTGGCGGCGGCGCGTTGCGACACCCTGCTGGTCCGGGGGTTGGATGAACGACGGTGAGCGGTTGAATCCTTGCATTTGGTGGCGACATAAGGTATATTCGTTAAGTTTTCGGCTTACTCGTTGCACCCACAATGCAGAAAAAGAAGATACAAAATAAGGAATTTGATCAAGGAATCACTGGTCTTGATGAACAATTTGACAGAATTAATGGTAGGATTTAAGTTAAACGGATCTTCCAGGACCAACTTGAAAGCGTCACGGGAGCGTGGTCCCGGTGGCGCAGGGGGTTTTGGTGTAAGAAACGTTAAACGTTATAGGGGTGCCCGGTCGTTTTGGGTGAACCTGATAGGAAAAGACGCTAGGAACAAAGCTTCCGGCGTCTTTTTGTTTTTTTTGAGAGGGAATTGCATCTTACGTTAAACAAAACAAGTAGTTTTTATTGGAAAATAGTTAATAATATTCCAATTAAGTTGAAGGATTTTACAAAATGCAGTAGAAACAACAGGGATGCCAAATTAATACAGCGACGTCGGGGAGGTTTTTATGAGGAAGTTAAAATTATGGGTTTTACTAAGTCTTGTGGCGATGGTTATGGTATTTTGTCATTCGGATGTAACATTGGGGAATGCAAATGTTGGTCATGACTATACCGTTTCGGTAGATAGCAAGTAAAGGACTATTAAAATGCTAAACGAGTTATTAAAAATTATAGAAAAATATTATCCGAAAAACATACCTTATAATGATGAAAAATATAAAAAAATATTGCAAACAAAAGATTAGACAAAATACGAAATAAGTTTACAGAAGACGAAGAATCACTAGAAAAAATTATCAAAAAATTAGAATCCATTTTTTTCAATTATGAAGTAGTTAATTGGACAAATTTGAAAGATAATAATTGTTATGAATTTAGAATTTTGTTATATGAAAACCAACCTATTTTAGATGATGATACCGAATTAATAAAATGTTTGGGCGGAAAACGTCTTGATTTGTTTCTTTTTGTCAGCATACTGGCTAATTACTACTATTTTTTTATTCTTGAAACTAGAGATTTTTCTTCAGAACAATGGAGTTTTCAACATGTCGAACAGCAAAAAAGAGATTCCTCTTATGCTAATAAATTAAGAAATTTAATGACCGAAAATGGATATGAAGAATTAGACCACGAAATTATTAATACTGTTATTTTAGACATTGAAACGGAATTCAAAAACAAAGGAGAGGTAAAAATATTTGACTGTTTATTTACACAATTAATTACAATAGATTAATATTTTCATCATCATTTCTTTCTATCACAGGTAATGTAGTTACGACGTTTGGGCCTGCTTTAGCACAATCACTGTTTGACTGTGATTTTACAACTGCTCTTAATAACCCTTATACAGGTATTATAGTTTCAGTTTTTTGTGGTTCTGAGAAAGTGCAATGAGGGGAAAATCATGAAACAAAACTCAAGCGAAATAAAAGACAAAAGCGGAAATTTACCAGGATTCATTATGATGTTTTTAGTGCTTTTTACATCAATCGAAAACAGTTTAATCTATCCTTTAATAGCAGTAATAATCTTAATAATATTGAATATAATCTCAACATTGGTTGCAAATAGAAATAAAAGCCGACGAATGTTTATGCTAAATCAACAGATAAAGATGATATCAGCTCTAGAATCCTTTGCACTTATTACTAATGTTTATGCGAATGATGTATTTATTTGGCTACTGTTTTGTTTTATAATGCTCATTTTAAGCACCGCTTTTATTTCTTTCTTAAAAAGAAATGGAGCAATAAGAAAAAGCATTTTTTTAAAGAATTATGTAATAATCATTATTACAATAATTATAACGACAATTATTGCTCAAAGGTATAAGTTAATAAGTTTTCAACAAGAACTTCCGATATTTTTATTTAGATTAATATTTGTAACCTTGAACGCTTCAGCTTCAGATACGTTGTCTAACAGAATTCTAGAATTTTTCAAATCAAAGAAAAACCTTAGTAATTAGTCTGATAGCCAGGGTCTTCATCCCTGGTTTTTTCAAACATATTGCTGTTATATATGGGAAGAACGGTGAAGTAATTCAAGAAAGGCATTTACGACAAAAATGGTGATGCCGATTATGAAGCGATTATTTGGGATACACTCCAAATTTTCATGATGCCGAATGTAATATTTGGACTAGAGTTTATAAAAAGAACCTGAAGGCATTAGAATGATGATTGATTCTTCATATGGTTTAAGTGGCTTCATAGTTTCTTCAACGGTTGTGGGTACTAGTTTACAGCCAATTGGTATTTAATAAATACGTTTATTAATAATTACGGGGCTGTTGTAAATCAACTCTTGTTCCGGTTGCAACAGCCCCATCGATGATTTGGGATTTTTTAGGTAAGTTTTTCTCCGGTGCTCTAGGTGCTTTTGCAGATTCGATTAGTTTTGGAATAAATATGTTGGCTACACCGTCTTCAACGGTGGAGTAAATAAATAGAAAAGGAATTGAAATAAATGAAACTATTAAAAAACGTTCTTCATTTTATAATAAATCCAATATTAACACTAATTATTTTCCCTTTTGCAATTATTATAATATTTGTATTTAAAAGAGCTCGAGGATTAGAAGCGATTTGGCTATTATGGACTAATCCCAAGAAGTTTAAAAGTATATGGAATATATATGAAATAAACAACGAAATTTTAGAAGAATCTTCAGAAAAACAATCGTGTTATAAAGAAGAAAGTTCAAAGAAAAAAACTCGAAAACGGCCTACAAGGTATATATAAACAGGTATGGAAATGACAGATTTAATTTAATTCAGCCTACTATTCTTTGCCAATTAAAATTTGACTTATCTTTAAAATACAAGAGCCGGGGAGAAACAATCACCGACTCGTTTTTTGTGATATTGACAGGAATAGCCATCAAATGATAAACTTCCCAAGGTGGGTAGAGTGAGAGGGAACAATGAAGATAGAAATCGAAGTTACAGAATATACGCCTGAAAGCTGGATACGACTTAATTGGGTAAGTGGTTACGTTATTGAGAGTAGAATCGATGGCAACACAGTTGTTTTAAAAGCCAATAAAGAAGGATTAACAACCCTAGCTCAACATTTATTGACTTTAGCCCAAGAAAATATAGAACCAGGAAATCATATTCATTTAGACGACTCAAATGGATTAGAGGATGGCTCGTGTGAACTGATTATTGAAAGAACCTAAGTTTCAAAATTAAAACCAGGGTCTAAAGGCTCTGGTTTTTTTAATTCCTGCAGTTATCGAACCTCCTTCGAAAGAGGAAGTAGATGATCGGTCAATTATAACCTTGCGTATTCGGTTGCTCTTTGAGAAACCAAGCAAAAAGTGATAGCCGCTTAAAGGATTTTCCAGTTGATGTCGAAATAATATGGGAAGGTTTCCCTTGGGAAATAGGGTCGTTCCGTTGGCAGTACGTATTGAACAAACAGTTAATGTAATGAAAAATAAATAGGGACAATAAAATGACCTTAAAAATTTTTAACTGGTTTCTTTGCGTAATTGGTGGGATAACAGGAATGCAGCCTATGATTATGATACTTGAGAAAAAAATTGACCCGGCACGGGTAAAAGTTTTTATCCTTGGAATTATGTATTTGCAGTAATTTATTTTTTGAGAAATTATTTTTGTAAAAAATAGAGGTTGAATATGAATGAGAAACAAACCAGGATGCTACATAACCCCGGTTCGTTTCTTACCCAAAATAATATATAGTTGGCTCAATTCAGCGAACGTTAATTAAACCGCAAAAAGTCAGGTTATATGCGGAATACCAAAGGAAAAGGCTTTTATTTTTCATAATGGAAATAACAAGAAAAATTGTTGATTGTTTCAAAATGTTATGATAAGATATTTCCATAAAAGCTCAGAGGTGGTGAGATATGAGTGAGATTTTGACGCAATCCGAACTTTGTGAATGGCTTAAAATATCACCGATGACCGCTTATCGTTGGCGACAAGAAGGAATGCCTCATCTTGGTTCGGGAAGAAGAGTAAGATATGTTAAAGAAGATGTTTTATTGTGGTTGAAAAATAGCGAAAAAAATAGTTGAAGAGACCGGGTTCATCTTGGCCGACGGACCGATCTCTTCACCGAAACCGCCCCACAAGGGAGTTGCTTCAAACAGATTATAACAGTTTTTGACGTGCAATTCAATATTTGTCAATCCAGATCAACATTTGCACATGCAGCGATTGAAAGCAAGCATCCTTTCCGGGGCCGAAAAGAAAGGGTGTTTTTGATATGTCAAACGTTGTGCTGGAGATGTTGAAAGACCTTGAAACCGAGCTTGGGAAGCCGCTTGAGGGCGATTTATTGCTCAGCATTGTCAAAGACCTTGAGGAACTGCATCAGCGCGGAATGTTGCCGCTTACATACGATTTAATCAAAACGGCTTTGGAAAAATTCGCGGGGGATCGGGAGGATTGAGGTCTAGACCCACCGGCAACCCCGACCCACCCAAAACGGTTCTCACGGAAGGAACCGCGCCGACTCTTTTCCCGGATGAAAACTGAGGTCGCGCCCGGGAGCCTTGACTTGGCTGCCAGTCAGCTTGCCATGGATGGCGGCGGTATGCTAGAACCGGGAGGATTTAGGGAGGCCTGGAACCGTGGGCAGCGTAGGCGACCGACCAAATTAGGCAAGTCTAAAATAAAAATTCCACAGTTAGATATTGCTCTAAGCGAAAGAACGCCAATCCAACTTATCTCCTGTGCTACAGTCGGCCAGGGGGTTTTGCGGCCAACCCCCTAGGCCGGTACCCCCGCCGCCAAGGGTTAGCACCCTCTGGACACCCGCGCTCCTCCAAGTCGCGGGTCCCTTCCTTCCGGAATCGCCGTCCGTGGCGGCGTTGCCTGCTGATGCTACGACGGCGACGTCAATGATATATCCCTCTATCAATTCCGCGCGCCGGCCTCCGTGCCGGCTTGTAGTGAGAAAGCGGGATGGTCAAAATTAAATGAGTGGAAAGGAGAATTCAACGTTATGTCAAATTTTACAATGAAACCTTCCGCGAACCGGAAGCTCCCATGAAATCCCTAGGCGGTTCGCGGCCTAATAACCACGCGGAAAAATAACATTTTGCGTCAAAAACCGCTTTGAAAATGGCTCAAAATTTGCCGGTTCGCGGAAATTGACTTTGGAGGTCAAGCGTGGCAAAGGTTTGAAGGGGGTACTGTCGCTCCTTGTACAGGAGCGTGGATTGAAACGATTTGGCGGTTGGCGTACACGCTGAAATAGCTGTGTCGCTCCTTGTACAGGAGCGTGGATTGAAACAAGTCTACCGATGATATGCAAACATGTTATGGAGGTCGCTCCTTGTACAGGAGCGTGGATTGAAACGAAGCTGGGGAGGTGTGGGGAATCGGCCGGCAGTATGTCGCTCCTTGTACAGGAGCGTGGATTGAAACATGATCAGGATATTATCTTTTTTGACGGTTCCTGACGTCGCTCCTTGTACAGGAGCGTGGATTGAAACAAAGTGGGAAGCGTTGATTGACCAAGATACCTTGCGTCGCTCCTTGTACAGGAGCGTGGATTGAAACATGAGACGATTGGGGCTATACAGGTCGGCGAAGAGTCGCTCCTTGTACAGGAGCGTGGATTGAAACAAGAGGAATGGGCCAAGACTAGCCAAAACGATCAGCGTCGCTCCTTGTACAGGAGCGTGGATTGAAACGTTGTTGGGGATCATATTCGGCGAATTTAAGTGGTCGCTCCTTGTACAGGAGCGTGGATTGAAACCAAGGCGTTAGGAGCGGAATAAAATTGATCAGAAGTCGCTCCTTGTACAGGAGCGTGGATTGAAACGACGTTTGATTCAACTTGATAAATGTTGCCTCCAAGTCGCTCCTTGTACAGGAGCGTGGATTGAAACCTGGAGGTAGCTCAGGCCTACAAGAACTACGGATTGTCGCTCCTTGTACAGGAGCGTGGATTGAAACGTCAAACCCCGGTCAAAAATTTTGGCCAACGGTGTCGCTCCTTGTACAGGAGCGTGGATTGAAACATCGATGACTGGACCGATCCGGAAAACCCGGCCGGTCGCTCCTTGTACAGGAGCGTGGATTGAAACAACTTCCATGAATCAATAGCCTCAGTAATGCCTTGTCGCTCCTTGTACAGGAGCGTGGATTGAAACCAAACCTACAGCCTTAACTTTTTTAGCGTAACTACGTCGCTCCTTGTACAGGAGCGTGGATTGAAACCTTTCGTTTTGGGTCTATCCTTCCTTATTTTTTAAGTCGCTCCTTGTACAGGAGCGTGGATTGAAACACTTCTTAGTCTAATAATAAATTTAATCTGTTCGTCGCTCCTTGTACAGGAGCGTGGATTGAAACCCACCCGTCGGTGTGGATGTTTTTATGTCGATACGTCGCTCCTTGTACAGGAGCGTGGATTGAAACGGTAAAGTGGGTTGACTCGTCAAATCCTATCGCGTGTCGCTCCTTGTACAGGAGCATGGATTGAAACATCGTTTGGCCGCGCTGGGAGAGGTTATCATCGAAAAATTGCAAAAACGGTTAGGGGATACTTGAAGGAACGTTGTCTGAACCAGGATTAAGCAGGATTTAATCGATTAAAAGGATTTTGAAAGATTAAGCTCTAAGGCGTTTGCAGTTAGGAATGCAGGAATCTTTGCAGGGCAGCCCATTTAGAGAATTTGCTGAGCTGCGAATCCTTTTAATCCGTCAAATCCGTGGAATCCTGGTTCAGACAAGGGGTTAGGCGAGAAACAATTGTGGAGAGTTATTGGGGCGCGGGATCGGGAAGAAGGATTTGAAAGATCAAGCTTTGAGGCGTTTTGCAGTGAGGAATGCAGGAGTCTTTGCAGGGCAGCTCATTTAGAGAATTTGCTGGGCTGCGAATCCTTTTAATCCGCCAAATCCGTGAAATCCTGGTTCAGACAGGGGGTTAGGCGGGGAACAATTGCGGTAAACCGCCCCCCGATCCCCGCCTGTGGATAACTTAGCCTCTTGAGGGTTGTGTCAAGAATTTTGTGTAAACCGGAAAATTAAATAAGATATTTATTTAACCGATCCTCGAAGAGGATCGAAAGTTGTGCGAGAATGGACTTCCAATCCAGGACGGAGCGAGTCCAGGACTTCGTCACATCCATAGTAACCAAATAAAGAATTTTAAGAAGAGACTGATCGTTCGTGAAAACAGATTTTGTTTTGGTAACTTTTCTGATTTGGCGGTTAAAACCCTCAATCGTATTGGTGGTATAAATCAATTTGCGTAATCCAGCCGGATACTCGAAAAACGTAGCTAATTCGTTCCAGTTAACTCGCCAGGATTTAACCGCCTGGTAATAGCGATTACCCCACTTTTCTTCGAGAATATCTAGGTTTCTTAATCCTTCGGCTTCGGTAGGGGATTGGTAAATAGCTCGTAAGTCTTGAACAAATTCAGCCATATGTTTATGAGGAATGTATTTAAATGAATTGCGAATTTGGTGTACGATACATTTCTGAATTTTAGTCTCCGGGAAAACTGCGCCAATGGCCTGACTAAATCCAGATAGGTTGTCAACGCAGGTAATTAAGATGTCTTCGACACCTCGATTCCGGAGCTCATTTAATACGTTCAGCCAAAACTTTGAACTTTCCGTTTCACCAATCCAAATTCCTAAGACATCTTTTCTTCCAGTGACATCAACGCCGATAGCTATGTAGGCCGCGGTATTAACGATCTGATGGTTATGTTTGACCTTATGATGTATCGCGTCGAGGAACACAACGGTGTAAATCGGTTCTAAAGGCCGATTCTGCCATTCAGTAATTAAGGGAAGTATCTTATCGGTAATGTTGGATATTAACGTTGGAGAGGCTTCAAAACCATATATTTCGTCCAAATGTTTTTGAATATCTCGCGTGCTCATGCCCCTGGCATACATCGAGAGGATTCGATCTTCAATGCTTGAAATGTCCCGCTGGTGTTTTTTGACGACAACCGGTTCAAACTCTCCATTTCGATCACGCGGGACTTTAAGCTCGATCTCGGCATCTTTGGTTCGCACTTTCTTTGTTGTATACCCGTTACGACTGTTATTGGTTTCTTTATTTTTGTAATCGTATTTAGAGTAGCCTAACTCATGATCCATCTCTGCTTCAAGCATCTCTTTGATTGTGTCGGCAAACATCGCTTTGAGCATCTTTTCGACATCGGATGCTTCTTTTAGGTTATGTTCTTTGATTAATCCTCTTATTTGTTCACTGCTTAATATGCCCATTTTGTATTCCTCCATCTTATTAGTTCCTTTATCGGAGGTTTACACAATTTATTTTACACCGTCACTGCCTCTTTTCCCGTCTTTAACTGCGTCTTTCTATTTCCCAGCCTAAAAAAAGACTATTTCGTTGTTTTTTTGTCCCAAATTATGACTTTCGTCTATATACCCTTTGACCAAACAACGAGTATTCTAGTGACGAAAATAGAAATATGAGGTGGTCTCATTGAATAATCAACCACTTGGTTCCGAACTTTTCGGCAGCGTTTACGCCTCGTCGTTAACTCAAAAAACATTTCCAAAAAAATTGACCTTTGGGCAGCTGTTTACTTCCTCCCGTAACGCGTATCAAGGAGGAGAATAACATGCCCGGCAATTTATTGATTAATGGCGACTTTGAAAATTCACTCATTAACTTGCTTCCCTGGGTGACCCACAATACCTCGCCGATAACATTTCCCGGGGCTGACTTATTCTCCGGTCTAGTCGTCGCCGCGTTAAGTAAATTTGATAGCGACAACACCGCCAGCATCTCCCAGACCGTTGCGGTAGCAGCGGAATGCTCGTATATTCTGTCCTTTGCAATCATGGCAAACCCAGCCCAACCGGCATTGTTGACGATCAACTACTTGGATGTAACCAATACCGTGATCAGTACCTGGACTCGACAGCTCACCACGATCGGCAGTAGTTTCTATACGTTTACTTACCTTCTGGATATTCCGGTCAACACAGTGAATGCGCAAATAATTTTTTCCAAAAACGGCGCCAGCGACGTTTATCTTGATAATGTTAATTTTGGCACCGCTACCTGTTCGGGGCAAGCGGGACCGACCGGCGCAACCGGTCCTCAAGGACCTACAGGTGCAACAGGTAATACCGGAGCCACCGGTGCGCAAGGACCGACAGGCGCTACCGGCGACACCGGAGCCACGGGTGCCCAAGGACCTACGGGTGCTACCGGCGATCCTGGACCTACCGGCGCTCAAGGTCCCACTGGCGCTACCGGTCCTCAAGGACCTACAGGTGCAACAGGTAACACCGGCGCAACCGGTCCTCAAGGACCTACAGGTGCAACAGGTAACACTGGCGCAACCGGTCCTCAAGGTCCCACTGGCGCTACCGGCGAAACCGGAGCCACGGGTGCCCAAGGTCCCACTGGCGCTACCGGCGAAACCGGAGCAACAGGTGCGCAAGGACCTACGGGTGCTACCGGCGATCCTGGACCGACAGGCGCTCAAGGTCCCACAGGCGCTACCGGTAACACCGGAGCCACAGGTGCGCAAGGACCGACAGGCGCTACCGGCGATCCTGGACCTACCGGCGCTCAAGGACCAACTGGCGCAACAGGTAACACCGGAGCCACCGGTGCGCAAGGACCTACGGGTGCTACCGGCGAAACCGGAGCCACGGGCGCCCAAGGTCCCACCGGACCTTTCGCTGCAACGGATTATGCTTTTATCTACAATACGTCGCTTCAGTTTGTGGATGTTGGAGCCAATGTTCACTTTGACGGAAACGGCGTCATCGTCGGCGGCATAACGCATAATATCGCCGATTCCGAAGTCCGGGTCACGTCAACCGGGGATTATCTGGTGCTTTATTCGGTGGAAGGCGACGATCCCATTCAATTTGGCTTATTTGTCAATGATCAATTGGTTCCCGGAGCAATCTTCGGTTGCGGAAATTCCAACATTCCCATCACCGGAATGGCGATTGTCCGCATTAACGCCAGTCCGGTCGCGCCGGCTGTCGTGACGCTGCGCAATTACAGCTCTTATAGCGGAACCATCCGTTTCCCAAACAACGAAGCCGGAACCCAGGCAACCTCGAACGCGGCGTTGACGCTAATCAAGTTAAGCCCGTAACTTCCGGATTGGAAGTCAGGTTTTCATTAGGCGCTCCACGTTCAATAATGTTCCCGACATAACGGCCAAACCAACCGTAAGCGGAGCGCCTAATCCTAAAGAAATTGAGGTGAGATATTTTGAATATCGTTCCCCTAACCGTCGGCGATCAACTCAAAATCGTCCAGGGTAAGATCAGGATGTTGCCGCTTTCACGTTATTACAAATCCCGTCTTTTCGAAGATCTGGAATGCGCGGAGAGACACCTGGCGCAGAATAATCCCCATGGCGTTTTAAACTGTTTAATGGTCGTCTGCTGCAAACTGCACGCGTGGGAAACCAACGCCTGCGCTTTCGGCCCGTTAATCGCCGATTTGCTCAAACTCCAACAAATGTTGTTACTGACCGAAAGGCCGCATTGCGACGCCGGTCCGACGGGCGCTACCGGGCCGCGTGGATTGATCGGTCCCCCCGGACCCCAAGGCCCAGCCGGGCCTGGCCGCGTTCCCCAATACGCGTTTATCTATAATATATCCGAACAAACCATTCCCATCGGAGCCAACGTTCCCTTCGATACCAACGGAATCATAACCGCGGGAATTTCTCATTTACCCGGAAGCGAGGAGGTTCATTTCCACGTCGACGGCGATTACCAGATTATCTTCTTATTGGTCGCCCACGATATCGCGCAATTCGGATTATTCCTTAACAACCGGCTTCTGCCCGGCTCAATCCATGGCGTCGGCACCTCCAACGCCATTAACAGCGGTTTTGTCATTGAAGCTATCACCGCGCCGTCCGTCTTGACGCTGCGCAATTATCATTCGTTCACCCCGGTTTTATTCACCATTGACCAAGGCGGGATTGAGAACACGATTAACGCTTCATTGCGCATCAACAAAGTCGGTTGAGTTGAAATAAACGCTACTGACCCCTTGAAGGGAACTATGGCGCAATTAAGAGCGTCTCCAATATTTAGGACGACACACTCGAAAAGTTCCAACAAAAAAGAGTCTCCGCCGGCTGCGAGACTCTTTTTTTAGCGCTATTTCAACGACGACCACTTAATCTGAAACTTCAGGCTGGTCCGGTATTTATTGCCGATATCGTCCAAAAAGGGCTGAAGATACTTGGGGTCGACCGGAAAGTTCTGCTCGTAACCGCGGCCTCTGGCGATGATCTCGCCCTCGGCGATGATCCGGACGTTATGATTGATCTGCAACACGTTCAAGGTAATCCGTCCCTCCGGCGTGCCGTTGAGCTGATAGTCAAAGATTTTCTTGGGAAAATAATAAAGGTCGCGTTTGAATGAGATCTGGCTGCCATTTTCGTCAACGACGGAAAAGCCGCGCTTAATCATATCGTAGACGATCATATTGATCACCTGATCTTTATTGGCGTCGGTAATCTCGGTGGTCGCCGTGGCGGTACCGGCGAAACAGGTCGGTTGGCATAGTACCGTCAAACTCATCAGGATCAGGATTACCATTAATTTTTTCATCACATTCCGCTCCTTCCCACAACGGAACCATACCTTCCAAAGCGCCGGTTCCGTTTGCATCGCTCATGTCCAAAAAAAATTATAAACCAGCCGCTTTGGATCTTTCTTGGTTCCGATTTCTATTTTTCCATAAAATTCCCCTTGCCGCAAGACCCAAATCTGCCACATTGTGATCTTTTTCGTTGAAAGCAGGAATTTCAGATAATTTGAACAATATTACTGGGTCGGTCTCTTTCCCGCTTCCCCTAATATAATGTTTTGGGTACGTGACTTTGAACCAATGTTACCCTTTGAAGGAGGAATTTTCATGTCTAACGCTGATCTTGTTTCCGTGTTTCGTTACGCCCTCGCCGGATTGGCTTTGCTCCCGGTCGTTTGCGCCGGTTTCAATCCGGTTGACGCCGCGTCGCCCATTCCGTTACGCGATTTTTTCCGCAACCCGGAAAAGTCCGGCTACCAAATCTCGCCCGACGGCAACTACCTCTCATTTTTACAACCCTATCAAAACCGGATGAACATCTTTGTCCACAATGTTACGGATCAAAAGGTTACCCAAGTCTCCTTTGAAACCGCCCGGGATATCGGGGGGTATTTTTGGAAGAGCAATCAACGGATCCTGTACGTCAAAGATTTTAAAGGGGATGAAAACTATCATATTGTCGCCGTCGACCGCGACGGCAAAAACCTAAAAGACCTGACTCCCTTTGACGGCGTCCGGGCCCAGATCATCGACAGCCTGGAAGAGAATGAGACGGAAATGATCATCGGCTTGAACCAACGGAACAAGCAAGTCTTTGACGCCTATCGGCTGAACGTGGTCACCGGGGAATTAAAGCTGGTTGCCGAAAACCCCGGCAATATCGCCGGCTGGATGACCGACCACCAAGGGAAGATCCGGGTCGCGGTGGCCTTTGACGGCGCCAACACCACCCTATTGTACCGGGCGACCGAAACTGAACCGTTCAAAGCGGTGGTCACTACTAACTTCCGGGAAAAGATCAACCCGCTCTTTTTCGACTTTGACAATAAAACCATTTACGCCTCCTCCAATATTGGACGGGATAAGGCGGCCATTGTCAAATACGATATCGCTCACGGAAAAGAGCTCGCCGTGGTCTACGACCATCCCGAAGTGGACGTCAGTTCCCTTTTTTACTCCCATCAACGCAAGGTGCTGATCGGGACCTCCTATACGACTTGGAAACGGGAGCTCCACTTCTTTGACCCCGTCTTCAAAACCGCTTTTGCCAAACTGCAAAAGCACCTGCCCCAAGTGGAGATCGTCATCAACGATACCAACCGGGATGAAGACCGCTGGATCGTCCGCACTTACAGCGACCGTTCGCTCGGCGCCTATTATCTCTACCATCTCCAAACCGACCAACTCATCAAGTTGGCCGAGGTCAGCCCGTGGCTGAACGAAACCAAGCTTAGTCCGATGCGGCCGATTAGTTATACTTCCCGGGACGGGTTGACGATCCACGGTTATCTGACCCTGCCGCAAGGCGTGCCCGCCAAAAACCTGCCGGTGGTTGTGAATCCGCACGGCGGACCGTGGGCGCGCGATTCGTGGGGTTACAACTCCGAAGTCCAATTTTTGGCCAATCGCGGTTACGCGGTACTGCAAATGAACTTCCGGGGTTCAACCGGATACGGTAAAAAGTTTTGGGCATTGTCCTTCAAGCAATGGGGAAAAACCATGCAAGACGACATCAGCGACGGCGTCCAATGGCTGATCAAACAAGGCGTCGCCGATCCCAAACGGATTGCGATTTACGGCGGAAGTTACGGCGGTTATGCGACCTTAGCCGGGGTGACGTTCACGCCGGATCTCTACGCCTGCGGCATCGACTATGTCGGCGTCTCCAACTTGTTCACCTTTATGGAGACCATTCCGCCCTATTGGAAACCGGTGCTGGATCAAATGTACGAGATGGTCGGCAATCCGCAAACCGACGCCGAACTGTTGCGATCGGCCTCCCCCGTTTTCCACGCCGACCGGATTAAAGTGCCGCTGCTCGTGGCCCAAGGCGCCAAAGACCCCCGGGTCAACATCAACGAATCGGACCAGATCGTCGCCGCCTTAAAGAAACGGAACATCCCCGTCGAATACCTGGTGAAAGAGAATGAAGGCCATGGTTTCCGCAATGAGGAGAACCGGTTTGAATTTTACGAAGCAATGGAGAAATTCCTGGCCAAGTATTTATAAAACGCAAGGAAAAGGCGGCGCCGGTCGGCGCCGCCTTTTGATTCGAAGCCAATAATTCTGTATACAGTAATCGTTTCTTTCATCAACCTGTAACCTGCCCTTCATCGGTTGGTAGTAATTTGGGTTTATAATAAGACTCAAGCAAGCAGTCAATCAAATTCAACGGAGGTGATCGCCATGTTTGAAGTGAACGAATTAGCCTATGTCCTTGAGTTCTTAAAACAACAAAACCGCAAACAACGGGAGAACCGGAAATAATTTATTCCAAGCGAGGTATCATTGATGATTGAAGCATTGCATTCGCATCAACCGTTTCTCAAAGACGTTAAGACAAGACGCCGCAAAGTTCAGAAATAAACTTGCGGCGTCTTTGTTTGATCCCAAACCGCATTCCCCCATCAACAATCCAAAACCCCTCCTCATCAGATACCCAATTGACGAATCGTCTCAAAATCCGGATAATAAAAGGGAATAACGACATGATCGACCCAAGGAGTTTAAAGATGACTGTAACCTTGCCACTCTGGAAGCAAACCCCCGGCTTTGATTCAACCCTAGGCGCCGCGCCCCAACTGACGCTATACCCTGTTAACGCGAATTACCCGACCGGCGCGGTCATTATCTGCCCCGGCGGCGGTTATCACCACCGGGCTTTCCACGAAGGCGAGCCGGTGGCCCAATGGCTGAATCGACTGGGTTTGGCTGCGCTGGTGCTTGATTACCGCGTGGCGCCTTACCGTTTTCCCTATCCGATTCTGGACGGGCTGCGGGCGGTCCGTTACGTCCGTACCCATGCCGCCGAATTACAGATTGATCCTCAAAAAATAGTGATGTTGGGTTTTTCAGCGGGAGGCCATTTGGCGGCGACAGTTGGCAACTATTCCGACCACAGCCCGTTGGCCGCAGCAGTGAATTGTCATTCCCGCGATGGGATCGACCGCGCGGATCACCGTCCCAACGGGTTAATCCTCGCTTACCCGGTGGTCTCGTTTCAAGAATTCGCCCATCAAGGTTCCATCCAGCAGCTATTAGGCGCTCCGCCGGACCCGCACTGGTTGACCGTTTTGTCCAACCACCGTCAAGTCACGTCCGCGACCCCCCCGACCTTCCTGTGGCATACCGCCGACGATGCGTCGGTGCCGGTGGAAAACAGCCTTGAATTAGCTACGGCGCTTCGCAAAGCCAATGTCTCTTTGGAGTTTCACATCTTTCCCCACGGCCGTCACGGCCTTGGTTTAGCCGCCGAATCGCCCCAGGTTGCCCACTGGACAACCCTTTGCGCCAATTGGCTACGAACCATGAATTTCATCGGGATTGAATGATCAGACCCGAATCATTGCTTTAGGTATTGCGCCAACGCCAAATCCTGTTCGCGAATTCCCTCAACGACCAGCTTGGCGATGGCCCAAGCCCCTTCCGGTGCGAAATGCGTCCGGTCCGCCACGCCCTCCGGATAATTGGGATGTTGGTTGGGCGCCAGATTTAAGAAAAGTTTCAGAGCCCGCTCGGGTCCGAGTTCCTCAAATAAAACCCGGCTTTTTTCAGTAATATCGATCACCGGCGCCTTTAAAGCGGCGCCCAATCCAAGCACCGCCGCCGGATATTGTCCGTGGGTCGGGATCAGCCGGCCGACCCCGTCAAACCGGTAACGGTTGACGGACGTCAGTAAAACGGGCGTGGCCCCTTTGGATCGGGCAACATCGATATACCGGGTTAAATACGTCCGATATCCGCTTTCCGGTTCCGTATGCCGCGCCGCGTCATCCTTCTGGTCGTTATGCCCGAATTGGATCAAAAAGAAATCCCCGGTTTGCATTTGGTCCCGAACTAGGGCAAGCTGCCCTTCATCGATAAAACTTTTCGAACTCCGGCCGGGCAAGGCGGCGTTGATCACCCGGATTGCCGGGATGAAAAACTCCGGCAACCGCTGACCCCAACCGGTCATCGGCCGAGCGGACTCATTATAATCGCATGCTGTCGAATCGCCGGCGATAAAAATCGTCGTTTTAATTTGCGTCATGCCAAATCAACCCTCTCACTCCAACTGAAAATGGAACAGCAATATCTTTAATCATACCACAGGTTATTTACCAAATTAAGAACATTCAGTCATTTGAACTTTTTCGGTTTCCGCGCCGTCCAACCACCAAAGGAGGCTGACACAATGCCCAGGCTTTTTCGTTACGCTCTTTGCGCGTTCATCATCATTGCCGGTTTACCGGCCCTGGCGGTAAGCAATAAAGGGAAACAATATCCGTGCGAATGGACGGAGTTTAAGTCGGCGGAGTCCGGCTGCCGCATTCTGCAACTCACCACCAGTCCCGCCGATGACAGCGGCCTGTATTTCACCAACGACGGTTTTGTCCCGCAGGAAAACAGCTTGGTTTTCGCCTCCAAACGGACCGGGAAATGGAATCTTTACTATATGAACCTTACCGACGGCAGCTTTGTGCAACTAACCGACGGCAGCGTCGGCGCCACCGGCGCCGCGGTCAGTCCGGCAACCATGGAAGCTTATTATCTAGCCAACCGACAGATCAAGGCCGTAAACCTTCACACCTACGCCGAACGCACTCTTTACACCCTGCCCGCCGGCTATTTCGCCTCGACCCTTTCCGTCACCAATGATGGTCGAACCGTCGCCTTTTCCGTTTCCGAGGATATTCCGATTGCCTCCAAAACAGATAAAATCTATTCCGATATGGCCGAACGTTTTGCGAAAAAACCATGGAGCGCGGTGATTGCCGTCAAAACCGACGGCGGCGGCAGCGGTTGGGAAGTCCATCGCGAAAAACGTTGGTTCAGCCATACCTTGATCAATCCGAGGGATCCCGACCTGATCCTGTACTGTCAGGAAGGCGAATGGAACAAAGTTCCCCAACGAATGTGGCTGGTCAACAGTGACGGCGGCGCCAACCGCCCGCTCCGCCCGGAGGAAGATCCCGTCGTCGCGATCGGCCATGAATTTTGGCTCAAAGACGGTCTGCGGATCGGTTATCAATGTACCACCAAAACCAAGGGCAAATGCCTCGGGATCGCCAACGCCCAAACCGGAGCCTATCAGGAATACCCCGGCATGAACGACAATCACATGCAATCAAACAGCGCCGGAACCCTGTTCGTCGGCGACGGTCAACCCAAAGAACCCAACCTCAATCTCTACCGGATCAACAACGGCCGTTTGGATCGGACGGTCCTTTTTCGGCACGGCGGCAGTTATGAACAACAATATTACCACCCGCACCCCATTTTCACTCCCGATGACCAGGGCGTGTTTTTCACCAATAACCGGGACGGCAACGGCAACATTTACATCGCTTATCTCAACCAACGAAATTAACTTCCGTCTCGCCACGAAACTCAAAATCAAAGGGCAACCCTAATCCAAGGCGTTGCCCTTTATTCTTTCGCGGATATTCAATTGTTCCGTCGCGATCGCTTACCCCCGACCGCGCCGCCGGAAATACCCGACTTGTCCCGCTTTGCCCGGCGCGTTTTTGCGGGGGGGCGCCGCCGGCGCTGCGGCGGGAACGGCGGGCGTGTCGCCCAACGGATACGGATGCTCCATAGCGGGAATATGCTTGCCGGTCAGTTTGATAATATCTTTCAAATACGCTTTCTCCTCATGGTCGCAGAACGCGATAGCCGCCCCGCTCAAACCGGCCCGGCCGGTCCGGCCGATCCGGTGAACATAGGTCTCCGGTTCATTGGGCAGATCGAAATTGATAACATGGGATAATTCCTCAATATCGATCCCCCGGGCGGCGATATCGGTAGCGACCAACACCCGGATCTGCCGGTTCTTAAAGTTGCCCAATGCGCGTTGCCGGGCGCCTTGCGATTTATTGCCATGGATCGCTTCGGCAGTGATTCCCGCTTTATTCAGCGCCCGGGTCACATTGTCCGCCCCGTGTTTGGTCCGGGTGAAAACCAGCGCCGATTGGATGGTTTTGTCTTTCAGCAAATGGATTAACAACGCTTTTTTATCTCGTTTCTCCACATAACAGACGACTTGATCAATGGTGTCCACTGTGGAGGAGACCGGGGTCACCGCCACTTTAGCCGGATCAACCAGAATCGCGTCGGCCAGTTTGGCGATCTCCGGCGGCATGGTCGCCGAGAACATCAGGTTCTGCCGGCGCGCCGGCAACAGGCCGATCACTTTTTTGACATCATGGATGAAACCCATATCCAACATGCGGTCGGCCTCATCCAAAACGAAGATCTGAATATGATGAAGGTTGATAAACTTCTGATTAATCAGATCCAGCAACCGGCCGGGGGTGGCAATCAAAATATCCACCCCGGCTTTCAAAGCTTCCGTCTGCGCCAACTGGGACACGCCGCCAAAGATCACGGCTTGCCGAAGTTTAAGGAACTTGCCGTACGCGCTGAAACTCTCGCCGATCTGGATCGCCAATTCCCGGGTGGGCGTTAAGATTAAGACCTTGACCATTTGCTTACCCCGTTCAACCTGAGGTTCCGCCGTCAGTAATTGTAAAATCGGAATCGCGAACGCCGCCGTTTTGCCGGTCCCGGTCTGGGCGCAACCCAGCAAGTCTTGCCGCTTCAGCACGATGGGGATCGCCTGTTCCTGGATGGGGGTAGGCTCGGTGTATCCTTCCGCTTTGACGGCTTTTAATAAGGGTTCAATTAACTGTAACTTCTCAAATGACATCGGATAATGTATTTCTCCTTCAATTATCGATTAAACTGTGATTATTCGGGGTGAGAATTAAATCTCCTTTATTATCTCCCGATATTTGTAAAACTTTAGTAATGAAATACAGCAATAAACCCCCGACTCAATTGGCGGAGGTTTCTGCTCGTAAAACGGGTTAGACTACCTTCGTTGTCCAATCCTCAACATTCCAGACGTCGGTCACCCAGTCCTGGTAAAACTCCGGTTCATGACTGACGATCACGACCGTCCCTTTAAACTCGCGCAAAGCCTTTTGCAACTCTTCCTTGGCAGCGACGTCAAGGTGGTTAGTGGGCTCGTCGAGGATCAACCAGTTGATCTCTTTCAACATCAATTTACACAAACGGACCTTAGCATTTTCACCGCCGCTTAAGACCATCATCTGGGTGGCGATGTGTTCGCGGGTCAAACCGCAACCGGCTAACGCGCCCCGCACTTCGGCGTTGCTCATCCCCGGGAACTCATCCCAGACCTCTTCCAAGGCGGTACGGTAATTAGCGTGACTGGACTCCTGCTCAAAATAGCCCGGATAAACAAATTGATCGTGTTTCACTTCGCCGGCGACCGGTTGCAACAGTCCCAGCAATGTTTTGAGCAAGGTGGATTTCCCCAAGCCGTTTACGCCTTTGATCGCCACCTTTTTGCCCCGTTCCAACGCCAGGTTCAACGGTCGGGTCAATGGTTCGTCATATCCGATCACCAAATTGGTCGCTTGCACCACAAATTTTCCGGGAGCGCGGGCTTCCCGGAACTTAAAGGAAGGCTTGAGCCGCTCGCGGTCCTTTTCGATGATGTCCATCTTGTCCAATTTCTTCTGCCGGCTTTTGGCCAGATTGGCCGTAGCCGCCCGGGCTTTGTTGCGGGCCACGAAATCCTCGAGTCGTTCGATCTCTTTCTGTTGTTTCTCGTAGGCCTTTTGGTTCTGGACCTTTTTCAACTGGTGCATTTGCTCGAAGTTATCGTAGTTGCCGCTATACCGGTTCAACACCGCGTTCTCCACATGATAGATCACGTTGACAACCTCATTGAGGAAAGGGATGTCATGGGAGACCAGAATAAAGGCATTTTCGTAGTTCTGCAGATAATGCCGGAGCCACTGAATATGATTTTCGTCCAGGAAGTTGGTGGGTTCGTCCATGATTAGAATCATTGGATTCTCCAATAGCAACTTGGTCAACAGCACCTTGGAACGTTGACCGCCGCTGAGTTCGCTGACATCGCGCTCCAAACCGATCTCGCCCAATCCCAAACCGTTGGCGACCTCTTCAATCTTGGCGTCGATGATATAAAAGCCGTTATGCTCGAGCATGTTTTGGATCTCGCCGACATCCTCAAGCAGCGCCGTCATTTCTGCCTCGGAAGCATCGGCCATCTTCTCATAGATCTGTAACATTTCCTGCTCCAGATCGAACATGCGCTGAAAAGCCTCCCGCAACACTTCGCGAATGCTTTTGCCCTTCGTTAACGTCGTATGTTGATCAAGATAGCCGGTGGTGATCCGGTTGCACCACTCAATCCGTCCTTCATCGGGCGTCAACTCGCCGGTGATGATCCGCAGAAAGGTCGATTTTCCCTCGCCATTGGCACCGACCAACCCGACATGCTCCCCTTTGAGCAACCGAAACGACGCCTTATCTAAAATCTGGCGCGCCCCAAAACCATGACTCACATTTTCAACGGTTAAAATACTCATAATCGCCTCATGCTAGAAGATTAATAATTATCTAAGTTAGTGAGGTTTTCCGCACGTGAGACCTCACCCCCGTCCCTCTCCGAATTGGCGAGAGGTGTATCGCATAAATTATATGCCGATTTACAACCACTTCATTTTACCGTAAATTCAGTTTGAAATCAAAATAAAAGTAGTTGGTAACTTGCACTAAACTAGTTGACCCGAAAGCATTACTCTTGAAATAGACCCTCTAGGCGGTGTCAAAAGCAAGCAGTACAAGGAATGACCGAGCGAGAAGCGGAAGCGTACTGATTGTGTACGCCGAGCATCGGAGCGACGGAATGACGCCGTAATGCGCCGCTTTTCACGCCGCCTAAAGCCCTTTTTCGGCGAGATAGTCATCATAACTCATCCGCCGGTCAACCAACCCGTCCGGGGTAATCTCCAAGATCCGGTTGGCAACCGTCTGGACGAACTGATGGTCATGGGAAGCGAATAATAACGTACCTTTGTACCGGATCAACCCTTCATTAAGCGCCGTAATCGATTCCAGATCCAAGTGGTTGGTGGGTTCGTCCAACACCAGGACATTGGCGCCGGAGAGCATCATCCGCGCCAGCATGCAACGGACCTTCTCGCCCCCGGAAAGGACATGGGCCGACTTCAACGCTTCCTCGCCGGAGAATAACATCCGGCCGAGCCAACCCCGGAGAAACGTCTCGGTCTGATCCTTCGAATATTGCCGCAGCCAGTCAACCAGACTTAATTCGACCCCGTCAAAGAAGTTAGCGTTATCTTTCGGGAAATACGCCTGCGAGGTGGTAATACCCCAACTAAAGGCGCCGCTGTCGGCTTTCAGCGCGCCCATCAGGATCTGAAAGAGGGTTGTCTTGGCTAGCCCTTCGGTCCCGACCAACGCGATCTTGTCCCCCTTTTCCACCCGGAAACTGATGTTGTCGAGGACTGTCACCCCGTCAACGGTTTTACATAGGTTTTTCACATCCAGCAGTTGATCGCCGGCTTCCCGTTCCGGTTTGAAATCGACAAACGGATATTTGCGGGAAGAGGGTTTAATATCCTCCAAGGTTAATTTCTCGATTAGCTTTTTCCGGGAAGTCGCTTGTTTCGACTTGGACGCATTGGCGCTGAAGCGTTGAACAAACTCCTGCAGTTCTTTGATCTTGGCTTCAGTCGCTTTATTGGCGTCTTTGATCTGTTTCAACACCAACTGGCTCGATTCATACCAAAAGTCGTAGTTGCCGACATACAACTGAATCTTGCTGTAGTCGATATCGGCGATATGGGTACAAACCTGATTCAGGAAATGCCGGTCATGGGAGACGACAATAACAGTGTTTTCAAAGTTGTATAGGAAATTCTCCAGCCAATTGATTGAAGCCAAATCCAAATGGTTGGTCGGTTCGTCCAACAGCAGAATTTCGGGGTTGCCAAACAACGCTTGGGCCAACAAAACTCGTACTTTCTCGTTACCATCCAGTTCCTGCATTTTTTTCTCATGAAGCGTCTCGGCGATCCCTAGCCCGTTCAACAGCTTGGCCGCGTCGGACTCGGCATCCCACCCGTTTAACTCGGCGAACTCTCCCTCCAGATCCGCTAGGCGCATACCGTCGGCGTCGGAGAAATCCGCTTTAGCATAAAGCCGCTCTTTCTCCTCCATGATCTCAAAAAGCCGCCGGTGCCCCATGATCACCGTCTGCAACACCGGAAACTCGTCAAATTCGAAATGGTTTTGCTTCAAAACCGCCAACCGCTCGCCGGGGGTGATGCTGACTTCGCCTTGATTGGACTCGATCTCGCCCGCCAGGATTTTTAAAAAGGTCGACTTGCCGGCGCCGTTGGCGCCGATCAGACCGTAACAGTTTCCCGCCGAAAATTTAATATTGACATTTTCAAATAACGTCCGGCCGCCATACCGTAACGTCACGCCGTTGGCACTAATCATTGTTAATCCATCCTTCATTGTAAAATCGTGCAATTATACCACAGATGCGGGGTTTAAATCCATTGAATTCAGGTTAAAAATGCTATGGAGCGCCGGCAACGCAGTGTATTCGGCCACCACAAATAGCGTCATTGCGGTTTCCCTACTTCATTGCCAGGATAAATCAGCCTGGGAATATGGCCGCAAGCACGATGACCGTTGTGAGTCGTCATCGGAGTTCGTTTTCCAAACAAAAAACCAAGGGGCGAACGATGGTCATTCACCCCTTGGTTTTTGATTGGATCGTCATTTGTTTTCAGGCCGGACCGTAGCGAGTGCTTCGACAATGATGGCTTCCCGGGCGCGCAACTCCGCCGTGGCTGTGGTCGCAATGATCGATGATCATGATTTGCTCATTTTTCATCTCAAGTTGTGTTGTTTTATGATCGCCCCAGCAACGTATGGGCGTGTGGCAATAATTCGCTGATGTGAATGCGTTGCGGACATTTCTCCTCACAGATCCGGCAGCCGACGCAATTCCCAGCCCGTTCCCCTTCTCCCATAAAATGACGGTAAGTTCCTTGAACGGAACGGAAATCGTCATAAATAAAGCCGTCATTGTACAGCGAGAAATTCCGCGGAATATCGACCCCATTGGGGCAAGGCATGCAATAGCTGCATTGGGTGCAAGGAACCTTGATCCGCTCTTGATACCGTTGGCGCACCTGTTCAATTAGTGCCAATTCAGCGGCGGATAATGTTCCAATCCCCGAACGGTCCGCCGCGATCAGATTGGCGTCAACCTGTTCCAGCGTGCTCATACCACTCAAAATCACCGAAACTTCCGGTTGATTCCAAAGCCACTGCAAAGCCCACTCGGCTGCCGCATGTTGCCGCGAAGCCTTCTCAAACAGTTCCTTGACTACTTGCGGTGGATTCGCCAGTCTGCCGCCGAGCAGCGGTTCCATGATCACCACGGCCAACTCTTTCGCGGCTGCGTATTGCAAACCTTTTAGGCCGGCTTGATTTTGAATGTCCATATAATTGTATTGAATCTGACAAAAAGCCCATTTATCGTAGCCGTCAACGATCTCCGGGAAAGCCGCATAACTATCGTGAAAGGAAAATCCAAGTTGACCGATGCGGCCGTCGCGGATCGCCGCTTCCGCCCGCTCCAGCAGATCGAAGCGGAGAACCACATCGTTCCACCGTTCGTGGCCCAACGCATGAAGCAGATAAAAATCGATATGGTCGGTCCGTAGTTTGGCCAATTGTTCATTTAAGTATTTGTCAAAATCTGCGGCGGATTTGATGAGCCAAACCGGCGATTTAGTGGCCAACTTTACCTTGGAACGGTAACCATCCTGTAACGCTTTGCCGACAAAAACTTCACTTTGGCCGCCGTGATACGGATACGCCGTATCCACGTAATTCACTCCTTGATCAATCGCTTGCCGGAGCATCCGCGTCGCTTCCGCTTCGTTAATGTTCGGATTCATGGGACTGCCGTCGGCGGTTGGCAGCCGCATACACCCGAAACCCAGCGCCGAGACCGGCCAATCTGATCTGCCAAATCTGCGATATTGCATCATTACACCCTCTTTCAATTTTTTGTTCCATATTAGAAGACACCTTAAATCTCAATCAATTCATAACTGCGAGTGCCAATCCCCAATTTTTCGGCATGCTCCACACATACCCGCCAATTAGTCTCTGGATGAGTGGCGTTGAAGTGATCGTGATCGTCATTCCGCGGGCGGCGTTGCAGCTGTTCCCCTAAGTAACTGTTGGCAACGGCCGGAGCTTGATTAGCCATATCGGCGCAGGCCATGTCCAACGCCACCGGATCAAACGAAGCGAATAGGCCGACATCGGGAATGATCGGCGCGTCATTTTCGGCATGGCAATCACAGAACGGCGCGACATCAATCACTAGACTGATATGAAAATGGGGCCGTCCGTTTAAAACCGCCAAAGCGTATTCGGCGATCTTTTTATTCATCATCTCGCTCGGTTCATCCCAGGCGGCAACGATGGCGTCGCAATGACAGGTCCCGATGCAACGGCCGCAACCGACACAGCGCTTATGGTCGATCTCGGCTTTTTTGCTTGTGAGGATGATGGCTTGATGGGCGCAGATCTTAACGCAGGCTCCACAGCCGACGCAAACTTCCGTCTCAACCGTCGGTTTGCCGTCGCTATGCATCTCCATCTTTCCCGCCCGGGAACCGCAACCCATGCCGATATTTTTCAACGCGCCGCCAAAACCGGCCAATTCATGCCCTTTAAAATGATTGAGGCTGACAAAAATATCGGCATCCATCACCGCCCGGCCAATCTTGGCTTCCTTGACGCACTCGCCGCCCGGAATCGGCACATACGCTTCATCGGTTCCTTTCAACCCATCGCCGATGATGATCTGACAACCGGTGGTGAAAGGATTGTACCCGTTTTCATAAGCGGCTTCCAAATGCTCCAGCGCGTCTTTACGCCGTCCGACATATAGGGTGTTGCAATCGGTCAGAAACACCTTTCCGCCCAGTTCTTTGACCACATCCGCAACCACCTTGGCGTAGTTGGGCCGGAGATACGCGAGATTGCCCGGTTCGCCAAAATGAACTTTGATCGCGGTATATTTGCTTTTGAAATCAATCCCGGCGATTCCCGCTTTTTTGATCAGCCGCTCCAATTTCTGCAGCAAGTTTAGGTTGGCGGTGACACGCATATTGGTAAAATAAACTTTAGACTTTTCCATCGTTTCCTCCCAAATCGGAATTTTACATCGAAAGAATAGACAATTTTCACGGCATCGTTCAACGTTGCGGTTAGGGATTGGCTTTTTTCACCGAATTGAACGGGTTGCAGCCGTCAACCCCTTTTGCTTCGACAAACTCGTCATAACATTCCAACTTTTTATTGATCCGCACTAAACAACCGTTCATCTGCTCAATCCGTTGTTCAACCGCTTGTTTATGCCGGAAGATAATCTCCCGGCGGACCGCGATGCTTCGGTCGCCTTCCTGGCATAACACCACATACCGTTTAATCTTATTAACCGGCATGCCGGTATCGCGCAAACAACAGATTAACTGCAACCATTCGATATCATGTTCAGTGAAGACACGATTGCCGTTTTGGTCTCGTTCCACCGTCGGCAGTAAACCTTCTTTCTCATAATAGCGAAGTGTATAGGTTGTCAACCCAAGTTTCGCGGCAATTGCTTTAATTGTATAACCCATCCGGTTATCCTCCAAGCGCCGACCATTATTACGGCAAACCAGGTTCGGTTCAGCAACAAACTGATTCGGATTATATCATACACCTTAGAGTGGGCTATAAGTCAAGAACCTTTTTCCCGCTGACCCACACCTTCCAATTCGTCCTTCACCGTTCAGTGATCGTTGGCCCAGCCAAGACAAATTTCATCGATGCCGTCATGCAAAATATCTTGGGAAATCGCGCATAAAGAACTGCCTGTCTCCCACGCCCAAATAGCGCACCGGGAAACCTCTCCTCACCCGTTATATATTGCGGGTGGGTTTACCTTGGGTTTAACTGATTCTCATTTGATAAAATTAAAAAATCCGGTTGAAGTTTGTGCAACCGGATTTTTTGGTGTTTCTTCAGTTAGAAATTGACTGGTCTATTTCAACTCTTTCTGCTTCAGTTTCCCATCGCTATTAATACCGACATTCAACATCCCGCTCAAATCATCGACGGAGATCTCATCCAGTTTGAACTGAAGCTTATCAATATCAACCTTTCTCACATACAAATGTTCAATAATGATAGTCTGCGGGGCTTGTTGCTTTTTTAACGCGGCGATTTCCGATTCCAATTCCAGAATCTTTTCATATAAATCGAAAAGTTTATGATTAGCGTTCTTGGAATTACTGGAGTTTTCAATAATTGGCAATCACCCCCACCGGAACTAAGAACCGGAATCATCCTTAAATCGCTTTGATAATCAAAGGAGCCATTGGCGCATTTAAGTTGTTGTGGTTCGTTAACGTATCCACCAAATCGGGATCAATATTGATGTTGACGCTATTCACCGCAACGCAGCCTACTCCGTAAATCCCTTGCGCCTCGTTGGTTTTGGTAGGTGAGTCCCAGCCTTGCTGTGACGCATTTTCACCAAAAAAAAGTCCGGCATTATTGGTTAAATTGTTAACAACCAGTACCCCAAAATTAATAACAACTGCCATTGGAACACCCCTACGGCAAGATTCATAAAGTATAGCACTATAATACGTAGCCGGTATTTTTTCGGTGAGCAAATCAATCAATTGCTGAGGATAAAGCACAAAATGAATTTTCAATTGACCATCAATTCCATTAATATCGGCAGTATTGAAAACGCCTCGTCACTTAACATCGGCCGAAATTTTCTACGTGAGTTCAAAAGCATGAGCAAAAGCAATGCCGGCATTGGCAATGTTTCGGGAAATAACAACTCCTTCCCGTCAAGTACCAATTATGTGCAAGACCCCGATGGGGTCGACATGTGTTGGGATACGCAAGGTCCTGTCCGCGACCGCACCTCATCCCGCTTCCCGGTTCCGCCTTGCTAAACAAAGGTTCAAGAGAAGGTGAAAATGGAATGGATATTCAAATTACGATTTCCGAATTAAAAGTGTCCGAAGTTTCCTCGTCATCCGGCATCTTCAGCGGTGAAACCTCCCACACCCAATGGTCCGCAATGAGCAAGTCCAATAGCGGTCAGATCCTCGGCGGCAATGGCAACTGCAGCGGCGCTTGTTTCAATATGGTGTATGATCCCAGTCATATCAACATGTTCAAAGGATCGGCAAATCTCTTAACGCAGGTGAATAAGAATGATCTTTGATCAATCCTGGATGAACCAATTATTAGAACTCCAAAAAAAAGCTGCTGAACTGACCCACGAGAAATTCCCAACCAATGGCATGGAAGGTTTTATTCGTGAAGTTTTAAACCAATGGGGCGGTAATAATTCGAATTGGGCTGAAAATTTGGAATCCGTGCTTGCCTTATGGCAAAATAACAATCCCGCCTCATTTTCAAGTCAAGATTCGAACGTCGATATTGCCGAATCCAAAGAGACGATCAAAGTAACGCTGGCAATTTCCGGAATCACCGGTCCCGCCGAGCTATCCATTAGATTGCAAAATGACGATACGTTACTGATCGAACGGCAGAACGAAACCGGCGCCGAGCAATCCTTTCATCGCAAGATCCGGCTTCCCGCCAAAGTTACCGGAGTAGGCTCCGCAGCCTCCTATCAGAAGGATAAGTTAACCGTCTCCCTTCCCAAACTTGACAATGTGGCGGAACAGACCATCCCGGTAACCATCACCACCCAAGAGAACTAACCGGCGCAAATCCGGTTAGTTCTCTGCGAAACCCCAAGATTCGTTTGGTTCTCTTCTAATCCCCATATAAAAAGTCCGTCGTCTTTCGACAACGGACTTAATAGAATCTCATTATCAAGCTAAATTCGCTCTACGATTCTACTTGAATTCAAAACAGTTCAACCTTCAATTCTCCGGTGGCGTGGAACAAGTTGACTTGATAAAGATACAGATCGCTAGCCGCCCGCTCATAATCAATCTCCGATTGATTCAAGATCACTTGGGCGTCGAGCACGTCTTTGACCGTTGCCATTCCAACCCGCAGCTTGGCTTGGACGGTCTCGTAGTAAGCGCGGTTGTACTTGAGCTGCAACTCCATACTGCGCAGTTTATCCTGCTGATTGAGGTAACTGTAGTACGCATCCTGCAGGTCATACACCGCATTTTTCTCCGTCTTCGCTAAGTTCTCCTTGGTCTGGTCGCGCAGCAACCGCGCTTGTTTCTCCCGTTCCTCCCGAACGTTCCCGTCAATGATGTTCCAGCGGATAGTGAAAGTTAGGGTTCCGTTCTTCGCTTCATCATAACTGCTATTATCAAAGAATTTAACCGGATACACGCTGACGTCCCCATTGAGCGACCATTGGCCGGGGCGGCCGGTTTTATCGCTGGTGCTGTAATTAGACACCCCCAGATTGCTGTCTAAATTATTCCGTTCAAACTTCCAGTTGAAATTGAAACCCAACTTTTTAGCCAAACCGGCCAGCTCGAGATTGGCTTCCGCACGGGTCACCGCTTCTTTCGCTATCTTGAGATCGGGTCGATTCTGTTGCGCCCGTTGACTCAAATCAGCTAATTCAATCTTAATCGCGGTATTGTCTACCGGAGTCAACACCAACTCGGTTTGGGGATCAAGCCCCAACAACTGTCTTAGTTTAAGCCGGGCCAATTCATACAGTTGTTTAACCCGGTTCAAATTGGTCTCGGCGGAAGCCAGATTGGCAGCGGCTCCCGCCTCTTCACTGACCGTGGTCAATCCCACCTTTGACCGAGCCTGAATTTCATCGTTGAGCGCTTTGGTTCGTTCCAGGTTTTCGCTGGTAATCTTCAGATCCTGGGCTGTCGCGATTTCTTTTTGATAAGCGGTCAGAACCTGATAAATCAGTTGTTGCTCTTGCGAATCGGCATTTAAGAGCGATGATTGCAAATTTGAATAGGCAATCCGGTCGGATAAGGATTGCACTCCGGTCAGATTGGCTAACGGAATACTTTGGGCAGCGGTCACTTTTACCCCGGTGGTTACTTTATTATTACGATTACCGCTGGGTGGAGTGGAATTGATTAACTCGGAATAGACTTGGAACTCTTTTCCCCCGGTTACCTCGCGGTAGGCCGCCTGTGCCAGCTCGCGCGATTGCCGGATGGTTTTACCGTCTTCGCTGTTTAGCAGCGCCATTTGAATGGCGTCTTTCACCGTCAACCGTTGCGCGGCCGCCCGCGCCGGGCTGGGCAGGGAAAATCCGATTGCCAGCAGCATCAGCAAGACCAGCGTGCTTGCGGCAACTTTGGTTTTGCGGAATTTAAACCGAGACAGCAACGACTCCAACACAATAAAGATGACCGGAATCAAAATCAACGTCAAGATCGTGGAGAAAAGCAACCCGCCGATGACTGTCCGGGCCAACGGCGTCTGGGTTTCAGAACCTTCGCCGATACCCATTGCCATCGGAACCAATCCCAGCGCAGTCGTTGCGGTCGTAATCAGAATCGGCCGCAACCGCGAGCGGGCTCCGGCCAATACCGCCGCTTTCAACTCCATGCCCCGGTCGAGCAAGATCCGGATATAACTGATTAAAACAATGGTATTATTGACCACGATACCGCCAAGCATAATCAAACCAAGGTAAACTTGGGTATTAATATTGGTGTTGGTGATCAGCAACGCGATCAAGACGCCGCCTAACGCAAACGGGATCGCCAACATAATGACGAAGGGGTCAAAAAATGATTCAAATTGGGCGGCCATGACCATATACACCAACAACAGCGACAACAGGAAGGCGATCATCATATCGCGGGCTGAATCCAACTGTTCTTGATAATCACCGGCATAGTAGATATTGACCCCCGGCGGCAACGCCATCGCATCGATTTCGCCCTGGATGTCTTTCATGGCGCTCGCTAAATCCCGCCCTTCAGCCAAACTGGCCTGGACGGTGATGTTCCGCTCCCGGTCTTTCCGTTCGATGCTGACCGGGCCATCAGCCTGAACGATCCGCACCACATTGGAAAGGGGAGCGGTTTGCGTTCCGGTCACCATGATCCGTTGCAAATCCTCCCAGGTTTGCCGGTCCGATTCTTGAAGAATCACCCGAACATTGGTCTCATCCCCGTTTACCCGGAAAATAGTGGCCACCTTGCCGTCAATATTGGTCTGAATCGCGGTCGCGATGGTCGCGGCGGTGAGACCCAAATCGGCCGCGCGCCGCCGGTCGATCTGCAAAGTCAGTTCGGGCCGGGCTTCCTCCCGGGACATATTGACGTTGGCAATACCCGGAATCCCACTCAGCTTATCCATAATCGCAAGCGCCGTTTGACGGGTCAAATTAGTGTCTTTCCCCCGAACATCCACGGCTACCGGGTATTGCGAACCGCCGTAAAACATTCGCATGCTGCTTTGCGCAGTAACCCGCAACCGCGCTCCGGCCACGCTAAGTTTGGCGGTTAAGTTATCGACAATTTCCTGCGTGGTCCGTTTGCGCTCGTCACGTTTGGCCAACCGCAACGTTAGATACGACTGGTTCGGTTGATTGGCGCTGCCGGAACGTCCGCCGACCGAAGTCTCTAAATGAGCTAATTCGGGAACCAGTTTTTTCACTTGGGCTTCCATAATCTTGGTGTTCATATCGGTATCTTCGAGCCGGGTGCCGGTGGGCAATTGCATATTGATGGAAATGACGCCCTCGTCAGTCGACTGGACCAGCTCGGTCCCGATAAAGGGATATAACATCAAGGTCGCGATGAAGATCACCAGACTGACGCTCAAAACCAAGCCCTTATGGTTGAAACACCATTCCAAACTCTTGGTATACGAGGTCTCCCAGCCATTCTGGATCCGGCTCAGGTAGCCGGCGACACCGTGGGTCATTTCCTCATCCAGATCCCGTACCTTCAAAAACTTGGCGCATAACATCGGAATTAAAGAGATCGCCACCACCAACGAGCAGAGAATCGAGAAAACAACCATCAAAGAGAGTTCTTTAAAGATAATTCCGGAACGTCCCGCAATATATAACAAGGGAAAGAAAACGCAGATATGCGTCAAGGTCGATGCCGACAAAGCCGGGCCCATCTCGCTGGTTCCCGTCAAAGCGGCAGTGGCGATATCGGTCTTATCCTCATGATAATGCCGGAAGATATTATCAAGTACGACGACCGCGTTATCAACCAGCATTCCGACGCCAAGCGCCAATCCGCCCAGGGAGAATGTATTCAGCGACATGTTGGAGAAATATGCCAGCATTAAGGTGATTACGATCGATACCGGCATCGCCACCGCCGTGATTAAGGTGGCGCGGATATTATGGAAGAAAAACAGCAAAATCAGTCCGGCAAGCACGCCGCCGATGAGCGCCTCATGGGCTACGCTGTTGACCGCCCGGCGGATATAGATCGAGTCGTCATTCAAAACCCGCATTGCAATTTGCGGATAGGTCTTTTGTAACGATTCGACTGCCTTGTAGAGACCGTCGGCCACTGCGACCGTATTAAAACCGGAACGTTTTTGGATGGAAATCTGGATGCCCGGCTCGCCGTCGATCCGCACATAAGCCGTTGTTGAAGCATAACCCGGCTCGACTGTCGCCAAATCCTTCAAATAAATCGGAACGCCGTTCCGGTTGCTAATCGCCGTATTGCGGATCTCATCCAAGGTTTTAAACTGTCCCTGGGTCCGGAGCAAAAAGTCGCCGACGCCCACATCAAGATGGCCGGCAGCCTGCATCGAGTTTTCATTTTTCAAAACCGTCGCAATCTGATCGCCGGTGATTGCCAAGGCCTGCAACCGGTCTTGTTTGAGATGGACCTGAATCTCCTCGTCCTGTCCGCCCCGGACATCGACCCGGGAGACCCCATTCACTTTCTGCAGTTGGTAGCTTAACTCGTCATCGGCCAACTTGCGCAATGCCCCGCCATCCATCCGACCGGTCAAACCGATCGTCATCACCGGCGATTGGGACGGATCGTATTTAAAGATGGTTGGCGTATTCGCGTCATCGGGTAAGCGGCTCTTGATCCGGTCCAGCGCGGACCGGATATCGTTGGTCGCTTCGTCAAGATTCAAACCCCAGTTGAAGTTGACGGTAACCCGCGAGGAACCCTCCTGCGAAGTTGAAGTAATCGATTTGACTTGGTTGACACCGGAAACCGCTTGTTCCACCGGAATTGTGATCAGTTGCTCAACTTCTTCCGGGCCGGCTCCCGTATACGATGTGCTGATGTTGATCGACGGATAGGTAACCTGCGGAACCAGGTCGATCGGCATCTTGGAGCAGCTTAGGATGCCGAGCACTCCCAAGGCCAGAAAAAACATTGCTGTCGTAATAGGACGCTTGATACAAAATCCGGTAATTCTCACTGCCCGCCACCCGCTTTCCGGCTTCTCCGTTCCGAAGCCGCGGCTCCGTCCGGCCCTCGCTGGCCTTGGTTGTTCGAATTGAGCTGACCGTTATTACCGTTCCGACCCCGATCGCCTTTCTCGCCCCGGATCATTAACTGAACTTGCTGTCCGTCGCGCAAGCGATTTTGTCCGAGTACCACCACCCGATCGCCGACGCTGATTCCGGCGACGATCTCAAGCTCCCCTTCACTCCGCAATCCCATTTGAACCGGACGGAACTGCGCGACATTTTTGACAACTACGTAAACACCGCTTTGCGCCTGTTGGGTAACGATCGCCTCTACCGGAACCACCAGCGCGGCTTGCTTGGCGCCCAGCGTTACTTCAGCGGTGCCAAACATGCCCGGTAAAAGCTTCCGTGCGGGGTTGACAATGGGGACGCTCAGGTTCAACGTGCGGGTTTTCGTATCATAGGTCGGAGCCACTTCGTTAATCCTGCCCTCAAACCGTTCAGCGCCATAAGCGTCGGTCGTAAACGAAACGCTGGCGCCTTTGCGCAACGCCGGAGCGTCTTTCTGGTCGACGTTGAAGGTTAGCTTCACCGGGTTTAAATCGGCGACATTAAAAATGGTTGAACCGGTGGTGAGATTCATGCCTTCGGTAACCAATTTATGGGTAACCACGCCGTTGATAGGGCTGTATATTTTGGTCTGATTCAACTGTAACTTTAACAAATCATAATTACGTTCCGCCGAATGTAACTGCGCTTTCAACGAATCCAACGAAGCCTGCGCGGTTTGATAGGCATTTTCCATGTTCTCAAAATCCCGCTGCGAAATGTAACGTTGTTTTAATAATTCCTGATAGCGATCGCGGTCGGTTTTGGCCTTGACGACGTTGAGTTCAGCTTGTTGAACATTGGCGCGGGTTCCCGATAGCGACGCCTCGGTTTGTTGCATTTGGATCCGAATCGACTCGTCATCGATAATCGCAACCAGCTGTCCTTTTTTGACCACCGCGCCTTCGTCAACCAGCAAGGAGAGCAAACGGCCGCCGGTGCGCGGCTGGACCGATAACTCATCCGCCGCGGCGATATTGCCGATGACTTTCATTGTCTGGCGAATCGGCTGCGGTTTTAACTCTTTGACCCGGACCATCGGGATTGAGGAACGGGTTTGCCCTTTTTGCTGGATTGCTTGCGCTTTTAACGCTTGGTCCTGGACGATTTTCGCACGGATTTTCAATCCGATCACTGCCACAAAAATGACTGCCAGAATAATTACGATCCATTTCCTCATGTAAAAACCCCCTCATACCAATTGAAGATTCAAAAGTTGTGCCCCATAGATTATCCCAATTCCATCTTGCCATTCATTGGTTTGTATATAATAGCTGTTTGACGAAGTGAAGCGGTTTTAGGTTCATTTTATCCCTTGTAACTCGATCGATTCCCAACTCGTCTCCCCTTCGCAAACTGCTTCGATTTTTGCAAGTAACGCCAAGATCTGAGCGACTTCCTGATCGGTTATTGGCGAAAGTACTTCGCGGATAAACTCGCTATGTTGCGGCAATACCTTGTCGCGCATCCGGATTCCTTCCGGAGTCAACCGGACGCGGATTACCCGCCGGTCCTCCTGGTCGCGGACCCGCTCGACCCATCCCTTTTTCTCGAGATTATCAATCATTACTGTGGTATTGCTATTCACACGCAGCAACCTTTGGCTGATCTCGCTCAATGTCAAACTTTCCGGGCCGAGATTACGCAAAATTCCATATTCGGCTCCGGACAGATTGTACTGTTCCAAGTTGGTCTTCAACCGTTTCCCCAGTTTACTATTGACACGGATCAGCGTGCGATGCAACTGTACCCGGATATCTTCCACAATGTCATCACCTTTCACGGATGAATATTTCAACATTGAAATATTATACCATATCTAGCAATTTCATGACCAGTATTCTGAATCATTTATTTAATAAGGAAATCCAAGGCAACAAGCCACTAAAAAAAACTCCGCTCTGATTGACCGACAATATATAGTGAGTCGTTTCACTGTTTGTCATTCTATTATTCATTTTTCAACACAGCTTACCGAAAATGTAATAAATATCAACTGACACGCATATCCTGAACTTTAACCGAAACCTATTTCCGAGGTGACTTTTTGAGCATCGCTAATTTAACCACCGCGCGGCTGCGGCTGGTTCCCGCCACCAAAGAGATGATCAACGCGGCGTTTCATCGCGATCTAAAGACTTTTGCCCAATGGGGTTTTTATCCCGGCGACGCTTGGCCGGACACCGATACCTTGGGAATCATTCCGAAGGTATTGCAAAGTTTAAAAGCCCATAACGGACCGACCGGCTTTGAAACATGGTTGATCATCAAAACATCCGATGGCGCCATTATTGGCGACGCCGGATTTAAGGCGCCGCCCCGCCAGGATGGCGTGGTCGATCTTGGTTATTCGCTGATCGCCGCCGAACGGGGGAACGGTTATGCGACCGAAGCCGCCGCAGCCTTGGTTCAATGGGCTTTTTGCCAACCGTCGGTCCAAGCGGTCTCCGCCTTATGTCTCATCAGCAACAACGCTTCGATCCGTGTCTTGCGCAAACTGGGCCTGACCGAAACCCGGCGTGACGATAAATATATTTATTGGTTGTTACAACGGGCCGATAACCCTATCCCGTAAAGGGTAGACAGGCTTTATTTTCTTCCGTTTCGCTTGGTTCCTAATTGTTGGTTTTACGAAAATGTTCCATGGCCCCCCTCTACCACTTCGAGCCAGCGGTAGAGGGCTCGTGAAAAGTTGGTTCAAGTAATCATAAGGGGGTGAGTCGCGCCGCATCGCTACCCCTGACCAATCGGAGGGGCGGACTATCTCTCCCCAGTCCAAAATCAGGAAAAACCCTTATTGCAAAAAGGTTTCCCTAATTTATTCATGTTGTAGTCCCTGCCAATCCGTGGTATACTTAGCCAAATCACCAAAATACAAACTTTTGCATGGACGAGTTGTTTTTCATGCATAAAGGAGGACATTTGCTTCCAAAACTCAAAATTGCGCATATGATCCCGAAAATTCCCGTCATCCAAGGCGGAATGGCGGTTAAAGTATCCACCGGAAAATTGGCCGCGGCCGTCGCAAACGCCGGCGGAATCGGGACAATCGCCGGGACCGGACTGACCAGTAACGAATTGAGCGCCGAGATCCAATCGGCCCGTCAATTGACCCAAGGGTATATTGGCGTCAATGTTCTGTTTGCCGCCAAACAATTCTCCGAACTAATGTTAACCGCTTTCCGGGAAAAAGTCGATTTTGTCGTCTCCGGCGCCGGTTTTTCGCGTGATATATTTCAATGGGGTCAAGAACATAACATTCCGGTATTGACGATTGTGTCATCGGCCCGTCTCGCCAAACTGGCTGAGAAGTTGGGCGCGGCCGCGGTGGTGGTTGAAGGGAAAGAAGCCGGCGGGCATTTGGGCACTGATCGTTCCATTACGGATATCGTCCCCGAAGTCGCCGCCAGTGTCAACATCCCGGTGATCGCCGCCGGCGGAATTACCGACGGCTTTGATATCGCCAAAATGTTGCAACTCGGCGCCACCGGCGTGCAAATGGCCACCCGGTTTGTCGCCAGCACCGAATGTGAAGCCCATCAAAACTTTAAAGATCAGTATCTGACGGCCAAGGCCGAGGATGTTACCTTAATCGATAGTCCGGTCGGTTTGCCGGGCCGGGCGATTCGCAATCAATTCACCCAGACCATTGCCGGCGCCCTGCGCTCCAAGATCCAACATTGCGATGGCTGCCTGAAACACTGCAGCGCCAAATTTTGCATCTTGGACGCCCTCCGCAAAGCGGTGGCGGGCGATATCCAAAACGGCCTCGTCTTCTCCGGCGAATTTGTCGGACGGATCAAAGAGATTCTGCCGGTGCAGGAGATCATGAACCGTTTGGTTACCCAATTGGAGCAAGCGTTGGCCGGAGTCGAACCGGCGGCCAATTGATCCCACACCACAACCCAACGTAACGAAGACCTTACCAAAGGCGGGCCGAGCGGCCCGCCTTTTCTATTTCACCGCAGCGATCTGTGACGTTTATAAAAAAAGAACCCAAAGTTTCCTTTGAGCTCTTGCGCGTTTATTCGGCTTTGGTCTTGGGATTATCCAGCGCCGTGGGATACGGCGAAACCTTGGCAAACTCCTGTACTTTTTGAGCGGCCGGGCGGTTGGCCAACAACGTTCCCGGCCCGCCGACACAGCCGCCGGGACAAGCCATTCCTTCAAGCAAATAACCGTGGCGTTGACCGGCTTTCGCCAACGTCAACATCTTGCGGCAGGCCGTCAGGCCATCGGCGCGGTCGATGGTAACAGTCCGCTCGGGAGCGAATTTTTGAATGTTCGCGGCGATGGCTGCGGCGACACCGCCGCAGTTGGCGTAATTGCGGCCGTTAGTCGAACTGTCGGTCAATTCGGGGCCATCCTCCAATGCGGCGAGGTCAATGTCTTTGGCGACGAACATCGCGATCAGTTCCTCAAAGGTGATGACAAAGTCAATATAAGGTTGTACCTCGGGATCCAGCGCTTCGATCTTTTTCGCGGCGCACGGACCGATAAAAACCACCCGGGAGTCGGGAGCATTGGCTTTGACCGCTTGCGCCGCCGCGACCATTGGGGTATGCGATGAAGAGATATTGCCAAACTGATCCGGGAAAAACTTCTCCGCCATCATCGCCCAAGCCGGGCAGCAAGACGTACCCAAATACGGTTGCTTTTCCGGAACCTGATCGATAAAAACGCGCGCTTCATGGAGCGACGCCACATCCGCTCCCAAACTGACTTCGATCACATCGCTGAAACCCAGCGTTTTCAGACCCTGAACGATCTTCGCCGGAGTTGCCAGCGGACCGAACTGCCCCACAAAGGCCGGCGCTACTTCCGCTACAATCCGGTCGCCCCTTTTCAGGGCGTTGATTAATTGAAAGATCTCCGATTTATCGGCGATGGCGCCAAACGGACAATTGACGATACATAGGCCACAGCCGACGCACCGTTCTTCATTGATCATCGCCCGGCCCAGATAATCGCTGTCGATGGCATCCACGCCGCAAGCGGCGGCGCAAGGCCGGTTGTACCGGACGATCGCGCTATAGGGACAGGCTTCTTTACACTTCCCGCATTTGATACACTTTTTCTTATCGATATGGGCGCGGTCTTTCTGAATGGTCACCGCTTTGACCGGACAAACGTGGGTGCAGGGATGGGCCAGACATTTCCGGCAATTGTCGGTAACTTCAAAAGCGTCGGTGGGACAAGCCTCACACGCAAAAGGAATCACATTGACCAAGGGCAGTTCCAGCACCCGGTGCGGCACGTCGACCGCTTCCGCCCCTTGGGCCAACCGGGAATGCAGATCCACTTTCCGGATGGGCAGGCCCAAGGCCAACCGCAACCGTTCGCCGATAATCGCCCGTTCCTTAAAGATGCTGTCCCGGTAATGGGCCACTTCACCCGGGAGAATCTTATACGGGGCCTCCTCCAATTGGTTCTGGAGATCCCCCTCAAATGCCAACCGAGCCACTTCCGCAAAGACCTGCCGCCGGATCTTGGTTAATGAAGTATAGATCCCTTTCATCGGGCGGCCACTTCCATAATGCGCGCCATCACTTGATCGGTTGTGGCCGAGTTCAAACGTTGCTGGTCGACGATGACTACCGGCGCATGATCCGCTTTGCAATCGCCGAAACATTTCACTATTTCAACTTGGATATTGTAATCGTGAATCTCTTCCTTCATCCCGTGGACGGACTCCAAAATATCCATTGCTCCCATCATCGTGCAATGCGTCCCGAAACAGATCTGTACCAATATCGTTTTCACGTGATGCAATCCTCCTGTATTTGACAGCCAAATCAAAATGATCCTACCTCTCATTATAGCACATTCCAATTCGCTCAGAAAGCACAGGCACGCCTGTTGAAAACGATAACATATTGCCATCAACAACCATACCATACAAAATGATTTGCCTTCCCGCAAAATTAATTGTAAAATTGGAGAGTCAAGCGAAATAATTAAGCCAGGAGAAGTTAACAATGTTAGGAATTATCACCGCCGTAACCGCCGAACGCGATGCGATTCTGACGCAGTTGCGCGAGGTCAAACCGTTAAAAATTTATGATATCGATTTTTATCAAGGGTTGATCGGCCAAACCCAATGCATCACCACCATGTCCGGGGTTGGCAAAGTAAACGCCGCCCGCAGCACTCAATTGATGATCGAACGCTTTCACCCAAACCGGATTGTCAACATCGGCTCCGCCGGAGCGCTCCACCCGGAACTGAATATCGGCGATGTAGTGATCTCCACTTCCTGCGTCCAGCACGATGTCGATCTGACTGCTTTTGGGGTAAAAAAAGGTTCTTTGGACGATGACGGCGATGGTTTTATCCAGGCCGACGTCGATTTTTCGCATTTATGCCAGACCGCAATGGAACAAAGCCTTAGCGAGCAGTATCGGATCTGGAACGGTCCGATCGCGACCGGCGATCAGTTTAACGATTCATTGGAACGGACCCAACAAGTGTTTCGTGATTTCGGAGCCTATTGCATTGAAATGGAGGGCGCCGCCGTCGCTCAAGTCTGCGCCGCTTGCCGCGTCCCCTTTGTAGTCATCCGGTCCATCTCCGATAAACCAAGCAATCAAACCATCGAATCCTACAATCAATACAAACATTTAGCATCGCAACGTTGCGTCGGTTTCCTGGTGAACCTGGTGAACGTATTGGAAAATCAATCCGTGTAAAAAATGGAGGGAAAAAAGATGAATGAAGTCAAAGTGGAATCTTTCGAGCTTGATCACGACCTCGTGGTAGCGCCGTATATTCGCAAAGCGAAAGTCCTGACGGTCAACCCCAAGTTCCCGGAGTGCGTCGTCTCCAAGTTTGATGTCCGGTTCGCCCAACCCAATCAAAAATTCCTGCCCAATGACGCCATGCATACCTTGGAGCATTTATTCGCCACCTTCCTGCGGCGTTATACCGACGAACTGATCGACGTGTCGCCGATGGGTTGCCGGACCGGTTTTTACTTTATCTTTAGCAACGACAAGGACCCCGCGTGGGTGGCGGGTCTGGTCCGGAAGGCCTTACAGGATGTGGTGGAATTCACAGGGGTCATCCCCGGCGCCGCCCGCAAAGAATGCGGTAACTACCTTGAACACGACCTGGACAACGCCAAGCTTTGGGCCCAACGGTTCCTGGCCGTGCCGGAAGCGGAGATTATCAATATCCAACGTGGGATCTAAACGAGCAGTCATTTATAATCAATCTTCACAGCGCTGTTGCCCCAAGCGGGAACAGCTTTTTTCTTAACATCGTTGACCCAGTGGATTGACCGCGTTTCCTTGCTCGACGACCGCGTTTCCTTGCTCGACGACCGTGCATCCTTGCTCGACGACCGTGCATCCTTGCTCGTCGACTGTGCATCCTTGCTCGACGACTGTGCATCCTTGCCGGGCGACTGTGCATCCTTGCTCGACGACTGTGCATCCTTGCCGGGCGACTGTGCATCCTTGCCGGGCGACTGTGCGTCCTTGCCGGGCGACAGTGCATCATTGCTCGACGACTGTGCATCCTTGCTCGACGACTGTGCATCCTTGCCGGGCGACTGTGCATCCTTGCCGGGCAACTGTACTATCGATCCGCCCCGGTCTTTTTCTTTATTTTGATTTGACCCGGGTATCGACGGGGCAAATCCAATAATTCAGCGCTGGATCGGCCGGATAGATAGATTTCAAAAAAATTCAAAACTGCTTTGCGGGTCAGCTGTAGCGCCAACTCCGGTTCGATTTCACCAAAATAAAATGCTCGGACCGACATTGGCAGCTTAGGATAGCAGTGCTTGATAATAATTCCCAGATCGGAGAAGTCCAAATGTCTGGCTTTATTAATTCGGACCAGGTAACCCTCATGGGTATTCCGCCAAAGCTTTTTGACGGTGTAATCAATCATTGCTGTCAGGTCATCATTAATGATGCCGATCGGTTTGGTAATCGGCCGATGAAAATCCTTTCCATGCATCGTTCCGTCAATGTCGATGGCTGCCTTAATTTCCGGATCTTCGACACCAGCCTGGACAGCGGCCGCGCCGCCGTAGGAGTGGCCAAAACAACCGATACGGCTGAGATCCAACCTATCAAAAAAAAGCTGAGTGCGGTCTTGATTTAATGCCGCCAGTTGCTTAACGACAAACTTGATGTCCATAACGACCGTTCTAAAATGGTCGTCTAGAAACTGATCTTCATCTTTTGGTTGAGCCCGCAGATAAAAGTGCTGGTCGGGGAAGACTGTGATCCCGGATAGGTAAGGATGATTGATGGCCGTGATAATATAACCATGCGACGCTAAATCCTCAAACAAACTTTGATAAAATAAGTACGTCGCGCCATAGCCCGGTGAAAATACCAACACCGGAAATCCCGAAACATTCTGCGCCAAGCGTACGTCCCGTAGCGCGTGGGTTTTGATTAGGAACCGGAAATCCGGACTCAAGCGGTGGGCTTTTTTCGGAATAAATTCGGCCGAGCTTTCAACTACAAGTCTGGCGGAGAGTTCGTCCAAATACTCGTTGGGCTCCCCAATAGTTGCCGGGGCAATCGGATACCACAATTGCACCATCAACTCACGATGACGGGAGATGGCATTATCTCCAATCGTTTCAGTCCGGGACCGATCCACCAACGGGAAACTGGTGACGCCGACCCCATAGACGCCGGTGGGCTCCGGCAACGCGATGGAAGTCATGGTTGAGGGCGTGACAATCGCTTGACAACCGCTTATGAACAACAGCAATAAAAGAATTGACGCCATTTTTTGCATATCAGTCACCTCCATGGAGCGAATATGATATAAATCTCTTATATCGCGCTTTCTATGGGGATTACGAAAGAAATTTCTATTTGGTTCGTAAAAATTTAAAAAATATCATAAAATAAGCAACCCCCGGCAATGCCGGGGATTGCTTATTTAGATGGGCGTAGCTCTTAATTACTCATAAAAAAATGACAAAGTCACGCTTTCAATAGACGAAAATCGTTAAGGTAACCATTCCTCGGGACGGAACGGGAAGAGCGTTACCTGAATGCCCTGTTTTAAACCACGGTTTTCAGGCGAGTCATGCTTGGCAATATTTCGCAAATATTGACGGATAAGCTCCGTCTGGCGTGACGGCCAGTCCGTCCCGGCCAGTACCGTCTGAATTACCCCGGCAAAATCTGATGCACTGATGGTTCTTTTTTGGATATACACCGCGTATAGTCGCTGTGTAACCTGCTTCAATACGACTGTTCCGGAGTCAGCGGCTCGCATCGCCTCGAATAACAGGAATACGTCGCGAATCACCGGACCGCTTGCCATCCGTGGCAGGTAAAACTCGCCACTATCAGCTCCTTTGCCAGCTTGCAAATTCAGTTTGATCGAATCAAAAAATTCCCGTCCGCCATTATCAGCGGCCTGGAGCGCAAACAAATACAACATCAAACCTTCGCAAATACTGCCGTTGTAATAAGAACCACCGACGGTAAGATCCTCCTGCAGCCAACGTTGCAGAACAGCCATACTACGTTTATTGTCCTGCATCATAGCGGCTGCTGCCAGACGCCATTTGCCCGCTTGAAATAGATCCTCGGAGATCAGTATGGTATCGGTCAAACTCAAATCCCGACCAAACTCTTCGTTTCCCGCCAAAAAAGCCAACGCCGGCAGCTCCAATACCGTACAAGTTTTACCGGACCGGACGGACTCCGGTTGCTGGAACAGTTCTTGATAATAACGGTAAGGCTTGGTCAGCGAATTCAAAACTGCCGTGACCCTGGACTGGTGTCGCGGATAACTGTAAACCTCCATAAAACCCACCCCGTCCGGCATGGCTCTTTTCTGATAATCATACGGTCCGGCTAAAAGATATACGTCCCGTCCCCGGGGCGAGTTGAAACGATACCGTTTCTTATAGGGACCGGTCAGAGGCTCCACACCGGTCCGTTCCAGATTGGTAACAATCTGATTATCCGTATCCGAATCTACGGTCAAATGAAAGCGCACGGCGGGATGACTGGCACGCGCGGCCCAAATGGTTTCTCCGGTCGTCCGGCCGTCCAGGGCAACATAGGGAAGCCGTTTTGACAACGGCTGAACGCCCGGTACCGGATACCAGGCGTGACCGCTGCGTAACAACGAAAAAGCGGACGTCACAAAGTTCAACGCTCCGCTGGGACGGGTCAACTCCCCGGTCGCCCATTCCCAAACCGAACCGGAATAGCGAATCGCCAATGTGAACTTGTCGCCCCTTTGATAATGTTCCGGAAGGCGCACCGCCAAAACAGAGCCGTCTCGCCGCCATTGCAATCGTTGACTTACGCCGGCAAGCGTGACCGACTCGACAGTCAAATAATTACGTAAGGTAAAAAAGACGCAATCAGTCGACTTTTCAAGCCGGAGGCTTAATTTCGCCTTTCCCTCCAAACGGTGGGTAACGCTATGCAACTTAATTTGGAGATCACAAGCCTCCCATACCGGAGCAGTCTTCATTTTCGACCGTGTTATTATCCGTTGCAACCGGTCCGTTTCTTGTCCGACCAAACGAAACTGGTCCCCTCGCTGATGCAATCCCCGCCAGACCGTTACGCCCGTCGTAATTCCAAGCAGCATCATCGTCAAAATCAAACCTAGCAGCGTTTTCGGACAGGTTAGCCACTCGCCCCGTTTGACAATCTCGCCCATCGTCGCCAGCGCCCATAACAAAACGCTTACGGCAACATGGAAAATTGTCAAAGCAGGAAACACATCGGGTTCCGGAAAGTAACCCAGTGCCGTCCCGGGCGCCATAAAGCGGATCGCCCGGTTGCTTAGGATCAAAAAATTACTCCAGTACGGATAGAGCGTCGTGTTACTGGCGAGATACATCCCGACCAGCCAAGCGAGTCCGCTGATTAGATACAGTCGTCCGGCCCGCTTCGTCCATAACGAACTGAAAAAAACGAATCCCACCGCCGCCATACAATAGACAAGGTAATGGAAGGATGCTGCCGCAAGATCTCGGACATTAAACAACCATGCCGCCGGTTCCAATCCCGGCAAGAAACCGACGGTCAATAACATAAACGGCCATAACCCCAGCAATAAGCAGAACGTTGCCAAGGCCCTCGCCAATGATAATTGCGCCGTCTGATCTGGCAATGACGCCAGTATCCCGGAAAAACCTGTCCGCCGCTCTCTAGTAACCGTAGCGATGACCATAAACTGCAGCAACAGCAAGGTAATGGATGGAATGAACGTTGCCACCACCGCGAGGAACCCGAGCAACCAATACCGCTTGCTTCGTAATGAAAGCCCGATTTCCTGACCGATCAATTGACCCAAAAAGTTCATGAACTCACCCCACGCGTCAAAACGGTCCGATATCCTTGCTTAAGCAATTTCAGCCAATACTCACCACCCGCACCGGTACTTTCCGGGAGCATAGCCAAAGAAGAGACATCAAGTTCCCGACCGATTGCCGCGAGTTCGGAGGGGCTACCCCAAAAACAGTTTTTACCTCGGGCTAAAATTAAAACTTGATCGGCGCAATTGGCATCGGTAATCTGTGAGGAAGCCCAAACAATCAAGCGTTTCTGTCCAATCTCCATCAGCAATCCCCACAGCTTATTGCGGGCTTCGGGATCAAGCCCGGCGCTCGGATCATCGAAAATCAAGACTGGAGCCTCGGTCAATAACGCTTGCGCAATCCCAACCGCTTGCCGCATCCCCCGCGAATAGGTAGCCAATTTGCGGTCGGCAACCATCGTCAAACTGGTTCGCTGCAAAACTTCCGCTACTCGTCGTTCACGTTCCTTCGCCTGAACTAAGCCTTTTAACAACGCGATGTGACGGAGCATCTCCCGGGCGGTCCACTGAGGATAAAAGCCAAATACCTGGGGTAAATAGCCGATTATCCATCGTAATTGCGATCGGCTGGCGGTTTCGCCATCCAGTGTAATTCGGCCGGCATCGGGCAAAATTAACCCGGCCATGACTTGAAGTAGCATAGTCTTGCCGGAACCATTGGGGCCTGAAATTTGAACGATGCCGTTCGTAAAAGCACCCGTAATCCCCTGCAACAACGGTTCAGGCATTCCGTCCGGATTTAATTTACGCGACCATCGGCTGTCCGCGCTCCGCCACTGATCGCGCCATCGCGCCGAAGAGTCGCGAACCGTGATATCTTCTAATTTAAGTATCATGCGTTTCCCTACTAAAAAATAGCTTCGAAGCCCAACGGCGATCCTTTGGTTCTTTAAAAGGAGAACCATGCTTCGTCGCCTATTCAATCTTTATAGAGGTCAAAGCCTTGTGGATACCCTTTTAAAGGCTTTTAAAGGGATAGGGATCGCACTTTGACCAGAAATTCATTCCTTCGCTTGCCCCGGCATATTAGGAAGGAAGACTTTTCCCGATTGATAACGTTGCAACCAATAGAGATAAGCCTCTTCCAGTCCCGGCTCAATGGCGCGAGCGCCTGGAATGGCGGGAGGGTGCTCACTGATAATGTGACTGCAACAATAGCCGTCTATCGCTCGAACCATGCCGGCCGAATAATGACACTGTAGTTTCAACCATTGTTCTTTGGCAAGTTCCACTAACCAGACATGACCCCGGGCTTCGTCGATAAAACGGTCGACGGCCCACTAAAACGCAATATTCCGTCGCTAAATAGCAGCAGTCCCTGAATGGGCAGCTCGGACAGGAGATGGCTACTGATTAAAATTACCTTATCCCGAGCCAAATACGCCAGATAGGCGCTGACCGTCTCAATCTCCGCCGAGTCCAATCCGTCAAACGGCTCATCCAGGATTAAAATCTCCGGATCGTTGAGCAATGCTTGCGCCAGTCCTAAACACTGCCGCAAACCTCTCGACCAAAACGCAATTCGTCGGTTGCAATGTTGGCGGATTCCAATACGGCCGGCGACAGCATCGGCTCGTTCTTTTCCCAACCCCGGCGCGATACCTTTCAACCCGGCCATATAATGCAAAAATTCCCGGCCGGTCATATCTTCATAGAGACCAAACGTTTGCGGCAAATAACCGAGGCTAAACTTGTAATCGCGTAGATCTGCGTAAATATCCCGGTTTTGCCAGGCAATAACCCCGGCATCCGGCCGTAACACGGTAGCGAGCATGCGCAATAGAGTTGATTTGCCGGCCCCGTTGGGTCCGACAAAAAGATGTAAACCCTTGTCCAAATTGACCGATAACGGCTGCAACACAAAGCCGGTAGCGCGAAATTGTTTAGTTACTCCGGTCAACTTCAACATTACGAATCCTTCTCCCGGTTTAGTCGCCGGGTTCGTCGCTCCAGTTTAAAACGGCTTTCCAACGCCGATACGTAAAACTCAGCAGTAGCAGTCCGGCGGCTATACTGATCATATCCGCAAAAAAGGGCGTCTCTTCAACATATAACAACGAAAGGAGCGATTCTCCCTTGCCGAAAACAAGTTGTAACCCCCACACGACCGTGGCTGCCAGGCATCCGCCGCCAATCCCCAACTTTAACGAAGCTGTCAGCGCGATCCCCAACATCAACAACAAAGGCGCCAGCCAACCCACGATGACCAACCCCAAGAGGCGTCCCTGCCAGTAACTGACCAGCGGTGTGACCAACAAGCATAGTAAAATATCATACCCCAGCACCACCAGCAACCGGGCGGTGGCAAGTTGCGCCGCCGAATAGGGACAAGCCGCTTCCATCTCGCTAATACCACTTAATTTGGCTCTGAATTCGTAAAAAACGGTTAGAACCCCTAAGATCGGCGCCGCATTGGCGAGAAATTTCATCATATCGCCACTCATTACATGCGTCAGTTCCAATCCTACCAAAAGGATTAATACTGAAAACAAGATAAAGCCCTTCTTCAACAACATAACCTGTTGCCAAGCCAACTGCAACAGGAGTGGCAATTTCCTGGACTTGATCCAACGGTTTTGCGCGATCGGTCGCTTTGGCGCGATCGTCTCGGTCGCTTTCAAAACCGGTTTTAAAGAAGCGATCAACGTTTCCGTCGCTTGGTCCGAAGGTGGCGGTACCGTGTAATTTTCAAGATAAGACATGGTTTGCAGCAATTCGTCCTGGTCCTGCTCCACACTGATCTCGGTCAAGATTTGTTTCGGGTCAGCGTTTGACGGAATCGACAATGAAACCATCCTCCTTCAAAAGCAACTGTTTCAACTGGCGCAAAGCAGCCGAAAGCCTCGATTTGACGGTTCCAACCGGTATCTGAACCGCCAAAGCAATCTCGTCCAACTTTAAATCCTGATAATAACGGAGAATCAGTACCTCCCGATAAATTTCACCCATTTGTTGCAGCACTTTTATAACCATCCTCCGTTCCACGGTTTCCATAAAAGCGGTTTCCGGGGTGTCCATGTCTGCCGTAAGTTCCTCCGGCTCTGAACCAAGAAAATCTTTTTGCACATAAGCCTTTCGTAAATGATCCTTATAGGTATTGCAAGCAATCGTATAAATCCAGGGCCGAAACGATAGATCGGTCCGGTATTGACAAATATGGCGGCAGACTTTAATAAAAACCTCTTGGGTTATATCGCTCGCCATATGATATTCGCCACCCATCCGTACAACATACGCATGAATCTGACTGTGATAACGCCGGACCAGCATTTCAAGGGCGGCTTCATCGCCCCGCTGGATCCGTAAGGCCAACTCTTCGTCCAATCCTAGTTCCAATTCTAGTTCCAATTCTATCACCCAGCTATAAAAAGTACGATTCTTACGTTAGGAAAGTTCGAAAAAAGCCAAAAATAATCTAAGATAATTTTTATGTTTTATTCCGGGCGACTTCCGCCGCCCGTTCATTGAGATAAGCCCAGCGCTCCAAGAGATCTTCCAAGCGCTTTTCCAAGTTTTCCTGCGCCGCGGTTAACTCCTGCAAACGTTGGTAGTCGCTCCCCGCTTGATCAAGCTGTATTTTCAGCTCCGTTAGTTCTGCCTCGACGCCCGCGATAACAGTTTCGATACCGTCCAGTTCCCGTTGCTCCTGATAGCTCAGTCTGAGCGGGCGTTCGCGGGGCGCGTTTTGGGGCTTGGGCGTTTCCGGAGCGGTTTTCTTGCCGATCAGTCCGGTTGCGGTCGCCTCGTTCTCCCGTTTCGCCGCGAAATCCCGATAATCGCTGTAATTTCCCACGAAATGCTGAATCCGGCCATCCGGTTCAAACGCCAAAATCTTGCCGGCGATTCGGTCTAAGAAATAACGGTCATGCGAGACGGCGATGACAACCCCCGGGAATCCCTCCAAATAATCTTCCAGCACGCTCAAAGTCTGAATATCCAGGTCGTTGGTGGGTTCGTCCAATAGCAGCACATTGGGGGCTCCCATCAATACCCGGAGCAGATCAAGCCGGCGCCGTTCCCCTCCGGACAGATGGTTGATGGGCGTCCACTGCATCGTCGGGGTGAACAGAAACCGCTCCAGCATCTGGGAGGCGCTGACGGTACCGCCGTCTTCGGTTGGAATATTTTCGGCAATCGCTTTAATATAATCGATCACCCGCAAATCCTCCGGCAACGCGACTCCCTCTTGGGTGAAAAAACCGAATTTAACGGTCGGGCCGACTTCAATCCGGCCTTGATCGGGTTGAATATTCCCGACGATTACGTTTAATAACGTCGATTTGCCAATCCCGTTGGCTCCGATCACCCCAACCCGGTCATTCCGGGTAAACCCGTAACTAAAATCAGCGATCACGACCTTCGCGCCGTAACTTTTCCGTACCGCTGCAATTTGCAGGACTTTTTTCCCCAACCGGCTGGCCACGGCGGTCAACTCCACTTGGGCGGAAGCGTCGTCTCGAACCATTTCAGTTTGAAGTTGTTCGAACCGGCCGATTCGCGCCTGTTGCTTGGTGGAACGGGCTTGGGCGCCCCGGCGCATCCAAGCGAGCTCACGCCGGAAAAGATTTTGCTGTTTGGCGGCAACCGCTTGTTCCTGCTCCAACCGCTCCGCTTTTTTCTCTAAAAAAAGACTGTAGTTACCGGTATAACTATACAATTTGCCCTGGTCCAACTCGATAATCCGATTGGTCACCCGGTCTAAAAAATAGCGGTCATGGGTGACCATCAATAATGCGGTCGATCGTTCTTTTAAAAACTGTTCCAACCAATCGACCGACTGATTGTCAATATGATTGGTCGGTTCATCCAATACTAATAGATCCACGGGATTGATCAGGGCCGCCGCTAACGCCACTCGTTTGCGTTGGCCACCCGAGAGGCGCCCAACCTTGGTTTCGAAATCGCTCAGCCCCAACCGGGTCAAGATGGTTTTCGCATCGCTCTCCACCTGCCAAAGTCCCGTCTGGTCCAGTTGTTGGCTCAACCGCAACAACTGCTGCTGCAAACCGGTGTCATCCGGCGCCTGGGTTATCTGGCGCATTACCTGTTCATATTCCCTGACCAACTTCAGTCCCGGGGCGTCTCCTTGCAATGCCGCATCCAAGATCGTCTGTTCCGGGTTAAAAGTCGGATTTTGAGACAGATATCCGACCCGCAGCTGACTCATTTTGACCACTTGCCCTTGGTCCGGTTGTTCCAAACCCACCAAAATATGGAGTAAGGATGTTTTTCCGGTCCCATTGACACCAATCAAACCGATCTTCTCCCGGTCGGCAATCCCCAAATTTAAGGCAGTAAAAAGGGTTTTGGTTCCATAGCTTTTTGAGATATTCTCCGCAGTAAGTAAGTTCATTTTGTACCTTCCATAATCGGTAAATACCCGAATAGTTCCTTGAAATCTTGGGGCGGGTAATCTTTCGGACTAAGCTCATTAATTAGCGATCCGCTATCTAATTCCTGCAGTCATGTCGCACAAAATACAAGCGAACCATTTCTGAAGTATCGTTTGTCGATTATCATTCCGACTATTTTGCCCGTTTCGGCCATGTCCGTATTAATCGCAAACAATTTCAAGGATAAGATTGAGTCTCGCCAGACATAATAGACCCGTGGTCTATTTCAAAGCAAGCGGCCACGATTTATTTAGGGGGAATTGATCGATGAAAGGCAAAGTTAAATGGTTTAATTCAGAGAAAGGATTCGGTTTTATCGAAAGAGAAGGCGGCGATGATGTATTTGTCCACTTTTCAGCGATCCAAATGGATGGCTATAAAGCCTTAGAGGAAGGCCAACCGGTTGAGTTCGACATCGTCAACGGCGACCGCGGCCCGCAAGCTGAAAACGTTACGAGAATATAATCCCGGTCAAAACGAAAGCCCTGGCAATCTGCCAGGGCTTTGTGTTACCCGCCTAAATTCACTCCGATTAACCGGCCAATCCCAAAGGTGATCACTGCTGCGGCCATACCGAAAACCACCTGCCGCAGTCCGGACCAGACCGGATGTTTCCCGGTCATTAATGTAATAGCGGCGCCGATGATAAATAATCCACAGGCGCTGACCAGCGCACTGACCCAAATTCCGGTATACCCGGTAAAAAATAAATAGGGAAAAACCGGGATCATCGCGCCGATTGCAAACAGGCCAAATGAAGTTAACGCCGCTTCCCAGGCCGAACCGCCCAATTCTTCCGGATCGATCCCCAATTCCTCCCGGGCTAACGTATCCAAAGCGGTGGTGGGCTCGGAGACAAGCCGCTCGGCTAACTGTCGGGCAGTGGCCGCATCAATCCCTTTTGCCTGATAAATCAGGGCCAACTCTATTTTTTCCTCTTCGGGCGCTTCAGCCAACTCCTGTTCTTCGATGGCCAATTGGTGCTGGTAAAGTTCCCGGGAACTTTGCACCGACAACCATTCACCCAACGCCATGGAGAGCGCGCCCGCCAAAAGACCGGCAAAACCCGATATCAAAATGGTTTTCGAGGGTACGCCGGCCCCAGCCACGCCCATTACCAAACTGAAGACCGATACCAACCCATCATTGGCGCCGAGGACGGCGGCGCGTAAGGCATTGCCTCCGCCGGCCCGGTGCCGGCCTTCAAACCGCGCCAACTCACTGCCTTGAAGTCCTTGAGTGGTCTGCGCCAAATGACCAAAAATCCGGGCATGGGAACGTTCTTCGGCCGGCATATTGAGCGCCTCGGCATCGGCTTGTCCCCGGTAACCATTGGCCGCATTCTTTTCAATCGCCGCGACGGACGGCAAAATAAAAGCCGTGCCAAACCGCGTCGCCAGCCACCCAAAAATCCGGGTCCGCCAATTCACGCCAAAGACCGGAATCTTCAGACCGGCCGCTTGGAGCTTCTCTTCCCAAAACTGGGCATGCCGCACTTCGGTTGCGATTAATATATGATATATTGCCGCTAAATCCGAATTTTTCTCCGCGTCCGCCAGTTTTTGGTAAAGTGCGATCGCTTCACGCTCCGCACGCAAATTCTCCTTATAACGCCGTATCTCGGTACTGGAAGCCATAACGCCCTCCTTGTGACGATTAACTCACCGGAATCACCGTTTTAAAGGAATAATCTCCAACCAATAGCCGTCGGGGTCATTAATGAAATAAATCCCCATCTTTTCATTTTCATAACAGATGCAACCCATCTTCTGATGAAGTTCGTGCGCCGCCGCATAATCGTCGACTTTAAAAGCGATATGGAACTCATTGTCCCCTAAATTATAGGGTTCTTTCCAATCCCGCAGCCACGTCAGTTCAATCCGGTGGGAAGTCGTTTCATCCCCCAGAAACGCCAGGATAAAACTACCGTCCTCCGCCACTTTGCGGCGAACCTCGACCAATCCGAGGGCTTCCCGGTAAAAAGCGAGGCTCTTTTCCAAGTCAAATACATTAACATTATTGTGGTCAATCATGAATTTCAATGTTTTTTCCTCCGCATTGAATAGTTCTTTTGCAACAATCAATCGTTATTTTATCATAGTCTATCCTTGAAAAACACTCCCCTTTCGCGATATCGGGAAAACATCCAAAAAATTTACTTTTCAACTAAGTAAATTTTCAACCTTCCTTTGGCAATTTCGGTTATAATATTAGTTGGCGGTACTTTTCAATAAGCGCGCCAGATTTATTTGGCTCGTCCAAATGACGAAAAACCACCGATCAATGAGTGTCGCCGATATCGGATTGGAAATATTAAAAATTAAAATTCCAATGAATCTTTACTTAAGTTATCTCCGTTTCTTTCCGAAAATGAATAGGAGACTTTTGAGCTTAATCTTTCATTTCCCGACACTTTTATTCCAATCTGTTTCTACAAAATTGGTTCTTTCTATGGAATATTGGTCAATAAATAATTGAAAATGATAGAGGAGTGAATCGTTAATGATACCGTTAAACCAAGATGAACAGGTTTGGTTGGCAAAAAATCCCGATCATCCAAAAGCGAAGGCCCTTGCCGAAGCGATTATGGCGAATAAACAAAAACCCAGCGACCTTCAGGCCGCAGCCCAATTACAATATGCGCTAAACGGTTTTCGCAAGTCAATTCGTAACGGTGAAATCGTTATAGGCTCCTGAGACAATCGAATCTATCGAAGCAGCGGAACAAGACCTTTGCAAAAACTCCAACATTTGCAGGGTTTTTTTCTTTACTGTTTCAAATAACTTGTAATTATCAAGCAACGTCAATTATCGCCAGAGACAAGCCATGCCATCCTTTGGTATTGTTGTTAGCAAGCGACAATTCTGCTATAATCTTTATATTCACAGTACGAATCAATAGGAGGGTTTAAACGATGGATGAATTCCGCAAACCATACGAGTATGAGGAAGAAAAGCCCGTCTCCGGATTTATTCTCTGTTTTTGCGCAATGCTGATCATCTGCGAGTTATTGATTGGTTTGACTGATCTTTACCAAGGAGCGGGGTTGTTGCGGTCGCAACCGTTTTGGCATAATATCTATCTCGTTTTTGGCAATTTCTACTTACTGTTTATTGCAGTTACCTGTTTTGCGTTCTACCGTTTACGACGCCATGCGATAAAAATCGCCAAAATCTTCTTACTGTACCGGTTCGTTTTTTTGACCATTGCCACCCTGGTCATCTATCATTATCGCTTGCATGACAAAAACGCCATCGGTTTCCGGATTAATCAGTTTCCCGATCTGCAGACGTTGACGCTGAACAGTTTAATCATTCCCTTCGCATACACAATCGTCTTCAGCGTGCTTTGGTACAGCTATTTTCTCCGGTCAAAGCGGGTTAAACTCTATGATAAAAACGCGCTTTCCCAAACCTGAAATCAAAGAGGGCCGTCCGTCAACAAGTTTCAGGGCAGCTACTTTTAAGTGTTCCGTTTTTGGCATCAATATTGTTGCGCCGGGTCGATCTGATTGGGCAATCTTTTTCCCTGGCGGTAAGCCAGCAAACTTTCGGTAAAAAGCTCCAACGCCCGTTGCATATAATAAGGACTTTTTCCGGAACTATGCGGAGTGATGATTACATTCGGCAACTCCCAAAACGGACTACTCGACGGGAGCGGTTCCTCGGAAAACACATCCAGTCCCGCTCCGGCTATCTCGCCGTTTTGCAAAGCGGCCAACATTGCCGCTTCGTCCACCGTATCGCCACGGGAGATATTTATAAAGATACTCGTGGGTTTCATCGCCTGGAACTCGGTCGCGCCGATTAGATGGTACGTCGCTTCCGTCAACGGGGTGATCAACGTATGATAGTCGGCTGCGCCTAACACCCGGTGCAGTTGATCGAGCCCCCATACTTCATCAAAGTACGGTAAGGGCTCGGGGTTTCTTTTAATTCCGACCACCTTCATATCGAAAGCTTTGGCCTTTTTCGCGATTTCCCTGCCAATACTACCCGCTCCGATAATACTCAAAGTCTGCCCGGCCAATTCATTGACCGTCCAAGGGGATCGCCACTCCCGGCGGAGTTGGCTGCGGTAACACCAGTTCAATTGCCGGCTAAAAGCGATCATGATCCCGATGGTATGCTCCGCCATCTGGGTTCCATGAATTCCTCTGACGTTGGAGACAACAATTCCCCGTTCAACCAAATCAGCCCAGGGAAGCAGATCCATTCCAGCGCTTAAACTGAATAACCATTTCAACCGCGGACAGGCTTGCAGCGTTTCGGGATTTAACTCGCCAAAGATCAAGAGGATCTCAGCCACCGCTAACAGATCAGGATTACTTTTAACATCGTGGACAATATGAAGCGTTTCACCAGTGCGTTCAGTAAAACGCATATGGTCAGCTTCGGTAAATAATCTTGGGGGCGCTAAAGTTACGATCATGCTTATCTCCTCTAATTATGGTTGGTTCTGCTTTTTCTTTATTCTGTTACCATTTTAACGAGATTAACCGTTGTTATCAATAGGCGCCAACTATCTACTTTTGTACAAAATGCAGAATCGATAGTACAAAAAGAAGTGAAGGCCACTGAAAAACTGCTCGAAAAAACATTGCCCGACAATATATTGGTAGCCTAAAACAAGCTACTCACTATATATTGTCGGGCAATCTTTCAGTGCGGAGGTTTTTCAGTGGTTTGGGTGAACCACTTCTTTTTTTGTACCAATATTAAATATTGCTCCGATTTACCGATCAACCCGGGCGCCGCCGCCACCCATGATTTTTTCGACCTCTTTTAAGCTAGCCATGGTGGTATCGCCAGGGGTGGTCATCGCCAAAGCGCCGTGAGCCGCTCCATAGTTAACGGCTTTTTCCGGATCGCCGGTGGTGATCAAACCGTAAACCAATCCGGAGGCAAAGCTGTCACCGCCGCCAACCCGGTCCATAATTTCCAAAGCCGGGTAATCTTTGGCTTTGTATATTTGACCGTCAGCCCAACACATGGCGGACCAATCATTAACGGTTGCAGTTTTGACCGTACGCAACGTGGTGGCGACCACTTTGAAGTTCGGGTAGGTTTTGACAACTTCGTTGATCATGTTTTTATAACCGTCAAGGTTTAATTCTTTGAGGTTCTCATCCGCGCCTTCAATCTCAAACCCGAGTGAAGCGGTGAAGTCCTCTTCATTGCCGATCATAACGTCAATGTATTTGGCAATCTCTCGGTTAACTTCTTGGGCTTTCTCTTTCCCGCCGATACCTTTCCAGAGGGAAGGACGATAGTTTAAGTCATAAGAAACTAACGTGCCGTATTGTTTCGCCTTTTGGACCGCTTCGATAACCACATCCGGAGTGGTCGCGGAAAGCGCGGCGTAGATGCCGCCGGTGTGCAACCAACGGCAGCCCAGAGTACCGAAGATGTAATCCCAATCAATGTCGCCTTTTTTCAGTTGCGAAGCGGCGGTATTGGCCCGGTCCGATACTCCGACGGCGCCACGGATACCAAAACCTCTTTCGGTGAAGTTGAGACCGTTGCGGACATTCCGGCCGATTCCGTCATAAGGGAACCATTTGATTAGCGAGGTGTCAACGCCGCCCTGCATGATGAAGTCTTCAACCAAATGACCCACTTCATTGTCGGCAAATGCGGTTACGACTGCGACATCCATCCCAAAGCATTTTTTCAGTCCACGGGAGACGTTGTATTCGCCGCCGCCTTCCCAGGCTTTGAATTGACGGGCGGTTTTGATCCGGCCTTCACCGGGATCGAGGCGCAACATGACTTCGCCCAAGGAGATACAGTCGTATTTACAACTGCTCTTTGTTTTGACGTTTAAATCTAAGGACATTGATGATTACCCTCCTATGTATTTATTATGACTTTTTCATTATTCAAAAATTCGTTTCGTACTTCTTACCCTTTCGAGTTCTGCTACCCGGCTTATTTTATCATACGTTCCGTAGCCCTTCAAGACAACGTCGGACCCATAAAATTACAGGGCAATTTATACCAATTGCGTGAAGACATTGCGCTTGAAGGGATTCCCTTTCAATGTCATTTGTAGGAAATCAGTTTTATAACAGAATTTTAACATAAACCGATTCCCCCGCGAAGGATGTTATTAATTTCAGAAATAACGATTTTGTTCAAATTATAATGTCAGCAATTAACCAAAACTTAATCCACTCTTGAGCAGAGCTATGGATAATACTGCTACAATAAATGCATCCGCCATAGATCGAAGGAGGTTCAGCGATGAGTCCTGCACAGGTTAAGAAGTTGATTCATATTGCCCAAGCAATCAACGCCAGTATCGTTCTTCCCGATGAATGCTTGCAATGCCAGTTAGACGACTGTTCCAATTGCACCAGTCGCCATACGACCCATCCCGGAGTTAATTTACACCAGGTTATCGCCTAAGGTCCATTCCGAACTGAAAACAAAAAAAGCTTTGCATCACCTGCATCGCTTTTTCACAGAGTCTCCCAATGCTCACGCTTCTGAGATTGCTGATTTAATAATCTCTCTGGCCTGTTCAAGTTGGTTCGGGTAAAGATTGATTGGGACCATTTCAATGCCCAGCGCTGCAAAGACCAGATAACGGGCGCAATTGTCGCTGTTGGATCGGCATAAACGTCTTTGCATAATCGCGGCGGTCGTGGGCATCGATTCCATTTTCCCATTAAAAAAAGGGCACTTGGATAAACAATCGCAATCCGGCAACAGTGATACCTCCTATCAATATCGAATAATTAGATATTCGCCATCGTCGGAAAATAGCCTCCATTTTTGTATTAAAATTCCACAGCAAATTTAAGCGCGCCGTAAAAATCTCACCGGGTTATAAACAGCCAAAAACATCAAATTGTTCATGTTCCCGGCCGGTCCGAACCCGGCGCCGGCGACAAAATCGTTTTGATTTACGATTACTTGCGCGATTCCACTGTTATAGAGGGTGTCCGTATTATCCCAGACAATTTCGCTTCCTTCAGAATTGATTGCCGCTACATACGCATGTTCAAAATTGTCGACGATGAGATAACCGGCTATGGCATAATTTCCTTCCGTTGTCTCAACCACCGATCCCAATCCGAGATTGTCGCCTTGATAACCCCAAATTTTGGCGCCGTTGCCATCCGTCTTCAACACCACCGATTTCGCCACAACCACGAAGTTACCGTCATGGGTTTGGGTCACGCCGCTGTTGATTAACACATACACTTCAAACTCCCGATCGGTCTGCTCCCAAATTAGGACGCCGGACGGATCCACCCGCAACAAATACACATAGCTGTTGAGCGAACCCGGGATATTGGCGGCGCCCGACAATGCAAACCCTTGATCAACGGTTTGAGTCAGATCATAAGCGATTCCCCCCTCGTAATCATGATCCCATTCCACCCCACCATTGGCGGCAAATTTAATCAGGCGGGTTTGGCCGCGATTGGTAATTTTACTCAATTTCAAACCGGTGACTGCAAATCCGCCGTCTTGACAAGCCACAACAGCCAGTCCGTCACTTTGGGTGTCCTCGCTACCGAAAGTTTTCTCCCAGACCAGATTGCCGTCGGCATCCAACTTCACCACCCAGATATACTCATCCCCGGCGAATTCAGAGTAAAACTTGGAACCGGTGGCAATAAAGCTACCGTCCGCAATTTGCGTAATTGCGGAGAAAAACTGGGTGTACTGTGAACGGTACGTTTGTTGCCAGGCAATGACACCGTCGGCCTGCGCCCGGACGGCTACCGCCGCCGAGTCGCCATTGGCAACAAAAGAACGACCCGCCAGCACATAGTCGCCCTCCGCCGACTGGACCAACCCGGTGGCCACAACGGAATCCTCCGGTTGAAAAAGCGCCGCATGGAATAATTGAGCCATTGTGGATCATCCTCTCATCAGTGATTGCTACCATCATATTAAGATCATTAATCGATGAGAACGGGTTGAAAGGGATTTCCAAAATTCTTGCAACCGTCGTTTATTTGAGTTGCCCTAGAGTTAACTCTATCGTTTATAATGTTATAAGGGAGTGATTCAGATGAACGACGGTTATACCATTCAGGAAATCTCCAAACTTATCGGTTTAAGCATTCACACCTTACGATATTATGAGAAGATCGGTCTGATTAAGCCGGTCCGACGTAATCATTCCGGGTATCGCTGCTATACCGAACGCGATATCGCCTGGATCCGGTTTGTGAACCGGTTGCGCACCACCGGGATGCCCGTCAAGGAGATGGTGTCCTTTGCGGTTTACCATGGTCAAGGCGACCGTACCATTCCGGAACGGCGCGAAATGCTACAACTTCACCGTCAACAAGTGGAAAAAGCCATCATTGAACTAACGAGCAACCTGGTGGCGATTGATGAAAAGATCGCTTTTTATCTCGCCAAAGAATCCAATTGACAAACGATTGATAATTCACTCAAACGGAGGACGCTATTCATGTTAAATTTCACATTTCACGCACCCACCCGGATTTTTTTCGGCAAAGATCAACTGACGGTTTTGGGCGATCAAATTTTGTCTTATGGGCGAAACATTTTGATTGTCTACGGTAAGGGGAGTATCAAAAAGAATGGCCTGTACGACGCTGTCGTTGCCCAATTACGCCAACACGGCATTACATTTTACGAATTGGGCGGAGTGGATCCCAATCCCCGGATTGCGACGGTACGTGAAGGCGCTGAACTTTGCCGCCGGCATCAAGTCCAATTGGTGTTGGCCATCGGTGGCGGCAGCGCCATTGATTGCGCCAAGGGAATCGCCTTGGCCGCTTGTTACGCGGGTGATCCCTGGGATTTTTGGTTGGGTAAGGCCCAAATTAACGAGGCGCTTCCCGTCGGAAGCATCCTGACGTTGGCCGCAACCGGTTCCGAAATGAATTGGGGATCGGTAATTACCAACGAAACGACCGAAGACAAGCGGGGAAAAGGACATCCGCTGTTGATTCCCAAATTTGCGATTCTCGATCCGACATATACCTATACGGTTCCGCCGTTACAAACTGCGGCCGGCGTGGCCGATATCATGTCCCATATCTTTGAATACTACTTCAGTCCGGTAACTTCAGCTTTTTTGCAAGACTCTTTTGCGGAAGCCGTCATGCGAACCTGCCTTAAATACGGGCCGGTTGCCTGCCAAGAACCGGACAACTATGAGGCGCGCGCCAACTTGATGTGGGCTAGCAGCATGGCGCTGAACGGCGTGGTTGCCCGGGGCAAAACCTTCGATGGAACACTCCATGGAATTGAACATGTCATCAGCGGACTATACGACTTGACCCATGGGATCGGTTTAGCCATTTTAGCTCCGTCGTGGCTTGAATATATCCTGGGCCAGAACCAACAGACCCAACCGAAAATTGCGCAATTGGGCCGTAATATTTGGGGGATCGACGATCCGGATAATGAATCCGCCGCCCGCGAAAGTATCCAGCGCTTACGTCAATTCTACCGTAGCTTGAATCTACCCCTCTCCTTCCATCAAGTGGGGATCGGCAGCGAACGTTTCCCGGAGATTGCCCGTAAATCGGTCCCCAACGAAACCTTGGGAGTATTTAACAAACTCACTCACCAAGATGTTTTGGAGATCCTAAACCAAGCCCGCTAAGCGCTTGCGTCAATATATCGAAAAAACCCGGATTGCTCCGGGTTTTTTCGTCTCATAATTTCAATAAGCGAGTTTATTTCAGGCTAAAGCCACTCGGCAGATTGACCTGATCGGGGCTAAAGGCGCCGTCGAAAGTATACATGAACCAGTCAATCGAACCCATATAACCCGAATTGCCGGAACCGTCACCAAAACGGAAATAACCGGAAGTGTCAGTCGTATTGGATGTTCCTTGAACGACCGGGTTGGTGGCCCCATCAACGTAAATTTTAGTGACAAGCTTTACGCCGCCGTCATTAATGACTTCAAAGGTTATAAAATAAGTATGCCAATCGGTGGTTTTGACTGTCGTATCATTGATTTTCGAAGTATTTAGACTGATTCCCGATCCCAATAGTTGAACCCGTTCCCGTACACCGGTCCGGAAATCAAAATCCATTCCGAATTCGCCGTTAACTTTCGCCCGGGTCACGACGGTCATTTTGAAACCCGGTTTCGGGGTGGAGATCCGCAGTTTATAAGTTGGCCCGGCTTTCGGATCGGACATTGTGTTCAAAACCAATGCGCCGTCTTCGATCTTACAATAGTAAGACATCGGACTGCTACCGGTTCCTTCTTCAAATTCTGGTGGGGGCTCCACTTGGGTTGTGTAATCGTACGCCACCCATTTCGGAGTTGCCGGCGCGGCGCAGACCAGGGAAGTCCCCAGCAACGCGACGAGTAACACTGCTGCCACAATACCGATTTTTTGTTTCATTCACTCATTCCTCCCATTTCGCTCTATCTTTGGTGAATAAACTGGAGTTGTATCTCTCTCTCTATTGTAACAAGGGTTGACACTTCAAGTCAATCGATCCATTTTTTAGGCTGATTCTTTCGTGCGACAGACCACTTGCGGTTCTTCCGGGTTTGCTAGCTCCTGTGCGATTAACCGGTAGGCAATGATCGCCGTTACAGCGATTAACGCCAATTCAATCAGCGCGATGATCCCTAAGCCTAGACCCAATTTATCAAATGAGACTTGATAGACGGCAATCAGTCCAAAAATGATAAAAGCAGCGGCTGAAACCAATTTGATCGTTCGCTCCGGGATCCGCTTACAGGCGACGACCCCGATCATAATTCCCAAGGCGTCGGCGATCAACATCCCGGTGGTTGTCCCTAGTAAAATCCAGACCGGAACCGTCGGAAATTTGGTCGCCAGCGCAATAGTGGCCAGTTGGGTCTTATCACCCAACTCGGCGATGAAAAAGGCAATGGTTACGGTAGTGATCGCGCCAAATTTGGAAATGCGGTTTTCTTCCCCATCCAGCTTGTCCCCGCGAATCGTCCATAAACCGAAAAAAATGAATGAAAGCGCCGCAATCCCCTGAATCCATACTTCGGCTTGGTGAAATTTGGTCAATAAGTTACCCACGGCAACGGCGAGGGCATGATTAAAAATGGTCGCGATAAACACTCCGATCATGACTTTCGACGCTTTGTACTTACACGCGAAAGCCATGGCCAATAGTTGGGTTTTATCCCCCATCTCCGCCAAGGTGACCGCGCCTACCGAAAAAAGAAACGCCATAATTCCAGAATCCATTGTCAATCCGCTCCTTTGCGATTTTTCGATAAAAAAAGACTTTTAACATAATCCATGGCTTGGATTATGTTAAAAGTCTCGTTACCCAATCTTAGCGGGATACAAAGCCAGGTAAACCGGACGGTTTAACCAGTATGTTGACTTTGTAATTTCAACTACTCCCTCTTAACATTTAGTATGTTACCTGATATTTCAGACAATGTCAATTCCATTTTCCTGGGTTTCATTTAAATGGCACATTTTTTCAGCGAATCTATGGTATAATCTTAGCAATAATTTGGTATTCCACAACTGAGGTGAAACATGAACGAATCGCAAACTGTCGACCAATTACGAAGCGCTAAAAAACCGTCGGAATCCGCAGTTGAAATGACCGAATTGGTCCTGCCCAACGATACCAATTTACTTGGCAACCTGCTTGGGGGCAGGATGATGCATTGGATGGATATTGCCGGGGCAATGGCTGCAACGCGCCATTCCAACCAGGTGGTGGCGACCATCGCCGTCGACTGTATCGACTTCCGGCATCCGGTGAAGATGGGTGAAATCGTGACAGTCAAAGCCCGGCTGACTTGGGTCGGCACCACCTCAATGGAGGTCGTGATCCACGCGTATGCTGAAAACCCTTACTCCGGGGCGAAAATTCTGACCAATGAAGCCTATTTTACTTTCGTCGCCCTGAATGACCAAGGAAGGCCCGCTCCGGTTCCACTGTTGAAACCGGAAACTCCCGAGGAACACGCGGAATTTGCCAAAGCGGAAAAGCGCCGATTGAGCCGGTGCCGTAAATGTGAAGAATAACCCTAGCAAACGCCTTTCCAAATATGAATGCTTTGGAAAGGCTTGTTTTCGAAGCATATCCGTCACTGCCGGCAGTCTTTTTTCATAGACTATCACAGCAAATCAAGCGAATTGCATCAGCAAATCGCTCCCTGAGAAGGAGGATGTGAAGATGTCGGTCTATGGAAATTATGTTTATCCCGAAGTTGATCCCCCATGCCCGGTCGGTTCGTCAGCTTACACCATCCGGTCCGGCGATACCCTGTACACCATCGCGCAGCGGTTACGGACAACGGTGACGGCAATTACCGCATTAAATCCCGGGGTCAATCCCAATCAGCTCCAAGTGGGACAAGTGATCTGCGTTCCCGGGGCGTCGCCAACCCCAATCCCGGGGAGTTGTCCCGGCGGGACCGGTTACGTCATTCAAGCCGGCGATACCTTTTATGCATTGGCATCCCGCTATGGCGTGAGCGTGCAGGCGTTGATCAACGCCAACCCCAACGTTGATCCCAGCCGTTTAGTGATCGGGCAAACCATCTGTATTCCGGGCGGCGCCCCAACTCCGCAACCGGTATTGATACGGACCCCGGTTTGCTCCTTAATTCAACCGGTTCTATCGGCCATCCCCGGCGCGGCGGATATTCCGATTGGTTCCGTCACCATCCGGCAAGTCGCCATGAGCACCCGGGCCTACACCATTGCCGCCGCTCCCCTTCCCGATCCGGCCAGTCTTGGCAATTACAACTCCTATATCGGCGTCCTAAATTTGATTACCGATGACCCCGCTTCGCCAAGGGCAACTGTCAATATCCGCTTGGTCTCTTCTAACTTTGGCAATCAATTGACCACTTGGGCCGGTACCATCATCACCACCGATCCCCCGATTGTCGGCGACACGGTGGAGATTCGCCCCTTCAACAGCAGCACCGGAGCCCAAGGAAACGCCTTATTGCGGAGCGATATTACCGCTTGCGGTTGAGTGCGCCAAAGACGGTGCGGATAGCAACCGCCACCGTCTTTGGCAAGCGGTCTGCATTTTACGCGTTATCATCCAAGATCGACTCAATCAACGTCAGTTCATTGGCGCTCAAATTCAAACCATCCAAAGTTTTTACGCAATCGTCGATCTGGCTGACTTTACTGGCGCCGATCAATACCGACGTGACGCGACATCCCCGCAATACCCAGGCTAAGGCCAGTTGCGCTAAGCTTTGTCCTCGTTCCTGCGCCAACTGATTTAAGCGGCGCGCCGTAGCCAGTTTCGCGGGGGTAAGATCCTCGGCTTTCAAAAACGCGCTGGGGCCCGCCGCCCGCGAATCAGCCGGAATCCCGGCAAGATAACGGTCGGTCAGCAAACCCTTGGCCAACGGCGAAAAAGCGATGCATCCCACCCCGGCGGCGTCTAACAGATCGAGCAAACCCTTCTCAATCCAACGGTTAAACATCGAATACGACGGTTGATGGATCACACAAGGCGTCCCCAACTCCTGTAAAATTTGAAAAGCCTGACGCGCTTCGGCCGGTTGATAATTGGAGAGGCCGACATATAGCGCTTTCCCCTGTCGTACCGCTTCCGCCAGCGCTGCCATGGTCTCTGCCAGCGGCGTCTCCGGATCGGGGCGATGATGGTAAAAAATATCGACATACTCTACGCCCAGCCGTTTTAAACTCTGGTCCAGACTGGCCCGGAGATATTTACGCGAACCCCAGTCGCCGTACGGACCCGGCCACATCAGATAGCCCGCTTTGGTTGAGATGATTAATTCATCGCGATACGGCAGCAGGTCCTGTTTTAGGATCCGGCCGAAATTCGCTTCGGCGGCCCCGGGTGGCGGACCGTAATTATTCGCGAGGTCAAAATGGGTTATTCCCAGGTCAAAAGCTCGCCGAACCATGGCCCGGCTGTTTTCATACAATGTCCCGTCACCGAAGTTATGCCAGAGTCCCAACGAAATCGCCGGTAATTTCAAGCCGCTCCGACCGGAGCGCTGATAAAGCATTGCTTGATACCGTCCGGAATGGGGCAGGTAATCCATGACCATCACCTCTTTTGTAATTTTTCCAAATAAAACAAGGAACCGAGTATGGCACTCAGTTCCTCACCGTTTCAAAATTCAAACATAAGTCCATCCATAGTTATTTCTTCGCCAGATACTTTCGGATATCCACCGCCACGGCGCTAACGATAATGAGCCCTTTAATTATCATCTGCCAATAGGGGTTTAAGCCGATGAAAGTCAAACCGTAGTTGATCACCCCAAAGATCAAGACCCCGGCGGCAATGCCGGGGACCGAACCGATCCCGCCGGTGGTGGAGACGCCGCCGACGACACACGCGGCGATCGCGTCGAGCTCATAACCGTTGCCATAGTTATTGGTGGCGCCACCGGTCCGGGCTGCCTCCAACACGCCGGCCAACCCGTATAACGCGCCGGCGATGGTATACATCATGATGATGGTCTTGCCGACATTAATCCCGGAAACCCGAGCCGCGTTGACATTACCGCCAATCGCATAGGTATTCTTGCCAAAACGGGTCTTGTTTAACAGCACCCACATCAGCACCGTGACAGCCACCGCAATGATCACGATATACGGAATGGAGAATTCACCGCTGCCAATGGCGCCCGATCCCAAATTGGTAAAATCAGTCCGCAGACCGCCGATCGGTTGGGACTGGTTTGGCGGCATATCAAAGTAGATCGAGTTAATGCCATAAATGATCACCATTGTGCCCAACGTGGCGATAAATGGCGGCACGCTGAAACGGGCGACGATAAACCCGTTGATAAAGCCGAAAAAAGTACAAACGCCGATCGCCAGTAAAATCGGTACGACCAACGGCAGATGAGGCAATCCCGGAAAAAACAACCGGAGGTAATCCGGGGCTTGTAACATGGAAGCCGAAACCACCGCCGCCAACCCCACCATCCGTCCGGCTGAAAGGTCGGCGCCGGCGGTTAAAATGGCAAAAACCGCGCCCAAGGCGATAATCATCCGCGTTGACGACTGTAATAAAATATCACGCAAACAAGTGATCTGGATGATTCGGGGATCAATAAACGCCATCACAATGACCAAGGCTAATAAAACAAAATAAATTGCATTTTGGTATATGAAACTGGTTACCTTTTTCAAATCCATTGCTGTACCCTCCTTCAATTATGCCATAAACTGCGTTGCCAGGCGCATGATCGCTTCTTGGGTGGCGTCTTTGCCTTGGACGATCCCCGATAGACGCCCTTCGCACATCACCATGATCTCATCGGACATTCCCAAAAGTTCCGGCATTTCCGATGAGATCATAATGATACTTTTCCCTTGTTGAGCCAATTCGGTAATGATATTATAAATCTCATATTTAGCGCCGACGTCGATGCCACGAGTCGGCTCATCCAGCAACAGGATTTCCGGCTCCGTCAGCAACCATCGGGCAAACAATACTTTTTGCTGATTGCCGCCGGACAAATCTTTGATCAGGGTTTTCAAGGATGGAGTTTTGACCCGGAGCCGGTTGACGCTGTTGTCGGCATCGTCGCGACGGGCTTTCTCATTGAGCAAGCCGTAACTGATATACCGGCCGAGATTGGCAATGAGCGCGTTTTCCAATACCGAAAGAACCGGAAAGATTCCGGTCACGCGCCGTTCCTCGGTTAACAGCGCTATTTTGTGGCGGATCGCCTGTTCCGACGAGCGAATCTTTATCAATTGCCCATTGAGATAGACATTGCCGGATTGAATAGCCCGCAGGCCAAAGAGGGCTTCGATCAACTCGGTCCGTTGCGCTCCCACCAGACCGCCGATCCCTAAAATTTCGCCTTTACGAAGCTCAAATGATATATTCTGAAATGAACGGGGTTGCGGCGAAGTCAATCCTTCAACTTTCAAAACCACGTCACCCGGGACGTTGTGACGTTCCGGGAAACGGTTGGTCAGATCGCGACCGACCATCCGGGCAATGATTAATTCATTGGTCAACTCGGCAGCGGGCCAAGTCCCGACTTTCTTGCCATCCCGCATGATGGTTACTTCATCGGAGATCTGCAGGATCTCTTCCATCTTGTGAGAAATATAAATAATTGCAACACCTTGTTGTTTTAAGTCGCCAATGATTCTGAACAGGTGTTCCACTTCGTTTTCGGTTAACGATGAGGTCGGTTCGTCCATGATAATCACCTTCGAGTGATAGGAAACAGCTTTGGCAATTTCCATGGATTGCAGTTTTGAAACCGACATATTTCCGGCGATCGTTTTCGGTTGGATATCCATAGCCAAACTCTGAAACAGCTCCACCGTATCCTGGGCCATTTTTTTATGGTCAATCAACTGAAACGGACCGAACCGTTTTAACGGAAATCGTCCCAGCCAAATATTCTCCATAACATTTCGGAAGGGTACCGGATGCAACTCCTGGTGAATCATTGAGATCCCTTTTTCCAAAGCGTCTTGCGGAGCGTTAATCACTTCAGCGCGACCGTCTAGAATCATCGTTCCGGCATCCGGTTTGTAAATTCCGAACAAACACTTCATTAAGGTTGACTTGCCAGCCCCGTTTTCACCCATTAATGCGTGAACCGTACCCCGACGCACTTTTAATGTCACATCGTCAAGGGCTTTCACGCCGGGAAACTCTTTGGAGATGTTATTCATTTCGAGGAGAAATTCTTTTTCACTCATTGTAACGCCCCCTGGGTGCATAAATACTATAAAACAAGGGGGCAATTAGCATTTTTGCCCCCCTGCCTTTAATAAATCACAGTTTATTTCGCGTCGTTGATATTGGCTTTGGTGATCTTCTTATAGGGAACCCAGACATACTTGCCATCGGTAATGTCATAGCCGGTGGAAACCTTGGTCGGCGCTTTGCCTTGCGCCAGGACATACGCCACATTAAAGGTAGCTTTGCCTTGATTCTTCGCGTCGTTCAAAACCGTACCCAGCATGGTGCCGTCTTGCAACGCTTTGATTCCGGGAGCGGTAGCGTCAACGCCGACAACCGGCATATATTTGCTGCCTTTGAAATAACCGGCGGCTTTCAACGCTTCGATGGCTCCGAGCGCCATGTCGTCGTTGTTGGCTAACACGACTTCAATCTTGTCACCGTGAGCGGCGAGGAAAGCGGCCATCTTCTCTTGGCCTTTCACCCGATCCCACATTGCGGTATCTTCAGCCAGTTTTTGAACTTTGATGCCGTTATCTTCAATGGTTTTAATGGAAAATTTGGTCCGGAGCTCAGCGTCTTGGTGGCCGGGTTCGCCTTTGAGCATGACATACTGTAAAACCCCGTCTTTGTTTTTATCGGCTGCCGGATGCGATTTCCAGTAATCGACGACCAATTGGCCTTCGATGACGCCGGATTGTTCGGCTTTGGCGCCGACATAATAAACTTTATCCCATTTTTTCATATCTTCCGCAAGCGGTTCACGGTTAAAGAAGACTACCGGGGTATTGGCTTTCTTCGCCTTGTCAATAATCACGCTGGCTGCGGTGCGGTCAACCGGGTTGATTGCCAAAGCGTTTACTTTTTTGGTGATGAAAAGGTCAACTTTATCATTTTGGGTCGGTTGGGAATTTTGACTGTCAACCATATCCACTTTCGCTTTTTGCGCCGAAGCGCCGATGATGGCATTGCGGACACCGGTCATAAAGGTGTCGTCAAACTTGTAGATCGCACAACCAATTGTAACGTTCGTTGCGGCAAATGCCAGAACTCCGGAAACGAGAATCACAACTGCTGCCACTAAAGCAAAAACAACTGTCTTCTTCAAAAATGTTCCCTCCTAAATTTTAATACATTGGTTGGTGTATCACCAATCACCTCTTTTTATGATAGCACCCGCAATTGTTAAAAACAAGTAACAACGGTAAAAATTATAAATATACTCGCTTTTCGAACGCCGGAGTTTCATAAAAAATTTAAAATTAAATCACCAAAAACGAAACCAAACGAAACACACCGAAGCGAAATGAAAGAAAGCGCAACCAAAAGAAAAACTTGCTAATGCATAAAAAAACTTCGAATTGGAATTTTTATAATAATTGATTCGCCGTTTCGGGCCGAATCTTCCCGGTCCCAGCGATTAGCTTTTACGCAACGATAACGATATTGTTCCTGACTGCCCGTTCTCCACTCCCTACTCGCATCGCGGTGCTTTTTTAACTCCGGGAAAAATCAAAGATTGGGCCAAAAGGTTTTTTAAACCCGTTGTTGAAATAAATCACTCAGCGCAATATTTGGAAATATTCGAAAGGAATCGCACAACATGAATACCGCCAAACCAATTGCCTTGCCTGCAAACTTTCTTTTCTATCTTCCCGGCAGCAAAAATACGGATAATCCCCAAGCCGACCTGGAAGCCCACGGTTTTTTGACCGCGGTTACCTGCAATGATCATTTCTCATTCGTATCCGACCAGAACGGCCGGAAAATTTTAAAACTGAATACTTTGGATGCCCGAAAAGAACTGATCACACTCCCGCTCACCGGTTCCGAAACCAGACTGACCTTGTTATTTAAAGCCAAAGGCGCCGCGCTCCCGGAGATCGGAACTCCGTACGGACTTTTTTGGGTGTTGTGGCAAAACGGAGCATACCAATCGTTATTACGGCATAACGCCACCAATCAGATCAAAGGCAGCACCGGACAGACCGGCTTGAATCCGGAGAACCTGGTCGCCGACTGGCATGATTACCGGCTGGTCTTTGACCGCGCGGCCGACGGCAAAGCCGTCACCGCGACCGCTTATATCGACGGCGTCCAACGCCATCAGACCGCCGACTTCACCAAAGAAAACGGCGACGGACATTTCCTGCAATTTGGCGCGAACACCGTCAGCACCAATGGCTTAGCCCGCTATCCCTACCTGCTGTTCATTCAAGATGAAGACGTCAGCGGCAAAAGTCTCGCCGAATTAAGCCGGCTGGTCGGGTTCGACTTGGAAGTCCGGCCGGTTTTGGTGAATGATCCCGACCCCGTCAGCAAAAAGCCGGCCCGTAAACCGGCGGGCATCAATCTGACCGCCGCCGTCAATTACCGCGACCCGTCTTCCATTGACGGCGGAACGATTGATCTAAAGCGCATGCCTTTTAATAAAAACGCGGCGCAAAAGGTCACCGCGACACCGGAACTTCCCGCCGACCTGGCCGCCATTGCCGACGCCGTGGTTGATCCCTCCGGGGCCAATGGCGCTTATCCAACCATCGCCGCCGCGATTGCCGCGGTCAATCCGGGCGCGCTCATCTATATCAAGCCCGGCTTTTACCAGGAAAAATTAAAGGTGACCAAACCCAATCTCAGTTTGATTGGCGAAAGTCCGGCCAACACCGTCATTTACGGATACGAAGCCGACACCGGCCAGTTGGCCGGCAATATTTTAGTCGAGATCAACCTCGGCGAATCCGGGTATTTCACTGCTGAAAACATCACCTTTTATAACAAAGGGGCCGAATGGAACCGGACCTGGGATTATGTCGAACGCCGTTCCATCGCGTTCTCAACCAACAACGTCCACGGCGGTTATCTAAAGAATTGCATTTTCCTCGGACAGCAGGACACGTTAAACCTCCGTTCGGGACGGCAATATTTTGAAGCGTGTTATATCGAAGGTGATGTCGACTTCATCTGCGGTGGGGCGACCGTCGAATTCAACCGTTGTCATATTCATTCGTTATACTTCCCCGAGGACGCGTATATCGGGGCGCCGGCACCCTCCGACACCAACGGCGCGGGATTCAATCACGGTTATGTCTTCAGCGGCTGTTGGTTTACGGTTGACGCCAAGGTGACCACGGAAGCGATTTTCTTAGCGCGCGGCGCTTGGAAAAAAGGCAGTGACGGCGGGGATACCCCGGCCAAAATGGTTGTAATAGGTTCGCAGCTTCATGCCAAGATCCACCCCGACGGCTGGGCCGATTGGGACAATATCGCAACCGCGGCCGACCAGTTCTTTCGCGAATACCAAAACACCGGCCCCGGAGCCGTCGCCGCCGAGTCATCCGGACGACGCTGGCTGTCTCCGGCCGAATACCATGGGACGTATGCTTCCACCGCCAAAATTCTTGGCTTTGTCCCCAAAATGCCGTATTAGCCGCTTCGTTCGGCCGGCGCTTCCGTAAGCGATGTCCATGGTTGACAAGCGAGTCATATCGATCCCAGCGGCTCGTATATATATTACGATAATGGCGATACTGGCGGTAGATTGTTCAAACGCCCAAGGCAAAGGCATCCCCGCCACGCGCGGGTTTGCCTTTCGATACACCCAATCGAAAAACCGCCAAAAAGGTAGGAGGAATAGACATGAATGAAATTTTGAAAGCGATCACGACGCGCCGCAGTATCCGCACTTTTAAAGCGGAACCCCTAAAAGAACATGAGCTGCAGGCAATTATCGAAGCCGGCCAATACGCGCCTAGCGCCCGGAATGAACAAGCCTGGCATTTTTCGGTGGTCCAAAACCCGGCGATCCTCGCCAAGATTAACGCCATTTTGCAGGAAATCTTCGCAAACTCCGGTAATCCGGCGCTGGCGGAACGGGCCAAAGCCGAGAATTTCAGCCCGTTTTACCACGCTCCGACCTTGATCATCGTTTCCGGGGACCAAAACGCCATCGCGCCCGAGCCTGACGTCAGCCTGGCGCTGGGCAATTGTTTCCTGGCTGCCCAAGCCCTCGGAATCGGTTCGGTTTGGATTCACTCGCTGCGGCAATTATTCAATACGCCGGCCGGCAAAGCCTTACAGCAGACGTTGGGGATTCCCGAAGGTTATGTCATTTACGGTTCGGGCGCATTTGGCTATAATGCGGGCGATCTTCCCACAGCCGAACCGCGCCGCGCCGGAACCGTCACTTTTGTAAGATAATAAAAGATTTCATTAAAAGAGAGGTGTCCAGTGACAACCTCTCTTTTGTTTTTTACGATCAAAAGCCCAAAACCTAGTGCCCGCACGCGCCAAGATCAGTTCCGGCCGGGGTTCCGGCGCCGATCAGATCGCTGCCGGCAGCCAATTTCAAGAAATTACCCAGGTTGAGACTGCCGTCAGCGTTGCGGCTGACGGTTGGCGTGAGACTCATAAAATCGGACGCATCCACCACTAAACCTTTACCGTTTACGCTGGTGCCGTTGGATTTCCACCACACGTTGGAATTATCGACATCGGTACCGTAGTGATAGTCGGTGTCCGGGCTCAGATAGGATAGGTTGTTTTTGAAGATATGGGTCCCTTTGTCGAACCGGAAGTTGCCGCCGTCTTTATTGTCAAATCCGGTACAATTGGTAACGGTCATGGTCCCGCCGACCAGGAACCGCCGGAAGTGCTCCAGCCGGTGGAGTTGCCGTCTTCAAAATCATCGCTGAACAGATTGGCGGCATTGACCAAGCTATGGCCTGTCCAACCAAGGACGGCAATGAGAAATAATACGCAGAGTAACTTTAGTGTTTTCAAGGTCATTTCCCTCCCTCAATGTAAGTGTTGGTCGTTTCGGGATTGTGAGCAATGACAATGATGTGTTATGGGTAAATCGCGCCGTGTTTGGCTGCCACCCCCTTTCAGCTGGCAAATAAGTAATTTCATAAATTCGGTCGATTTGGAAATTTGTTCTGTATTTATTATACCAGAAAATGTAACAAAATCGATTTAAAATATTTGGATTGGGCCGAACATTCATGAAATTTAAAATGAGGAGGGATAAACCAGTCCGATCTCGAAATAAACTTCCCGAGACAAACTGTACTTTTAGGAGACCTTCCATGCAAATCGGTTTTTCAATCAGCCCCGAATTTGTGCTCGGTTCATCGGTTAAGGAAGACGAGTGCAAATTATTTGCACTTAATAACAATTCTACCGTCTACTTCTGCAATGGCTGAAAAGTCTCGGTGTAACCAGTATTGAATTGCGTAGTGACGGGCATAGCGCTCCGGAACATACGTATAAATCCGCCCAAATACTTTGGGATTTAGGAGTTACCGTCTCGATCCATGGCAGACTCGACCGGGATATTCAAAACGGGGATTCGTTAGGGGAAATTTACCGGCCATTGCATGGCTTAACCGCAAATTTTCAAAAATATCAACCCACATTGATAATGACGGTCCATGCATTCTCCGGTAAAGGTTTGGGCACTATCGAAGAATGCCGAGAGCAAACGATCGAACGACTTAAAGAATGGTCGGGAATGATTGAACGCGATCATCAGCCAATCTTCTTAGCCCTCGAAATAAATCGGAGCAAAGGTAAAATTGATCCTACCACTACCACTCGTAATGTGGCGCAGATCGTTTCCAAAGTGGCCAGTGATCGGGTGGGAATTTGCTGGGATATGGGACACTTTTACTCAAACTCCTTACATATTCAAGAACCAGATGTTATTTCAAAAGCGTTTTTAAATAAAGTAATCCATACCCATATTCATGGTGTTAGCGAACAGGGAACTCACGCTCCGCTGGTTGCTCCGGCAGGGTTGCCGCTCGAGGAATATCTAAGTTTGCTCGATGATTATCAGGGGATTTATAATTTGGAATTTAACTTTGCCAAGTTTCCGCCGGAAAAAGGTTGGGGACAGTGGATCGAGGAGAGTATTACACGACTGCGGGCTTGTGGACACTCGAAGCGTAATTAAAAATCGAGTTGTAGGAAACGTAAAAAAATTTATTCTATAATGTTCAACAAAATCTATTGACCTCCATATAACATATGCTATACAAATTATGTTATATTGAGGATGTGTGTGCGTGAACTTTGCTAAACAAGTTTAGATATATTTGAAAACAGCTAAGATAATGTCGGCTGTGAATATCTGGGAAAACTCTAAAGTCGTCAAGTAAGCTCGTGCACAAGACTTTTTATGAGTTTTATGAAAATAATTTTATTGAAGAAGATGTGCTTAGGCGCCTTTGAATTCTCAATAAAAATTTAAGTAAGAATTGGAGGAGCAGTTATGGCAAGAGCAGATTTGCTTTGCGATTTAATAAAAAGCGGCCTTGCAGGAGAAGAACAGAATTTCCGCAAGGCTGCTGAAGCAATTTGTGCGGAAGAAAGAGCTAAACAGCATGAAATACTGGCAAAAAAAATTGAAGAAATTTTAAAAATATATTCGCGACAACCTCAACGAAAAGATCCGCCTTCTCAAGCATTTAGTATCAACGGGAATGGAGTTCATCTCTTTCATGAAGTTATTCCAGAAAAACGCATGGAACAATTAATTCTTCCTGAAGTAGCGATACAATCATGCAAAGAACTTGTTGAAGAACAAATGCGAGCGGATTTACTCCGTTCTTATGGCTTAGAACCGAGAAATAAACTTCTGTTAATTGGCCCACCGGGAAACGGCAAGACATCCTTGGCGGAAGCTATCGCAACTTCTTTAATGGTTCCACTATATGTTGTTAAATACGAAAGCATTATTGGAGCTTATTTGGGAGAGACAGCATCGAAATTAGCAAAACTCTTTGAATATGTAAAAACAAGACAGTGCGTACTATTCTTCGACGAATTTGAAACATTAGGTAAAGAACGAGGTGACCAGCACGAAACTGGCGAGATAAAAAGAGTTGTTAGCTCTCTTCTTCTGCAAATTGATGCATTACCTAGTTATGTTGTAATTATTGCCGCAACCAACCATGATGCACTTTTGGATAAAGCTGCTTGGAGAAGATTTCAGATAAAATTGGAACTCAATAAACCTTCACGGAGAAATCTTGAAATATGGTTTTCATCTTTTGAAAAGAGGACCAATTTCAAGTTCGGTATGGAAGTAAGTACACTTGCAAAGAAATTGTTGGGACAAAGTTATGCCGAAGCAGAAGAATTTGCATTGGCCGTTTATCGTCAATTCATTTTGCAAGCTCCAAATGGAAGCGCAAAATCTATTACTCTGTCACAGCTTAAACTGCATTCTCATCAATTAGTAAATGATACTCCTGCAAAGGAGGAGTTTATCAATGCCTGACAGACCTTTGATACTTTTTGCTGATCCAATTCCTGTTGATAAGGCTCGCCGCTATGGTGGGGCTTCAGATTTCTATCGTCCACCATATCATCGACAAGTGGAAAGGCTTTCTTCTAAATTCGGCGCACTGCAAAGAGCATTGGAAAGAGGTAGAGTTTTAATTTCAGAAAATCCTACCGGGATTGAGCCTGAATATACACTTGTTCTTGAAGTGGCCGGAGAACCAAGCGGTTTTGAAATTGCTGTACGTAATTTGGATAAAGAGACAGAAGGTGTTGAATGGCTCTTTGAAGTCGTAGATGATAATATACCGAATAATGATGATTTTTACAGAGTGAAGAATAATGAGCGTGATGATTCGAAAACAATGTCTTTCAAATATTTTTGTGTGCTCACCAATCAACGTGCATTGGAAGAAATTCTTTCACTTTGGAATAGCTATCAAGGTAATGAAAATTGTTCATTTCCCCGAGGGAAAGCAGGTCTGAGAAACGTTTTTAAGACGTTGAGTGACATCCATATATGGGGTGTTAAAGAGCGACTAGAAGAAACTGATATTTTGGAAGCATGGAAAGAAGATTTGTCAGACCCAGACGCTACAGATGTCAAATGCGAAATTGAATTATTTTTCAGACGCTCTGCTGATGTCCGGACACAGTCGCAGAGAATAATAGAAGAATACATATCTTCTATTGGTGGGAGAATTATAGCTACATCCTGCGTAGAAGAAATTTGTTATCATGCTCTACTAGCATCTATACCTCGCCAATATGCCGAGATAATAGTCAGGCGAGACGGAATTGAGTTGGTTAGCCTTGAACAAATAATGTTTTTTAAACCGACTGGTCAATCAATTGTAAAAGGCTCTTCTGCTGGCTTTGAACTCCAAGAAAATTTAGCAAAAGAACAAGTTTTAATTGATGAGCCGATTATTGCGTTATTTGATGGGCTGCCACAAGAGCGTCATCCCTTATTAAACGGAGTTTTGTCTATCGATGACCCTGATGATTACACGTCTTCATACCAAATAGCAGATCGTCAACATGGCACTTCAATGGCATCATTAATTGCTAGAGGAGATTTATCGGATGAGGAAACATCCCTGATATCACATAAGATATATGTACGCCCTATTATGAAACCATATCCTTCTTCTCAGGATATAAATATTGAATATATACCGGATGACATACTCATTGTAGACAAGGTCCATGAAGCGATCAGAAGATTATTCGAACAAATAGCAGGACGAGTTGCGCCAACAGTTAAAGTTATTAATCTTTCCATCGGTATTGGTGCAAGAACGTATTATATTTAGCAAAGTTGTTGGATTGGCTCAGCTATAAGTATCACATACTCTTCATTGTAAGTGCCGGAAACCATCCTGATGACATTAACCTTGGTATGGATTTTAATGAATTCAAGGCTCTTTCTTCAAACCAAAAGGATATAGAAATTATAAGGTTAATTGATCAAAATGCACGCAATCTGCGCTTGTTATCTCCCGCTGAAAGCATGAACTCGCTAACAGTAGGTGCTTTGTTTGCTGATAAAAGTCAGTGTATAGATAACCCAAGACAGCTTTTGCCTTGTTCCAGCATATTGCCTAGTCCGATTAGTTCTCTTGGAAGGGGAATAAATAAATCAATTAAGCCTGAAATATTGTATCCCGGTGGTAGAAGTGTGCTGTTGCAAGACATGCGGAATACAAATAACGGTCGTTGGCGCTCCGGGACAAGCATTTATCCGCCCGGAATATTATCTGCAAAACCGGTGTCAATTGCCAAAGCAAGTAATATTGTAGGGTATTCGTTCGGAACAAGTGATTCCGCGGCTCTGATTTCCCACAATGCTGCAGCTTGCTTTGACATTCTTGATGGCATATTTAGTGATGAACTTGGAGTTGGAGTCCCTTCGGAATATGCTGCTTTATTGCTTAAAGCTATGCTAGTTCATGGTGCTAAATGGAATGAAATCGCAAATATAATATGTGAAACAACCGGCCTAGCTGGTCGCGGGGCTGATCAAATCCACAAATGGTTAGGTTATGGTATACCAGATATATCTCGTGTGAAGGAATGTGCAAAAAATAGGGTCACTTTAATTGGTTATGGTGAATTAAGGCAAGATGCCGCATGCCAATATATGCTTCCGTTACCGTTTAATTTTTCGGCTCAGAAAATTTATCGTTGCCTAACTGTTACTCTAGCATCATTTACACCAATTCGTCCGACTACCCAAAAATATCGTTCTGCTCAATTGTGGTATAGCTTAGAGACTGGTGGAAAAAGACTTGTTCCTTCCAGATTGGATGCGGATGACAAGGCGGTCGCACGTGGGACTTTGCAACATGAGCATTATGCAGGTGATGATGCTGTTGTCTGGGGCGAAGAGGACGTCTTGGGAATAAAAATAAATTGTAGAGCAGATGCCAATGACTTTGTAGAAACAATACCCTATGCTCTTCTAGCGACATTTGAAATAGCACCAGAATACAATATTGATGTTTATCAAAAGGTGTTAGAGAAGGTTAAACCCAAGGAAACGGTTACGCCATAGTGTGTGGTAAAAATATCGATATTGGAAAGAAATAATGTTCATAGTTATTAACTCACCTACAAACCTTACACACCACCTTACGTGCCGCTCGATATACAATCATACAATAAAGGAATAAGTAAGTTTTAGGAAGTAACTTACTTGAATTGAGAAAACTAATGCCTAAGGAATTGATTGCTGAGTGGCACTAAAGAACAGGATGCTGGGACTCTGTCAGTAGCCTATTCTTTCAGCCACAAATTTAACATGTTTTCTTTGATTCAATCCCTAGCTTTGAACGATAACTTTCCTTCCATTGCCTTCCTTATTTACTGGATGAGGTAAGTAGTGTCGATCTTCGATTTGACATGCTAACTGTCCGCCTCAAGTCAGTCTTCTATTCGTTTCTATCAGACCGGAATTTTGCCGTAAGCTTCCTTCAGATTCCACCTTATAGTAGCTAACCCTTGCTCTTGAATAATGGTTCCACTGCCAAACCCTCTCTGCCTCTTCGGCACACCGATTAGTATCACCCCTACCAGGTCCACATATTTGAACGGGTTGGAATCATCCAACCCGTTCTTGCGTGAAACATTCAACTCCCAATATGAGCTTACGTTATTGTTCTGTCAAATAATCGAAGACCAACACCTTTTCCTTGATCGGTTGCAATCGCGCGCCAAACTCCTGATGCGCCGGATGGGGCAAATAGGCGTCGCGGTCCGCCACATCCCGGAATGTCAAACAAAAACAATGGGTAAACCCTTGGTTTTTGTTTTCCACGCTGATATCGGTACCCCACTCAATCGCTTGGACAACCGGAATTTTGGTTTTCAGTTCCAAAAATGCCGCAACGACCTTGGTGATCTCCGCTTCCGGGGCGGTATCGGTAAATTTGAACAAAACGATGTGTTTCAATACTATTGCCATTGGTTGCTCCTTTGTTGCAATGATCCGCTGTTTCCATTATATCATAGCGGGTAGCCGCCGAATTGGCATTGTCGGAATTCGTCGCAAATACGATAAAATTTTAATATTTGCATTTTTTTGTGCCAGAACTTCATAAAATAACGTGCAAATATATTTATCAATCTCATAAAAATATTTATCAACGTGACAAAGATATTTATTGACCTTGAAAAAATAATAAATCACTTTGCATTTATATTTCTCCACCTTGAAAAAATATTTATTGAGGTTGCAATAATATTTATCGCTCATAAAAAAATATTTATCCACTTGATAAAAATATTTATCAACTCGAAATAACTATTTTTCGTTGTAAATCATATATTTTTTTGAGTTACTTTCTTAATTTTAGTAGGAAATACTTATTACGAGTGCAATGCCTTCGTCTTTTTTGACCTTGGGGTCGAACCGTTGCTTAACTTATCTGCTCATTCATCAACTGACACGATTCCGGCGCAAAATAGACCGGCACCGGCTGGCCAATCGAAGGGATCGCCAACCGGGGATGATTGAAGGTATCGATTTGAAGCTCCTGGTCGCCAACGGTCAACCCCATCCGCACGATGGCTCCCAACAGGTTCACATGGGTCAAAATGCCGGTTAAGCAGTTGTCAGCGGGAGTTTCACTTTTTAACCCGAACCGTTCCGGGCGCAAGACGAGCGTCACCCGTTCCCCCGGCTGCGCGGTTAGCGGCCCTGGCGTCGTGATCGTTTGGCCAGCCACCGCCAATTTTCCCGTTGGCGGGTCAAGCACTTCGGCTTGGATACGGTTGAGCGTCCCGATGAAGGACGCGACAAACATGGAGGCAGGCTGATGGTAAATCGCCGCCGGCGTTCCGATCTGCTCAATCCGTCCCTCCCGCATCACGACGATCCGGTCGGAAAGCGACAGCGCCTCCTCCTGATCGTGAGTGACGTAGATAGTGGTGATTCCCAGTTCTTGTTGGAGCGCCCGGATATCCTGCCGCAGTTTGAGCCGGATCTTGGCGTCCAGCGCCGACAGCGGTTCATCCAACAGCAACACTTCCGGTTCGATGGCCAAGGCCCTGGCCAGTGCCACCCGTTGTTGCTGACCGCCCGATAATTGGTGGGGAAACCGGTTTTGCATTCCGTCCAAATTCACCATCGTCAGGAGTTGTTTGGCCTTCTCCAACCGTTCCGACAAAGGCATCCCGGCAACTTTGAGCCCGAAAGCAATGTTCTGAATTACACTCATATTCGGAAACAACGCGTAATTTTGAAAAACCATTCCGACTTGCCGCCGGTTGGGCGCGACCCGACTGACATCCCGGCCGTCGATCCGGATCCGACCGCCGGTGGGCATTTCGAAACCGGCGATCATGCGCAACGTCGTGGTTTTGCCGCAACCACTCCCACCCAGAAAGGAGACGAACTCCCCTTTTGGAACCTCCAGGTTAAAGTCATGAACCGCAACCTGTTTTCCAAATTTCTTTTGAATCCCGCTCAACTCAAGAAACGCCATTTTATTCTCCCCAGCCATTATAATGAAACGCAAACCGTGCAGTCCCTGCCCGACGCGAACGATCCTTCACTGGGTTTCCCCACTGAAATAACTTTTCTTCCCGGTCAGCCGGTACGTGATCCAGCGGATCAAGGCGATGGAAAGCCAGGTCAGCAGGAAACTGAAGATTGCCAGCGCCGCGGGTTCATAGGCCAGATCCCGTCCGACCAACGCCATATAGGGACCAAACGCGGGCCAAGCCAACATCACGGCGAAGGTCAACTCGCCCATCACAATCGAAAAGGTTAAAAAAGCGGCCGAAAGCAAACCGGTCCGCAGGTTGGGCAAAATGACCTCCAAGAAAGTAACCGCCGGATTCGCCCCCAACATTAGAGAAGCTTCGACCAGCGTTTTCAGATCCATCGCTTGCAAACCGGCGTCCACCGAACGGTAGATGTAGGGAAACGCCAGCACCATATAACCGGCGATCAGCAGGACGGGAGTAGTCACCAAAGTCAGCGGCGGATTGCTGTATAAACGGATCAATCCGAAGACCAAGACAATCGGCGGTATCACAAACGGAACCATGGTGCACGATTCGATCAGCGGTTTGAGTTTGGGGAATTTCCAATGGATCAGGAACGCCGTCGGGACAATCAGCGCAAAACCCCCGAGAATGGTCCAGCCCGCCATTTGCATTGAAAAGGTGAATGATTGGAGGAAATTCGGATCCTGGAAAATATTTTGATACGCCAGAAAACTCAAGCCCGCTTTTTGGCGGCGCAACGAAAACAGAAAGGTCGCCAAAAGCGGAATAAAAAAATAGAGACAGCCAAATCCCAACCAAAACCAAGACCAGCTTTTGCGTTTTTGATTCATTGCAGCCACCGCGAATAGGTTTTTTGAAGCCAACTGTAAACAACGATCAAAACGAACATGATCGCCATCATGCCAAGCGCGAGCGCATAACCTAAATTGGGATTATGCAACACGTCGCCCCGGATTTGCGCCCCGATCAAAATCGGAGTGATATTCAACAAACCCCCGGTTAAGGCATACGCCGTCGCATAGGCGCCGAACGCATTGCCGAACAGCAAAATGAACGAAGCCAGTAAAGTTGGCGTGAGTACCGGCAGAGCGACCAAGCTCCAGTATTGCCAGGCGGAAGCGCCCAAATTTTCGGCTGCTTCCCGCCACTGTTTTTTCATCCCTTCCAACGCGGGAGTGATGATCAGCACCATTAAAGGGATCTGAAAAAATAGATAGGTTAACGAAAGTCCCCAAAAACTGTAGAGGTTGAACCCTTGGTCGTAGAGGTTGATTTTAAAAAGAGTTTGCAGCAGCACAGTAACCATCCCAACCCGTCCGAGCGTTGCGATAAACGCAAACGCCAGCGGGACGCCGGCAAAATTGGAGGCCACCCCGCAGAACGTGCTGATGAACCCCTGGACCCAGCGGGGTAATCCCCCCAAAGTGATCCCATACGCCAGCAGGAAACCGAACAATCCGCCACCCGCCGCGCTTACCAGGCTGATCTGCACTGTCAGCAAGTAGGAATGGGCAATGTCCGGCCGGGCCAGGCTGGCGATGTTCGTTAACGTAAAATGCTCCAACCGATCTTGAAAGCCGCCGATCAATAACGCCCCCGCCGGAAACAGCATAAACGCCAGTACAAACAGGGCGAAAGGCAATAGTCCGCCATACGGCAGCATTTGCCGCAAACGGGACGCCATACTGTCGTCCCGTTTGCGCACTGAAGTGATTGCGGTTTTATTGTTTGGTAACATTGACCTGTACAACCTTGTCCCAATCCGTAGCAATAACTTTTTGCGCCGCCTCTTGTTGTTCCAACGTCGGGAATACCGCACTCTCATACGCTTTGGCCGGAGGCAGTTTCGCGGCGATAGCGGCCGGAATCGACTTGCGTTTCACAAGGTCCTGATAACGGACGGGATGTCCGTAACCTTTTAACCAGATCAGTTGGCCTTCATCGGAATATAAGAATTCCATCCAGAGTTTGGCCGCGTTGGGATGGGGCGCATAGGCGCTGATCGCCTGGACGTAGACACCGGCGACCACGCCGGTCTTGGGAATGATCACCCCGATTTCCGGATTTCCGGCCGATTTGTCGCGGTTCGCCAACGCGTTATAATCCCAGCGCACAGTGATCGGCGTTTCGCCGGAGGCGACCGTCCCCGGCACCGCGATCACCGGAACAAAATTGCCCGCTTTGTTGAGTTTGTTGAAGAATTCAAGTCCGGCGCCGATATTGTCGTAGGTTTTGCCAAAACTGACGGCGGCTGCGCCAACGGTCATAATCGCCTGATTGGCGGTCCGGGGATCGCCGGCCAAGGCGAACTTCCCTTTGTATTCGGGTTTTAAAAGATCAGCCAATCGGTTGGCGGATTCTTGACTAAGCTCTTATTCACCTCAAAGGCCAATACGCCGTAATAATCGCCGTACCAATAGCCTTCGGCGTCCTTGACGTTGGCGGGAATGGTGTTCCAGGTGGCCACTTTATAGGGTTGGATCAATTTCTCTTTCTTGGCTTGCGGACCAAAGGACAAACCGACATCGATCACATCGGGAGCCTGCGGTCCCTTATTGCCCTTATTCGCTTTAATCGCTTCGATCTCTTCGCCCGAGCTGCCATCGGGGTTTAATTCATTGACCCGGATGCCGTATTTTTTGGAGAAAGTCTTAATCATCTCCCCGTAATTGACCCAATCATGCGGTAAAGCGATTACCGTCAATTGGCCTTCTTTTTTGGCGGCCGTGATTAGGGAATCCAATGCTTTTGGGTTCGAAGCGGCAACTGTGACAAAAAACGTTGAACTGAACAAAAGCATGCCGGTGATTCCTAAAATATAGGATTTGATTCTTGAAGCGTTCATCCGTTCATCCTCCTTTTGAATGGTGATTCATCATTTTTTTAGCATAAATCATCAATGTTATCGGGAAGTTAGTTTGATGGCGGCTTATTTTAAGAATTGATCAAGCGCGTTTTAAATTTTGTTCATCAATCTTTTGATTCAAGGATAAACTCAATTGTAATTCGCCGTTATGACAAATTAAATCAAATTAATAACAACAAAAAATCACCAGCAGGGCCGGTGACTTTTTGTTGAATGTATAATCGTTGAAACAAACGTCTATTTTTTTACCCCGATATATAACGCGTGTTGCGATGCGCCCAAAAGCGACGGATGTTCCGCTAACCGATCAGCAAAGTCGATCCAGGTCGCCAACGTCGCTGGATCGAGGCCGAGCAATTTGGACTCGCTTTGGGCAAACAACCCGTCCGTCCCGGCTAAGGCAATTTTCCTGGTGGGAAAACGGTTCATAAAATCCGCAATTTCCTTTGGATCAAAAAAGTAGGCATCGGTAAACCCGGAGTCGACGTCGCCGCGATTCAGCCCCGTCGCAATCACCGCTTCAAAATAAGCGCGCCACTCGCCGATTTTTTCGGGCGTTCGGTCGATTAACGTGATCAATTGGGCAAAACGGGTGATAAACGCGACAAAGATCAGGCCGTTTGGTTTCAATACCCGCAGACATTCGTCGATCGCCCGGATCTGGTTTTGCGTCTCAGTCAAATGATATAACGGACCCAAAGCCAATACAACATCAAAGCACTCATCGGGGATAAAACCTAAATCCAGCGCATTCGCTTGCCGGTAATCATCCAATTCCAGTTGCAGCTCTTTGGCTTTGGTTTTGGCATAATTGATATTGGCGGCCGACAGATCCAATAAATTCACCTGGTGTCCTTGGGCTTTCAAATAAAAAGCGTACTTTCCCGGGCCGCCGCCAACATCCAGGATTCTTGATCTTTGGGTAATGTAGCGATCCAGATACCGTTTGGTAAGCGCAAATTCCACCGGGTGACGGTCCAGTCGGGTCCATTCCCGTTCGACATTTTGATCGTAAAAGGACGCCACATTCTGCAAGCAATCTCCTCCTACTCAGCAAATAGCTTTTCGCTTGTTCCAAATTGTTAGCTTTTGAGGAAAATATCCCATGACCCCCCCCTCTCTTCCACCGCTTCGAACCGGCTGTCATTCAAAAGAGAGGGGGATTGTAAAAAGTTGGATCAAGCATTCGCTGTCGAAGGGGGGTGAGTCGCGCCCAATTTTCATTCCTTCGCTTGCCCCGGCGCGCCGGGGTGG
>JAEZFP010000067.1 GCA_023417475.1 Bacillota bacterium | reverse complement strand
CGTTGCACAAACGCGGCATCGACACGGAGTTTATTACCCAGTTCAGCGCCGATTACCAGGGGCTGATCGACATCCATAACGCGCAGTTGGCGTTCAAAGCCCGGATGATGGAGAAGACCGAGGAGCTCCAGGCGAAACTAAGCCGGATTCAAACCAGTTACTCCGAGGCGCGCACCCAAGTGAAACGGACTTTCCCCAAAGCGACCTGGCGCGAGTTCGGTATTACCGACCAACGGATTTAAAGAAGCGTTCGCGCTCACGGTGATCCCAAGGTTTGACGGACTGATTCGCTTTGACTGATTGCCCAACCTGAAGCGACTATTTTTTTGCCGGGTCCATTAACATTGGACAATGAATCATAACAAACGGTGAACGCTTGTTGAAGCGTCCTTGAACGCGTGGGTTACGGTCAAAGCAAACCTAAAAATTAATATTTGCGCGAGGCTCCACTACGGAGCCTCGCGTCTTTTAGCAAGGAAAACAACTTGCCGGGCCGCCTTACTCGTCCAACAGAACCTTTTTCAAATCATTGCGCGAGTTTTGGCGTTGTTTCTTTTTGTTCTTTCGGATATCGTTATCATGAACCCTGGTAATCGGGTTGATCTGCCAAACATTGCGGATCGATTGGCCAGGGATCGGTTTTAATTTCCGCACCGTTTTTCACCTCGCCTTAGCTTTCTCCCGTTGATCCAGATCAATCCAAGGTTTTAGAAGATCGACTCCTGAGCGTAAAATTTTTCAACCGCATCAAGATCGGCCGTAATTTGATATTTTGTTGTAATGGTATTATACGGATTACGAACTTCAATTAATCATTGCTTAATATTGTAACATCCAGCGGATTTCTATCTACGAGGCGTTTGAAACGATATTTAGGATAACCAATCATAACGGCTCCGGTTATTGACTTGCTTTCCGGAATGTTTAACAAGTCTAATAATGGACGATAGTTAGAGAAAGCGCACATTTCAAAAAGGCCTGCCCATGCGGAACCGAGTCCCAAAGTATTGGCGAATAGTTCCAAATATGAAAATGATAGAATTGTGTTTTCCCGACCATTTTTAAAATCTTTTGGAGCAAGTGCGATGATGAGGTTGGGAGCGGAATGGAAAATTCCATCAATCCCGTATTTTTTGTAGGATCGGATATGGATGGGAAAGCTCCACCAATAAGATTGATTTTTTTCCATCCAAGCGATCACTGTTTGGGTTGTTTTTTCCATTATCTTTGTATCGTCAACAATAACATATGAAATTCCCTGTTTGTTGCTTGCGGTGGGGGCAAAACGGGCAATGTCGACTAATTGTAATAGTAAATCGCGTGGAACTTTTTCATTTTTGTAACAACGAATAGAGCGACGCGAGCGGATGAACTGATAAGCGCAATCGCTGTCGATAACCGGAAATTTTGGACAGGCAATTTGCTTGGATAACGGAGCTTTAACATTATCAATTGCTGTATGCGGACATATGGCAACGCAGTGTCCGCAACCTAAGCAGGATTCGGAATTCGTTACGGTAGGACCGTTTTTCTCAATCCGAAGAATCCGAGGCGGGCATACGTCCGCACAAATGCCGCATTGAGTACACTTATTCTGATTAACAGCAATTAAATCCATGAGAACAATCCTCGGTTTCCATTAATTTGTAGTTTTCATGATGATTATAGATTGTATTAATGAATTTAACAAGAGGATACTTAAAAGTGCGATAGTATATAGATAGATACTATTGCACTTTTAAGGCGTTTTCGGGGTCCATTCATAAGTCTGCTCAACCAGCCGTTTGCCCCAAATCTCCGCCTCGTGTTCGGCGACTTTCGCAAATCCCGCCTTGCGATACATGGCAATGGCGGTCGTCTGGTCGTTGGTGGTTTCCAGAAACACGGAACGATACCCTTGATCGCTACAGAATTGCAGCGCCGCTTGGAGCAACCTTTTGCCAAGGCCGATCCCCCGGAATTGCGGGTGCAGGATGAACCAACGCAACTGCGCTTTCACTGCGGAATGACCGACAATGGCGATGGCGCCGATGATTTCCCCGTCAAGCTCCGCGAACCAAAACCGGTCCTGCGCCGCGTCGTAATTTCCCAAAAACGCGTCAAACGTCTGACAGACATACTGTTCAAACTGGTGGTTATAGCCGCATTCCGCGGCGTAGATCCAACCGTGCAGATGAATCAAATAGCCGATATCGCCCGGTTTCAGTTCGCTGCGAACGGTAACCCTGGCGCCAAGCGAGTCCGTTTGCTTCGACAAGGCGGTTTCGATGGTGTTCATACTGGTGACGAGGCTATTCTGACGAAACTCCGGTAAACGCTCGACCAGATCGGCGATTTGCCGGGAGGACAGTTGGTCCATTTGCGCTAAGGTATCCTGTCCCAGCTCGGTTAAGTATAGATAATACAACCGGCCGTCCGTGTCGGATTGAACCCGGTAGGTAAATCCCCGCTTCTCAAACCCCTTAATGATCCGGCTCAGGTAACCGGGGTCGATCCGGAGCTCCTCGATCAAATATTTCGCCGTACAATTGGGATAATGGCCGATTTCGTAAAGCACCCGCGCTTCCGACAGGGAGAAGGCGCTGTTCAAAATATGTTGATCCAGCAGGCCGATGAGATTGGTATAAAACCGGTTAAAGCGGCGAATTGCCGCGACGATTTGGAAATGAGGGGATTCCAAGGCAAAACCTCCTTTAATTCCAGTTGTAAGACAATTATAATTATATTGCTTGACTACGTCAATCATATTGTTTGACGTAGTCAAATACCTTGCATTTTGCTTTGAGATTCTTGAGATTGTGGTGGTTTATGGTCGCTGGGGTTCATGGGATTCGAGTATTGCGGAATTGAATAGATATTAAACAAAAACCACGAGGCGGTTCGGGGGCCACTGAAAAACTGCTCGAAATAACATTGACCGACAATATATTGATAGCCTAAAACAAGCTACTCACTATATATTGTAGGTCAATCTTTCAGAGTGGAGGTTTTTCAGTGGCTTGGCGGCTCGTGGTTTTTGTTAAGATCCGATTCGTTAGGCCCAGGTTTCGGAGTCCGGTTTAACCAATAACTTCGTAAAAAGGGCTAATGACAATCCGAAGATCAAATGCGCGATTGCGGCGACCAGAATCGTCGCCGGTTCCGATGGTAATTTTGTTGCGGTAGCTTGCGATAAAACGGTTCCAAATAACCCGACCCAGACGACCAACCCAAACCCGGCCCCTTTAATCCAAAGATAAGCGCGACCGGTTAATCGTAGTAAAAAAATGAAAAGGACCCCGAGTACTGCGGTGGTGGTTAGGTCGACAATCGCGCCGATTAGATAGGCGATGGGTTTAAATAAATCATCACGGTTTAAAAAACGCGTCGCGGCAATCTGCCAGAAGACCGTTTTGGTAAAGCCAAAGGAAAAACAGGCGTAATTAAAGATTAGCTTTACGCTATCGGCCAATAAGCCGACGGTTAATCCGGCCATTACTTTATCTTTCATTCGCATACCTTTGCTTATCGTAAAAGTTTATCCCGAAAGTTCTTTCGTAAAAATTTTCCCCGATTTCTTCCGGGTTATCCATACGCATCGGTATTGCTGATATCCCTAGCGATCTTGGTCGATTGGCCGACGATCAGCCGGTTTTGCATTTGGTAGCCGGGATGCCGCTTTTGGGCGCCACGGTTAATCGGCTCCCTTTGCGCTTGTCGCATTCATGCGACGGCGCCATTGATATTCGCGAAATTACTTCGGTTTCTTTTTTGAAACCTGGCATTTCACCATGACGGGGTTGCGGGTTCTGTCTTTGTGATATAATTTTGCTTAGGGGTGAAGTGATGAGGAATTTTAACAATCAATACGATAAGGTTCAGTTTTTCAATCAATATAAACAAATGCCGCGTTCGGTCCGGGGGTTGCAGGCCGCCGGGGAATGGCCGGAATTGCAACGGATGTTGCCTGACTTTGAAAACAAGCGGGTTTTGGATTTGGGTTGCGGCTTCGGTTGGCACTGCCGCTATGCCGTGGCGCAGGGCGCAAAATCAGTGGTGGGCGTCGATCTGTCTGAGAAAATGCTGCAGGAGGCAAAAGCCAAAACCGACTCGCCGTTGATTACCTATCTGCGGCTGCCGATCGAAGCGATTGATTTCCCGGAGGTGACGTTTGATGTGGTCCTGAGTTCGCTGGCGTTTCATTATATCGAGTCCTTTGCGGCGGTTTGCGCCAAGATCAACCGCTGTCTCGTCCGGGGTGGGGATTTTGTCTTCTCGGTTGAACATCCTGTTTTCACTGCCCAAGGCGAACAGCAATGGCATGATGACTCTCAGGGGAACCATCTGCATTGGCCGGTCGACCGTTACTTCGACGAGGGAATCACAAACGGTTTTTCTTGGGGAAACGGTGATGAAATATCATAAGACCCTGACAACGTACCTTAATACGCTGATCCAAAGCGGTTTTGAAATCGTTGAACTGGTCGAACCGCAACCGGCCGAGTATCTCATGGACGAACCGGGAATGCGGGATGAACTACGCCGGCCGATGATGTTGCTGATCGCGGTGCGGAAGCGTTAAGTGTGGCAGAGACCGTCCAACTGGTTTGGCGGTTTTTTGGTTGGGTGGCTTGGGGAGTGGTCTAGCTAATTTTTTTTTGGAAGAAAAGTCGGGCGGTGCGGTTTTGAATATGGTATCCTAGACTCATCACCGCGGCAAGGGGCGCTCCTGATGAATTATTACGAACGGATCCAGCGTTCGCTTGATTACCTTGAGCAAAATCTGGATGGCGATTTGCAGTTGACTGTCGCCGCGCAAGCGGCCTATATGTCATTGTCCAACTTCTACCGGATCTTCTTCGCGTTGGTCGGGCATCCGGTCAAAGAGTACGTCCGGCGGCGCAGAATGAGTTTGGCGGCCACAGAAATGGGTGCTAAGGACATATCGATAATTGCGGTCGCCGTCAAATACGGCTTCGACAGCGGCGACGCTTTTTCGAGAGCTTTTAAACGAATTACCGGATCGCTGCCGAGCGAATTCCGGAGAAACAACGGAAGTTATCATTTTGAAAGGGTGAATTTGATGGATAAATATTTTGATATTCAGGATCAGGCGTTACTCGAAAAATACCCGGATATTAAAGTCTTAAAACAACTGGAACCGCTCCGGGTGGCTTATTATTGTTACGTTGGCCAGTCCCCGGAGGACAATGCCTTTGCGGTCATGCGGGATTGGCTGAACCGTTCCGGTTTGAATCCCAGTCAGCAAGGATTGCGGATCTTCGGTTACAACAACCCCAGTCCGACGCGGCCGGATCAAACCGAGTACGGCTATGAAGTCTGCGTAACCATCGGGGAAGAGTATCTGGTTGATGATTGTAAAGTGAAAACCAAGGTCCTTGAAGGTGGGTTGTATGCGGTGACCGGGGTCGGACGGGAAGAAACCGGCGATATGGGAATGGGGATTATGGAGACCTGGCAACGGTTTCAACAGTGGCTGCGGGACAGCAAGTACGTTTACGGCGGCCATCAATGGCTTGAGGAACATCTCGGATTTGATACCGGCTTTAATCATATCGGGGGAATTGATCTGTACCTGCCGGTCAAACCAAGACAAAACGCGTGAATGACACGGCGATAAGCAAACGGGGCCGGTCCGGAATGCTTCCGGGACGGCCCTCGAAGTATGTCTTGCGCGTGAATGGCGCACGTTTTTATGATATGATGTATATATCATCAATTTTGAGGTCTCCAGCGATGGACAATCACAATCCAAAAACCTTAGAACCGGCGGAGCTGCCCGCCGGAGCGTTTTCGGTCTGGCTTCGTCAGTTGCGAAACGTCTTGCGGCAAGACAGCGGCGCCGAGGTGCCTTGTGGCGCTTGCAACGTTTGCTGTCGGTCCTCGTATTTCATCCATATCCGCCCCGCGGAGCAAGATACGTTGGCCCACATCCCCAAGGGACTGTTGTTCGCGGCCCCGTTTCAACCCCAGGGCAACGTTGTCATGGGTTACGATCAGAGCGGTTGTTGCCCAATGCTGGCCGACAACCAGTGTTCGATTTATCGGCACCGTCCGCAGACCTGTCGGAATTACGACTGCCGGATTTTTGCCGCGACCGGAATGAGCGCCGGCGACGCCAGCAAAGCGTTGATCACCCGGCAAGCGGGGCGATGGCGTTTTAGCTATCCCACCCCGGATGACCGGGCCGAACAGCGGGCGGTCCAAGTCGCGGCCGGCTTCTTAACCGAACAGGCGACTGCTTTTCCGATGGGAACCATCCCCGGCAATGAGACTCAATTGGCGATCATGGCGATCAAAGTCTATCCGGTCTTTCTGACCTATGGTCAAGCGGATTGCGGGATGGCGGAGCTTGCTCCGGCGGAGATGGCGCGCCGCGTCTTGGAAGAGTTGGAGCGGTTCGAAGCGGCGGGGAAATCGCCCCGGTTATGACTGATTTTCCCGTAAATCCTTAATCAGTTGATATTGGTCGCGGGCCTTATCCATCAACGAGCGGTTGGCGCGGGCGGCGGGGTTGTTGAAAAACCTGCCGAACCAGCGGGTCGCCTCCTCGATATCGCCCAGTTTCCGGTGCAACTCGGCGATTAGATAGATGCAATGCGGCTCATCCAGTTTTTCCAGGGGAAACTCTTCGGTTTGGAAGGCCTCGGTGTAACAATCAAGCGCGAATTTGAGAAAATCGACTTCGCGCGGGTCGTCTTTCCAGCGGTAAATCCAAGCGATCCGCAGGCAAGTCTTGGCGATCTCGCTGTTTTTGGCTTTGCGCAGTTGCAGGCAGTACAAGGCCAGTTTGAATGTGTCCAAAGCGCTGTCCAAAGTCCGTTCCCCGTTGTAACTTTTGGGTCGCCAATGCGGAGCCAGCGCCGCGGCGAACAGCTTTTTGTCCTTGGGCTTGACATAGTCGAAGTTGTTTTGAAACGCCGCATAACCGCAATGGGGACAGACAAATATTTCATAAAGAATCGGGTTGACCCCTTCGTATTGAATGGCAAAATCCGTAGCTTGGCTGGCGACCCGGTGCGAGCCCACCCGCACTTTAGTCCCGGGAAATTTTTGTTCACAGACCGGACAAGTCGTGACTGAATCATATATCTTCGTTTTATCCATGGTATCCTCTCGTGATTCCTTCGGCCGTACACTTCGACCTTTCGCCAACGTGAGCGATCACTCACGTCGGCGCTACCCCAAATATCGGTTAGTTTATTGTGAAACTGTAGGCGCACCCACAACGGGGACCGGTAAACCGTGAGGGAATTGATGGCGGGAAAAGGCTCGCCAATCCTGCCTTAAACAAGGTGGCGCATCCCGCCAAACCGTCAATTGACAAGATTGTAACAAAAGGTTAAAATGCAATTAACGACGATTCCACCTCGGCGCTGTTTCATCGCGCGTGGGTGGAATCGTTTTTTGTTGAAGGGGAATTGGTATGGACGGCCGATATTTATACTGACGGCCAACCGGAGGGAGCTGAGGAAATGACGGGGATTCACTTTTTGCAGTCCAAATTGAACCGCCTCAAGTTGTTACATAAAATTATCGCCTTAACCATCGTCTGTATCCTCTTCTCCACCGGCGTGTTGGGCTTTTTCGCCAATATCGTCGCCACTCGGACGATTGAATTCAACGCCTACAAACACACCAACGAAACCATTCGGCAATCGCAGAAATATATCAATGAGAAACTGCTGAATACGCTGAACAATTTGCATAACCTCTTCACTACCGAAAGCTTTCGCAACGCAATCATCGCCATCGCCACCGATAGCCAGGCCAATGTCGCGGGGGAGTTTTCCCGGATGCAACGGGCGTTATCCCAAGCCCGTATCAGCGACCGGCTGATTGATTCGATTTATGTCTATACCCCGAAAGTCATCTTTTACGATACCACCGAGCCGGCGCTGAACCGGGAGAAGCTGCTCGAATCGCGGCTTTTCCGGGCGATCCGCCAACATAAAGTGATTGAGTGGGGCCTTAATTCCGAAGTGAAGTGGCTGCCGAAGCGCGGGTTGATCCCGGTGGCGTTGACCACCGGCATTCAAGACGTCTCGCCCGAAAAGGCGTTTGTGATCGTTCATTTGAAAGAGGACCAGTTGATTGAGTATCTCTCGGAAATCCGCAACCAATTTGCGGCCGAAACCTATCTGTTGGACCGCTCCGGCCGGATGGTGACCCATAGTTACGACAGCGGTTATCGCCGGGTCTTTCGCGACAAGCAATTTGCGGCTAACCTGCATCAACAGGATAGCAATTATTTTCGCTACCGGATCAACGGTCGCAAGGTCTTGGTCAATTACGCGTCTTTGCCGGTGAACGGCTGGCAGATCGTGACGATCACCCCCGAACGCCAACTGTTGCTGGACATTGAAAATATCACCTGGCTCACCATCCTGGTGGGGATCGGGTGCGCCGGCCTGGCGATCCTGCTTTCGATCATCGTGACCAAGACGATCACCAAACCGTTGTATAAGTTGCAAAATGTGATGAAACGGATTCAGAACCGCGATTTTGAAGCGCGGTTTGAACCGAAATACGATGACGAAATCGGCGAATTGGCCAAACATTTCAACTCGATGGTCGAGGAGATCAATTCGCTGATCGTCCGGCTCAACGAAGAACACGACAAATACCGTCAGGAACAAAAGCTGAAACAGATCGCCGAGTTGAACGCCTTGCAATCGCAGATCAATCCGCATTTCCTCTACAATGCGTTGGATTCGATTTATTGGAAGGCGCTCGCCGGGGGCAACGACCAAGTGGCGGAGATGGTGATTGCCTTGGCCCAAATTTTCCGGTTGGGATTGAACAAAGGGAAGGAAGAGGTGGCGATCGATCAAGAGATCCAACATGTCGCCAATTACCTCAGTCTGCAAAAGAGTATTTACGAAGGGAAATTTGATTATCAAATCGAGGTGGAGCCGGGGATTGGGGCGTACAAAACCCAAAAATTTATCTTGCAGCCGCTGGCGGAGAACGCTTTGTTGCACGGTTTCAGCGAGATGGGTTGCGGCGGGATGATCCGTATCAAGGTATGGCAGAGCGACGGGCGGATCTGTTTTGAGATCACCGACAACGGCAAAGGATTCGACGTGCAAGCGCTGGAACAATACTTAACCCGCGTGCCGGGCGGCGAAAAAGGGGGTTACGCTTTATCCAATATTCATCAACGGTTGCAATTACGCTGGGGCGACGAATACCGGCTGGAGTTGTCCAGCGAGGCGTACCGGGAGACGACGGTCCGGATCCGGATTCCGTTGCTAGAGGAGGATGTCCATGTATAAGTTGCTGATTGTCGACGACAAGGATGACATTATTCAAGGGATCCGGCGTTACGGCAAATGGGAGGATTACGGGGTGGAAATTGCCGGTTGGGCCCGCGATGGCGTCGAAGCGTTGCAAGTGGCGGCGGCCGTCGACCCCGATCTGGTCATCACCGATATCAAAATGCCGCGACTGGACGGGATTCGTTTAACGGCGTTATTGAAAGAGTCGAAACCGGCGCTGAAAGTGATCATCCTAAGCGGCTATGACGAGTTTTCCCACGCTCAGCAAGCGGTCAAACTGGGAGCGGAGGAATACCTGCTCAAACCGGTTCCGATTGCGGAGTTGGAAGCTTCGGTGCAGCGGGTGGTGGCCAAACTGGACCGGGAGACAGCCCAACGGGCCGCCGAAGCGGAGTTGCTGGAGAAGTTGGCGTTAAGCTTACCCTTGTTGCGGGAGAAATTTCTCCAGCAGCTGTTGACCGGGCCGAGTCCCGACGCGGAACTGTTGGTGGAGAAGTTGCGTTTTTTACAGATCGACCCGGAACTTGTCAACGGCTTCGGACTCATCGTGATGGAAATCGATCAGTTTCGCGGGGTGCGGGATCCGGACAGTTACCGGTTGCTCGAGGAGTTTAAAACATTGACCGAAAGCTGGACGCGCCGGCCGGAGACCGCCGCGCCGGTCTGGATTTGCGCCGATCCCAAGGAACGGTTGGTCCTCCTGGTGCAACTCCCGCCGGGTATGGCGCCGGAGGATTCTAAAAAGAGTTTGTTGCGGATTGCCGAAACGCTCAGAGAGTCCCTGCCCGTCGCGTTGAACCGGACGGTTTCGCTGGGAATCGGCCGGTATTGTCCGGCGCTCGCCCGGTTGTCCCAGGCTTACCAAGAGGCGTTGGAAGCGTTAACCCACAAGTTTGCCTTGGGTCCGCAGCAACTGATCCATATTGACGACATCTCGCCCTGTGGCGCCCGGTTGAACTTTTATTACCCGATTGCCATCGAAAAGGATTTGTTCAGCGCCGTCAAAATTGGCGCGACCGACGAGGCCGAGCGGCATTTGGCGGCCTTTTTCACCGACCTGGAACGGTATGGCGCGATCTATCCCAGACTGGTGCGGAAAAGTCTGCAGGGGTTGGTCTTCTCCCTCTCCCGGCTGCTGATGGAGTTAAATTTGGAGCAAACGTTGCCCGATCCGAACGACGTGTTGAACACGACGACGGGATTTGATACGCTCGAGGAGTTGCAACAATGGATCAGGGAGCTGATCGCGCAGATCTTTGCGGCGCAGGGCATGGAGAAATCGCTGAAAACCCACTCCAAAATGGAGCGGGCCAAGGAATATATCGAAACGCATCTCACCGAGGCGATCTCCCTGAATTCCGTCGCCGACCATATGTGTTTAAGTCCCACCTATTTTTCGGCGTTGTTCAAAAAGTACTGCGACAGTTCGTTCCAGGATTACCTGATCCAACGCCGGATCGAAAAGGCCAAACAGTTATTGGCCCAAGGGGAGCTGCGGGTTTATGAGGTTGCCGACCGGGTGGGATATTCCGACCCCCGCTATTTTAGCGAATTGTTTCGAAAACATGTCGGCGTCAATCCGGCGAAATACCGTAAAGCATAGGAACCGTCGCGTCCGCCAGGGCGCGACGGCTTGTTTGATGGCACTTTGCGAGGGAGTGACGCGTAAAACCGTAAAAAATTCCCCCTATTTTCATAAGAGCGCCTCATTACCAACGAGTAAAGTCCATCTTATAATTGGGTTACAGAATTCAAAAAAGGGGTGATTCCTTGAAAAAGCGTTCAGTGAGATTGCTCATTTGTTTCCTGGCATTGGTCATGGCCTCCTCGAACAGTTGGGCCGGACCGAAAAAAACCAAAATTGTGTGGTGGACACATCAGCGGCACGACATGGACTTTTTAAAGGAAAAGGTGGCGGAGTTTAACAAGACCAACCAATTCGGCATTGAGGTCGATTATGTGGTCCAGACCGAAAATTACTCTCAAAATTTGGAATTGGCGTTCCAAAGCGGCCAAGCGCCGGACATTTTCTCGGGATTCAACAACGCCAAGTACTACGCCGACCGGCGGATGGCGGCGCCGTTGGACTCCTACTTGACATCCGACATCAAACAACGTTACGGCAAGTTCCTACGGGTCGACACCGAAAACACGGTCAACGGGAAGTTGTACAGCCTACCCAACTCCGGTGTCAATTTCCGGCTGGTCTATAATAAAGACCTCTTTAAGAAGGCCGGTTTGAACGGACCGCCGAAAACCGTCGCCGAGATGGTGAGCTACGCCAAGAAACTGACCGAAGCCGGTAAAGCCGAAAATGCCTACGGTTTCGCCTTAAACATGAAAAATCCCTACACCGCCTTGTTCCGTTCCCTGGATCAGGTGGCGATGCGCAGCGGCGTCTGGCCTTACGATTTCCGGACCGGCAAATACAGCTTTGAACCGATGCGTCCGGTCTTGAACGCCTTCCGGCAAATGCGCAGCGACGGCAGTATGTTCCCGGGCATCGAGAACTTGGATGCCGACCCGATGCGCAGCCAATTCGCCGAAGGGAAGATCGGCATGTACATCTCCGGCAACTGGGAACCCGGCGTCTACGCCCAACAGTTTCCGGCCAAGATCAACTGGGGCGCCGCGCCGGCGCCGACCCTGGAAGCGACCGCCAAGGGCAAATCCTGGATTCGCGCCGGCCGTTGGATCTTCATCTGCTCCCAGTCGAAAAATGTCAAAGCCGCCTGGCGGGTTTTCGAATGGTTCCATCGTGACGCGATCCTTATCCCCTATCATGAAAAAGGCTACGGTTACTCGGTGGCGCCTTCGGTTTTGGATAGCGCCAAAGACCCCAATATGAAGGGGGCCGCGGATTTCAAAATCAACGACAGTATCGATGCTATCTGGCCCTCCGCGCCGCACGACGACGGTCTGGCGCCCGAGGGAAAATCAATGTACGATGTCTACGCCGCGATTATTTTGGGCGTGACGCCGGTGGACGACGGCATTCGGGACTTGAATAAACGCTACAATGACGCGTTAGAGAGAGCAATCAAATCCGGAACATTAAAAAAGAAGGTCATCAAGAAATTTGATCCTCTTACACTGTAGTCGTTACGAATCGGAAAGGGAGGAAGAATTGACTTCTTCCCTTTTTGATTCCTTGAGTAAATGAGGTGTGCGAATGGAAAAAATAGCGGGTTTTGTCAACAGCATTCAAAAAAATAAAACGGTTTATTTGATGGTCTTTCCCAGCGTGTTGTTTTTGGCGGTCTTTACGATTTATCCGTTGGCGTGGGCGTTGAAATACATGTTTTTCAACTTTAACGGGATGCTGGATCCCCGATTTATCGGGTTGGAGAACTTCACGCGGCTCTTCACCCGGGACGCCGATTTTTGGAAATCGGTGCTCAACACGGTAGTCTACTCAGGCGGAAAATTGTTGATCACCTTGCCGTTCTCGTTTATTTTGGCGGTTATCCTCAATAGCAAGTTGAAAGGGCGCGACTTCTTCCGGATCACCGTCTTTATGCCGACGATCATCAGTACGGCCATTATGAGTCTGGTGTTTTACTTCATCTTCAATTCCTACAACGGAATCATCAATCAGCTGTTGCTGAAGCTCCATTTGATCGACACCCCCGTGGAATGGCTGGGGTTAAAATTGGCGATGTTGACCTCGATTCTCGTGGCTTCCTGGGGCGCCATCGGCAATTATATGATTTATTTCCTGGCGGGTCTGCAATCGATCCCTGATGAACTTTATGAAAGCGCCGCCATTGACGGGGCGAACCCGTTTCAGACCCTGTATCTGATCACCCTGCCGATGTTGGGGCCGGTGCTGCAGGTGGTGGTGATGCTGGCGATCATCGTCAGTTTAAAAGGGTATGAGAGTATCATGATTTTGACCGCCGGCGGGCCGGCGGGAGCGACCGATGTCATGTACCTGTACATATACAAGCTGTTTTTCCCGCTGTCGGAGATCGGCAACGCCAATATGGCGTACGGCTACGGCTCGGCGGTGGCGTTTGTCGCCTCCATCCTGATCGGCTTGGTAACAGTGAGCTATCTGTCCTGGTCCAAAAAACTGAATGAGATGTTTTAGTCGGAAAACCCCTAGAATATTTGAGGTGATGTTGGAATGGAAATCATCAATCCGACCGCGGCCAACCAAAAGGCGTTGAGGTTGCTTGGAACCGCCGCGTTGTATGGGTTTTTGGGTATTGTGGTGATTGTGACGGTTTTTCCGGTGCTTTACGCTTTGTTGGGATCGTTCAAAAGCAATGCCGAGATCACCTTGGGCGGGACCATCTTTCCCAAGCAATGGTTCTTCGGAAACTATCTGATGGCATGGCAACAGGCCAATTTTGCCCAATATACGTGGAACAGTCTTTATACCGGGTTTTTCACGACCTTGGGCTCGTTGTTGATCGCCTCGGCCGCCGGTTATTGTATCGCGCGGCGCGAGTTTCCCGGGAAAAACCTGCTGGTGGGGGCGTATCTCTCCACGATGTTCATTTCGATCGGCGCGGTGACCTTGCGCCCCCTGTATCTGCTCATGGTCGAGCTGGGATTGCATAATTCGTTATGGGCGGTGATTTTGGTCCAAACCGGCGCGCAAGGGACCAACATCTTTCTGGTGTCGCGGTTCGTCAAAAGCGTCCCCAAAGAGTTGGACGAGGCGGCGACCATCGACGGCTGCAGTTTTTTTCGGATTTACTGGAATATCATCCTGCCCCTGATCAAACCGATCTTGGGCGTGGTAGGCCTGTTCTCGTTCCGGATGTCCTGGAATGACTACATCCTGCCGGCGATCTTCACCATGACCCGCCCGGACCTGCGGACCCTGACGGTGGGCGTGGTCTCCCTGAAGTATGGCGAGACGGCGGCGACTCAATGGAATCTGATGTTGGCCGGCGCTTCGCTTTCGATCCTTCCGATGTTGGTCATGTATTTGTTGGCCAACCGCACCTTCCTGTCGGGGTTGACCGAAGGCGCGGTCAAAGGCTGACCGGACTCCCGCGGAGGGAGTGAACCGCAACCGATCCGACTAAGCGGTCGGTTGAACGGAACGCTAATTTGAGGAGCTGAGTATATTGAGTGTTACCGCGTATCAAGTCGACCAACCCGACTACCAATTAAGCCCGATGACGGGCATGACCCGCCGTCATTATATCGAGTGCGCCAAATACATTTTGGGAAGAGCGTTCAAACATCTAACCTCCCCCGATGAACCACTGGTGTTTCCGTCGGTCCCGGGTAAAACCTATCCCCAACCGGGCGACCCCGACTGGCGCTACCGTTCGCTGGAGTTCGAAGGGTTGCGGCGGACCATGGCGCTGGCCGGGCCGTTGATGCATGTGGAACCGGAGGTGACCATTAACGGCATCCGGCTCCGGGACTATTATTGTCATCATTTATACCGCGCTTTGACGCCGGGACATCCCACCTCCATCCCGTTGCCGGAGGAACTGCCTGACGCCACTTATCAGTTCACTTGCGAACTGGGGGGATTATGCAAGTTTTTGCTGTTGATGCCGGATATTGTTTGGCCGTATTACACCCGGGAGCAACAGGACGCCATCGCGGTTACCCTGTCGCGTTGGGGTCACCACCGGACCACCCAGAACAATTGGCGCTTTTTTAACATCGAGATTCTCTCGTTCTTAAAGCAACAGGGGTACCCCGTCGACGAACAACTGTTGCGGGACCATTTGTTGTGGATCGCCTCCTATCACGCGGGCGACGGCTGGTATCTGGAACAAAACTACAACTATTACACCGTCAGCATGTACAGCATTTACGGGACGGTCTGGAACCGGGCGTTTGGGGACGGGTACTGGCCGGAGATCGCCGCGGTGTTCGAGCGGAACACCCGGAAGCTGATGGAGTCCTATCCCTATCTGTTTGGCCGGGACGGCTATATCAATATGTGGTCGCGCAGCATCTGCTACCGGTTATGGGTCGCCGGCGGGTTTCCGATCGCCTTTATGTTGCAGCCGCCCTATCCGTTGGACGCCGGTTGGGCCCGGCGGCTCTGCTCCGGGGCGATCCTCCAGTTTACCGCCAGAGCGGATTTTTACATGAATGATCTGCCCAGCCTCGGCTTTTACGGTCACAAGGAATACATGTTGCAAAGCTACAGTTCGTCGGCCAGTCCCTTTACGATGTTCATGCCCTTTTTGAGCCTGGCGTTACCCGAGGATTCGCCGTTTTGGACGGCCCGGGAGAATGACGGGTTTTGGGAGGGGTTGGGCGCTTCCTCCCGGACGCTGGTCCGCGATTATCCGGGCCTGGTGTTGGTCAACCACGGCAAAACCGGCGCTTCCGAGATCCACTCCGCCAAAGTGAATGAGGAAGACCATAATTATAACCGGCTTTGTTACAATACCCACTTCCCCTGGGAAGACCATAATCCGGCCGGCGGGACGGCGATGCAATATTGTTTTAAAAGCCGCGATCCCCGGGATTTGGACCAGCGCGACGCCATGTTTTATTTGGGGTTGACCGCCAAAGCAGGCGACGCGCCCCGGCACGATCAGTTTGTGACCCCGCAAAGCCTGCTCTATAACGGCGTGGCCGACGGCGTGTTGTACCGGCAGGCCTTGATGCGCCGGCCGCCCAACAACGGCAGCGGTTATGTGCTTGACCTCGCCGAACTGACCTTACCCGGTGGGACGTTGCGGGTAGACCGCAGCCGGCTGGCTTACGAACACCAACTGACCTTGGGCCATTTTGGTCTGCCGCATCTGGCGGGAAAACCGGCCCGGATCGAGCGGTTTGAGCTGGAAGGTCGCCGGGTGATGACCGCGGCGATTCCCGGCCGCCAGGTGGCGCTGGTCGTTTATCACGGTTGGGACGACCTGCGTACCCTGACCCATCAGGGCAATAACGCCGAAGCCGACGCCAGCACCGTGATCTACGCCTTCAGGGAACGGACCGCGCAAAATCCGGCGCTGGAGTTAATGATCGTCGCCCTGCTGCATAAGACCGACGATACGGAGTGGACGGCCGCTGAACTTGCTCCCGTGCGCCAGCTGGAGTTACTGCCGATTTTGCCCTCAGGTTCGGTTTTGGGGGCCCGGGTGACGTTGCGCGACGGGCAACAATACCTGATCGATTTCGCCAATATCGACGGCAAACGGCAATGTTAGGGAACCAAGCGACAGGATGGAGAATTCCGGCGTCGGAATTCTCCAACTAACGATCAGAAAACAGAATCAAGGGAGTTGGATGCGCCAAATAACGACCGGAAAAGCAAATTCGGGTTGTAGGATTCGACATCCGGGGCCCGGAAATGGCAATCGAAGCACCGGGATGGCTAATTTGGCTAGTATGATTTAACATATGACAACCGAAAAACTCGATTCCGCTACCGGAATGGAGTTTTTCGATTGGTAAAAAGACAAAACAAGGAGCGAGCCGGGCGCAGAAACTATTCCGCGACGGTAAAAAAGAAGGTCGTTCCCACGCCGGGTTCGCTTTCAAGCCAGATCCGGCCGTGATGATACTCGATAATCCGTTTGACCAAGGCCAATCCGATGCCGGAGCCATCCGCCCGGTTGTCGAGCTTGTCAAAGAGGCCGAAGATTTTTTCGTGGTATTGGGCGGGGATTCCCGGCCCGTTGTCGCGGACAAAATAGACCGGCCCGGTCGGTTGGACGAAACAGCCGATCTCGATCGTTCCGTTCTCCTTATCCATAAACTTCACCGCGTTTTCCAGCAGGTTTTGCCAGACTTCCCGGATCCGGTTCCGATCGCCCGTCACCGGCGGCAGGTCTTCCTGAATCCGCACCTGAACCTGCTTGGCCTGGATGATTTCAAACAGCAACTCCCGCACTTCCTGGGCCAACCGGCTCATCGCAATGGTCTCCGCCGGGTTGGCCATCCGTCCGATCCGCGACAGTTCCAGCAGTCCCTCCAATAGTTCCGCCATTTTATCGGCGGCATTGCCCACCCGCTGCAAATCGGAGTGAACCCGGTCGTACCGGCCTTGGGCGATCTCCTTGGCGATCAGTCCCGCGAAACTTTTAATGGTGATCAACGGGCTTTTTAAGTCGTGGGATACCGTATAGGTAAACCGCTCCAACTCGGCGTTTTTGACCAGCAGATCCTGATTGGAGCTGGTAATCTCGTTGCGGGCGGTTTGCAGGGAAGTGACCATATGCCGGAATTGATCATAAACGACGCCGACTTCATCATGGTAACGGAACGGGATCTCAATATCCAGATTGCCCGAGGCCACGCTATTGATATATTCCACCAGGCGGTTGAAGGGTTGGGAGATTAACCGGCCCACGAGCAGCGCGGCGCCCAGCGCGAGCAGGACGCCGATGCCCAGCGCCACCAGGATGATTGTGCGGATCGCGGCGACCCGTTGGTAGGCGTCTTGCAATGGCGCGGTGATTCCCAACACCCAACCGTTGGACAGCTTGGCGAAGGCGGTCACCCGGGCCACGCCCGATTCGGCCCGATAGTTCATAATGCCCGAATCGTTGGTTGCCAGCGTTTTGGTTAACTGCGGGTAAAGTTGCGGCTCCAAAAGATTGCTGGTTAAACCTTTGCTCAGCTTGGGATGGATGATCCAGTGCAATTGGTCGTTCATCAGGAACGCATAACCGGTTTGATAAGGCTTAATGTTTTGAACCGACCGGTAAATATCGTCGAAACGAAAGTCAAAACCGGCGACCCCGATCAAGCGACCGTCCTGATAAATCGGACGGGTGCACGAGATGAGCATCATCTGATTGGCGAAAGGATCATGATAAGGGTTGGTGGTAATGGTCTTCCCCTCGCGGACCGCCTGATAGAACCAGGTTGCTTGCGGGTTGTTGAGGTTGAAGTAATATTTGTCTTTAATCTCCGGCATGCGCCGGAGCGACCCGTCCGGAGTTTGACGCGTGAACCAGATATCGTTGGGTTCGCCGATCAGGTTGGGATCGAAATAAAAGTAGGCGTTGATCACGCCGGGAGTGGCAGCGAGGGTGTTTTTGATCAACGGGGTCATCATCGCTTTGTATTGATACAGGTAGCGGCGGTTCCGCCCGAAACGGGCCGCGTCGAAGGTTGAGACCACGTAAGCTTGCAAGTTGCGCAGCGAAGTGTCGACGTTACGGAAACGTTGATCGAATTGATAGGCATAGCTTTTAGTCAGGCACTCGATCTTATCCGTGGTTTCGGTGACGATCACCCGGCTGGTTTCGATCAAAATCAAAACCCCGACCACGGTTGCGACCAGAATCGAGCTGGTTAAAATGGCGATAAAAATTTTGGTGCTGATTTTCCGCATCGCGACTCCTTTGACCACTGATCAATAGGGGACTTTGTTCCAACCGAGCCAATAAAAATTAAGCTCCTCCATCAGCTGCATGAACTTTTGAAAATCAAGCGGTTTAACCACATAACTGTTGACGTAGTTTTCATACGCGGTCAACAAATCCTTCTCGTTTTCGGAAGAGGAGAGGACGACCACTGGAATCTGGCGCAACTGGTCGTCTTTTTTGATTTGGGTTAAGACCTGTAAACCGTCGATTTTGGGTATGCGCAAATCAAGCAGGATCAAGTGAGGCAACGGGTATTGGGTACGGTCCGCATAGGCGCCCACCCCGGTGAGATAATGAAGGGCGGTTTCCCCATCGGACAGATGGTAAACGCGGTTCGCCACCCGGTGTTCCTCAAAGCAGCGCATGATCAATTCGGCGTGATCGGCATTGTCTTCCACCAGTAAAATAACCAGGGCATCACCGTTCATGATTCGGATCTCCTTTACGGAATGAGTTTCGGCAAAGGGATTGGACGTATTTAATTGCGCCAAAAAAGCGAAGACCGTAGCCTCGGGGATCGGCCGGCTGAATAGAAAACCCTGAACGTAATCGCAACGGTAATTGCGCAATAATTGTAACTGTTCCCGGGTTTCCACCCCCTCGGCGACGACTTTCAATCCGATGGCGTGGGCCAACTGGACGATCAGACCGATAATCTCCTGTTCGTCGCTGGCGCGCACCACATCCTCCAAAAAGGACTTGTCGATCTTGACCACGCTGATCGGCAACCGTTTGAGGTAGTTCAACGAGGAATAGCCGGTCCCGAAGTCGTCCAGCGCGATATGGATGCCAAACTCTTTCAATTGGGTCAGTTTTTCGACGGTCGCGTCAAAGGACTCCATCAAGACGCTTTCGGTAATCTCCAGGCTGATGATATGCGGGGGGACACCGCTGGCTTGGACGATCGATTTCACCATCGCCACGAAGTCGGTTTGTATGAGTTGGACGTACGACAGGTTAATGGCGATATGCAGATCGGAGTAGTTGCGGTATAACGATGCCGCGAACCGACAGGCGTTCCGGAGCACCCAATAGCCGATCGGCACGATCAGGGCCAACTCTTCCGCCAGACGAATGAAACGCAACGGCGATACCAGACCCAGTTGCGGACTGTTCCAGCGAATCAGGGCTTCAAAGCCATGGATCATGCCGGAGCGGGTCTCGAATTGCGGCTGGTAATAAAGTTCGAATTCGTTATTGTCCAAAGCTTGGCGGAGACTGTTCCCCAACTGCATCTTCTCAAAGAACGCGGCGCTGATGGAACGGTCGAAGACGGTAAAGGTGTTTTTGCCTTTGGCCTTCGACTGATACATGGCGGCATCGGCGTTTTTCAACAGTTCATCCACGGTGGCGCCGTCCGCCGGGTAGGTGGCAATGCCAATACTGGCGGTGATGTAGAAATGATTCTCCTCGATAACTAAAGGCGCCGTGAAACAAGCCAGAATCATTGCGGCCAGCTCCGACAGTTGGTCCGGATTTGCGATGTTGGGGACCAGCATCACAAACTCGTCGCCGCCCAACCGGCACAGAAACTGCTCCGGGATGGCCAGGTTGCCAAGGACATGACTCAGGCTTTGCAGGCAACGGTCGCCATAGGAGTGGCCCAACGTGTCGTTGATAATTTTGAAGTTGTCGATATCGATATAAAAAATCGCGCCGCCCGGATCGGTCGCCAGATTTGCCAGGGTCGCTTCCAATTGGTTGGTGAACCGGACCCGGTTGGGCAAGCCGGTAACCGCGTCGTAATAGGCTAATTCTTCGATCCGGCTGAGATTTTCCTTATGCATGGAGATGTCGGTGAATGACCCGGCGAAACGGACGAATTGCCCCGACTCGTTATAGAGCGCTTTGCCGCGGATGAACACCCATTTATAGCTGGAATCAGTCGTTGCCAGTTGGCATTCGTATTGAAAGTAGTCGGTTTCGCCGCGGATATGGCGCCGGCATTCCCGGAGAATTTGGGAGCGATCTTTGGGGTGAATCTGCTCCAGCAGTTGTTGATAGGTGCACCAGGATGGTTCCGATCCGATTCCCAGCAGTTCGATCCAACGGCCGGACAAATAGACCTTTTGGGAAAGGGGATCGTAATCCCAGATCACGTCATTGGCGCCTTCGGTGGCCAGCCGGTAGCGTTCTTCGCTTTCGATTAACGCCTTTTCGGCTTTTTTGCGGGCGATAATATTATCCCATTCCCGCAAAGCCCGGCGCACGTTGTTGGGCAAATTTTCGAACGCTTGCGGGGATTTCACCAGATAATCGCTGATGCCGGCTTTAATAAACCCGACCGCCAATTCTTCATTGCCGTAACTGGTCATCAGAATTAACGGGATCTCCGCTTGAATCACGTGGAGCAGATCGGTCCCCTGGCCGTCGGTGAGCCGCCAGTCGGAGATGATCAAGGCGGGACGCGATTCGCTAAGCTGTTGGCGCGCTTCGGCCAAGGTTCCCGACCAGACCAGGATAAAATCGGGGATGTTTTCAAAGGAGCGAAAGATCACTTCTTGATGAGCCAAGTCATCTTCAACGAGTAAAATCGTCTTTTTGGAATGCACGATATCCACCTACTTCAGTCGTTGCATCATTGCCGGATGCAACTTCTCCCTGATCGATGTGGTCATTTATTTATAAATATCGGCATTCTATGAAAAGATTTAAGTAATTTTGCGATTCTGGTAAAGAAAAAGTAAAACCCAGGAATTTTTGGAGATTTGTTGCCGGAACGCCGGATGTTTAAAACCAGTAATTTTGGACGGTTTCGGAAAATTTTTTTGAAGTCTGTTTTATCGACAAAATCCCTGAAAAACATTAGGAAATTTGCCGAAAGAAATTGCAATTAAGGCTTAAGTCCTAGAAAATGATCATTGATCTAAGTATAAAGTCCTATTATTATATCCATAGATGATACAAAAGTCCCAGAAGGAATTAGCGGATTGAAATAATTTGTTACCAGTTCATGTAAGAATTTTACTTTTTTAATAAAAAATCAAAGAAACAATAAATTACCGAAGTTTTAGGAGAACAACCATAACAGTAAGGACCAATTCTGGCGATAGGGTGATGAAATGAGCGTATTGACTAATTGGAATCAACCCAAGGTCTTGCAATGGACCGCAGGCTGTCTCATGCTGATCAGTCTGTTGTTTGCCCCAAGCGTCTGGGGAGCGGCCCAGGAACAAAATGCAACGCCGCAAACCGATCCGCCAATCTATGAATCAATTTACGCAGTTGGCTTGATTGACTTGACCGCCGGTCAACAAAGCGTTTCCGGTAACTTGGAACCGGTGGCCGCTACCGACGAATATCAGGATCAACTCTATGTCGACGGCCGGGTCGCATTTTACTTAAAGGGCAAGGTGAAAGGGAAGTACTTACTAACGGCGCAGTTGGACACCGGCGAGGAACCGGTCCATAAAGCCTTTAATCACTTGGGTAAACCCGATCCGCAAAAGGCCTATGAGAAAATCGACCCGGAAAAATATTACCCGGTCTACGGCGATGATTCCAGCATTGTTAATGACGCCCGGAGCCAGGGAAAGTTATATGTCCGTCTGGAGTGGGACAAGTCCCAGATTCTCTGGGGCGATTATCAGGCCGACTTCAACGACACGACGCTAATGAGTTATAACCGGAGCTTGTACGGTTTTCAGGCGGACCTGCAAAGCCGGGACGCTTCCCGCAGCGGCAAATTTTTCTGGGCGGAGCCGCTCACCGTCCATTCGCAAGATGAGTTTAAATCCACCGGAGGGATGTTATATTATCTGAAACATGCCAACCTGGTGCTTGGTTCCGAGCAGATCAGGGCCGAGATCCGCAGCTCGATCAGCGGCGAGACCATTTCCGTCATTGAGCTTGAAAGCGGCCGGGATTATCAGATCGATTACTTGCAAGGCCGGATTATCCTGCAACGGGATCTGACCGCCGTGATCAACTCCGGTTTGATCACGACCAACGCAGCCCAAAGCGGCAATCCCGTGTATTTGATCGCCGCTTACGAATTTGAACAGGATAACCTGTCGGGCCAGTCCAACATGGGCCTGAAGGTCGGCCAAACGCTGTTTAACCGTTTGCAACTTGGTGCGACCGCGCTGCAAGAGAGTCTTGACGGCGGCGGGGATTACCGGTTGTACGGCGGCGATTACCGGTTCAACCTGACCCCCAATATTACATTCAGCGGAGAGTACGCTCAATCGGAACAGTCGCCGACCCATCGTTACTACTCGGAAGACGGCGGCTTATCCTTTGTCCAGTTTCAGTCTTCAAGCGCCAACACCGTGAGCGACGCCTGGAAGCTTGGATTGGAAATGGCTTTCACCGGCTTTGATCTGAAAAGTTACTATCTCTTCCAGGAACAAGGGTTTTCGGCCCAAAACCGGCAAGCCCTAAACAATATCAGGGAAGCCAATTTGGAACTCAGTACCCAACTCAATTCGACCGTTAGCGGATTGCTCCAATATAACAAGATTGAAGAAGAAAATGTCAAGGATAAAAGCAAAGTCGTCCTGCAACTGCAGGAAAGTTTTCAAAAGTGGCAACTGACGGAGGAGATCCGCCTCCAACAGCTGGACAGTTTCACCGCAACCCCCGCCGATCCTTCCGAGTATCGCGATGCGTTAGGCGCGTTACGGCTGGATTACCGTCTCAACGATGCGGTGGCATTATACGGGATTACTCAATACACTTTGGATCGCAGCGAAACAACACCCGAGAATAACCGGAACACGTTGGGCGCCGATCTAACGATTACACCGAAATTCCATTTGAATCTGGAACAGTCCCAAGGGGACCTGGGCGACCTGGCGGCCCTGGGAGCCGATTATCAGCTCAACGAGGCTCAACAACTATATGGGAAAACCCAATCGGGCAAGGACGCCTATCAAGGTTCGATCTTCCAAAGCCTGCTTGGCGCCAAGACCAAAACATCCGCGAAAACCAATTTTTATACCGAAAACAAACTGGTCAATTCCGCCTACGAAAAAAGCAATGCCAACCTTTACGGATTTGATTTTGCGCCGGCGCAAGGGTGGCTGTTTTCAGTGGATTACACCACCAGTACCGCAACCAAACTGGCCGACCGGCCCACAACCTATGAAGCTTATTTGGAAACCGATTCGACGTTGATTCCCGATGTCACGGTCAGCGGAGCTCAGATTGACCGGCGGATCGCCGGTTTGAGTATCGCTTACCGGGATTTTGGATTGGAGTACAAAACCCGGCTTCAGGTTCGTTACGACGAGGGGGATGAAACGGTCCGGCAATATGTGATGACCAACCGTTTCAAACAGCGATTCAATCACGAATGGACCGGATTTGCGAAATTGAACTATTCGTTAACCCGTAACGAAACCACGGCGATCGATACGGCGCGTTTCATCGAAGGCAGTTTGGGACTGGCCTACCGTCCCGTGACCAACAACCGCTTCAATTTGATCGGACAATACACGTATTTGGAAGACTTATCCCCCGATCAACAGGAACAGGAAGACGGCGCCGTACCGAGTGAACGTTCCCAGGTATTGGCGTTGGATCTGATTTATGATCTAAACGCCCGGTGGCAGGTCGGGGAAAAGCTGGCCTATAAGCAAACCGCTGTTAAACAGGTTGACACCGCCGCGGACTGGATCACCGGGGACTTGTATCTTTGGGTGAATAAAGTCAATTACCATATCGTGAAACAGTGGGATCTGTACGGAGAGTACCGGACCTTATGGAGTACCTTGGCGGAGGACAGCAAAAGCGGCGCCTTGTTGGCCGTTTATTATCTTTTTGATCCCGGCATGCGGATCGGAGTGGGATATAACTTTACCGATTTCAATGATGACCTGGCTCATCTCGGATACCGGGCCAACGGTTGGTTTATCAACTTTACCAAGGCGTGGTAAGGTTCCTTACGTTTCAGATATTGAAATAAAGAGGTAGATACAATGAGACATGTTATCAAGACAATCCTGTGCCTGACATTATTATTGACGGCATTGTTAATTTGCGGCGCCGCCGCGCTGGCCGATCCCTATCTCCGGATCATCCAAACCGTTCCCGACGCCTTTATCAACGATGCGGCGGGGCGGACCTATCAAGCGCAGATCGACAATACCGGCGATGTCACGGCGCAAAACGCCACCTTCAGTATCGAACCGCCGACCGGCTTTACATACAAAACAGGAACACTAACGGCAGTTTATACACCAAACGGCGGCAGCGCAACTCCCGTAACGCCGCAAGTAAGCGGAGCCAATCCGGTCAATATCACCTTTGCATCGCCAATCGATCTGGCGCCCGGCGCTAAAATAGCGTTTACCTACCAACTAACCACCTCCGCTGCAGTGGCGGCGGGCAATACCTATTACGTTAGCTTCAATGATTACTATTCCGACGGCGCGCAGGCGTACCACGAGATTGATCAGCAATTGATCGATATTAAAAGCGGTCTGATCAATCTGACGTTAACCCCGATCAGTCCCTTGCCGTTTCAAGCGCGCCGGGGTGAATTCATTACGTTGGAAGCCTGCCTTTCCAATGACGGCGAGGGGTCGCTCTTCGGAGTCGATTTCGGGGTCAATTGGGGCGCCAATTTCAACGCCCCCCAACAGGTCAGCGTCGGTGGTACCGCCAATCGTGTTGAATTAACCCCAACCGCCGCCGCCGCCGGAAACGGTTATCAAGTCACCGCCGGGGAGATTCCCGCCGGTCATAGTGTTTTCTTCCGCTACCGGTTGACTGTCAGTGATTTTCAAAACAGTTTCGCGCTCACCGGCTTGGCGACGGATCCCGCGTTGGGAACCATTACCGCTTCGGCTTTCTTCACCTTTATCATGAATCAGCCGAATATCAGTATCAACCCGCATCCGATCACAGTTGATTACGGGGTTCCCACCAACGTTGCCATTGACATTACCAATCATTCGGCCGGCAATCAGGGTCCGGCCCGGCAGTTCGTTTTAAATACCAATATCAATTCGCTGTTTACCGTCACCAATCTCGCCGCCGGTTGGACTTACGCCAACGGAGTTTTCACCTATGACGCCGCAGGCGGCGGGGTGATCAACGAAGGCCAGACGGTGACGCTCACTTTCGATGTGGCCATCGCCAATCCGGCCGCGTTACATGGCAATGTCAGCGGCCAATTCACGATCCGGCCGGCTTATCAAAACGATCTCGATCAGCCATTCGGCTATCCGGTCAGTTATCAGAACTATTCCATTATCAATGTTCCCACCCTTCATTTGACGCAGGACATTGCGACCGCTTCGACAGATAATGATAATTACCGGATCTTTTTGGACGAACCGTTTCAACTCAAATACACCGCGACCTTGACCCATGTCACCAAATGGAACGGTGACGATATCGTCTTTACTTACGCCGTTCCGACCGATTTCAGTTTGGGGGCCGTTACGGCGACGTTGGGGAGCGTCACGGAAACCGGCGGGGTCATTACCTGGCGGATGACGCCGGCCCAAGCCGCCGCCAGCCCAACCCTGTCGGTCAATGTGCAAACGACCGGCGACTGGAACCGCGCCGGCAACTTCATTGATAACAGCGCGAGCATTACCGGGATCAGTATTTTGAACTGTCTTATCGGCGATACCGAAAACAGCAATTTCTTCCTGGAAAGCCGGAACGAACCGGCCGTTTTCGTCCGGGAGACCAAATCGGTTCGGAATACGCCGTCTGACGGTATGTTTGATGTTTGTGGAACGGTCAGCGGCAAAAATCAAATTGAGTATCAACTGGATTACCGTTTCGACGCCAGTTCGGGCGGGGTTTGGACCGGATCGGTTTGGACCGAGGGCATGGAGCGGGCTCAAGGTTATCTGGCGGGTACCGCGCAGTACAGTATTGACGGCGGAGCGGTCTGGCAGGACGTGCCGGCCGACCATATTCTTAGTGTCGCGCCGCTCCAGATCGATCTGAGCTTTTTAAAGGCCGCTTTTGGCGCTGACGATCAAGTCCGTAACCGTCAGGTTTTGTTCCGCTACAAACTGGAATTGACCAATGCCAGTCTGACGCCGGGGGCGACCGGTTCCGATTCGTTCCTGGCCCGGACCGACTTGGTTATTTCAGGCGCTTCCAACGGCGCCGTGACCGGTGACGGGAAACACCATTTTTATCAAGGGGTTTTCGTCCGCATTTACCGGGCGGCCATGAGCTTGACGACCGGCTTCAGTACCAGCACCGTTTCCAAGGGTCAACTGCTCCGGATGACGGTGAATGTCAACAAACTGACCGCGGCCAATAACAACAATCTGACCATTACCTTGAAGACCAATGGCAGTTATAGTTACCGGGGCAACCTGACCGCCGGCGGCTTTGGCGGGATGGCTCCAACAGCGACGATTACCGCCGCCTACCCCGATATCATCACTTTTACCTTCCCCGCTCCGCTCACTGTCAATGAGGGAGGGTCGTTGCAATTTGATCTGGTAAAGACCGATGCTGCGAGCTATTCGGTGCAGAGCCAACTTGATTTCGACGATGATCTGGAGGTCCATTTTACCGCCGCCAATAGCTTGACTCCCGCGATCTGTCTGGCGGGTTCGTTGTCATTGCAAACTTCGCCGACTCCGGCGCAGGTGAATAACAAAACCGTCGCTTGGGATATGCGGGTGACCAACATTGGCGACGGCACCGCCTACGGCGTAACCTTGGATGATGTTTTAAAGAATATCCTGACCTATTCCGCTTCCACCTTGGAAGGCAGTCCGGCGTCGCCGGTCGTGGCCGATCAGGGAAACGGGACAACGAAAATCAGTTGGAGCCTCGGCGATCTCAATCCGGGTGAAGGCCGGACCATTCATATTGTCACCACCACCAGCGGATTGACGTCGGATTTTACGAACGCCAGCAGCTTGACAGGTTATATGACCTGGCTTGACCGGTCCGGTGTTAATCATCCCTTTAACGCCACGGCGGCCACGCTGGCGCCGCAGTTTACCCAAGTGACCTCCTCAAGCTTTGTTAAGAACTGGTGTGACACGCCGGTGCAACTTTGCACCGACACCACCTTGAAGTTATATGTTAAAAACAACGGTTTAACCACCAACTACAATTATATCCTGACCCAAAGCTTCGGTCAGACGGGATTTGATTATTTGCCGGGCACCGCTAAGATCGACGGGGTGGCAATCGGCGATCCCGCCGTCAGCGGGGATGGGAAAACGCTAACCTTTAGCGGGGTTCCCCAACTGCAAGCGGTGGCGCCCTCCAGTGAATTCTGGCTGACTTTTGACGTCCGGACCCATGAGCAATTCAATAGCTACAACACGATCCAGGCGGCGGCCACCTGGCAATTGCCTACGGAGCAAAGCGGCTCCAACCGTACCGGAACCACGACCGGAGCTCAGTACCGGGTGCCCCAGTTCCTCCCGAATATTACGGTAGCCGTCGACGGTAAGCAGGCAACGGCCGACGATTCGACCTATACCGAAAATGTGGTCGCAGTGGTTGGCGATCAGATTAAGTGGCGCATCCGGATCACCAATAACGGGGCGACCGCCAAAGGCGTCATTTTAAATCATGTTTTCCCGACCAATCAATCCTTTGTGGCGATCGACACCACTGCCGAGGCGCCGGTGACGCTGCAACCGGGTAGCAAATGGAGCATTGCCGATATTGCGGCAAGCTCCAGTGTCACTTATTATGTTACAGCCAAAACCGATAGTTGTACGGCGCAGCAAACGGACCAGGCGGTTGTCACCTGGGGTCCGGAAACCTCATCGTTAACGACCCCCGGCAAGAACAACGACACTGCCAACCTGATAACCCAGACGGCGGTGCGCAACCCGGATATCGACATTACCGACTTCACCACCAAAAAGGGACGGGTTACCTTAACATTCGTCAATTCGGGTGCGCCGACCTATCATTTAAACTTACGTTTGAACTTGACCGACCGGTTTGCATTGGATAGCGCGATAACGTATTCCGCCGGGCTCCAAGACGCGAGCAACCCCGGCGGACCCAGCTCCCAGCCGGCGTTGGGCACGGACGGAAGCCTGTTAACCTGGATTTGGAACGGCCCGATCTCCGCCGGTACCCATACGATCACGTTTGATATTCGGGACGCTAACAGTAGTTGCAATAATGGCGCCAGTATCACGCCGGTGATCGATTATACCTATGCCAACTCGCATGATGATCCGTTCAACGGCAGCTTCAATAATCGCACGTTCACTCCGGCGAAAACGTTGTTGACCGTCACCAAAACCCCGGCGGTCCAGATCGTCAAAGCCGACGGGGATACGGTTACGTGGACGATTAAGGTGACCAATACCGGAACCGCAACCGCGACCAACCTGGAGATCGTCGACGTTTTGGGCGACGGTACGTTAAACAACGGCTATACCTATTTAGCGACCACCGCCCCGGCGCCAACCGCGATCCACGATAATGTCCTTTCCTGGAGCGGATTAACCTTGAATGTCGGGCAGAGCTATACGATTACTTTGAATGCCAAGGCCAATGTCGCCGGGTTGCATTCGACAGTTGTGACGGCCCGGGAATGGAACGTCGGTCAAAGCGCCAAAGTGGACGAGGTGACGACCAAAGCCAACGTGGCGATGGTCAACTTCGCCAAAACCCTGGACCAAACGCTTAGCAATCCCGACGATCCCCAAGCCGATAGTTTTGGCGAGATTGTGAAATACACGATTCAAGTGAATGTCCTGGACCAAAGCAGTTATCAGAATCTGACCATCAACGATCTGCTGCCGGCGGGGTTGGAGTTTGTCGACGAGAACCATGCTGTCGCCACCTTCAGTCCCACGGTGACGTTGAACCAAACCGGGAAGAACCTGACCTGGGCGGTGGGCAATTTCACCGGCCCGGGAGCGATCACCCTGACCTACCGCGCGCGGATTTATAAAGAAAACGCTGCGGTCAAAGACGGTTATACTCTAACCAATGCGGCCAAAATGAACTTCCAAATCGTAACCGCCGATTCGTCGGTCGTTACGTTCCCCAATTCGTTGGCGGCGCTGCAGTCGGCCAAGTCTTTTGTGGCGAAAGAGCCGAGCATCACTTTGAGCGGCAAGACCTCCGACGCCACTGCGGTCAATGCCGGACAGACCGTCAATCATAGTCTGACGGTCCTCAACAATGGTAACGCCCCAGGGTATGAAGTAAAGGTTACCGAGAAGTTACCGGTCGGGGAGCGGGTGTTCAATCCGACTACCGGAACCGTCACGGTGACGAAAGCTCCAAGCAGCACGGTTCTGACCCAAGAGGTGGATTATACCGTCGCCTATAGCAACGGCGAGCTGGTATTTACATTCCTAAATACCAGTCTGGGCCTGCTTCAACCCAGCCAAAGTTTTACCATTGCCTATCAAACCAAAGTTGACGATGGAGTTGGCGCCGGGGCCTCCTTAACCAATTCGACGACATTGGATCGATATTACAGTCAGCCAAGCGGCGTGAACCGGGCCCAAAGTTATACCGGCAACACCCGGACCACCACCTATACCACGGCCAATTCGCTGTCCTCGTTGACAGTCGTCAGTCCCGTGGGTAAAAAGGTCCACCCGGGAATGACGGTGACCTATCAAGCGACCGTGACCATTCCCAACCTGACCGCGGTTTATGATATCGGGTTAAGTCAAACCTTGCCGGCGGGATTGCAATATGTCGAGGGGTCGGCGGCCGGACCGCGGGCTTTGACCTTTGGCGATTGGACGCCCATTGTCAGCGGCACAACCGCCGCCGGTCAGACGCTGACGTGGTCGACGGCGGCAAACACCGACCACGATGTAGTTAATAATTCAGGGGGCAGCATTACCTTAACGCTGACCTTTCACGCGCTGGTGCTGAACGATCCGGCCAATATTCAGCATGGCGGGGCGAAAGTCAGTAACCTGGCGTATCGTTACAATACCATTGATGCCAATGACAGCTCCGTGGTGAATGTGACGCCGGCTTCCGATACGATCACGGTGTCGGAACCGGCTTTGACTATTACGAAAAGCCTCTTAACGACCGGTCCGTATAAAGCCCAGGATACCGTCGGCTACCGGCTTGCGATTTCCAATACGAGTACTGAAACGGCCTATGATACGGTGCTTAACAGTCAATTGGCCGACGATGTAACCTATACGACAGCCAATATGAGCCGGACCACCGCCAATCCGGTTACTACCCCGGTTGCCAGCGGCCAGTTATTAACGTGGGGCGCCGACGGTTCACTGGACATCCAACCGGGCGAAACGCTTACCGTCGATATTTATGCCACGGTCAACGCGACAGCCCAACCAAGCAAACTGTTGATCAACACCGGCACAGCGGCTTGGACGAGCATGGACGGTTTGGCGGTGCCCCAGGAACGTCTTTACGGGCCGATTAACAACGGCACCGCTGATTTTGCCATCGCCGATCCGACCGCGATTACCAAAAGTATTACCAATACCCCAACGTATGTGATTGGTGATGAGATTGATTACCGTTTGGATGTGACCGTATTAAAAGGGACGACCCAAAATGTAACCGTCACCGATACGTTGCCGAACGGTGTGGAGTTGGTTGAGGTGACATCAATCACCCAAACACCAGGAGTTAACTTCACGCAGCCGGGTCAACCGGCAACCGGTAGCACCGGAACGATCAGTTGGAACTTTGGAACGGTGACCAGTTCGGCCGATGGCGGCAGCTTGACCATCCGGTATCGAACCCGGATTCAGAATAACAGCGGGAATACGGCGGGCGTTTCCCGGGTGTCGGCCAGCAAGGCCAAGGTGGCTTATGGCACGGCCCAGACAAAGGATACCCCGATTCTGGCCGCGTTCGTCGTCAAAGAACCGCAACTGGTGATGAATAAAAGTTACAGCGCGGGCGTGGCTGATGCGGGCAATACCGTTCACGTCACCGTACAGGTCTGGCATAATCCGACCGCCGCCCCGTATGATGTGAATGCCTATGATCTGACGGTCAGCGACCCCGTTCCGGCCGGGACGACGTATGTCGAGGGAACCGCCGATCACGGCGGCAGCCTGAACGGCGCCGCGCTGACTTGGAATACCGGCGCGCTGAATCTAAGTTATCATGCGGCAGCTCCAATGACCTTCAGTTACGATCTAGTGATCGATAACAGCGTCAAACCCAAACAGACGTTGGGCAGCACCGCTACAACCACCTGGACCTCGCTGGCGGGAAATGTCGCCGGCGAACGAACCGGAGATGGCGGCGTCGATAACTATACCACAACCGCGCCGGCTTCTTTTGAGACGGTCGACCGGACCGCCTTGACTAAAACCGTAACCGGCAGCGGTCCGTATCCGGTCGGCGCCATCGTTTCCTACCGGCTGAACCTTCGGTTAAACGAGGGCACCACCAATCAGATCGTGGTAAAAGATACGTTGCCGGCCGGTTTGAAGTTTGCCGGCGCCACCATGACCAATGGCAATAACAATCTCAGTTATAGCGTGGGCATGACTCCCACGGCCGGTGCTACCGGCAGTATCAGCTGGAATTTGGGCGCTATCGTCAATCCGGCCGATGCCGATAGCGGAAATGACCAGTTAACCATCGATTATACGGCGATCATTCAAAATAACGCGGGGAATGTCCAAGGCAGGAATCTCGATAATAGCGCGTATCTGGAATATGCGGACGGAACCGGCAGTACGCGAACGACAACTGCGAGCGGCGCCCGGATTACGGTGGTTGAGCCACAGTTACAAGCAACCTTGACCCAAGTTACCTCCGGACCATACAAAGCGGGCGACCCGGTGACCTATCAAGTAACGCTTCAACATGCGGCCGGGAGCAATGCCGATGCCTTCGCGGTGGAAATCGCCGATGTTTTGCCGGCCGGCCTGACGTATCAATCCTATACGGCGGGTACCAACGATCCGGGAGTACCGGACCAAGCCGGACCGGCAATTACTTGGGGCAACGGCGGCGGGATCGCCATCCCCCTGGGGAAAACCTATACCTTCCGGATCAACGCGTTGGTGAATAGCAGTGTCGAGCCTGCTCAATCCATTGACAATCACGTTTCGACCCAATGGAGCAGTCTCGCCGGGGTCAATAGTGAAAAGCGGGTGTACGCTCCGGTTGATTCCAATCCGGTCACGGTTACCACGGTTGACCAGACCGCGATCGTCAAGACCATCCTGGGGACCCCGAGCTTTATGATTGGCGAACAGTTTGACTATCAAGTGGTGGTGTCGCTCAATCAAGGAACGACCAAAAATGTGACGGTCAATGACACGATTCCGGCCGGGCTGGTACTGGTCGCCGTCAACACGGTCACCCCCGGTTCCGGCGTTTCCTTTACACCACCGGCCAATCCGGGAGCGGGCAGCACCGGCAATATCGGTTGGAACATGGGAACCGTCATTAGCCTCGCCGCCAACGGCAAGGTGACCATCGGCTATACGGTCCGGATTCAAGATGTCGCGGTCAACCATGCCGGAGACGTGAAACCGACTCCGGCCAGCGTGGCGCAGGTGACGTATGATAACGCGGCGGGGATCGTCCAGACCAAATCGGCGCCGCTGGTCAGCTTCACCGTGAACGAACCGCAACTGACGATCAGCAAAACAGTGACGTCGACCGGACCATACGAAGCGGGCAGTACAGTCCAATATCGGATCAGTGTCAAGAACACCGGCAACGTCACGGCTTACGATACGGTGATCACGGGAATTTTGTCCGATAAATTAACCTTGGCGGGAACTCCGGCTTGCGATTACGGTACGGTCCAGTTCGTCCAGACCGGCCAGCAGTTAGACTGGGGCGGCGACGGAAATTTGGATATCGCCGCCGGACAAACCGTCAATCTGTTGTTGAACGTCGTTATCAATAATGAAGTCCGACCGCAGGAGGTCCTTCAAAATAACTATACCGTGGCCTGGACCAGTCAAAACGGGGTGAACCCCGATAAGCGGAGCTACAACCGCAGCATCAGCGATGTCTCCGATATCACCACCGGCGATGTGGTGGCAATGGTCAAAAAGATCCTGGGATCACCGCAGTTTATGATCGGGGAACAGTTTGACTATCAACTCGGTTTAACTATGGCGCGCGGGACCACCCACAATGTGATGATCAAAGATACGTTACCGCAGGGCGTGGCGTTGGTGGGAGTCCAGATCGCCTCCGGCAGCGGCGGCGCGGTTCCCTATACGGCGACCAAACAGCCAAGCCCCGGCGCGCAAGGTCCGATTGAATGGGACTTCAGTAGTATCACCATTCCAGCTGGCCAAAGCAATCTGGTGAATATCAATTATACGGTGAAAATCCTCAATATTCCGGCGAATCAGGACGGACAAAACCGGACCAACACCGCCAGCATGAGTTATGAGATCGCTTCCGGTGTCCAACAAACGATCGCTGTCCAAAATGCGACCTTTACCATCAAGGAAACGCAACTGAGCATCAGCAAAAAAGTGCTCTCCAGCGATACCTATGAAGCCGGGAAAACGGTGCGCTATCAGATCACTGTTGAAAACACCGGGACGCGGCCGGCATTTGACACGATTGTCAGCGGGATCCTCTCGGATAAGCTGACGTTGGCCGGAACGCCAACCAACGACTACGGCACGGTTCAGTTCGTCCAGACCGGCCAACAATTGGTCTGGGGCGGCGACGGCAATCTTGATCTCGCGGCCGGCCAAAAAGTCAATTTCTTGGTGGAGGCGGTGGTCAACACCCAAGCGCAACCTCAAGCAGTTCTGGAAAACAACTATACGCTGACCTGGACCAGTCAAAACGGCGTCAATGCCGATGAACGGACTTACAACGCCGGTATCGGCAACCCCGGCGATATCGCCATCGGCGATCCGACCGCCATGACCAAAACGGTGCTGGGGACGCCGCGGTATGTCATCGGAGAACAGATCGGATACCAGTTGGGACTGACCCTGGTTCGCGGTACCACGTATCAGGTTGTGCTTAAAGACACGTTGCCGCAAGGCGTCGAGTTGGTCAACGCAGCCATTGTTTCCGGCGACGGCGGAACAGTCCAATACAGCGCCACCAAACAGCCGGGACTGGGAGCGCAAGGAGAAATTGAATGGGATTTCAGCAGCATCACCATTCCCGCCGGCCGGAGCAATCTTGTCAACATCGCCTATACCGTCAAACTGCTGAATGTCGCGACGAACCAAGCCGGCCAAAGCCGCGCCAATACCGCGAGCGCCAGTTATGATAATGCGGCCGGGGTCAAACAAAACCTGCCGGAACGCAGCATTTCGTATACCATTAACGAGCCGCGCTTGGTGATCAGTAAATCCTATGCCGGCGGTGATTACAAAGCCGGCGACCGGATCCCGTGCACCATTACGGTTTGGCACAACGTCACGGCCAATCCCCATGGGGTCGGCGCGTATGATGTCACCGTCAGCGACCAACTGCCGGCCAATACCAGTTATCCCGGAGGCGGCAGCTTGGATCCGGTCGTCGCTTCGGGGATGGTTACCTGGCAGCTTAACGAGGTGGATCTTACCCATGACGCGGCCAACCCCTTGGTATTGAAATATGATCTTTTGCTGGGGGACAGCATCCAGCCCCAACAACAGCTGACCGGGAATGTCACCGCGACTTGGTCTTCGCTCCCCGGTAGCGTCAGCGGCGAACGGAACGGTGCCGAAGGGAGCGGCGGCGTGCTGAATAACTACGCCGCGACGGCGACGGCGGCCTTTAACACCGCCGACAATACCGACTTTAGCGCGGGATTGGTGGGGACGGCTCAAAAACCAGTTGGCGCCGCCGCGGATTACCAACTTACGGTCAGACTGAATGAGGGAACCACGCAAAATGTAACGGTCAAAGCGACCTTGGCGAACGGCTTGAAACTGGTCACGACCAGTATTCAGAAAGGAAATCAAAATACGGTTCTGACGCCGGTCGCCATACCTTCGGCCGGGGCTACCGGGGAGTTGGTCTGGGATCTCGGCGCGGTCGTGAATCCGGCCGATCAAAATCCCGCCAACGATACGCTGGTTATTAACCTTAACGCGGTCGTCCAGAATATCCCCGGAAATATTGGGGGAACGGTCCTAACCAATACCGCGCGGCTCGAATATCGCGACGGAAACACGAATCTGCGGACGACCTCCGCTCAAACCATTCCGGTTACGGTGGTGGAACCGATTCTGACCGTCGCTCTGACCGGACCGGCAACCATCGGCTTAAATCAGCCGACCGACTTTACCTTGGCGGTTGAAAATACCGGTAACGCCACCGCGTGGCAGAGTCAGTTTACCATCCTGCTGCCGTTGGAAATGAAGGACAAAACCCCGGCGCTCAAATCGATCGCCATCGGCGCGGCGGACCGGACGTTAACCGAAAGCAACCCCGACGATTATGATTTGACCTATGACAACCAGACCGGGCGTTGGACCCTGACCTTGAAGTCGGGAGCAGCCCGGCTTGAGCCGGCTGAAAAACTGACGGCAGTTTTTGTGGCGGCCCTGAATGACCAGGTCTTTAGCGTGAAACCGCTGACGTTAACCGCGACGGTTCAGCAATTGTTCAGTACCGATGTCAGTGGCGGGGGCGAAACCCGGACCTATGCCCCGGGGACGACGGCGACAGCGGCGGTGGCGATTCAGACGCCGGTGATTGTGACCGCTCAAAGCGTGGATAAATCGGTTGCGCGACCCGGCGAAACGGTTCATTACCAAGTGACGGTCACCAATAACGGCAACATTGACGCCGCCGATGCCGTTTGGACCCACGCGGTCAACGGCGATTATGCGGCGGGCAGCTTAGGCAATGCCGGCAGCAGTTCGGGAACGGTGGTCGCTGAACCCGACGGTGGCCCGAACGGCTCGGGTCAGTTGACCGTCACCAATATGACTATTGCCGGTAGCGGCGGAACGGTTACAGTTCAGTGGGATACGGTCCTGAAACCGGTCTTGCCCAACGGCAAACAAGTGGACGGTCAGGTGAGTTTGACCATCTCGGGATTCCCGGCCCCGATCATCATTGAGCTGGATCCGGTAACGATCCGGTCGGCGCCGGTGATCACGGTTCAAAAGGCCGATGCCGATCCCAACGGCGGCATGTTGGCGCCGGGGGACGAGATCCTTTATACCCTGACCATTGGCAATCACGGCGACGAACATGCCAAAAATGTGGTCGTACATGACCTGATTCCGTCCAATACCACCTATGTTGAAGGTTCAACCAGTTTAAACGGGATTGCGGTAGCGGACCAGAACGGTCAGAGCCCGTTGGTCGCGGGACTCACCGTGACCAGTCCGACGGCGGCCGCCGGGTGGTTGACGGTCGGTGAACCAGCCACGGTGCAGTTCCGGGTGAAGGTGGACGCGACGGTTGCCCCGGCCACGGTCATCAGCAATCAGGCGGAGGTAAACGCCGACGGCGAGGGGAGCGGAGCACTCGCTCCGATCCAGAGCGACGATCCCGATACGGAAACGGTTCAAGATGCGACCCGTTCGGTCGTTGGGAATGTGCCGCTGCTGTATGCGGTCAAGACCGTTCGGGCTGAAAATGGCAATCATACCGCCCAACCCGGCGACACGCTGGAATATCAAACCACGGTTTATAACCTGGGAACGGCCCAGGCCACCGACAGCAGTTATGCGGATTCCATTCCGCAATATACAACCTATGTCACGAACAGCGTTACGTTGAACGCAACGCCGGTAGCGGTGACGCCGAGCCAGGAGCGTTTTGCTTTAAGTCTCGGGACACTGGCGCCGGGCGCCAAAGCAGCGGTGACGTATCGGGTCAAAGTGGTCAGCGAAGCGTATAATACGGTGATCACCAGTCAAGGAACTGTCGCCGCCCAAGGGGTGCCGGCCGTCTTAACCGATATGGACGGGAATCCGGCCAACGGCAGTCAGCCGACGGATCTTCCGGTCGGCGACGCCGCCGTGTTACGGATGACCAAACGGGTTGCGGACAGTAACGGCGGCAAAGTGCTCGCCGGAGACACGTTGGTTTATACGATCACGTTGGCCAACGCCGGAACTGTCGCCGCCACCAATGTAATCGTCACCGATCCCTTGCCGGCGGAGCTGACGTATCTGGCCGGAACCACCCGGATTAACGGCGTGACCCAACCGGACGGGCCGGGGTTGCTCCTAACCAATGGCTTGAATCTGGGAACGTTGGCAGCCCAAGCGACAATGGTTATTGAACTTCAAGCGCAGGTGGCGGCGAACGTGGTCCAAGGGACCGTGATTGATAATCAAGCCCGTTATACAGCTGACGACGGCTTGAGCGGAGTCAGCGACTCCGATTTGGATGATGGCATCGAGCAGGGCAATCTGGCGCTGAACCCCAATGATGACGATCCTACCCGGGTTCAGATCGGGGGGAATCCGGGAACGGCGACGGTGGCCGGAACCGTCTGGTGGGATACCAATGGAGACGGTCAAGTCGATCCGGTCGAAGTAAAAGCGGCGGGCTGGCAAGTGGAGCTTTTGCAGCAGGATACGTTGATTGCCACGGTTGATACCGACAATCACGGCGCTTACCAATTCAACGGCATTTTGCCGGGCGGCGCTTACCGGATCCGGTTCCGGCATCCCGCGACCCATGTCGCTTGGAAGCAACTGAGTCAACTGACGTTGCTCTCCGGAACGGTGGTGGACGGTCAGGATTTGCCGTTGCAACCGACCGGGGTCGTTTATGACGCCGTGACCCGGCAACCGGTTGCCGGAGCGGTGGTCACGTTGAGCGGTCCGGCCGGCTTCGACCCGGCGTTGCACTTGCTGCCGGGGGCGCAAAACCAAGTGACCCAGGCCGACGGAATGTATAAGTTGGAGATTCCGCTTGGCAGTGGTGCCCCGGTTGGGACGTATCAGATCACAGTCACGCCGCCGCTGACCTATAGTCCGAGTTTTCCATCGACGATGCTGGCGCCGCAAAGCACGGTTTGGAGCTACTACTCCGGCCAGGGAACGGCGGTGGTTGCCAGCCCGAACCCGCCGGGGCAAGGCGAGACGCCAACCTATTATCTCCGGTTTAATTTGACGGCCGGTGGCGAGCAGATGGTTAACGACCATATTCCGGTCGATCCGATTTTAAAGGGTTCGGTGCTGTTGACCAAAACTGCGGCCAAGAGCAGCGCAACCGTTGGCGATCTGATTCTTTATACCATTAAACTCGAGAACCAGATCGCGGCGCTGATCAGTCCGTTCACCGTAAAAGACCGGATCCCGGCCGGATTCAAATACGTCACGGGGTCAGCCCGGATCAACGGTTTGGCGCAAGAGCCGGAAGGGCAGACCACTTTAAGTTGGCCGAATTTAGTTTTGAACCCGAACGGTTCGCTGACGCTCACCTACTATCTGGTGGTGGGCACCGGAGTGGTTGAAGGCAAGATTTATAAAAACTCGGCTACGGCTTATCATGGGATCACCGGAACCGACATTTCCAATACGGGTGTGGCTCAGGTGCAGGTCAACGCCGATAAAGTCTTTAGCGATTCACTGGTGATCGGCAAGGTCTTCCATGACCGCAACGGCAACGGGGTGCAGGACGAAGGCGAAGACGGCATCCCTGGCGCCCGCTTGCTTACCGTCAGTGGTCAAATCATCACCACCGATGGGTTTGGCCGGTATCATATTCCGGATATCGCGGTCCAATCGTTTAGCCGCGGCCAAAATTACCTGGTTAAAGTCGACCCGGCTTCGTTGCCGAAAGGCGCGGCCTTTACCACCGAAAACCCGCGGGTCATCCGCTTGACCCAAGGAACCATGGCCAAAATCGATTTCGGAATCAAACTGCCGCCGGTCCGAATGACCTGTACTCCGCAAACGGGAGTGAACAATGGTCCGGTGCAACTTGCGCTTTATTTTGAAAACCTGACCGCGCTGACCGCGGTTTGGCTGGAACGGTCCGGTGAGCCGGCAATCGGGGCGACCGATTTGAAAATTACCGGGACCAACACCGCGGTTGCCACAGTCAACTTAACCGGGGCGACGGTCGGAGGGTGGGATTTCACCGTTCAAGTTCGCAATCTGTTGGGTCAAACGGAGACGGTGGCGTTGAAACAGAGCTTCACGGTGGTGACTCCGGCCCCGGCCGTTACGGCGGTCGTTCCGGGGGCGGTCACCAATGACCGGGCTGGCGAACGTCTGGTGGTGACCGGGAGTGACTTCCGGCCGGGAGCGCAGGTGGAGATCACCAAGGACGGACGGGTGATCCAAGCGTATGCGGTCAAGGTGATTTCAGCCGATGAGCTCCAAGCTGATTTGGGGTTAATGGATGCGGCGACCGGAGTGTATGATCTGAAGGTAACCAATGACGATAGCAAGTTTGGGACGTTGTCCAACGCGCTGACCATAACCGAACCGGTCAAACCGGCGCCGCCGGTGGTTCCGGCCCCAGTCGTTGCAACCCCGGTTCCCGCGGTGAAGCTTACGCCGGCCGTTGCTCCGGTGATCACGATCACGCCGCGGCGCGGGTTGAATATCGGGTGGGTGCTGGTGACGGTGCAGGTAGCGGAGGTCACCCCAAACTCGCTGGTTAAACTGAGCGACACCAACGGCCATGTAGTTACCGGAGTGACGATCGGAGTGGAACCGGGCCGGATCAAGTCCTTCCTGGATATCAGCCAACTGCCGCCCGGTGACTACCAAGTGACGGTGCTCACGCCCAATCAGCCTCCGGTAACGCGGGAGAAGGGTTTTACCGTGATGCGATTTGCCCCGGCGGCGGGGACGGAGGGTTTATTAAAACCGGTTTATTTTGACACCGATCGCGCCGAGATTCGTCCCGATCAGCTCGCGACCTTAAAAGCAAATCAAAAAGTGTTGCAGGCAAACGGCGATTTAATGATTATGCTCGGCGGCAACACCGACGAACGGGCCAGTTACGAATATAACCTCCGCTTATCGGAGCGGCGCGCCAACCGGATCCGGGAGTACCTGATCCAGGCCGGGGTCGCTCCGGAACGGATTGTAATTTACGCGTACGGGAAACGCAACGCCAAGATCGGCGTGAATGAAACCAAGTGGCAGAATGACCGGCGAGTCGACTTTTTTCTCTATATTGAACCGAAAGAATAGCCGGTTTTCGAATTAGATTTCCGAAAGCGGCAAGGGTTGCCTCAAAATGAAACGAGGCAACCCTTTTTAATTTTACATGCATCAGCAGCCAAGCCCAAATACCAACAAACGGACTGTTCCCTGTTATCCGGGTCGAATCAGTCCATTTTCCGGCAACGATCGATTGGTAAATTCCCAAAAGATCTCACTTATCCACAAATCCAGCTTGCGGAACGACTCAGCAAGCTTACTTATCCACAAATCCAGCTTGCGGAACGACTCGGCAAGCTTACTTATCCACAAATCCAGCTTGCGGAACGACCCAGCAAGCTTACTTATCCACAAATCCAGCTTGCGGAACGACTCGGCAAGCTCACTTATCCACAAATCCAGCTTGCGGAACGACTCGGCAAGCTCACTTATCCACAAATCCAGCTTGCGGAACGACTCGGCAAGCTTTCTTATCTACAAATCCGGCTTGCTGAGAAACCGAATTTGGACCGATTAGTAAAGAAGAATGGATTCGCCCTTTCAAACGGGGTTGCGAATTGGTACAATAAAGCCATTCGGGATTTACTACAGAGAGGTTGTGGGGCGATGCGCAAGCCGATTCAGGGGACGGAAACCATTATGACCACGATAGAACCGGAGCGGCTAAACCGGTTGGCGGATGAAGCCATGCTGAAAGTACGGTTGATCGAAGAGCGGAAAGAGGCCGGGAACTGGCTTTTCGAGTATGAGGTCAGCGGGGAAATCGGGAATGTCGAAAAATTTCTCGCCCGGATGAAAAAGCTGGAGGCTACCGAGTAGGACAGGTTCGGTCAATCGGCAGTGCAAGTTATCGATCTGATCTGGCCCTTTCGACACCGCGTGAGTGACGTCGGCGATACGGAAACCCGCCTGATGATAAGAGCAAAGGAACTGTCCTAGCATAAGCCGGACAGTTCCTTTTTGCTGCACAGAATATGGGATAACTACGGGTTTAATGCAAATAAGTAGTCCACAAATACGATATGGGCATTACCAGCAATAATGCGGGAAGCATATTCCCGATCGGAAAGAACTTGATCCCGCTCATCCGTAAACCGGTGGCCAAGAGGATCATCCCGCCGCAGGCCGTAAAGTCGGCGATCATCGAAGGGCTGCTTAACGGTAGGATCAATGACGCGCTCAGGAACAACCCCATCAGGATTAAAAATTGGGGAATACAAATCGTCATCACGATATAACCCAGCGAAGCCGCAAAGATGCCGGCGGTGAAAAAGTCCAAAACGGACTTGGTCAACAATACCGAATGGTCGCCGGTCAATCCCTCCCGCAGCGCCCCAAAAATTCCGGTACCGCTGGCGCAGAACAAAACTACGATCGCGGTTAGGTTTTCCAGGGATTCCGAATGATCTCCGGCGTTTTTTTTCTTGGCGAAGAGACGGTCGATCGGTTGGCGAACCCGGTTGCCGCACCAGGCGATTCCCTGCTCCAGATTGAGTAATTCGCCGATGGCCGATCCCAGAATTAAGGCCAGCACGACAGCAGGTAAAGTGTGTATTTTGACAATGTAGGCCACTCCCATGGTTAACGCGGCGATTCCGAAAGATAGAACCATGGAAGCGCGCAACCGTTCCGGAAGCTTATGACCCCATACGGCGCCGAGTAATCCTCCGATCAAAACCGACAAACAATTGACAAAAACGCCAATCGGCATTGCTTTTCCCCCTTGAGCATTGCAGCGGGCAATACCCGATGCAATAATTCATTCCTATTCCGAAAGCAGCATAAACCGGTAAAGATTAATTATACCGATCGAACCGCCTAACTGTCAAATGAGTGATAAGCGGCACATTTATCTGCGAAAGCGACGAAAGAGCTAAAGGATACCCATGACAAATGTAGAATAGCTAAAAAGAAATGCAGATAGAAAGCAAATTGATGATCGGAAGAAGGGTTTACGCCATGGATGCAATCCCTAGTGAACGGATCCGGCAGTTGAACCGTTACCGGTGGCTGGTCTGGGTACCGCTGGCTTTCGCTTTTTTAGCCTCTTACTTTCACCGGACTGCCACCGGGGTAGTCGCCGACAGTTTGATGCGGGAGTTTGCCATAGCCCGGGCGGCTGACATTGGCGGGTTGGCCTCGGTCTATTTTTATACTTACGCGGTGATGCAGATTCCGGCCGGAATCTTGGCGGATACGTTAGGTCCGCGCCGCACCATTACGTTGGCGTTGGTGGTCGCCACCCTCGGCGCGGCAGTGTTTGGAATGGCCCGCAGCATTCCATGGCTCTATGCGGGTAGATTTTTGTCCAGTGTCGGCGTGAGTTTAATCTACGTCAATATCGTCAAAATCCACGCCGAATGGTTTCGGACCCGTGAGTTTACCACGATGACCGGTCTGATTGTCGTTGCCGGCAGTGCCGGATTTCTACTGGCGGCAACGCCGTTGGCGATGATGGTCGAATTGTTTGGTTGGCGGATGGCTTTTTTGGTAATCGCCGCTTATTCGCTGTTAGCCGCAGTCGCATGCGGTTTTTGGGTGAAAGACCGGCCGGGCGCCGTGGGGCTTCCCGCGATTGCCGCAGTGGAAACCCAGGAAGGCACCATGAAAGTCATGAGGCGAGCTGATTCCTGCTCAGTCAGGGAAAGTTTGCAAACGGTCATGACCAATCCCGCCACCTGGTGGCCGTTTCTGGCTTCGGTAGCTGTTTATGGGGTATATATGGCCTTTATGGGTCTATGGGCGGTGCCCTATTTTATGCAAATTTACGGAATGGACCGGGTGGCGGCGTCCAACCATGTTATGGCGATGGCGGTCGGCACGATGTTGGGAGCGCCGCTGATCGGTTTGTTCTCCGACCGGTTTGGCTTGCGCCGTTCACCCAACGCGGTGGTCTCGTTGGGGTTTTTGGGACTTTGGTTATTGCTGACTTGCTGGAACGGGGGAAAACCACCGATATGGGCCTTATATCCGTTATGCTTCGGAATCGGATTGGGGATGTCGGGGACCAACCTCAACGTTGCCAGTGGGAAAGAAGTGAATCCGCCGGCAATGACCGGGATCGTGGCGGGAATCGTCAATTCGGGATCGTTTGTCGGAGCGGCATTGATGCAGCCGTTGTTCGGATGGGTGCTGGATCGTCATTGGCAAGGCGCGCTGGAACACGGAGTGCGGGTTTATCCGCTGGCCGCCTACCAAAAAGCGTTCTGGTTCTGTGCGGTAATGTTGGGGCTGGGGGTGATTTTTACTTTGCTGATTCGCGAAACGCGGGGAGTGAATCTCTGTCTGGCGCGGCGTAATGATTAACGCCGTGCTTTTTTTATTTTGGGCGAAGAACATCCGACATTTTTCAGGGTAGAATCCTACGTTAATCTATTCGAATTCGCGCTTTGATCGGCTAAAATTAAAGTATTTGACTGATTACTTTCTGATGTCGGTAATTAAGGCGGGTGGATGGATATAAAAACGTACGCGGTGTTAATTGTTGAGGATTCCATCTATGCTGCCGATTTAAATATCAGGCAATTAAAGCGGGCCGGATTTACCGTCGAATATCAGATTGTGGCGGATGGAAAAGGGATGGGGGAAGCTTTACGGGCGCATTGGGACCTGATTTTAAGCGACCACTCAATGCCCGGGTTTAGCGCGATAAAAGCATTGGAGCTTCGAAACAGCATCGCTGCGGAGATCCCGTTTGTAATTGTAACAGAGCAGATCGCGGAAGCGGAGCTGACGACGGCATGGCGTCAAGGTTGCTCCGGATGTGTTCTCAAAGCGGAGCTTCATCAGTTACGGGACTGGGTGATTAAGTTATGGGGTGTTTGAATCCCGGTAATGGACCAAAGGATCAGTTTTTAGCCTGAATCAAATAACTAATTTAGGTGGTTGGAATGAATTTTTGGTTACTCTCCTTAATCGGCTTCATGATATTGAGTTGTTTCGCAATTGTCTTTGTGAAGCGCAACCATCGTCTGGAACGGCAAATATCAAAAATTTTCTTAACCAATATGGATTTGGTAATCATTTTACTCAAAGCGGACGGAACGGTCGTCCGTTGTAACCAATCGGTTGAAACAACGCTCGGTTGGGCGGTAAAGGATTTAATCGGGAAAAAATACACAGTGATCGACGACCCAACCGGTTTGGCCTTTTTGCGGCAAATGCTGTCCTCGATGCAAGATCCCGCCGCCGAGCGCGACGGACGCCCAACCAACGAAAGCTTTTATTATTCGCCGGATCTCACACGACCGGTCCGGTTTCAAAGGCAAATCATCCGGAATCACCGGGGGACCCCCCAATTTCTATTGTTAATCGGCACGCGTGAAACGGGAAATGAAGCGCGACTTTCGGAAACGAAGCCACCCGATTCCGGAACCAACTTTGAACTCTATCGCCGCGTCGCTAATGAATCCAATGAATTAGAAACCAAAATAGCGCGTTATTTAAACCAAGCCTTGGATAATGGGGAGTTGTACCTGCTTTACCAACCGCAGTTTAGTGTGAAGTCAGGCAAGATCGCCAGTTTCGAGGCTTTATTGCGTTGGAAAAACCCAGTGTTGGGAGCGGTTGCGCCCAATTCGTTTATTCAGGTGGCGGAAGCGACCGCCTTGATTATCCCGATTGGAGAGTGGGTTTTAAAATCGGCCTGCCAATTTTTGAGCCGAATGCACCAACAAGGGTTTACCGAATGCAAGATCGCGGTCAATGTGTCCATTGTCCAGCTTGGCCAAGTTGACTTTGTTGAGCGGGTCTTGGGGATATTAAAAGAAGTGGGAATACCGCCACGCTGTTTAGAATTGGAGTTAACCGAGTCTTATTTAATGGAATCGCTTGATGTTCATCACTCCAAACTTGAAAAGCTGAAAGCGGCTGGAATCCAGATCGCTTTGGATGACTTTGGAACCGGCTACTCGTCATTAAGTTACTTGAAACAATTGAAAGTGAATAGCTTAAAGATTGACAAGACATTTATTGATGATATCATCCAATGCAAGGAAAGCGCCGCTTTAACCAGAAATATAATTATGATCGGTCATGAATTAGGGTTAAGTGTCATCGCGGAGGGGGTCGAAAATCAATATCAAGTCGATTTTCTGGTCGACTGCGGTTGCGATTTGATTCAAGGCTATTATTTCGGCAAACCGGTGCTTGAGAAAGAAGCGGTCGCAATGCTCCATAAAATGAATTCGGCCCAAGCGGCGCCGTGGGTTCAAGCCAATCCGTTGGTTGTTAATTTAGGGAAATCGTAAGATCGTTCTTTTCTACCCGGTTCGTTGGCATTTAAATGTGGTTAACCGGATCTTGATCCTGACAAAAGGCTGCCAGGGTCTTTTCTTTTCCCTTTCCGGGGTTTTGTTTGCGGTCTTTTATTTCCTCGCAATCGACAGAATATTTATACTTTTTCTGCAATATTAGTGAATAACTGCTTATTTGTGAAGATCAACCGACCGATATAAGTAATGGAACCAACCGTGATTGAAAAAACGGCATCAAGAATGGAGTATGCTTTATGGTTATCAAAAATCAAGGATGATATTCCGATGGATTTAGGCGCACGGCGGGAGAAGTTGACTTGGGATGCTGTTAAGGTCCTTTTCTCATTCATGATGGGGTTCCTATGCTTATGGGGCGCGAACTACGGGATACCCATCACAGTGGCAGGCAAAACCCTTCATTTAATTTGGAGTATCGTCTTTCCGGGATGGATCTTTTGGGTTTGGGGATGCCGTTATGGGCTACTTAGTCTGGCGATTTTAGCAATCCCAACGATTGGGTTTTTGACAATGGGCGTTGGCGTTCCGGTAGTGCCGGAAAACCAGTCGTTTAGTTCGTTTTTGGACATTGTCGTCATCGGCATTGGCGGCGGTTTTGTCATGCAAATTTTTAAATACCGCCGGACGGCCGAGGCGGCCCGCCAAACAAGCGAAATCCGATCCAAACTGCTCTTTGACAAAATGTTGAACGGCTTTTTTCTGGTCGACCCGGTCTATAACGAGCGGCGGGAGATTATTGATTTACGATTTGTCGAATTCCGCCCCGGCAGCGAACAACAGTCAATCCTAACCGCGGCGGTGATTGGCAAGCGTTGGAGCGAGGCGACCGGTTACCCGACGCAATATTTGGATACTTACCGGCGCATCATGGCCACCGGACAGTCGGAAAGGCTCGAGCCTTACAATCCGGTCCGGGAGCGCCATTACCGGGCCAACGCTTTTAAAGTGGGCGATCGAGTCGGCGTCTTTTTTGACGACGTTACCGCCTACCGTCAAGCCATTCAGGAGATTCAGGAGTTAAATAAAGATCTCGAAAAGCGGGTGGTCGAACGAACGATCGACCTGGAGAATGTCATTGCCGAGCTTGAAGCGTTCGCGTTCATCGTTTCCCATGACTTAAAGGCGCCGCTCCGTTCGATCACCGGGTATGCCCGATTTATCAGTGAGGATTACGGTCCCGCGCTCCATCCCGATCTCGGCCAAATGGTGACCAATATCGCGAAGATCGGCAATGACGCCATCAAGTTAATCGACCGGTTGTTGGCGTATTCGTTAACATCGCGCCGCCAGTTGACCAAGGAAGCGATGAACCTTCAAACGATGATCAGCGATGTGTTTGATCATTTGCAAACGGCATATTCGGGCCGGGAGATGGAACTTCGCTACGAAAATTCCCTGCCGTTGATTCACGCCGATAAGGTTCTGATGCGGGAGGTTGTTTTCAACATCTTGACCAATGCCATTAAATTTTCAAGAGATCGGTCCAAAACTATGATCACCGTCAGTTGTCGCACGCTTGCGACCGAATATCAGATTGCCATTCAAGATAACGGGGTTGGATTTGAGATGGAGTATGCCGGAAAATTGTTCGCCGTTTTTCAACGGTTGCATTCGGCCGAGGAGTTTGAAGGGCATGGCATCGGACTGGCGACCAATAAAAAGATTATTCAAAAACACGGCGGCCGGATCTGGATTGAAGGGCGTTTGGAAGCGGGGGCCACGGTTTATTTCACGATACCGATTGTCCAACAATAATCGGGACGATCGCCAATCAGGAAGATGGAGGAGCGGGCGTCAATGTATACGGTGCTGCTGGTTGATGATTCCGAGGTTGCTCTGCTGGAATGGAAGCGGATGCGGCTTTGGGGTAAGGGTTGCGACTTTACGGTGTCCGCTGAAGCCAGGGACGGCTCTCAAGCATTAAAACGGTTGGAAGAACACCCGGTCGATTTGGTAATCACCGATATTCGCATGCCGAAAATGGATGGGATCGAACTGTTGCAAAAGGTGATGGAACGCAAACTTGCCAAGTTGGTGGTCTTCGCCAGCGATTACGGTGATTTCGGTTACGCCAGACAGGGAATGATCTTGGGGGCGTTTGATTATATTGTCAAGCCGGTCAGCGAGGAGGAGCTGGCGCGGTTGTTAAAGCGGGTCGCGGCGGGACTGGCCGAAATAAACGGAAACCGGCAATATCTCAAGCAGTTGGAAGAAAAGTTGGAACGGGCGGCATTGTTGCATTACCCCGAATCTGAATTTCAACAGGTGGCTGCCGCGATTGTGACAGGGGATCCAACGGCGGGCGCCACTGCGCGAAAGGTTATCGCCACGTTGGCGGATAGTTTGGAACCGCCCAAAATTGTCGTGATTATTCAAAAAGGTCTTGGTGAAATCATGGACCGGGTTGCGCATGAGCTGCCTTGGCTTGAACGTTTTGCCGATTTAAACCGTTTACGGCGGTTTGAATGCGGAAACGACCAAAACGCTGTAGCGATGGCAGAACAGTTTGGCAGCGTGACCGCCGACTTGGCGGCGACGGTCAAACGGTTAAGTTTCGGGGAGCGGAGCGGGATCGTCGCTCAGGTATCCGACTATGTCCTGGGGCATGTTGATCAGGCGGTCACCATGCAAAGTTTGTCCGAGGCCTTGTTTTTACACCGCTCCCATGTGAGTGAGGTCTTCAGGGAAAAAACCGGGCAACGGGTAAGCCACTACATCACCCTGATCAAACTGGAACGGGCGAAGAAACTGTTATCGGACGGCGCGCTACTCACCTACCAAGTTGCCGAACAGCTTGGGTATAAAGATGTCGAATATTTCAGCCGCCTCTTTAAGAAGTATACCGGCGTGACACCCTCTCAATATCCGCATAGCCGTCCCGGCGAATGACGTTGGATACCGAAGCCGTTATGAAAAATCCGCGCTTGGGCATAATCATTGCCGAATGCAACTGACGGTTAATTGTGAAGGAAAAGGCAGTGAAATGCGATGATTGCTCAAGCTGATTATGAGACGGTATTTAATCGAAGCTTCGCCGAATTTTATTCCCAAGCATTTCCGATTCCGGCTACGCCGTGGTATCATTATACTAACGGGAACGGTAGTCTTCGGTCCGACCTTGCAAAGGGATTTAACGCAGCGCTCATTGGAAATGTGGTTGAATTGTCAAGGATTTGATTCGGACATTGTGAAGGGGTCCGAGATCCCATATACGATTTGAAGCGAAGAATTGCGGCCGGGCAGGCCAATCCGAGGAGGGGATACCATGACGCCAAACCTTGATGAGTTAAAGGCGGAAATTCAGACATTGCGCGGACGGCTAAAAGATCTCACCGCCAACCGGGAATTAACCGACCCGGAGGTAGTGGGAGCCAGCCAGATTCTGGATGCGCTTTTGCTTGAGTATGAGAAGGTGTTGTTAAAAAAGAACAATGAGGGTTAGGAGAGTTTTCCGGCAAAAACGATGAAGATTAAAATTCCCATCACAATCCGGTAATAAGCGAAAGGCCGCAAAGAATATTTGGACAAGAAGGCGATGAACTTATCGATCACAATCAGCGCCGTGATGAAAGAGATCAGGAATCCGATGCTTAAGGCGAGGGCCTCTTGGGAAGTTAACGAGCCGACGCCGTGGATTAACGAAACGGTCGTCGCCGCCAACATGGTGGGAATGGCTAAAAAGAAGGAAAATTCCGCCGCTTCGGTCAGCGTTAGTCCGAGCAACAAACCGCCAATGATGGTCGAAGCCGAACGGGACATCCCCGGAAATAAGGCCAGACATTGGGCGACCCCAATCAAGAAAGCGCTTTTGTAGCTGAGGTTGGCGATGCGCGTGACACCGCTGCCTTGGCCCCGCCCGACCAGCAAAATGAGTATGGCGCCGCAAATCAACGCCCAAGCAACGGTATAGGGCGAAAAAAGGTACTTTTCAATCAGGTCTTTGGTTAAAAACCCGGTTACCGCGAAAGGGAAAAAAGCCGTCAGAATCTTCGACCAAAAAGCAAAACCCGCTTGGCCCGGTTTTAATTTCAGTAAGGAATCCCAGATTTTGCAGCGGTAATGATAAAGCACCGCCAAAATAGCGCCGAGTTGGATGACGATTTCGAAAAGCACCGCGAAAGCGCCGTGGAAATTCAGGAGATGAGCGGCAACGATCAAATGTCCGGTTGACGAGATCGGTAAAAATTCCGTAAAACCTTCGATGATACCCAAGATGATCGCGGTGAAGATCAGCAACGCATCCACTCCTTGTTTTTTGCACTCGTATTTAATAATATCACACTTTACCTTATTATTAATTATGGAAATTTGATTATTTTTAGAATTTAACACCGGCAGCCTTTTAATCTTTGGCGGGTCTATTATGTCATGCGCTTGGAGTAAAAAACTGCAGCGCAAAAATTGGCGAAATTGATTTAATCAAGTCAAGATTGTGACAGAAGTTTGCCAGGCAATTTGGTAGAATAAGGATCGGTATCCAAAATCGTCTGGAGGAGGCCTATCCGAATGAACCCCGGGAAAGTTATATTTATGGTATGTTTAATCAGTCTGTTCGCGGGTTTGATTCCGTTGCATTGTCTTGCGGAGAATCAGAGCGGTTCAGTCCCAACCCCACCGGCGTTATTGAAGATCGCCATCTATTTTGTGAGCGATTCAACCTGCAGTTATTATGAACCGCAGCGTTTCCCGCGGACCGGCTGGGGACAGGTATTTCCGAAGTTTCTCAAAGCGGATTGCGGCATCGTGGTCAATAATACCGCCAAATCGGGCCGGAGCACCAGGTCGTTCATTACCGAAGGCTGGTGGGATAAGATTAAGGCAAGTTTAAAACCTGGCGATTATGTCTTGATTCAGATGGGTCATAACGATCAGGATACGGCGGCCGGCTCCACCCGGGCGACAACGCCGGAGCAGTACCGTCAATACCTGGTTCAATATGTCGAAGAAACCCGGACCGCCGGAGCGATTCCGGTATTGCTGACCCCGGTGGAACGGTGGCATTTCAACGCCAACGGCGTTTTCACCACCAGCCATGCGCCGAGTTATACCGATCAAGTCAAAACGGTGGCGGTTGCGAAAACGGTTCCCTTTATCGACTTGCAACTGCAAAGCCGGGAACTGTTGGTCGGTTTGGGGGCGTCCGAAGCGGAAAAGCTGTTTATGACCTTTGGCCCGGAGGCATGGCCGCAAAATTACCCCAAGGGCAGCTCCGACCATACTCATTTTACCTATGAGGGCGCGTTGCGGATCGCCGCATTGGTGGCTCAAGGAATACAGGCAAAAATTCCCCAACTGGCGCCGTATATCGCTTGGAACGGAGATACGAAAATCCGGTAAAAAATAATAAAACAGAAATTAAAAATAGAATTTTGCGCGCGTAAACAGTATTCCGGTTCTGAAATTTGCAAATTTCAGAACCGGAATACTGTTTTTAAGGACCGGAATTCAATATTTAACCTCCGGAATATCAAATTCCGGAACCATAATCTGCAATCTATCGACCGATCTACAACATCCAAGAACCGAAGGGGAGATCAAGCCACCGAAATATTCAATCTGGCGGTTTTTTCACCAATACGGCTGCCAATCTTTGACCAACCGCACCAAGGCTTCGAGGTAAAAATAATCGCCCCAAATATTGCATTCGTCAACCCCGGCGCCGGCCGGTTTGCTATAGACGGCGTGTTGGAGCAGACCGTTAGAGTGGGGGATTCCGGCGGTAGTGTAGTCGGCGGCCAGGGAGCGGATGAACCGTAGGGCGGCGTTTTCGTAGGCCGTACGGTGCGGTTCGCAAAGCGGCAGGTGTTTGGCCAGTTCCAGTAGACCGCAGGCGGCGATGGCCATCGCCGAGCTGTCCCGTTCCTCGGGGCCGGTGGTGAAACTCAAGTCCCAATAGCAGATATAATCGTCCGGCAGCCGATTGAGGAAGTAATGGGCGACTTTTTGGGCCAGGGTGATAAAACGCCAATCCCGGGTATAGCGGTAACTCAATCCAAAACCGTAGATCGCCCAAGCTTGGCCCCGCGCCCAACAGGAAGCGTCGGAGTAACCCTGGGCGGTTTTGCCAAAACGCGGCGCTCCGGTGGCGACATCCATATAAAAGGTATGATAGGTGGAGGCGTCCTCCCGGACCAGATAATTAGCGGCTTGGCAGGCATGGTGATAGGCGATCTCGTAATAACGCCGTGCGCCGGTGACCCGCGCCGCCCAGTAAAGCAGCGGCAGGTTCATGCAGCAGTCGATGATCAGCCGGCCCCGTTGTTCCGGGTCGTTCAGATCGCCCCAAGCCTGGATGATGCCCGCCCGTTCGAAATAACGTTCCGTCAGCAACTCCGCCGCTTGGACCGCGGTCGCTTCCGCTTGTTGGTCGGCCGTTAAGTTGGCCGCGGCGACGCAGGAAAGCGAGTATAAAAAGCCTAAATCATGGGTGGCGGTTTCGATCCGTTCGGTGATCCGCCGCTGATAACCGGGGAGTTGGGATTCGGCCGCTTCCCGGTATTTCGCGTCTCCGGAAATTTCGTAGGCCAACCATAGCAGGCCCGTCCAAAAGGACGAGGTCCATTCGATGTTACCGATCGCCGGATAGATCAGGTTTTGACTGGCCGGCGCCGGAAAGGTCTCCCGGAACACCGGGAGGTTGGCGTCGAGCTTGGTCAGCACCCAGGCGATCTGTTGGTCGCAAAAACTCCGGTCAATGAAAGGAACGCCCGCAAAACGGGCCGGTTGACGTAAGCCTTCGTCGTGAATGTTTTTCAAGTTGCAGTCCTCCTGAATTCGTTTTGAAATTCCGGAATTGCCTTCTAAAATACTACCGTTTACCGGGAATGCCACCGTTCGAAATTGATCGAAACATTTTTGTTACCTACTTATTGTCCGATAATCCAATTTTTCCTGCAAACGAAAGAAAAGAATGTTAGCGAAAATAGGGTTTGAACGAAGGACTGTCATCGGAAGGTGAGGGTTGCAGCCAAGGTATTCAAAGGGAAAATGCCAAAAGTTATTTTTAACTTGTAATTGACAAATTTTTAACAAGGAGTTATATTTTATGTAAGCGCTTTCATGAAAACGCTTACATTTGTGAGAAAGTTTCGATGTTCTTGCAAAAAGAGGAGAATAAGCTTGGATTGAAAGAGCGTAGCCAATAATTGTTAAAGGGGATGAGTTGATTGAGAAAAATTTCGGCCTTGGTTTTCCTAATGTTATTGGGGATCTTGGTAGCGGCAAGCGGGTTCAGTCTGGCCGCCCCGGTTGAAGTCAACTATTACATGTGGCAGGATCCGACCTTCCAACCGATTGTTGACGCTTTCAACAACAGCCAGAAAGAAATTTTCGTCAAGACCACGGTTCTGCCGTCGGCCGACTATGAAACCAAAATCTTGACCATGTTGGCCGGTGGCGCCGACATCGACTGTTTCATGCAGAAACGTCAGACCGACATGTTCCAACAAGCCAAAAACGGTTTCATTGAACCGCTGGACAAGTACATTAAGACCACCAAATACGATCTCAAATCAATCAAAGCCTATACCTCGCAAATTACCGTCAGTGGCAAAGTTTTGGCCATCCCGTACCGGGGCGCCGGATATTATACCTACTATAACAAAAAACTTTTTGCCAAAGCCGGAATCCCGACCCCGACCGAATATGTGAAGAAGGGCGAGTGGACCTGGGATAAATTCCAGGAAGTCAGCAAGAAACTGAGCAGCGGCGACGGCCGTCAATACGGTTCGCTGCTGTATACCTGGCCGCAGTTGAGCGTGGTGCCGGCGATTCAGAAGAACGTGATGTTTATCGACGCCAAAGGCAAGCTGAATCTGGATGAAAAAGCGTTGTCTTACAGTGTTAAAATGCGTCGCGACTTGGAGAAATCCAAGAGCATTCTTTCCATGGCGGAGCTGAAAGCCACCAAAACCCATTATTCCAAACCGTTTTACGATGGCAACACCGGAATGTTGTTAATCGGCGAATGGTTCCCCGGGATGATGATCAGCGGTCGCGATGGCAAGCTGCTCAAAGATTACACCTGGAACGACTGGGCGATCACCCGGTTGCCCAGCGACAGTTCCAAATATGTCACCATGGGCGCTTGTACCTTCAACCATATTTACAGCCGTTCCAAGAAAAAAGACGCCGCCTTCAAATTCCTCGCCTGGATGGGCAGTTCCGAAGGGGCTAAGGTTGTCGCCAAAAACGGCTTCCTCCCGCCGGTGATTGACGAGGGTGTTAAAGCCGAGTTGGCCAAGGTTGTGCCGGATGCCGAATCGTTGAACTACTTTATCGAACCGGCGCCGCGGATGGCTCAGTGGTACACCATTTACGGTTCCCGGGTTGAAGCGACCTTGGGAACGGTATTGGAGAAATACCTCTCTTCCAATATGACCGAGAAAGAGTTCATCACCGAGTTGAAAGCGCAATTGCAACAAGTTATCAAGACCACAAACTAAAATTAGCAGTATGAAAAGGGGCTTCGTTTGATTGGAGCCCCTTTTTGAAAGAAAGGTGAGGCGGATGGCAGCTAAAACTTCAAAGCCGACTAGATGGTTGGTAGTCGCCGCGTTTTTATTGCCCAGTTTTATCGGGTTTTTCTTATTCATTCTGGTCCCGATGTTTGCCACGGTGGCCTTGGCGTTTACCAATTACTCGGGGGGGTTTGCTTTCGAGTGGATTGGTTTGAAAAACTTTATGATCGCGTTTACCAGTCCGGACTTTATCAATGCGTTGGTTAACACTGTCAAATTTACAGTGGTGACAGTGATCGCCCAGATCCTTTTGGGTTTTGTCTTTGCGATTTTTTTAAATCGGAAATTATTCGGACGGAACTTCTTCCGCGCCGTTATCTTTTTACCGACCATTTTGTCGATGGTCGCGATCTCGTTGATTTTTATGGTTGTGCTCCATCCCGACAAGGGTCCGGTCAACAATTTGCTACTGGCGTTGGGTTTTGCCAAGGTTCCTTGGTTAACCAGCCCCAGCACGGCGTTGCTCACGATTATGCTGGTGACGATCTGGCAATCGTTTGGGTATTACATGATTCTGTTCCTCAGCGGACTCCAGTCGATCAATCCCGAGTTATATGAGGCGGCGGAGATTGACGGCGCGAACAAATGGAAGCAACTTTTGAATGTAACCGTCCCGATGCTCAGCCCGACGACGTTCTTCTGTTTGATTATGGCGGTGATCAACTCGTTTAAAGTATTCGACTCGGTCTTTGTCATGACCGGGGGACAATTGGGCGGCGGTCCGGCCGGCTCGACAACGGTCTTGGTCTTCGATATTTTCCAGAACGCTTTCGCCCATTACCGGATGGGTTACGCCTCGGCCGAAGCGGTGGTGTTATTGCTGATTGTTTTAGTGGTAACCGTGGTGCAATACCGGGGTCAAAAGAAATGGGTAACCTACGATTAACAACTGGCGCATATCTGCGTGAGGAGGTAACTGAGATTGGAACAGCTTAATTCAACCCCCAACCGGCAACTGAAGCGGTTCGTTTCATCCACCGCGGTCTACGTAATATTGGGAATCACCGCGTTGATCATTCTTTTGCCGTTGTTATTAATGGTGTCTTCCGCGTTTAAAACCGAGTCGGAGATCTTCAGCTATCCGGTAAAACTGATTCCGGACCATTTCATCTGGGATAATTTCCAGCAACTTGTCAAGTCGTTTCCGGTTTATACCTATAATTCCTTCAAAGTGACGATCATCATCACCCTGGTGCAGATCCTCACCGCCACCACCGGCGCTTACGCCTTTGCCAAACTGCGTTGGAAAGGCCGGGACCTGATCTTTTTGTTATATATCTCTTCGATCATGATCCCGCAACAAGTGATGATCATTCCGCAGTTTTTGATCGTGCGCAACTTAGGACTGTACGACACCCATTTGGCTTTGATTTTGTTGGGCTCCTTTACGGCGTTCGGCACGTTTTTGGTGAAACAGTATTTCATGACCATTCCCGATTCGCTGATTGAGGCGGCCCGGATCGACGGGGCCAATGAGTTTGTGATCTTTGCCCGGATTATGCTGCCTTTGGCCAAACCGGTCATTGCCACTCAGGTGATTTTCTCGTTCCGGTTCTTCTGGAATGACTTCTTTACCCCGATGATCTATATCACCAAAGAAAGCCTGAAGACCATTCCCTTGGGAATGTCCGATTTTATCACCCAATATACCGTTTATTACGGTCCGCAAATGGCCGGCTGTCTGGTTTCGGTCATTCCGGTCATTGTGGTCTTTTTGGCAGCCCAGAAATATTTCGTCCAGGGAATCGCCGCCGGTGGCGTCAAAGGTTGATAATCAATATTTCATATTGAAAGGTGATTACCATGAGCAACGAATTACATGCCGATAATCTGCAAGCCAATATTCACGATGAGCGTTATCATTATAAGTTCAGCCTGCAAAACCTGAACCACACCACCTTTATTCTAACGGAGAACCGTCCGAAAGAGAGTCTGAACGGCAGTTGGTTTTTTGCGATTGATCCGTATGACACCGGTTTGCGCGCCGATTGGCACTTGCTCGTCAAGGAAGATGCCAACGGCCGGTTGGTTCCTTGGGATTACGACCATGACGCCGGGGAAGAAACCGTCGTGCCGTGCTGTTGGAATACGACCCGACCGGAATATCTTTATTACGAGGGAAGCGCTTGGTACGCGCGGGAATTCACTTATATTGCCGTCGAACCGGGGGAACGGGTTTTTTTAAAGATCGGCGCCGCCAACTATGATACCAAAGTCTTTTTGAACCGGGAGTTTCTCGGCAATCACCTGGGCGGGTCCACGCCGTTCTGCGTGGAACTCACCGGCAAACTTCAGCAAAAAAATATCATTCAGTTCTGCGTTAATAACACCCGCACCGCCGACCGGGTTCCGATGAAAAATACCGATTGGTTCAATTACGGCGGGATCTATCGCGATATCGAGTTGGTCCGGCTGAAACCGGCGTTTGTTAAAAACGCCAAGGTGTATCTGGTTCCCGATGGCACCTACGGTCAAATCCGGGCTGAAGTTAGCGTCGACGGGGCCGACGGCGCGGTCGGGTTGGAAATCCCCGAATTGGGCGTCAAAACCACCGGGCAGACCGTCAATCAGTCTGTCGTGCTGACGGCGGCGGCCCGGCCGGAACTGTGGAGTCCGGAGCAACCCCGCCGTTACCAAGTGGTTATCAGTTACGGCGCCGACCGGGTGGAATTGCTGGTGGGGTTCCGTCAGATCGAGGTGGCGGGCCAAACGATCCGGCTCAACGGGAAATCGCTGTTCCTCCGGGGAATCTGCGTCCACGAAGATGATGAACAACTCGGCAAAGTGACCAACGAGGCGGATTTGCGGCGCCGTTTCGCCGACGCCAAGGATTTGGGTTGCAACTTCATGCGGTTGGCCCATTATCCCCATACCGAACTGGCGGCGCTGATCGCCGATGAAGTCGGCATGCTTTTATGGGAAGAGATTCCGGTTTATTGGGCGATCGCTTTCGACAATCCGGCCACTTACGCCGATGCCGAAAACCAATTGCTCGAACTGATTTTGCGCGACCAAAACCGGGCCAGTGTTATCATCTGGTCGGTTGGGAATGAAAATGCCGATACCGAAGCCCGGTTGTCGTTCATGAGTCGGTTGGCGCGGACGGCCAAAGCAGCCGATCCCACCCGGCTGGTCTCAGCGGCTTGCCTGGTGAACGAAGCCAAACTGAAGATCGAGGACCGCTTGGCCGACTCGTTGGATGTGATTGGGTTAAACGAATATTACGGTTGGTACCGGCCTAACATTGAGGACCTGATCGCTCTGGGCAAGAACTCCAATCCCCAAAAGCCGGTGGTGATCACCGAGACCGGCGCCGACGGCCTGGCCGGTCAACGCGGCACTAAAAACGACCTCTTCACCGAAGATCACATGGCCGAAGTTTACCGGCGCCAGGTTGAGATCGTCCGGCAGCTCGATTACATCAAGGGAATCTCGCCCTGGATCCTGTACGATTTCCGGACACCGCGCCGGATTAACCGGTTCCAACGGGGATTCAACCGGAAAGGGTTGATTGCGGCCGATAAGCAAACCCGGAAACTCGCCTTTTATATTCTCCAGGCTTTTTACCGCGAGAAACAGGCGGAGTACGGGGAGTAAGGAGTTCGGAAGGTCCTGACCTCACCCTCGCCTGTGATCTCATTTGCGCGGGAACGATTGCGGCAAGTGCCAAAAAGGTTCCGGCATGTTCCAAAGTGACTTTGGCAAGTTCCAAAACAATTTTGGCAAGCGCCTAAACGATTCCGGCAGGTTCCAAAACGACTCCGGCATGTTCCAAAACGACTCTGGCATGTTCCAAAGTGACTTTGGCAAGTTCCAAAACGACTCTGGCATGTTCCAAAGTGACTTTGGCAAGTTCCAAAACGATTTTGGAACGTTCCAAAACCACTCGGGCATGTTCCATAATAATTTTGGCAAGCGCCGGAACGATTGCGGCAACTCTCCAAGCGGACGGCGATTTGACTTTTGCGCCAAAGAAAGGTTATCATATAAGGATAAGTTCGATTGAATACGGTCTGTTTTAGGTGAATTATAATGAAGATGCAAGACATTGCCGGTTTAGCCGGGGTCTCGACGGCAACGGTCTCCCGGGTCCTCAATCAACCGGAGAAGGTGAACCCGGAGACCCGTCAAAAGGTTCAAGCGATTTTGGACCAAACCCACTATGTTGCCAACGCGGTCGCGCGTGGTTTAGTGGTGAACTCCATGAAAACCATCGGAATCTTGGCCAATGATATCACCAGTCTGTATATCGCCACCGTGGTTTACACCATTGAACGGCGTTTCATTGAACTGGGCTATAATGTGATTTTAACCAATACCGGTTCCGGGTTGGAGAGTATTAAGAAGTGCCTGCGGATGACTCTGGAGAAACAGGTCGACGGGATTATCATGGTCGGTTCGATGTATAAGGAGAAGGCCAACAACGATCATCTTTTGCAAGCCGCCCGGAAAGTGCCGTTACTGATCGTGAACAACTTTTTGCAGGCCGATAATATTTATTCCATCGTTCACGATGATGCGGTGGCCGTGGCCAATACCGTGACTTACCTGGTTGAACAGGGGCATCGTGATATTCATTATTTTGTCGATTCCAAAAATCCCTCGGCGGTGGCGAAACTGAAAGGGTTTCAGGACGGGATGCGTAAGCATGGCCTCGATCCGAGTAACTATTGCGGAGTTTTTTACAGTATGGCCGATGGCGCCGCCGGTCTGAATCAACTGCTCGACCAAGGCAAGCGGGTTACCGCGGTGATTTGCGGCGAAGACCTCACTGCGGTCGGAGTGATGAAAGCCGCCGCGCGACGCGGACTGAACGTTCCCCGGGACATTTCGATCATCGGGTATAACAATTCGCTATTGACGGAGGCGGCCACACCCACGTTGACTTCCATCGACAATCATACGCGGGAGGTTGCCCGGGCGACCGCCGATCAACTCTACAAAGTATTGCAAGGGGAACCGGTCAAACGGAAACTGAAATTCACCCCGCAACTGGTGATCCGGGAAAGCACGGCAGCCGCTCCGGGTCGGTTGGGCGATGGTTAAATAACAAAAGCCTTGGGTCCGTTAGGCGGAACAAGGCTTTTGTTATCAAATCAACTCTTTAAAATATCTTGGAGCACTTCGCTGGATTCGAGCGCATTGACCCAAACGCCGCTGCCTTTCTCCAAGGAAGCGACAAAAATCCGGGCGTCCGCGCCTAAGTAACCGCGGAGACGATCGACGATCTGTTGATTGGTTTCGACTGCCGCCACAATCCAGCAGGTATTGGTTATTTGGCAACAACCGTCGATTCCGATCAACCAATTCTGAAACTTGCGAACCCCTTCCCCTTCTTGGTTTGGATAGTCGCAACAGATAATTTTGGACATGACAGATCCCCTCCGTGAGTTAATTATAACAAACTGGAGTTAGAGTTCAACCTTTACTTTAAATCTTTGTAACAGTAAAATAAAAAGCAGGATATTTTTTCGGTTTGGCGCGGAAAGGCGGGAGTTGTTCATGGCGCATTTTACCCCTTTGAAATTCACCAACGCTTCGGGTTCTTTCTTTCTTTCCCAACGGAAGGTGGTCGGCCATCAAAGCATGGCCGGCAACCATTTCCACAGTAATTATGAGCTCTTTTATCTGCTGGCCGGCGAGCGGATTTATTTTATTAAAGATCGCAGTTACCATGTGCGGCAAGGCAATCTGATATTTATCAAGCCGTTTGATTTGCATACGACCCAAGATACCGGAATTCCAAATCACGAACGGTTTCTGATTAAGTTTAATCCGGAATTTCTGGTGGATGCGGCGGGGGCCGCGCCCCAGTCGCTGGATCGGCTTTTTAACCGGTACAACTTCGTCAGCTTCGATCCGCTCCATCAAAACGCGGTGGACCGGATCTTTGAGACAATGCGTCAAGAGATCCAAAACCGCAGTTTGGATTATGAAAACTGTTTGCGTTCATTATTGCTGCAGTTACTGATTTTTACCGCCCGCAACACCAACCGCGATGAAGAACTTCCGCACTTGAATCCGACCCATGGGCGGATTTCGGAAATTGTCAGATATATTAACCAGAACTACCAGGAGAAACTGACGTTGTCGATGGTCGCGGCGACTTTTCATGTCAGTCCCTACTATTTGAGCCGCAGTTTCAAAGAGGTAACCGGGTTGACTTTTACCGATTATTATAATAATTTACGGATTTCGATCGCGCAGAAAATGCTGCGTGACTCCGAGCGTAGCGTCTTATTTGTTGCCAACGAAGTCGGTTTTGAAAACCAGTCGTATTTTGGGAAACTTTTTAAAAACATTACCGGACTATCGCCCCTGCAATACCGGAAACGCTTGGAAACGGGGGCGAAGGATTCGTTTCACGAGTAGTTCCAAGGGAAACTTTTTGGGGACAACCCCGAAAGTTTTTCTTTTTTATGGGCAGCTGCTCGTTATTGGACGGTGGCGGCTTAAATGAAAAGCGAGTCCGTAGACTCAAGCCACTGAAAAACCACCGCTCTGAAAGATTGACCTACAATATATAGTGAGTAGCTTGTTTTCGGCTATCAATATATTGTAGGTCAATGTTATTTCGAGCAGTTTTTCAGTGGCCTCCGTAGACTCGCTTGTTTAGCGCTAAACATGGTGCGGTTGTTGATTAATTATGGGAACGTTGCAACATGGGCTTAACGCCGGCGCTGCCGTTCATCATCAACATTGACGGTGCAGAAAGTGCCATTCGGGGTTTCAACGCAGGTGCCGCGAATGGGCGAACCAACCGGGATGATGGTTGCCGGAAACACATTGGCCATAGGTTGCTCACAACGATCCCGGCGGTCGCGATGTTGGTGCTTGCAACAATGGTGTCTGGACATTGATAATCACCTCTGACGTTATTTAGTCTCGGGGTAACTTCGAAAACAGCTTTGACCCCGGGTCGTTCCATTCGGCGGATTTTCGATTCGCCGGTATGGACGACTGCCTGATAAACGATGAATTTGCCGATTGGGCGGTTCCAACCAAAACCAAGGGAAACGCTACGGGCATTCAGGTCATCGTAAAGGGTTATCTTGTATATTGTATCGTTTGATAAAAGATGATGTGATTAGGCTTTTATATTATTTTAAGAAGCACTTGCGTCAAAGCGGGACTTTCCATGCGATTCAAGCTTTTTTGACAAAAGTGGCGGGATGTTGTCATCCGCTCAAAGTGTCCAGGTGAACGGGTCAACTGTCGCTGCGCTTGTTCCGATTTTGCGAAAATGTTCCTTTGCCCCCTTTCTTCCACGTCCTGTTGAAAATCCGGTGCCCAAAACACCGGATTTTTTGTTAGGCAAGAAAAGGCGGGGAAACGGATAAACTAACCGTAAGCGAAGTTGGGTAGGGGGGTTCAATGGGAAAACAGGTCATTGTAGTGGGAGCGGGTATTGCCGCAATTAACGCGATTAAGGCGATTCGGGAGTTTGACCGGGAAGTGGCCCTTAATCTGTTCAGCGCGGAACCGGTCGCTCCGTATAACCGGATGCGGCTTTCGAAAGGCTTGTTTGCGGCCCGGGATGAAGCGTCAAATTTACTCCAGCAAAAAGACTGGTATGACCAGCACCGGGTTACGCTACATTTGGGAGAAGCGGTTGCAACGGTCGATGAGCGTGAGCAGACCGTTACGTTACGCTCCGGGCGGAAATATGGGTATGATCAATTATTATTGGCCAATGGCGCCCGCAACCGCGCGCCGGCTATTGAGGGATTAGCCAATGAAAAAGTGGCGACGTTGCGGAATCTCGCCGACGCCCAAATGATCCGGCAGCGTTTGGCGAAGACTCATACCAATACCAATACCAATACCATATTGAATATTGGAGGGGGAATTCAAGGGTTAGAGACGGCCTGGAGCCTGACCCAACAGCGACAAAAGGCGATCATCGCCGAGCTCCAACCGCGCCTGATGCCGTTGCAATTGGATGAGGCGGCTTCGCGAATTGTCAAGGCGGCGGTGGAAGCGGCCGGAGTGGAGGTATTGACCGGGACGCAGATTGAGCGGATCGGCGACGACGCGGACGGATTTTACGCCGTTACGCAGACAGGAGAACGGATCGGTTGCGATTTGTTGCTGTATGCCACCGGAATCAAGTCCAATACCGGGATTGTCCAAGGAACCGCGATCCGGGTCAACCAAGGGATCGTCGTTGACGAGCGGATGCGGACCAGTGTGGCGAATGTCTACGCCGCCGGGGACGTGGCCGAATATCAAGGCAGGGTTTACGGCCTTTGGAATATCGCGGTGGAACAAGGAAAAACCGCCGGACATAATATAGTGAATCAACCGGCCGCCTATCGTACCATTGTTCCGGTAACCACCTTGAACGGTTATGGCCTATCGTTGTTTTCTATGGGAAACGTCGCTGAAACCTTAGCCGAGGCGACGCTTATCGAAGCAGATTTGGAACGGCGTGTTTACCGCCGGATTTTTGTCAGAGATCACCGGATCGTCGGCGCCATTATGATCGGCGACACCAATAAGTCACCGGTGCTGAAGACCGCGATCGAACAGCAGTTGCCGCTTGAAAACATTCCATGGTCCGAGATCACTGTGGCAGAACTGATGGAGTATTTGAAAAACCTGAAAAAGCAACCGTTCGCGATACATTGAATTAAAATTAGGAGGATGCAAGCGTATGGCAATAATCCGTTTTTGTGAGAACAATTTTACCCAAGGTACCGAAGAAGTGGTTGAGAAGTTGCGTCGGAATTTCAAGGAAGAAAATATTGAGGTCGAGTCCTGTTTGGGATACTGCAGCGATTGTGCGGTTGGGCCGTACGCCCTGGTCGAAGATGAGTTCATTCAAGCCGATTCTCCCGATGAACTTTATGAAGCGATCGTCGAGATTATCAGGCAGGATTAGATAAAAAATATGTCGCAATCAAGAAGTTCAAATATATAGTGCGACATATATATAAGTTGAAATAAATAATTGAATTTTTGTTTTTTCCATCCTTAAAACGCGGCTGGAAAAGAAAATGTTGAATTTATTTCAACTTACGAATTAAGGAAAATATGTCGCAATCAAGAAGTTCAAATATATAGTGCGACATATATAGCTGAAAGGGGCTGATGCCATGGGCAATAAATTGTATGACGTCATCATTGTCGGCGGCGGTCCGGCTGGTTTTGCGGCGGCCCTTTATGCGGCAAGGGCCAGGTTGAACACGTTGTTAATCGAGAAAATGTTCTCCGGCGGAATGATGGCGACCACGCATTTGATGGAAAATTATCCGGGTTTTGAAGAACCGATCAGTGGTCCGGATTTAGCGATCCGGATGGAAAATCAAGCGCGTAAATTCGGAGCCCAGGTTGTGAATGAACAAGTGCTCTCCTTGCAACTAGATACGCTGATTAAGACGGTAAACACCGACGAAAACACGTACTTAAGCAAAGTGGTGATCCTATGTACGGGTACGACCCCGAAAACGCTGGGGTTAAACGAGGAAGAACGGTTTCAAGGGTCGGGGCTTTCATACTGCGCCACTTGCGACGGGGCGTTTTACCGCAATCAAGCGGTAGCGGTGGTCGGCGGCGGGGATACCGCCGTTGAAGACGCTTTATATCTGGCGCGGATCTGTTCCCATGTAACCATCGTCCACCGGCGGGACACTTTACGCGCTACGCGGATCTTGCAGGAGGAAGTCTTCAATCATAAGCAGATTGAACTCCGCTGGAATTCGGAGCTGGTGCAAATCCTCGGCGAAAAGAAAGTCGCCGGGATCAAGGTCAGGAATCTCGCCGATGACAAAGTAACGGAATTGGCCGTGGCCGGCGTTTTTTTAGCAGTCGGTTCAAGTCCCAATACCGAATTGGTCCGGGAGGTCCTGCAACTGTCCGAAGGAGGGTATATTCGGACCAACGAACAGATGGAGACCAATCTTCCCGGCGTCTACGCCGCCGGGGATGTCCGCGACAAGATCTTCCGGCAGGTTATCACCGCGGCGGCCGACGGATCGATTGCGGCCTCCATGGCGGAACGGTATATCAGTCAAAACGCTGCCAAAGAAGTCGTTGCGTTGACTTGACGCCGGTAAACGGCGGTCAATTTCATGTCGACGAATCAACCGGATTGATACTAGCCAATCGGTTTGCGGATCGCGAATCGAAAGCCAAGGCGAAAGGAAGGAGAAGTCCTTTCGCTTTTTGATTAGTGGAGGGGCTCCAAAAGCACCGCCCGGACCGGACTGGCCTCGGCCCCGGCGATTTTGAGCGGAGCGGCGATCAAGAGGTACGCTCCGGGATTGATGCCGCTAAGCCGCAACCCCTCCAAAATGATGATTCCCGCCTCCAACAAAAGCTTGTGGGTGGCGTGTTCCGGCTGGTCGCGCTCGATGCCCAACGAGTCAATGCCAACGCCGTTGATTTGACGTTCGCACAAGTAACGGGCGCCATCCCGGTCCAGATAAACAAAGTCATTCACAAATCCGGATTGGGTTGAGTTTTTGGTTTTACACAAAATAAAATCGCCGGGGGCAATCGTTTGCCCAACGAAATCGGCGGCGGTGATCTGCCCGGAAACCGCGGACAAGTCCACGACTTTGCAGGGGGTGATCAGCCGGTTCAGATCGATTCGGTCGACGGAATCTCCTCGTTCCAGCATGTGGAGCGGCGCGTCGACATGGGTGCCGGTGTGCATGTTCAGCGTAATGCGGGACTCGTAGGAATGGCCCTGGGTATAGTCGGAAACCACGCGGATCACGGGTTTTTTCTCCGATCTGTTTTGGTAAACCGGCATATCGCGGTCGATTTGCATCGAAATATCGAAGATCTTCATAGCGCGTCCTCCTTAGCGGTTCCACCACTGCCGTTCGTCGCCGGCGAGCAGTTGGTCGGCGGCGGCCGGTCCCCAAGCGCCGGCCGCGTAATTGGGGAAAAGCGGTTGAGACCGCTCCCGGTGTTCGCCAATGGCCTCAACGATCTCCCAAGATTTTTCCACCTCGTCCCAACGGGTGAAAAGCGTCGAGTCGCCCCGCAGCGCGTCAAAGAGCAACTTTTCATAGGCTTCGGGTGAATTGGCGTACGTTTCGCAATTGCGGCACTTTTGGCAGAACGACATTTGGACGGGAATGATTTCGCCCTGAATTCCCGGTTGCTTGGTGTTAAACTGTAACAAAAGCTCTTCACGCGGTTGAATCCGGATCGTCAGGAGATTGGGAGCCAGCGGTTGCTTGGGTTGGGGAAACACCACCGCCGGCTTGAACTGGACGACGATGGCGGTGGTTTTCCGCGCCAACCGTTTTCCGGAGCGAAGATAAAAAGGGACGTTCGCCCAACGCGGGTTGTTGATTTGAATTCGTAACGCGGCATAGGTGTCGGTGGTCGAATCCGCGGCAACCTTATTTTCCTGCCTGTATCCGACCACGTGTTTTCCGCCGATAAGCCCCGGACCGTATTGTCCGAAAACCGGATTGGGCGGGATCATTGTGGAGTTAAACCGGGCCAAGGAGCGCAAAAGCTTAACCTTTTCATCGCGGATCGATTCCGGTTCGACTAAAACGGGAGGTTCCATAGCGATCAGCGCTAAAATCTGCAGCAGATGATTTTGGATCATATCGCCGAGCGCGCCGACTTTGTCGTAATAGGCGCTCCGGTTTTCAACGCCCAGGGTCTCGCAGGCGGAGATCTGGATGTTGTCTATATAATGATGATTCCATAAAGGCTCAAAAAGCTCGTTGGCAAAACGAATGTCAATGATGCTTTGAACCATCTCTTTGCCAAGGTAGTGATCAATCCGGAAGATGGACTGTTCGGCAAACGCTTCAGTGATTGTTTGATTTAACCGGCGGGCGGATAGCAAACTATTTCCGAACGGCTTTTCGATAATCAGTCGTTGCCAAGCTTTGTCGTGGGGAGCGAGGAAACCGTGCCGCCGGAGATTGGCGACGATCGGTTCGAAGAACTCCGGCCCGACCGCCAGGTAAAAAAGGCGGTTGCCGCCAATGTTCAAATCTTGATCCAAGGTCGCGAGCAACCGGCTTAGGTCAGAGTACCCGTTGTCCTGATCAAAATGGACCGTATGATAGAAGAGCGTTTGCCGGAAGTCGCGATAGAGCGTTGCGTCCATGGGAAAACGGGCGTGTTTTTCAATGGAAACCCCGGCCTCGTTCGCATATTCGGCAAGGGTTTTTTCGCGCCGCCCCACGGCGACGACGGCAAAACGGGACGGGAGGAGCTTTTGATGCGCTAAATTATACAGGGCCGGCAAGATCTTCCGATGGGTTAAATCGCCGGTGCCGCCGAAGATAACCAAGATACAAGGTGGGATCGGTGAAAGCTCCACGGTGCGGCGCTCCTTAGAAGCGGAGATATTGCCCGGCGGTTAATTGCTGCAGGATCAAGCGCTGGCAATTCAGTTTCCAGGGTTTCCGTTTATAAAGTTTTTATACTTTTTTATGTTTCTTTTAGGGATGCTTTATTCCCGGTTTATGGCTGACGTTTATAATGGCCTCAAGTCATTAACGGACATTGCGTAGGCAATTTCCGCAATTAACGAGGAGGCTGAACGATGAACAAATTAGGTTTACTGTATGATGTGGTGAAAAGGCTAAAGGAGCAAGAGAAGTTTGAGGGGGCTTTACAAGTTACGGTCACCAAAGATCAAACGAAGATCTTTGGCATGGAGAGCGAATTTTTAAAAAACTTGCAGACCGGAACCACCCGTTCCACGGTGAAAACCGTTTTTGACTGCGACGATCGGCAGATGAAACATGAAAGCCAGACCGAGTTTCATTGTAAGGACGGGCACGGGTTTCATGGCCGCGGCCATCATCATGGGCTGCCATGGCATGGACACCGGTTGCCGCATCACGGTCAGGGGCGTGGCGCCAAAGGCGGTCTCCAGCGGTTAGCATTTGGCTTGCAACTCTTAAATCAGCTTAAAGTGGAGGAACAAGCCGATCAATCGCTGGCGCTTACGGTCAGCTCCAAGGATCTTCCGGCCGAATTGCGGCAAGAAATCGTGGAACATGTAAGCCGGCATCATCATTTTCAGCAGCGGATGGAGACCACACCCGGCCGGGGGGGCGACTGCTGGAGTCTGTTCCATCAGCTGACCGATCCCGAGGTGGAGTTTTGTGTTTTTATCAAACCGAACCAGCAAGTTGAAAAGTTGATTTTGGTAGTGAATGGAACCGGCTCGGATGAACAAGGCAAGGAAACGGCCATTGAGGGGAAGCTGGAGTTGGATCTGGTCTGGTAAAAGGATCATGGTCACGTTGGAAAGGGGCTGTCGCTGCATTTGCATCAGCCCCTTTGGGAAACGGTTTCAAAGGAGTTGGAAATGAGATGTCGAACCCGGTAGTATGCCCGTGGTGGCTTGGGTATTTTTTGATCAGTCCGCTACGGCGTCTGATGCAAAACCCGAACCGGATGGTCCGCCGGTACGTCAAACCAGGGATGATCGTATTTGAGCCCGGTCCCGGAATGGGTTTTTTTACATTACCGCTGGCGCGGGAGGTGGGAAATCACGGACGGGTGATTGTTTCGGAAATTCAACCGAAAATGTTGGAGCAGTTGGCGAAACGGGCAACCAAAGACAACCTGCAAAAGCGAATCGGGTTGCGTCTGGTGCAGCCCGATTCCTTGGGTTTGGCCGACCGTAAAGCAGATGTCGATCTGGTATGGGCGTTTGCGGTAGTTCATGAGTTACCCGACCTCCGGAGTTTCTTCCACGAAGTGGTCCGGATTTTAAAACCGGGCGCTTGGATCCTGGTGGCGGAGCCGCAACACCATGTGACGCAAGCTCAGTTCGAAACGGAGTTAGCCGTTGCGCTTCAGGAAGGGTTGGAATTGATCGAGCGACCGAGTATTCCGCGCAGCCAGGGAGCCTTGCTTCGTAAAAAGGTTTAAAAATTGGTGATTCCGCGCCGCGCGCAATCAAAATAAGACTATTGCCCCCAGCAACAAGCAATAGTATGATAACGGTAGACTGGAAACCGGAAACGGGGTGGCTAAATGAAAACGCTCGAGACGCTTCAAAGGTTACTTTTTCGGATTCATCAACGCAACGACGAGCGTTATCGGGCGCGTCGGCAAGCCATTGCGGAAATGATGCGGGAGCACGCGCAACACCATCGATTCGAACATTACCGTCATTGGCGATCCGAACATCATCACCGGCGCAGCGCCGGCAAATATCGGCATTTTGTTCATTATCACCGGCGGATAAAGTATTTTCGTCCGTTGATCATTCTGTTCAATTTGGTTCTGTGGTTTCTCATTATCCGTTACACCGGCATCGGTACGTTCGGCATTGTTATCGCCGTATTGATCAGCCTCGTCGGAATTTATGAGATCTTTTTTCTCAAGCACTTGGAGAAGCAGGTTTTCAACCCCATCGACAAGCTGAAACAAGGGGTGGAGCAGATTGCCCAAGGCAATTATCAGGTCCAGGTGGAGTGCGATGTTTTTAATGACCTGACCTTGCTGGTGGCTTCATTTAATGAAATGGCCCGCCGGTTGCAGGAGAGCGAACAGTTAAAAATCCAATATGAAACCAACCGGAAAACCTTGATCGCCAATATTTCCCATGATTTGAAGACGCCAATCACGGCGATCCAGGGGTATATCGAGGCATTGAGCGAGCGAACCGATCTCAGCGCGGCCGAACACCGGAAATATTTACAGATCATCTACAATAATACGACCTATCTGAATCGACTGATTGACGATCTGTTCCTCTTCTCCAAACTCGACCTGGAAAAACTGGAGTTGCAGCTGGAAATCCTGCCGGTGCGGGGGTTTGTGAACGATGTAATGGAGGAGTTTCGTCTGGAACTGGAGGATAAAGGGATCGGCTTTGACTATTCCGACCGGCTGTCCGCCGACTGCCGGATCAAGATCGACCGGAAACGGATTTACCAAGCGATTCGGAATATCATTGGCAACGCGGTGAAATATGGGGCCGGGCGGGCTTTAATCATCGGGGCTGTGCTGGAGCGGAACGGTGATTGGCTCCGGATCGAACTGCACGATAATGGGCCGGGGATCGCAGCGGACAAACTGCCTTTTGTCTTTGAACGGTTTTACCGGATCGACCCCGAACGGACCAAAGATGAACTGAGTACCGGTTTGGGGTTGGCGATCGCCCGGGAGCTGATGGAAGCCCATGGCGGCAAGATTCGCGCCGCCAGTCAAGTCGGGCGTGGCAGCTGTTTTACAATTGAGTTGCCGGTATACATGGAAGAGGGAGACGACCGATGAAGCCGATCTTAATCATTGAAGACGACCGGAACATTGCCGAGTTGGAACGGGATTACCTGCAACTCAACGGTTACCGGGTGGAGATCGCGGCGGACGGCGGAAGCGGTTTGAAATTGGCGTTGACCGGCCAATATCAGTTGATTGTGGTCGATCTGATGCTGCCGGGAAAAGACGGTTTCGAGATTATCAAGGAAGTCCGGAAAAAATATGAGATTCCGCTGATCGTCGTATCAGCCCGGAGTGAAGATATCGATAAAATCCGGGGGTTTGACTGCGGGGCCGACGACTATTTGACCAAGCCGTTCAGCCCGGCGGAGCTGACCGCCCGGATCAAGTCGCATATCAAACGATATGAGCGGTTGCGCGGCAAAAACGACGCCAATGACGTCATCACCCACAAAGGGTTGGAGATTCAGACCGCGGCTCATAAAGTCTTCATCAACGGCAAAGAGGTCGCCATGACGACTAAGGAATATGAGTTGCTGGTGTTTCTGGCCGCCAATCCGAATATTGTCTTCTCCAAAGAGCAACTCTTCGACGCGGTCTGGGGTAACGACTATTACGGCGATTCGGCGACCGTGGCGGTGCATATCCAGAAAGTTCGCAAAAAGATCGAGAAGGATCCGTCCAATCCCGAATATATCGAAACGTTGTGGGGGACGGGCTATCGGTTTAATCGTTAAGATGGCGATGCCAAAAGACGGCGGGCGGAAAAGCAGCCGCCTTTTTTGATGCCTTTGGCGGATTAACTCCGATTTAGCGCCCGATTAAACGAGTTTTAATCTTTTAATCATCTTCGAACGGTATCATTGAAAACTGTAAACATAAGTTTCAGGAGGTGTTTTGATTGATTAACCGGGTGATTGAGCAGATTCAATCCAAACTGATCCCCATCCTGGTGATGCTGACGCTGACCGGCGCCGTCATGTTAAACGGCAGTGCCATCTTTGCGGCGCAGCTTCCCAACGTCCCCTACCATGCCATTGATGTCCTGCCCATTAACAACGCGAAAATGTGGGCCGGTCAAAATTTCGACTTGCATGTCGAAGTCAAAGATGTTGGCGCCGTCAAGGCAATCGATGTTCTAGTCAACGGCCAACCGGCTTCCCAGGTTTTCAGCAAAACAGCCGCGATCAAGCTGGATCCCGGCGTGAGCACCTACCGGATCAACCAAGTGAAATTTGCCAAACAAGGTCCGGTCAATATTATCGTCAATGTCTTAACCGACAACGGCGCTGTCTCCCGTGAAGTCAACTATAAAGTGGTTTCGGAAAAGATTCAGAAACCGGCCAAAAACGTCATCCTTTTTATCGGTGACGGCATGAGCTTGCAAGCCCGGGAGATCGCCCGGATCATTTCCCGCGGTTTGACCGAAGGCAAATACAATGACTTGCTCGAGATGGAGAAACTGTCCAACCTGGCGTTGATCACCACCTCGGGGATGGACTCCTTGGTGACCGACTCCGCCAATAGCGCTTCCGCATACGCTACCGGCAATAAGAGCGCGGTTAACGCGATGGGTGTGTATCCCGACTCTTCCAAAGACCCGTTGGATGATCCCAAAGTTGAAAATATCATTGAGATTGCCAAACGGTCCCGGGGCGGCATGGGAACCGGGATCGTCTCCACCGCGAATATTACCGACGCCACGCCGGCCGCGATGGTCGCCCACACCCGCCGTCGCAGCGAGTTGAATTTTATCGCTCAAAGTATGTTGGAGAGCTATCATCGTCCGGATGTGATTTTGGGCGGCGGTTCCCAACACTTCCTGCCGAAAAGTGTTCCGGGTTCTAAACGGACCGACGAGCTGAATTTGATCAGCGACTTCCAAAGTCAAGGCTATACCTTTGTCAGCAATAAGACCGAGCTGAATAAAACGGGTCAAACCGATAAACTGTTGGGCCTATTCCAACTCGACAACATGAATGTTTATCTCGATCGCGAAGTGACTAAAAACCCCAATGTGCTCGGTAGTTTCACCAATCAACCGACTTTAATGGATATGACCAAACAAGCGCTGAATGTTTTGAGTAGAAACCCGAACGGCTTTTTCCTGATGGTCGAAGGGGCCAGCGTCGACAAACAACTGCATACCGTCGATTGGGAGCGGGCGGCGTACGATACCATAGAGTTGGATAAAGCCGTCGGCATCGCCAAAGAGTTCGCCAAGCAAAACGGCGACACCCTGATTATCGTCGTCGCCGATCACGGCCATAGCGCCAGCATTACCGGCACCTATCATGAATTGGACGGCAAAACCGGCCGTCAGGCGGTTCGCACTTATGCCGAAGCCGGCTTCCCGACCTTTGCCGATTCGAACAAAGACGGTTTCCCCGACAGTCCGGCGCCCAATGTGACCTTGGCGATTCATTACGCCAACCACCCGGACTATAATGAAGATTATAAGTTTAATCCCGAGCCGATCGCCCCGGCGGTGATGGCGGACGGCAAACCGGTCGCCAATCCGAAGAAAGACCCCAAAGGCGATTTCTACAACGGCAATATTCCGTATACCGAAACCCAGGAAGTCCATACCGCCGACGATGTGCCGCTCACGGCCGACGGCCCCGGCGCCGACTATTTCCGCGGCATCATGGACAATACCGAAGTTTTCTTCGGGATTATGCGGGCGTTGGGCCTCGATCCCGGCCAGAAATAAGCGGAGGGAATAACCATGGAAAGACGAACCATACGGGCAATGGGAATCATCCTCGGTTTAATCATGATTCCAACGCTTACGGTATGGGACGAGGCGCGCGTTCGGACGGCTCCCAGCAGGGAGCCGTCCCTGCTTACTGCTGCAGTCCAGGCCGCTTCCCTGCTGGATTGGGGGAAAAGCGAAGCGGTCACGCCGTTGGGTTTTAATGAATTATACAGCGGCGCTTCGCCGTTGGGCATTCAGTTTTCACCGAAACTGAAAACGCTAAACGGCCACCGGGTGCGGATGGTCGGGTTTATGGCGCCGCCGCTCAAGCCGACTTTGGCATTTTTTGTCCTGACCAAAGTGCCGATGTCGATCTGCCCGTTCTGCTCGACCGACGCCAATTGGCCCAATGACATTGTGGTGGTCCGGTTGAGTAAGCCGGTCACCGCTTTACCTTATGACCAGCCGATTCAGGTCACCGGCAAATTGGAAGTCGGCAGCCAGATTGATCAGGAGACCGGTTTTGTCAGCCTGGTGCGGATCAACGCCGAACAATTGGAGCGCGCGAAATAGCCGTCTCCAACAGTTCCGCAAGTTTCTCACAGGCAACCGGGCGAAGTTTGCCAAAATCCGAAGGAGGTGCTCTTCCATGCTGGAACTAACCGAGCTGATCAAAGATTACCGCAACCCGGACGGCCAGTTGACAACCGTATTAGCGTTGCCGCAACTGAAAGTCGCCGATCGCGAACAGGTAGCGTTGGCCGGGCCCAGCGGTTCCGGAAAAACCACTTTGCTGCATTTGGTTGCCGGATTGGCCACTCCGACCGGCGGCGCAATTTACCTGGACGGCGTCAGGGTTGACATGCTGAGCGGAGCGGAACGCGATCGATGGCGCGCCCGGAATATCGGATATATCTTTCAAAATTACAACTTGCTGAACAGTCTGGATGTGCTGGAGAACATCCTGGTGGCGATGGCCTTCGCCCGGATAATCCCGCCCAAGCGACAGCGCTCCCGGGCGGACGAACTGCTGGAAGCGGTTGGTTTGACCACGCGCCGGCGCCATCATCCCCGTCAATTAAGCGGTGGTGAACAGCAACGTGTGGCGGTCGCCCGGGCTTTGGTCAATCAACCGCGGTTGATTTTGGCCGATGAACCAACTGCCAGTCTGGATCGGGAGAACAGTGCCAAAGTCTTGGAATTGCTGGTGGGATTGGCCGGATCTCATGCGAGCATGGTCATCTTGGCAACCCATGATCCGACAATCCGGGAGCGGTTTGAACGCGTGGTGGAACTGGAACGACCGGAGGTGAATCGCAATGCGGCTGCGCATAGTGTGGCGTAATCTGACCGGAAAACCGTTACAAAGCCTGGTCACCGTGGCTATTTTGGCGGTAGCCGTCAGTTTGACGGTGACCTTATTGTTGCTGGCTGATGGGATCCATCAAGGCTTAACCCGGGCGACCGAACCGTTTGACTTGATTGTCGGGGCAAAGGGCAGCCCGATCCAACTGGTGCTCAATACGGTGTTGCTGCAGGACCGGCCGATTGGAAACATCCCGGAAACGCTCGTTGCGGAACTGCAAAAACAGCCGGGAGTGGCGATGGTCATTCCCCTGGGATTTGGCGACAACTATCGCGGTTACCGGATCGTCGGGACCAGCGGCGCGATTTTTCACCATCGTCGGCAGCCGGCGGCGCCGCCTTGGTTGCGCTTGGCCGCCGGCAAGCCGTTTGCCGCTCCGTTTGAAGCGGTCGTTGGCGCTAAAACCGCGCGGGAATTGGGGTTGAAGCCGGGTGACTCGTTCCGGTCCGTTCATGGACTGACCTTGCAAGAGCAAGGCGGGGAGCGCCATGAGCATCCCTATCGGGTGGTGGGAGTCTTGAAGCCGGTCGGGGGACCGTATGATCAAGCCATCCTGGTTCCGCTGGAGGGGATCTGGGAGGTTCATGAAGACCACAGTTTGCCCGCCCTACATGGGCAAACGCATGATCACGGGGTCACCGCCATTCTGGTCAAACCCAAGGGATATGCGGATGCGATGCGGCTTTATCAACAATATCAGACCGAGACGCGAGCTCAATTAATCTTTCCGGCGCAAGTGATCGTGCAGTTCTTCGCGATTATGGGCCAAGGCGAGCAGGTTTTGCGGATCATTGCCTACGCGATGATCGCGATGACCTTATTAACGGTGGCTTTGGTGATTTATTGGTCGGCGTTGAACCGCCGTCGCGAACAGGCGATTTTACGGGCGGTGGGCGCTCGCTCCGGTGACATCTTCCGGATGATCGTAGCCGAGGGCGTCGGGCTGGTGGCGGTAGGCGGATTGGCGGGATTGATCGTCGGACATTTGGGATTTGGGGTATTGGCGGGTGCGTTGCAGCGTCAGACGGCGCTCACCATTGGGTTGGCCGCGTCGTGGCAAGAACTGTATCTGATTTTAGGAACGTTTGGATTCGGGATTTTGGCCAGTGCCATCCCGGCGGCGGCGCTTTATCGGGTCGACTTGGTGGAATACTTTTAAAGCGGAGAGATGCCTTCAATAATCTCTAATGCTCCAGTACTTGTCGACGGAAATGCCATTATCCTTGGTAATCTCTTTGACAACTTGAAAGGCTTCGTTGGGGATGATCAAATGAAACTGATAGCCGCTGTTATCAAAGGCTTTCCATTTCTCGATCGTCCGGAGATCCCGGATTGAATCACTGGTCTCCACCTCGCAGATGGTGGTGGTTGAGTCCAGCACTGCCGACAGATCGGGCGTATAGCCGTCAATTTGATCGGGTTGGCCCATCCGGTAGTTTTCGTGATTGACTTTAATCTCGCTGTAGCCGTGTTGCTTATAATTGATGGCTTGCAGCGTCAGCAGTTTGTTGTGGACGGTTTGGTCTTGATGGAAGTGTAGCATCGCGATGGCCTCCTTTATCGATTGTACGCCTGATGGAAGGCGTCTCAGATCCTGGTTTCCAGTTATAAATAATGTATCAGGGTCCCCTCGCTGCGCGGTCTTGCGAATATTTTTAGTATCCCCGGATTTTGAAATTTTAAACTTTTTGTCACGATGATCAAAAGAATCGGAACGAGCGCTGCTCCAGATGGCAAAGGGCTGACCTGAAAGCAATTTCAAGCAGTCCTTTTTTTGTCGCTGAGCAAGCTCAGATCATCCCAAAGGGATAATCACGATTTGCCGTAAGCCAAGGAGATTTGCCGCGGGTTAAGTACTGGGTAAGCAAAGCTCAATTTGATCTGGCGATCTTAGCGGCTGGAATTCCCAGCTTGATTTTGGCGCCCTGAATCGCCCGAACCCTTGGGCGTTGCGCGTTGGATTTTGGTTGCGCGGTTCATTACTTGAGCTGAACGCCTTAGCGTTGCTGCAAAGACAATAAACGGGGCCGTTTCCCGAATTACTTGGGAGACGGCCCCGCCGATTATCCGTCGATCGCTGGCTGCCCGGCCGAGCGCCACTCATCCTCCAGAATTCGCATTAAAAACGAGTCGTGATAACATCCGCCCCGGAACACTTCCTCATGGAACACCCCTTCTTGCAGAAAGCCGGCTTTTTGATAGCACCGGAGCGCCCCGATATTTTCCGGATCGACCCGTAGCCAGACCCGGTGCAGATTGAGCCGTTGAAAAGCGTAACCCACCAACATTTGGGTGATCTCGGTGCCGTAACCCTTTCCCCAATGGTTTTTCTCCCCGATGAACATGCCAAACTCCGCCGAACGGTTTTTCCAATCCAACGTTTTGAGTTGAGCCCCGCCGATATGGGTTCCATCAAGTGAAAACACTGAAAAGTGGAGTTCATGGTCGCTATGGATCATATGGTCGTACCACTCCCGCAACTTTTCATAGGGAAGCGGGAGTGCGCCGAGGTTGGTAAAAAACCCGGTGACTTCCGGATCATTCAACCACCGATGACGATCGGACAGATCCGCTGTTTCGATTCCGCGTAAGACCAGTTGGGCGCCTTGGATCATTAGCAACGCCTCGTCCCCTTATGCTTATCTTTATCCATATATACGTGGCGACTGAAACAATCATACCTTGGCATGAATTACCGGAATTTAGGTAGTCGTCCACGCTAGCTACCCGTCGCTGCTCGCGCAAGCGAATTAAGAAAATTAGGTGACGACATCGGCCCAAAAGTTATTTTCTAGGTAGCCAACTTTTCCAATGACCAATATGATAAACCGTACTGCAAATGAGGGGGAAGACTGATGCGGGGTGTGATTTTGGCTGGCGGAACGGGGTCGCGGCTGGCGCCGTTAACGATAAATGTGAACAAACATGTGTTGCCGGTGGGCAGGAGTCCGATGATTGCCTATCCGTTGGCAAAGTTAAAGCAGGCGGGGGTCGAACGGGTGTTGATTGTCACTAACGCATTGGGCGCATATCAAATTGCCGGTTTGTACGGGAGCGGCAAACGTTTGGGAATGGAATTGACATTTAAAATCCAGGAGGAAGCGGGCGGCATCGCCGATGCGCTGCGACTGGCGGCGGATTTCGTCGGGACGGAGCGGTTTATCGTGCTGCTGGGGGATAACATTTTCCAAGACGATCTGCGCCCCGGTCTGGCCCGGATTGCCCAAACTCCAAACGAAGCGTTGGTTTATCTGAAAGCCGTCGCCAGTCCGGCAGGATACGGCATCGCCGATCTGCGGGACAGTCGGATCGTTGGCATTGAGGAGAAGCCGGCCAATCCCAAATCGCATTATTGCGTGACCGGTATTTACATTTACGACGCCAGTGTGTTTGGGATCATTGAAAGTTTAGTCCCTTCAACCCGGGGCGAATTGGAGATTACCGATGTCAACAATGCCTATATCGCCCGCGGGGAATTGGCCTATGAGTTTTTACACGGTTGGTGGATTGACGCGGGAACGTTTGAAAATTTGATCCTGGCCGGACAGTATGTTCAAGCTCAAACGGAGATTTAACGCGGGCGGGATCAACCGGGTACAACGAACGGCAAAGAACTGACGCCCTGAGCAAAGGGGTCAGTTCTTCGCGTTGATTCGGACCGAATTATTGCTTTTTAAGAAAGCCATTGGGGAAAAAGGTGACGAAGAATTTCTCGCGGGACAGATCCACTTGAAAGTCCCGATTCTCCGCTAAGAACTGTTGAAGCGCTTCCATAGGTCCAGGGCCGAATTGCGGCAATACCGGGTGGCCGTTGATATTGGTGTCCTCGACAATCAGATAGCTTCCCGATGTAACCAGCGGCGCGTAGGTGCGCAATTCATTCAGTACATGCCCTGAAGTGTGATCGGAATCCAAGATGACCATCACCCGTTCGCCCGGCCGGATAGCGTTGCGGACCGCGGTTTGGATTTCGGGAGATACCGACGAACCGGTCAGATAGGTGACCCGGGGATGTTGCGGCCGTGGTTTGGCGAGAATATCGATGGTGATAATCCGGCCTTTCTGGAGCAAATCGCATAACGAGGCGAGATAATAGGCGCTCCCGCCGTCGGCGGTGCCGCATTCGATGATCAAATCCGGTTTTAATTCATTGATCAGCTCTTGATAGATCCATAAATCCAAGGGGAGTTTCTGAACCGGTACGCCTAACCAGGTCGTATTCATCCAGACCCCCGAATCGTAATAATGTTGGTGAAACTGACTTGCAATGGTTGACATGACTTGATCGCTCCTCCAATAATAAAATCTCATAAGGCTGCGGTTGCAGCGAAATTAACGATCCGTCCCAACGCCTGTTTACGTTAAAAACGGTTTGTAGATATCGCAAAACACTTGTTGATAGATGATAAAGGATAACATCGGGCTGGAACTGTTATGAGCGCACCAGGGTTCGGTCTGACGGGCCACGCCCACCGTGTAACCGGCTTTGAGAAACTCCAAACTGTGGGAGGCGTCGTAAAAGTGCCATCCCGTGAAGCGGTCGACGCGCCATGGCAAGTCGTATTGGGTGATCATCATCATTCCGTCAATGGTTTGAACGCTTTCATAGTCGCCGCAGACTTCGGTATTGCAGGTATTTAATTGTCCAAAGTAATAAACCTTGCCGTATTGTTGGGCCGCGTCCCACCAGACGCCGTTGGGCGGAAGCCGTTTGGCGCCCAATACTCCCAGCAGGCCGAGTTGAGGGTGGTTTTTAAAAAGCGCGGCGATGTCATGTAAAAAGTTTTCATTCAAAATGTTGACATCCTGGTGAAGATAGATCTTATATTTGGCGTTACTTTTCAGCAGCGCCTGTTGATAGCCTTCGGCAATGCTGGCGGCGTTTTCGCTGATGATATTCCCGACGGTAAACCCGTCGGGGATCTTCAGTTTCGTCAGATATTGCAATGACTCCTGACATAAGCCAGGATTGTTGGCGCAGTAAATAAACTCGAATCGTTGATTGTCGATCAAGTGGAACCCTCCCGGCTGTTTGTTCGCTTATCCTCCGCATTGGAACGAGCCGCCCGCCCGATGACGCGTTGACAGGAGGATTATTTGGGCAACAGTTGCGGTAACAGTTGGCGATATTCGTCAATAAATTTGTCACGTTCCCGGTAAAACTGAAAGATGGTATCGCCCGGATGGTGATAGGCGCACCACGGGGTAAGCTGTTTCGGGATGCCGACTTGATACCCGGCTTTCTGGAATTCAAGACAATAGGCGGAATCATAGAAATAATCGCTGAACAGGTTTTCGCTCCAGATCAGATCGAACTGAGTGATCATCATCATTCCGTCCACCACTTGGACCGGTTCGTAATCACCGGCGACTTCATGAAAGAGTAGCGGTTGACCCAAATAGGCGATGCTCCCGTACCGGGCGGGCGCTTCCCGCCAATTGCCGTTGGCGGGCAATTGCTTTGCCCCGATTACCCCCAGCAACCCCAATTGGGGATAGGTTTGAAACAGCCGCAAGGCTTCGCCGATCAGATTGGGATTGGCAATTGTAACATGAGGGTCCAGATAAATTTTGTATTTGGCGTCCGAATTGCGGAGGCCGAGATTACGCCCTTGGGTGGCGCTGAAATCGCCGCAGAGCAGTTGGAGATCCACGGTATAACCCGGGGGGACGATCAGTGAATTCAGATGATTGCTCAGCGTTGGAAAGTTGACATTGTCTTTCGCTGCGCAAATAATAGTGATCCGGTGATCGTTTGGCATTTTATCGCTCCTGCAACCTCCTTTCGGGGTGGAAACGGAAGGACTTTTGAAGCTTCCGTAGTCCGTATATCATATGTTCGTTTATTCCCGCCGGAATCGAACTATCGTCCCAACAACTTCAGGCATCGGCACGATGGGCCGAAGGCAGACATAAACTATTGAGGCGCATTTTTAGCAACTAGGAGTCATTGACGCCAAGTACAATTGCAGATAGCGGTCTAACGCGTCTTGGTAAGTTGGCATGCCAATCGCGAATTGTTTCAGAAAACTATCCTTCAAGACGCTGTATTGGGGGCGAGGGGCCGGGCGATTCAGTTGAGTGCTGGTAATCGCTTTGATCTTTCCCGGATGTTCGCCAAGCCGTTCGGCAATCGCCCGGGCGAACTGATACCAACTGCAACTGCCGGAATTGGTGATATGGTAAATGCCGTAAGCGTCAGTCCGAATCAGGCGGTTGATGGCCTGCGCCAAATCCGTGGCGTAGGTGGGGGAACCGATCTGGTCATCCACCACCGCTACGGTCTTTTGAGCCGGAATCTTTTCGAGCATGGCTTTGACGAAATTGGCGCCGGCATCGCCGAATAACCAAGCGGTCCGGACGATGTAGAACCGGGTGAGATGCTGCTGGACAATTTGCTCGCCATAGTATTTCGTCATGCCGTAAATATTAACCGGATTACAAGGTTCGTATTCCCGGTAAGGGGATTTGCTTTGACCGTCAAAGACGTAGTCGGTTGAAATGTAGACCAAGGCCGCGCCAAGCCGTTGACAAACATTCACGACGTTGCGGGTTGCGGTGACATTATTGCGATAGGTGCGGTCGGGGTGGAGTTCGCAGTAATCGACATTGGTTTGGGCTGCGCAATGGATCACTAATTCCGGGTGATACAGTTTGAAGTGACGCCTGGTAGCGTAAAACGAGGCCAAATCGAGCTGGGGCCGATCGACCAGATCCAGCTCATCCTTTATCAGAACTTTGGCTAAGGCGCTTCCCAATTGCCCGTTGCCGCCGGTAATTAAAATTCTCACCGTACATTACTCCCTTTCATTTATTTCAATCGACAAAAGGGTGCTTGAAACGGATATAACGCTATAACTTATGAAAGAAAACCCGCCAAGTTGTTAATCCTTCGCCACAGTCGCTCCCCTCAGGCGCCGGCCATTGGCAGAATCTTTTCATCACTGCCGCGCGGGCCGATGAATAAAATAAAGTTAGAGTAGCCGGCCACTCCGGCATGCCGGGGGTAGCGATGCGGATGAAAATTGGGGCGACTCACCCCCCTTACGATAGCGAATACTTGATCAAACGTTTTACGATCCCCCTCTCTTTTGAATGACAGCCGGTTCGAAGCGGTGGAAGAGAGGGGGCGCCATGGGATATTTTCTCAAGAGCTAACAATTTGGAACAAGCGAAGTCTATTTTCTAGGTAGTCATCCACCCCGGCTGGCCGGGGGTAGCGATGCGGATGAAAATAAGCTTGTTGGTCAAAGCCGCCGATTCCGACCTCCCTCGGTCCCTACCCTACGCTGCGATTCCAAGCAGCGTTTTCAGAGGAGAGGGCTGACGGAGCTGGAATCTGGGTTTTAAAGCTCCTTTTTGAATGGGTTTTTGACACAGAGGCAAAAGAAGGTATGATGGGCGTGAGAGTGGCGGTGATTGGCGCCGGCGGGCAAGGGAAGGTCGTTTACGATCTGATCCGGGCGTTAGGCCACGCCGAGCGGTTATGGTTTTTTGACGATCGTTATCCGGAATTGCGGCTATCCGGGGCCGTTATGACGCTGAAGGGAACCGTTGCCGCTTTATTTGAGGAACGGTACCGGGCGGAGGTCGAATCGTTTGTGGTGGCGATCGGCGCCAACCGGATCCGGCGTCAATTTTATGAGCGGGCGTTGGCTGCCGGACTCGATCCGCTACGACTGATTCATCCCAGAGCGACGTTGAGCCCGTTGGCGTTGATCGGTCCGGGAACCGTGCTTTGCGGTCAGGCCTGGGTCGGTCCGGGTGCGGCGGTTGGGCAGAATTGCCTTGTCAATACTGGGGCCACGGTGGATCACGACTGTCGAATCGCCGATCATGTCCATATCTGTCCGGGAGCGCGTTTGGCCGGCAATGTCCGGATCGGCGCCGCCACAATGGTGGGAACCGGCGCCGTAGTGATACCCGGTATTCAAATCGGCTCCAACTGCGTGATCGGGGCCGGAACCGTGGTGATCGGGGATCTGCCCGCCAATGTGACCGCAGTCGGGAATCCGGCCCGGATTATCAAAGAAAATCGGGAGTAAAACCAATGAAGTTTAATGATTTGTTTGCTGACGGCCGGTCCGAACGCCGCCCCGTACTGATCGTCGCCGAAATCGGAGTGAATCATAACGGCCGGGACGATCTGGCGCAGGAGCTGATCGACCAAGCCGTAGCGGCGGGCGCCGACGCCGTGAAATTTCAAGCGTTTGTGCCGGAACAGATGATCACCCGGCACACGCCGAAAGCCGAATACCAACAAAACGCTTCGCCTGAGGATGAAGACCAGTTTACAATGTTACAACGGCTGCAACTTACCAAAGATCAGCTCCAAACGCTGAAGCAATACGCTGAAGCCAAAGGGATCCTCTTTTTGGCGTCGGTTTTTGACGGGGAAAGCGTGGCGATGTTACGGCAATTGGAGATGGCGGCCTATAAGATCCCGTCCGGCGAGTTGACCAATTTGCCGTTGATCCAATGCGCGGCCCGGCTTGGCAAGCCGTTAATCATTTCGACCGGAATGGCGGGTTTAAGCGAGGTCGAGGCCGCGGTCCGGACGGCGGAAGCGGCGGGCAACCGGCAACTGTTGCTGTTGCATTGCGTGTCGAGTTATCCCGCGCCCTATCATTCTTTAAACCTACGGGCCATGGTCACCTTGGCGGATGCGTTTCAACTGCCGGTGGGTTATTCCGACCACGCGCCGGGAACTCATGCGGCAGTCGCGGCGGTGGCGTTGGGAGCGGTGATGGTGGAGAAGCATTTTACTTTGGCGAACGATCTGCCGGGTCCCGATCATCAGGCGTCATTGGTCCCGGAAGAATTTCGCCGCTTGGTCGGGGCGATCCGAGAAACGCAAGCGGCGTTGGGCGACGGCCGGAAACAGGCGGACCAAGCCGAGTTGGAACTGCGGCGGCTGGCGCGCAAGAGCATCGTCGCCGCCCAACCGATTTCGGCGGGAGCAATCATCCGGCCGGAGCTGTTGGCTTTGAAACGGCCCGGAACCGGCATCGCCCCTCAATTTTATGACACGATCATCGGGCGGCGGACGATTCGGGCCATCCCGGCCGACGAGCTGATCGCTTGGGACGACCTGAAATAAGCCGGTGACAGTGAGGGAAAACGAATGGCAAAACGAAAAGTAGCGGTAATCACGGGAACCCGCGCCGATTACGGAATCTTGCGGCCGGTTTTGGCGGCGCTCAAAGCAAGCCCCGGGCTGGAGTTGCAACTGATTGTCACCGGGATGCATCTGGCGGCGGAGTTTGGGAATACCATCAACGATATCGTCAACGACGGCTATCCGGTGATCGCCAAAGTCGAGATGCTGCTGCGCGGCGACTCCCGGTCGGCCATGGCCAAAGCGTTGGGCATCGGTTTAATGGGATTGGTCCAAGCGCTTGAGGAACTGCAACCGGATTTCCTATTGGTCTTGGGTGACCGGGGCGAGATGTTGGCCGGGGCGATTGCCGCCGCTCATCTTGGAATTGTGGTCGCGCATATTCACGGGGGGGAGCTTTCCGGATCGATTGACAACAGCATCCGGCATGCGATCACTAAATTTGCGCATCTGCATTTTCCGGCCACCGTGGCGGCGGCCGAGGTGCTAAAGGCTTCGGGCGAGTCGCCCGACCGGATCATCGTCGCCGGAGCGCCGGGTTTGGACGATCTGGAATCGGGGTTGAAGGTAAGCCGCGGGACACTGGAAGCGGCGGTGGGTTTTCCTTTGGCGTCGCGGTTTATCGTCGCGGTTTTTCACCCGGTGGTCGGGGAAGAGCTGAAGAGCCGGACGGAGTTTGAGGCGTTATTGCAAGCGTTGGCGAAACTTAATGAGCAAACGTTGTTATTGCTGCCCAACTCCGACGCCGGACGGGATGTTATCCTGCAAACTTTGCAAAACAGCGCTCCCAATCCAAAGCTTCAGTTACTCCGGCATCTGCCGCGACCGTTGTATCTTGGCCTCATGGCGCAAGCCGCGCTGATGGTCGGCAACTCCAGCAGCGGGGTGATTGAAGCGCCGGCCTTGGGTTTGCCCGTGCTGAACCTGGGCGGACGGCAACGGGGCCGGTTGCGCGGAACTAACCTCATCGATCTGGAGACGCATGACGCCGGGGTGATCGAGGCGGCACTCAGAGCGCTGCTCGGCCAGTCGCAACAACCAAAGACTCCCGATTCGCAAAATCCCTATCGCGGCGGCGCCTCCCAGTTGATCGCGGCGACATTGAGCACGGTTGTGATTGATGAAAAGCTGTTACAGAAGAGTTTTGCGTTTGAGGGGTAGGATCAAATGGTTGGTCGTCCAACAATTGATGATATGATATGAGTCACGGTAGGATCTTAGATTGTAGCCTCATAAAGGCTAGATGAAATATTAAGGAATTTGTGAAAACCTATTTTGGGAATGCCTTGCCTTGGTTGGATGGCAACGTTTTGTAATTCAAAGAAAAGTACAACCTAGGTCACATATTTTCTTCTCCCCAGTCGGTCATCATTTTTAAAATCGGAATCAATGTTTCCCCTTTATTCGTCAAGGAGTATTCAACTTTGGGAGGGATTTGGGTGTACTCCTTCCGAAAAATCAACCCATCGTTCTCCAATTCTTTCAGTTGTTGACTCAGCATTTTATGAGTCACCCCGGGTAGCGATTTTTTTAATTCTCCATATCGTCTTATCTTATTGATAAACATCTGATATAAAAGCATGGTTTTCCACTTGCCGCTAACGACGCGTAAAGTATATTTTATGGCGCATTTATCAGTAGTTTGGTATCGATTTTCTTTCATGCTGGGGTCCTTTCCTGGCGGGTAGTTACTCACTACTTAGTGCGTACTTGTGATATTTTGACTGCTTCATTTACAATTAATATATAACATACGTAAATGGATGTAAAATAAGGAAGGATGATTTTTATGGAATTTGATCAAGTTGTTAACGCTAGAAGGAGTATCCGAAAATTCAAATCCGATCCGATACAGGATGACACTATTCAAGCAATCCTGAAAGCCGGTCGTCGAGCCCCTTCGGTTGCGAATATACAGTCAACGCGGTATGTAATCATCAAAAGTCTTGAAATGAAGTCAAAGTTAAACGAATACACCTTGCCCTTTGTCAAAGAAGCTCCGGTGGTTATTGCTTGCTGCGCCGATACAAAAGCTTGGACGGATATGGGAGAAAGATTGTTGCAATTAACCGATAGCGGAGCGTTTAATGGTATTTACGAAGAAACCCGGCAGCGGATGGATCATTATGAGCAAAACGGGAAAATGGAAAGGGTAATGAATGCGCAAATAGCGAATTATTATTTATGGCAACATGCCGCAATTGCGATTGACCATATGTCATTAAAAGCGGTCGACTTGGGATTGGGAAGCTGTTGGATCGGCTTTATTGATCGCGGCAAAGTTAAAGAGCTGCTAGAACTTGACGATAATTATGAAGTGGTGGCATTTCTCCTGATCGGGTATGCTGACCAAAACCCGCCTCTGAGGCCACGATTAGCAGTGGATGATTTAATTTTGAAAGAGATCTAATTGGCGATGGATTTTGGGTATGCGCTAAAGACAAACCCATCTGCCTCTCCTACGGCAATCGGCCTGGTTTGCAAAGAATAGGCCCGGTTTTTGATAGGGGCACAGAATGTAATAGATATCAATCGAAGGGAAGAAACTCCCAATGACTAAAAAAGTTGGAATTATTCTATCCATACTTGCGGTTATATTATGTTTCAGTCAATTAAACACCCAAGCGGTCAACCAAGAAGGCTACCCAATTTGGGACATCAACATCTATCAAAATACGCCGGCCTGGGATTTGGCCTTGGCCGTGAAAGGTCAAAATTCAAGTAAGATAGCGAAAATCGTTAAAAAGAATCCGGAATTGTTAAACTACCAAGAGCCGAAATACGGCGCCACTTTATTACTCTGGGCGGTGGGGACGGGAAAATACCAATCCGTGGAGACGTTATTAAAGTGTGGCGCAAACCCCGATATCGCCACAACCTCGGAAGGGGAAACGCCACTGTTTATCGCGGCGGGATTGAGATGGCGCGCGGGATTTTTCCAAAAAGATCCGAAATACGTGAAACTGTTACTCCGCTATGGCGCGGATCTGAACAAAAATTATGTGGGATTTAGCGGCAAAGGGGTTAGGCCAAGATCTGAGCCAGGCACTAGTCCGTTAATGAATTCAATAATGTGCGGGATTGAGAAGACCAAGGCATTAGTGGAAGGTGGCGCTGATATTAATTATAAAACCAAATCAGGACACACAGCGGCAATTGAAGCTTTGGGAACTGGAACAAATGCCACCTTGGAAGCGATGCAATACGCCTATTATTTAATTGTTGAGAAAAAAGCCAAAGTAAATGAGCCTTATTATCGATCTGAACATATTATAATGCGCGGTCAAAATCCTAATGATCAATTTTACCCGGTGGATATATTAAGGAATTGGGTATATGATTTAGACTCAAAAGAATATAAGATAAAAATGGAGATTGTGGCGGAATTTGCCCGTCAAGGGGTTAACTATTGGGATGCCAAAATCAACAAATTTACCTTGGCGGGTATCAAAAAGCGTTATCCGAAGACTTGGGAGGAATATTTAAAAAAATATTAATTAAGGTTTTAAATCGGCTTTTGGTTTTAAACACAACAAAATGAAGAAACATCAAACCGGGCTAAGTTGCAAAGATTGGGCCTGGTTTTAATTTTACAGCAGAAAGGGATCACAGATATGGTTTTTATTTGGTTATTTTGAGGCATTAGCATTCTTTTCTTTAACTTTGTTTTGATAATAATCTTGATATTTATGGCGAACGAAAGCCTTAAACTCCTCAATCTCCTGTAAAGCTTCCGGCGGTAGGTCGTTCATCGGATCGCCGGTTGGAGGAAGGGAGGCTGGGATATTACTGTCGTCAGAATTGTCAATTAACAAAGAAGTAGCAAAATATGCTGGAAGTTTGTAAAAATCCAATAAGGCTTTGACTAATTTGGTGGTTAAATTAGATTTGGTCCCGTTTTCAATCATACTTAAATATGGCCCCGAAATACGAACACCGGGGTACAATCGCTCGATTTCTTTGGCAGCTGCTTCCTGGCTAATGCCTAGTTGTTCACGAGATTTTTTAATCGCATCGTTAAAGTGCATATTTATCACCAAATTATCTCCATGTTACTAGTTGTATTATTTACTGTCAGTTAATAGACTCCTATTAACTGACAGTAAAATTTATTAACTAATAGTTATTGACGTTTATTTTACTATCAGTTATGATGTTTGTGAGGGCAAGTTACTTGAAAGGTCCGTCTAAAATAATGTAAGGTGAAAAGAATATGAACTCACTTCCCCTCTCGCCAGAGGTAAAATGCCAAAGGAAGGTGGACTTTATGAAAATCGAGATTATGCAGCGCGTAATTAAAGACAGCCAACCCGCGTATTTGGTTGCGATCGACGGCGGAGCGCCGGAGTTCATCAGCCTGGAAGCGTTAAAACCGCATTTCGACAATCCGGAAGATGAAATCATTGTGAATTTCCCGGATGGAAATGAAAGGACGGGCGGGACTTAAACCCACGGCCCCCAGATTTCGTTGATAATTTTCTGGCGCTCCGATCATCGTCAGTGACTCAACAAGCTCATTTTGTGGATAACGTAGATCGTTTTGTTAATAACGTAGCTTGTTTTGTGAATAACCGATCATCGTCAGTGACTCAACAAGCTCTTTTTGTGGATAACGTAGATCATTTTGTTAATAACGTAGATCATTTTGTTAATAACGTAGCTTGTTTTGTGAATAACCGATCTATTTTTGTGGATAACTGATCTATTTCTGTTAGTAAATGTTCTATTGCTGTGGATAAATGGCCCCGGGTTGTGGATAAATGGGAGAAGTAGTTGGCAATGTCCTTTACGAGCAGGATAAAAAAGACTACTTGGAGTATATCTACGTCAACGGCAAACATTTCGCCAGAATCGACGGGAACCTTGACAATGCTATAGCTAAGAAGTATTTCTACCATACTCAGTTGAGTTACATAAGGAGTTTTGTTATGAAAAAATTTTTTTCAATTTTAATTATTTTGCTTTTATCTTCATCTTGTTTTGCATATAACGATTATTCACAGGTAAAAGGTGATTTTGAAATATTTAATTTGGGTGACCGTTTCGAAGCTGTTCAAGATAAATTCAACTATCTTCTTGCAAAGAAAGAGATTTCATTAAAAAGCATGTGCCAAGACTTTGGAAAAGGTTCTGGAGGAGTCTTTTTACAGGATATGATTGTTTTTGATCAAGAAACGACAGTATCACTATGGATAGATGCTAACGATGGCTTATATGATATTCATATATCTTTTGCAAGCGTCTCTGAGGAACAATATAATACACTAAAAAAAATAGTTGTTCAAAGGGTTGTTCCAAATTTCATTTCTTTATACGGAGAACCGAGTATCTATAATGATTTTCCAATACTCGACGATCTGAAAAAGGATTTAGTAAAAGTTACCGCTGGGTTTTATGCGAGTAAACATATAGCAATTTGGAAGTTAAACTCAAAAATTATTCTTTTGACATTAAGTTGGATTATTTCAAATGAAATTGAAATAGATCATAGAAAACCTTGTATATTTTCAATTGAAATAATGACGCAAACAGCTTTCCAAAAACGATTAAACGCTATGTAAAGTGCCGAGTTCGAGAGAAAGCAAGAATGAGGGTGGGGTCTTTCGTTGCTGCAGTCGGACTTTGCTAGTTGCTTTTTACGTTCTTGCTTAACTGCTTGAGTTTTTGAAAATCGGGGAAATTTTAAATTTCTCAATGCGAGTCTCTCTGGATTATTTGCGCATTGGGGGAATGGTTTGTTTGACGCCCTTTTAAAGGACAAAAGGATCGCAGTTGGGATTCGCAGCACAACCCAGCCCGGCCGTAGCCGGGTTGAAACCGGTTTAAATCTTAGCCCAGACCTTCAGGTTTGGTTGGACAAAAGCGCATTCGGATGCCCGCAGTCTCAGCAAGCCGGGTTGTGGATAAGTCAAAAAGCTGTTTCCTGATGAACGGATCGGTTCATTTGGCAACAGCTTTTTTAGCGAGTCCGAGAAGCGTTTGGGCTCCCAAGCGTTTACACCGGAAACTTTTTCACGGTTTCAATGATATAGTCTTGTTGCGTTTCGGTCAGATCGGGGAAGATCGGCAGGGAGACGAGGCGTTTCCAAACCCGGTCCGCCACCGGACAGATCGCTTTGTTGTCGCGGTAACACGGGTGCAGGAAACTGGGGATATAGTGAACGCCCGGAGAGATCTCGTAATTTACCAGATGGCGCACAAAACGGTCGCGTTGGGTTTCGTCGGGCAGTTTGACTTGATAAAGGTGCCAGGAGGATTTGACGTACGGCCGTTCGACCGGGGTCTCCAGCCAATCCAGCCCGGCGAAGGCGGCCTGGTATTTGGCGACAATCCGGCGGCGCGTCGCGTTCAGCTCGTCGAGCCGTTGCAGTTGGACACAGCCGATGGCGGCGGCAATATCGTTCATATGGCACTTAAAGCCGATGTGGTTGACCCAGTATTTCCAATAATACGAGGCGTCCTGATCGGTTCGCGACCAAGTGTCTTTGGATATACCCAACCAGCGCATCTCGCGGAACCATTTATCCTGCCAGTCAAGGTTGCAGGTGATGGCGCCGCCTTCGCCGCAGGTCAGATTCTTGACTGCGTGAAAGCTGAAGCAGGTTAACGGGACCACGGTACCGATCGGTTGGCCACGGTACTCGGCCCCGCACGCATGAGCGGCGTCTTCAATTACGGCCAAACCCCGTTCCGCCGCCAATGTTTGCAACTCGGCCCAATCGGCGGGATGACCCGCCATATCCACTCCGATCACTGCCCGGGTGCGGGCGGTAATCTTGGCGGCCACATCTTTGGGGTCAACATTGAGGGTGTCGGGTAAAATGTCGGCAAAGATTACTTTGGCGCCACAATAAAGAACGGAATGGGCCGTGGAGACAAAGGTCATTGGGGTCACGATCACTTCGTCATCCGGTAGTAAATTTAGGGAAGCTAACGCAAGGTGCAAGGCGGCCGTGCCGGAAACCAGACCGACGCAGAACTTGGCGCCGATGCGCTTGGCAAACTCCTTCTCAAACTCCGCCGTTTTGGGACCGAGTCCCAGCCATCCGGAGCGCAAGACCTGGGTCACCGCCTCAATCTCAGCCTCGGTAATTGATGGTTTTAATACCGGGATATTCATCTGATTCCCTCCGGTTTTGGATGTTTGACCGCTTGAGGTCACTGGGGACGATAAGTAGCGAGCGCGTTGCGGATCTGATCACCAACTGTTTTGACCTCCGATTGGGTCATGCGGGTGCAAAACGGCAACGCCAAACTGGTAGCGGCGGCTGTTTCCGTGTTGGGAAAAACTCCTTCGGCATAACCGAAACGGGTTTCATAAAACGGTTGTAAATGGATGGCCGGAAAATAAGGCCGGTTTTGGATGCCATGATGGGTCAAATGGTTGCTGACATGCTCGCGTAAGGGATGCGAAGCGAAACGGACGACATAAACAAACCAACTGACCTCGTTTTGGGGAAAGCGTCCCGGATCGGGCACGGTGAGCAGCGGCTCCCCGCTTAATTCTTGATAATACCATTCCGCGACTGCGGCGCGTTGCTTCAGGATCGGATCGAGCCGTTCCAACTGGGCGCATCCCAAAGCGGCAGCCAACTCGCTTAACCGGTAATTGTAACCCAACCGCACATGACGCAGCCATTGATTGTCATAATCGCGGCCTTGGTTGGCGAGACTGCGAATCATTCCCGCCAGCGCGGAATCGTTGGTGACAATCGCGCCTCCTTCGCCGGTGGTAATCTGTTTGTTGGGGTAAAAGGCAAAGGTGCCGGCAATCCCGATCCCGCCGACCGGCCGGCCGGCCGTTTTGGCCCCCAACGCCTCGCAGGCGTCCTCAATGACCGGAAGCTGACGGGCGGCGGCGATTTGCATGATCGCGTCCATGGCGGCGGGAAAACCGAAAACATGCACCGCCAAAATGGCTTTGGTTCGGGGGGTGATTTTGGCCGCGATCCGTTCCGGATCAATGTTGAGATCGGCGGGGGAGATGTCACAGAAGACCGGCGTCGCTCCGACATAGAGAATGCTATTGGCTGAAGCGATAAAGCTGTAGGGAGTGGTGACCACTTCATCCCCGGGACCGATGCCCAGCGCGAGCAGGATCAGATGGAGGGCGGCCGTGCCCGAGCTGACCGCCACCGCAAACCGGGTCCCGGCGATTGCCGCCAATTTCGCTTCAAACTCCGTAACCACCGGGCCGCCGCTGAGGTACTGGCTGTTTAAAACGGCGGTGACGCGGTTGATCTCTGATTGGGTAATGTCAGGTTTTGATAAAGGAATCACTTTAAAGCTCCTTTAATTCTGAAAGTTTCAAGAGATTGTCGGGATCGTTATTCCGGAGCAAACGCAAGATCGCGGTGGGGTTGATCGGATCTTGCCCCGCGGAAGAGGTCACCGCAGTCTGACCGGAATCGCGCAACGGAACTCCCGGCGGCGGTGGGCCGTGCTCCGGGGGAATAATCAATAAATCCTCAAAAAGATACAACTTATTTAATTCATCCGCAGTGACCAATTCTTCGAATAACTTTTCACCGGTCCGCTGCCCCGAGATTTCAATCGGCAAACGGTTGCCGCTGACCGCGTGGTAGCGGTCGACAATGCCTTGGGCGATGTCCATTACCCGGACCGAAGGCATCGGCAGGATAAAAATTTCCCCGCCCTTGGCCAGACTGGCCGCTTTTAACAGTAAGTCCACCGCCGCCGCGATCTCCATAAAGAAACGGGTCATTTGCGGATCGGTCACTGTGAGCGGTTTTTTCTGCCGCACCTGATCCATAAAGACCGGAATGACCGATCCCCGGGACCCGATGACATTGCCAAAACGAACGCAACTGAAGACGGTCCGGTGTTTGCCTTTGGTCAAGTTGGCGGCGATCAACAGTTTCTCCGCCAGCAGCTTGGTGGTCCCCATCACACTGGTGGGATTGACCACCTTGTCGGTACTGATGCCCACCACCAGCTTGACATCGGCGGCAATGCTCTGTTCAATGATGTTTTCCGTGCCGATGACATTGGTTTTCACCGCCTCAAAGGGATTGTACTCGCAGGCGGGCACATGTTTCATTGCGGCGACCTGAAAGACAATATCGATATCTTCCATTGCCATTGCCAGGCGTGGCGCGTCATAGACGCTGCCGATCAAATAGCGGACATTGGCGAGATCGCCCAATTGTTGTTGAAGTTGAAACTGCATGGTTTCGTCCCGGCTAAAGATGCGTAGCACGGCGGGCCGATATTGTAAAATCGCCCGTACGAGCGCGGTTCCTATGGTTCCGGTGCCACCAGTTACCAAAATGTTGCGGCCTTGAATCAAGAATTGTCGTCCCGACGAATTTGGCATGCCGAGGAACCTCCTAATCGAACTGCGGGGTCATTTCAAAAATTCCAACAACGCCGCCGCCATGGCGAAGTCTTCGGACGTATCGATATCCACCGAACGGGTTAACGGCATCCAATAGGGAATGACCCGTGCGCCCAACAGCCGGTTGTTTTCCAATAAAACCGGCATCCGGCTGCAATAGATTGCGCCGTTCAACCGGTACAGCTTTAGGTGGGGTTGGGGTTGCGCCAACTCCGGAAACGGCTTGATTGTTGCTTGTTCCGCCGTGACCAAATGGGAATTGGGAATCGGGTTTTGGGCGACACTGACGATCGAATCGGCGTTGGCAGCCACCAACTGTTGAAACGCCCGGTCGATATCGCCGGATAACCGCAACGGCGAAGTGGGTTGCAAAACCATAAAATAGTCATACGACCGGCCTGCCTGGGCTTGCAGAAATAACACCGCGTGACGGACCACCTCAACCATGGTTGCCGACGGCGTCGCCAATTCCGGGGGGCGTAAAAAAGGAACTTCCGCTCCGGCGCGACTGGCCGTCTCTGTTAGCTCCAAGGAATCGGTCGAGACGATGAGTCGCGTGATGCTAACGGCTTGCAAAGCGGCGGCGATGGTATGAACAATTAGCGGTTTATCCCCAAGCAAACGGTGGTTTTTCTTTGGCAGACGGACAGAATCATGTTTGGCGGGAACAATCGCCAAAAGCGAAGGCGCCATCAGCGGCCCTCCATTCACGTTATTGCGTTTGCAGTTCGGTTTTCAATTATTAATAGTCTATTAGATCTGTCGCAAAAAGTTCTTTGAAGGATCTAGGATTTACGACCTACTTTCCTTTTTCATCTTATATAGTTTGGCGGCGGAATGTGCCGATCTGATGGCAAATTCCCTGCGATTCCCCGGGACCGTAAATACGGATAAACTGCTGTCCCATATGGGCTCCTGGAACAAAGCAGATAAATCCTTTGGTTCATAGAATATAAAGCGAATTAAAGAACAAGCGCCCGGCGGCGAAACGCTGTGGTCGGCCGGAAAAGGGGATATCGCGTCATGACGCGGTGGGTTACGCTATGCTGAAACTGTTTCATCCCAGGGAAAAAGTTGGCAAAAGGTTAGCGCGGATTGCGGTGATCATCTTCGATTTCGACGGAGTTTTCACCGACAACCGGGTGATCGTCGTCGAAACGGGAAAAGAGGCGGTGATCTGCAACCGCTCCGACGGGCTGGGGGTGCGGATGTTACGGGACCGGAACATTCCGATGTTGATTCTGTCGACCGAGACCAACCCGGTGGTGGCGCAACGGGCCAGAAAACTGGGGTTGGAATGGATTCAGGGGGTTCCCGATAAAAAAGCGGCGTTGCTTTCCTACTGTAACGAAAAAGGCTTTGACATTAAGAATGTCATGTATGTCGGAAATGACCTGAACGATTATGAAGCGATGCGGGTCGTTGGATTCCCGGTGGCGCCGGGAGACGCCCATCCGAAAATCCGGGCGCTGGCCAAGACAGTGCTTCATAAAAAAGGCGGGGAAGGCGCCGTTGCCGAGTTGGCGGAGCGTTTGATCTGGGAGTAGCGGGGAGTGAGACATATGTCGGTTTTTATCATCGCGGAAATTGGCATTAACCATAACGGCGATCTCAATATCGCCAAAAAATTGATCCAAGTCGCCAAAGAGGCCGGATGTGACGCGGTCAAGTTTCAAAAACGCACCGTCGCCAAGGTTTATTCCCAAGCAATGCTCGATTCGCCGCGCGAGAGCCCTTGGGGAACCACCCAACGGGAGCAGAAAGAAGCGCTCGAATTTGGTTTGGCCGAATACCAAGCGATTGACCGGTATTGCCAGGAACTTGGCATCGACTGGTTCGCTTCGGCCTGGGACTTGGACAGCCAACAGTTTTTAAGTCAATTTGCTTGCAAATATAACAAAATCGCCTCGGCGATGTTGCTGTATGAACCGTTGCTGCAAGCGGTGGCCGCGGAAAGAAAACATACCTTTATCTCGACGGGCATGAGCGATCTTGACGCGGTCAGCCGGGCGGTGCAGATCTTCAAGACGGCCAATTGCCCCTTCGAATTGATGCATTGCGTATCCACCTATCCGCTGGAGGACGAGGACGCCAATTTAAAACGGATTCAGATCTTGCGTGATATTTTCCAATGCCATGTCGGCTATAGCGGACACGAAGTCGGTTTGGCGATCTCCTACGCGGCGGTGGCGTTGGGAATCACCTCGCTGGAACGGCATATTACATTGGACCGGGCGATGTACGGTTCCGATCAGGCGGCTTCGCTGGAACCGGCCGGACTGCGGATGCTGGTCGGCGCGGTGCGCAAGATTGAGAAAGCGATGGAGGAATGCGCGTTTGCGGTATCGCCCAAAGAGCTTCCGATCAGCAAGAAGTTGCGGGCTCACTATTTAAACAACCAATAAGGATGGATTCGATGCAATGTTATCTTTGCGGTAAACAACAGTTTACAAAACGGCCCGGCCGGGTTCGGGACCGCGCCGACCTCGACGTGCTGGAGTGTCAGGCGTGCGGATTGGTCTGTTTATCGTCGGCTACGCATATTACTGAAGGGTTTTACGAAGGTTCGGGTATGCACGCGGAGCCGCTGGCGATTACCGATTGGGTTCGGGAGACCGCGGCCGATGACCGGCGGCGGTTGGAGACCTTGCGGCCGATGCTGGTCAACAAATCGTTATTGGATTTTGGCTGCGGTAACGGCGGTTTCTTGGAATCCGCCCGGCAGGTGGCCCAAACGGCGGTAGGCGTCGAACCGGAAGCCCGGTTGCAACCCTATTTCCAATCCCGGCAGTTGAAGGTCTATGCCAGCCTCGCCGAAGTGGATCAGACATTTGAGGTGATTACCCTCTTTCATGTGTTGGAACATCTTGCCGATCCAAGCGCCATCCTGCGACAGTTGACCCAAAAGTTGACGGCGCAAGGGCGCCTGATCATCGAAGTTCCCAATGCCGACGATGCGTTATTGACGCTTTACCAGAGCGCCGCGTTTGCTGATTTTACGTATTGGAGTTGTCATCTGTTTCTCTATAATGCGGCAACCTTAACCGCTTTGGCAAAAAAAGCCGGCCTAAAGGTGAACTTTATCCGGCATATTCAACGCTACCCGCTGTCCAATCACCTCCATTGGTTAGCCCAAAACCGGCCGGGCGGACACATTCATTGGAGTTTTCTCGATTCGCCGGAGCTAGCGGCGGCCTATGAAAGCCGGTTAGCCGCGTTGGGTTGTTCCGATACGATCTTGGCCGGTTTTGGAGTGAAAGATGCTTAACAAGCTTGGCGTCATGCAAGGCCGACTGCTGCCGAAGTACCGGGGAAGGTATCAAGCCCATCCGGTCGGGTATTGGCAAACCGAATTCGCTATCGCTCAAACCCTGGGATTACCATTGATCGAATGGATTCTGGATTTTAACGAGGCGGCTCTTAATCCGATCATGCAACCGGCGGGGCTTGATGTCATCAAAGCGGTCTGCGACCGGACCGGCGTCCGGGTCCGGTCGGTCTGCGCCGATTATTTTATGGAAGCGCCCTTGCATGACCCAAACAGTCAAAAGGCCGCGCAAAGCCTGGCGGTCCTCGTCCAACTGCTGAAGAACGCCAAACAGTTGGGAGTGACCGATATCGTCATTCCGTGCGTGGATCAGTCGCGGTTGCGCAACGAGACCGACTTGATCCGGTTTGTTCGGAATGTCGAACCGGCCCGGGACCTTGCCGAAGCGTTGGGGATCAATCTGGCGCTGGAGACCGACCTCCCTCCGGAACCGTTTTTAGCGTTGTTGAACGCCTTGGACTCCCCGCGTTGCACCGTCAATTACGACACCGGCAACAGCGCCGCGTTAGGGTATGATCCCGCAGCGGAGTTGGCGACCTACGGGGAGCGGATCTCCGATATTCATCTGAAAGACCGCCGAAGGGGTGACGGTCCGGTGGAGCTCGGCGCCGGGGCCGTTGATTTCGAACGGTTCTTTAACGCCTTAACAACCGTTGCTTATCAAGGTCCGTTCATCATGCAAGCCTATCGCGACGATGAGGGGGTCGCCGTCTTTACGCGCCAATTGGAATGGATCATTCCCCGGTTGACCCAATGGATACGATAAAATAAAGCGAAAGTTAGGAATGGTGCCAGGTGAATATTGTGGCGATCGTCCCGGCCCGGGGCGGCTCCAAGGGAGTGCCCGGCAAAAACCTACGTCTGTTGGGCGGCTATCCGTTGCTTGCCTATTCGGTGGCCGCGGCGAGGTTAACTTCACGGATCCGGCGGATCATCGTTTCCACCGATGCGGAAACCATCGCGACGATAGCCCGGGAGTATGGCGCGGAAGTGCCGTTCTTGCGCCCGCCGGAGTTGGCCCGGGACAATTCGACCGATCTCGATTTTATGCTCCATGCCATTTACTGGTTTCAAAGACAGGAGGGAGCGGTCCCGGATTATCTGGTGCACCTCCGTCCCACCACGCCGTTGCGCGAACCGCAACGGATCGCTGCGGCCATTGACGTCTTGCGCGATCGACCCGAAGCGACCTCGTTGCGTTCGGCGCATCCGGCCCCGGAGTCCCCGTTTAAATGGTTTCGGAGAGATTCCGCCGGCTATTTCCGGGGTCTGTTTGACGGCGTCTCCAACGAGACGCTCAACAACCCCAGGCAAACCTTTCCCGAAGCGTTTATTCCCGACGGTTATGTCGACGTGGTTAAACCCGCGGCGATCCTGGCCAGCGGTTTGCTGCACGGGGAGCGGATGGTTGGTTTTGAATCGCCCCGTTGCACCGAGGTCGATACCGTTGCCGACCTGGAACTGCTGGAGTGGGAGTTGCGCCAGCGCGGTTCGGCGTTGTGGGATTTTTTGATCGCTAATTATCCGAAAAGAGGTTAGGCCAATGTCCGGCTCAAAGTTTAATCTGATCCCCAGGGACGTTCCGAAAGTCCAAACCGGCTACCGGCGGATCGTCACTCCGATCCCGGTTCCCGAGAGTCTCGCCATACTCGCAGAACTCGATCAGTATGAATCCGTATCCATGCACGGGCAGTTGCCGGTGGTTTGGGATCGGGCCCTTGATTTTCTGGTAGCCGACCGCTGGGGAAATCAATGGATCGACTTTACCAGCACGATTTTTGTGACCAACGCCGGCCACGGCAACCCGCGTATCGTGCAAGCGCTCCGCGACGGGTTGGCCAAACCGCTGTTGCATTCCTATACTTACGCCAGTCCGGAACGGGCGGAGTATCTTCAATATTTGATTGAAAATACCCCCAGCCAATTCGAGAAGGCCTTTTTGGTATCGGCCGGGACCGAAGCGACGGAAGCGGCGTTGAAGCTGATGCGGCTGAACGGTTGGAAACAGGGGAAAGACCGCCCCGGCGTCGTCTGTTTTGAAGGGAACTGGCACGGCCGGACGCTGGGAGCGCAAATGATGGGATACAATCCGGCGCAAAAAGAATGGATCGGCTATCTGGACCCAAACATCTATCATTTGCCCTTCCCCTATCCTTGGCGCGCGGAGGCGATCAATGACCCCGCCGGCTACTTCGAGCAAAGCATGGCCGCGCTCCTCCGGGACCGGCAGCTTGATCCGGAACGGGACCTTTGTGGGTTTATGTTGGAGACCTTTCAAGGATGGGGGGCGGTCTTTTATCCGCCCGAATATGTCCGGGCGGTTGAGCAATTTGCCCGGAAGCACCGGCTATTGCTAACGTTCGATGAGATGCAGGCCGGTTTTGGCCGGACCGGCAAGCTTTTTGGCTACATGCACTACGGCGTGGAGCCGGACCTGCTTTGTTGCGGCAAAGGCGCCGGATCCAGTCTGCCGTTGGCGTTGGTGCTGGGACGGCGGGAGATTATGGACCTGCCGGAGATCGGGTCGATGAGTTCGACCCATTCGGCCAATCCGCTGGTCTGTGCCGCCGGGAAAGCCAATTTGCAGGCGTTACTGGAAGACGGCATCCTGGAACGGTCGATTCCGCTGGGAAAGGTGTTTCAGGAGCGATTGCAGGCGTTGCAAGCCAAATACCCCCGTCAGATCCGTTACGTGTTGGGGAAAGGAATGGTCGCGGCGTTATTGTTTTATGATGACGCGGGCCGGCCGTTGTCCGATCTCTGCTCACGGATTGGGGAGATTGCGATGGGTAAGGGGCTGCTGGTGGTCTGTACCGGGCGGGAATCGGTTAAGTTGGGTCCGCCGTTGACTATCAGCGAAGCCGCTTTGTTGGAGGGAGTGACTGTGTTGGATGAGGCGATTGCCGCGGCGTTGGCGGAAGGGTCATGATCAAGGGTTACCGTCATACCGGCCTGGTCGTCCGGGACCTGGAACGGTCGCTTGGTTTTTACCGGGACCTGCTTGGTTTGGCCGTTTGGAAACAGGCGGTGGAGACCGGCTCCTATATTGAACGGGTGGTGGGCGTTCCCGGCGTGACCCTGGCCTGGGTCAAGCTGAAGGCACCGGACGGTTCAATATTGGAATTGTTGCAGTACCTTTCCCATCCTGACCCAACCGTTTCGCCCAACCCCCAACCCGCCAACCGATTGGGTTGTTCTCATGTCGCGTTGACCGTGACCAACCTCGACCAAATCTATCAAAACTTCAATCAACACGGCGTAATCTGTAAAAGTCCCCCGCAAAGATCACCCGATGGCGCCGTCAAAGTATTATACTGCCATGACCCGGACGGAATTATCGTTGAGTTAGTCGAAGAACTGTGAAAATAGTTTTTCGAAGGGAGGGTCCGAATGGAGCCGCATATTAATTTAACCGCTTACAACGGGGTTGAGGAGTTGAAACGTTTTTCCAAGGCGGAATTTCACCAATATTGTCAGGCCAAGTTGAACTCCTGCGAAGGGTACGTCAAATTCATCGGTGAAAACTGCGGGCCTGCTTTGCCGGATTGGCAAGGAAAAGTTTGCGAAATAGGCTCCGGCAATAGTAAATTGCTGTACGGTCTGGAGCGGGCGGGGTTATTACAACAAGGCGTTGGATTTGAATTGAGTCCGACCCGGCATCGTTTTGCAGAGCGGTTTAAAGCGTGGATTCAAAGCCGGCAGGTGGTAAATTGCAATCAGGATGTATTAAATACGGCTTGGCTCGACCGGTATGACCTGATTATCGGGGTCGATCTGGTCTTTCAATTGATCGAGCCGGTTGCGCCCGAAAACGAGCGGAAACTACTGCGGTGGATTTGGAATTCATTACGGCCGAATGGTTATTTGTTGTTGCAATTGATGGATTTGAGCCGCATTTTGCAGATGATTCGCATACAGGACGGAGTGTATTATTGGTGGGAACGTTTTCCCGAATATGACCCATGGGAGTTGGTCTTAGTCGAGTTCTCCCTGGATGAACGGAAGGATTTGGTTTGGGACAAGACCTTTTTAAAACGGGGTTCCCAGGAACGGTCGCATTTCGTCAATATTTTGCGAAATTATCCGCCCCGGGTAATGTTGAAACTTTTGGAACAACACGGCTTTGCGGCGCGGTTGTTCGGGGAAGCTTCGGGCATTGGTTTGGAGCAAGATGAATATATCATACTAGCGCAAAAACTACCGTAGGGAAAGAGTGAGCCAATGGATCTATTGTTACATTCCAAGCGGGTGTTGATCAGCGGCTCAACGCGGGGAATCGGCTTAGCCATCGCCGAGGCTTTTTTAGCGGAAGGGGCGCAAGTGATTGTAACCGGACGGAACCGGGAGGGGCTGGACCGCGCTCAACAAAAATTGACTCGGCAGTTTCCGTCCGCCGGGGTGATGGGGTGGACGTGTGATTTTACCGACAGCGCGGCGGTGGAAGACTTTCGTGTTAAAGTTACCGCTGTCTGGCAGGGTTTGGATGTGTTGGTTGTCAATGTCGGCAATGGCAAAGGCGTAAGCGACCCGTTTCCGCCGGACAGTCATTTTGAAGCGGTGCTGCAGCTCAACTTGGCTGCGGCGGTCCGGACGGCGCGGGAGTTTTATCCATTGCTCCGCTCAAGTCGGGGCAATATCGTCTTTACCGCGTCAATCGCCGGGATTGAAGCAATCGGAGCGCCGGTCGCTTATGCGGCGGCCAAAAGCGCTTTGATCGCCTTGACCAACAATGTGGCCCGGAAACTTGGTCCCGAAGGGGTGCGGGTGAATTGTGTCGCCCCGGGTAACATATACTGCGACGGAGGAAGCTGGGCCGAGAAAACGCAAGAAAATCCGGGCGCAATTCAAGCAATGCTCGAGCGGGTGGTCCCGTTACGCCGGTTTGGCCGGCCGGAAGAGGTTGCCGCCACGGTTGTTTTTTTGGCTTCGGAGCGTTCTTCGTTTACCACCGGGGCTTGTTTTGTGATAGACGGCGGCCAGACGCTGAGTATTTAAATTGAAGTTGCCGATCATTTCGTGACGAGCGGGAGGGAACATGGGAGATTTATTTGATCTGTCGGGCAAGGTCGCGGTAATAACCGGGGGAGCGGGTTTTCTGGGGCAACAGCACGCCGCGGCGATTGCGGCGTATGGCGGTACGCCGGTATTGGTCGATCTGAATCGGTTGCAACTGGACTGTGCCGTCCGGCGGCTCAACGAGCAATATGCGACGGACGCGGCCGGTTATGTCATCGACATCACCCAAGAAGTCCCGGTCGGGGAGTTGTGTGCCGAAGTGTTGCGCCAATTCGGCCGGGCGGATATTTTGATTAATAATGCGGCGCGAAACCCGGCGGTCGGCCGGTCGAACCAACTGACGAACACCTCCCGGTTGGAGAACTTTCCCTTGGAATTATGGAACGAAGATCTTGCGGTGGGACTCACCGGATCATTTTTATGTTCCAAGCATTTCGGTGCGGCGATGGCAGCGGCCGGCGGCGGAAGCATCATCAATATCGCGTCGGACTTGGGAATAATTGCTCCCAATCAGACCTTATACCGGCAGGATGGGGTCGCTGATGACCAACAAAATGTTAAGCCGGTCACCTATTCGGTGGTGAAGACCGGTTTAATCGGGCTTACCCGATATTTGGCCACGTATTGGCCGGAACGGGGGGTCCGTTGTAACGCGCTATGCCCGGGCGGGGTATTGAACGAACAAGGGACGGAGTTTTTGACCCGCATCCGCGCCTTAATCCCCATGGCGCGAATGGCCCAACCCGACGAGCTCAAAGGCGCGGTGGTCTTTTTGGCATCGGAAGCCTCTTCCTACGTCAATGGCGCGGTGTTGGCGGTGGACGGCGGACGAACGGTTTGGTGAGCGGCGCTTGGCGCGGACAGCTCAAAGGAGGTCGCTACCGATTAATAATTCTGCCAGCCGCAGGTCATCGGGGTGGTCGATGTCGATCGACCGTAATTCGGGCATCAAATACGGTAAGGTGGTATCCCCTAACAGACGCCCGGTTCGCAATACGGCATCAATCCGTGATATGTAAAGGGCGCCGTTTAGTTTGTACAGTTGCGATCCGGACTGCTCGCCGGGGTTGAAAGCTTGGATCAGACCGTCTTGGATCGCCACGAAATGCTGAGGGTTGACCGGGGTCCGACTGACGCTGACGATGCTATCGGCCGGTGAAGCGCGGAGTATTTGCAATGCGTCTTCCAAATCGGCAACGGTCCGCAACGGGGAAGTCGGTTCGAGCAACACCAAATATTCATAATGCAGGCTTTCGATGGTTTGCAAATAATCGAATAGATGAAGGATCACGGCGATCGTCGGGGTCTGATCGCCCGCCAATTCCGGGGGCCGCAAGAACGGGGCGTCGGCTCCGGCGGCAACGGCAATCGCCCGGATCTCCGGCGAATCGGTGGAAACGACTATCCGGGAGACACTTGGGGCGTTCCGTGCGCATTCAATGCTATGAACCAGCAAAGGTTTACCGGCCAACGGTTTGATGTTTTTGCCGGGAATCCGTTTGGAACCGGCCCGGGCAGGAATGATCGCCAACAGCAAATCGGTTTGGTTCATATCGATCCCTCGTCATCATTTGTTAAGACTCCGGTTGGCGCCGGGTAACGATTATTGCGTAACCCGACGCCAACCGGAAATTTAGGAATTGGACAAGCGGGTTGCTTCGGCACACCGGTCGGCTTGGAGCAGGGTGTCGAGCAGCTGCAACTCCGCTTCCAGGCTGAACGGCCAATTGCGCTCGCCCCGGACGGCTTCGACAAAAGCCTGCATTTCATCGTAATACATTGATTCCAAATTGTATTTTTTAAATCCGACGCTTTCGGGATAAACTTGCCAAGTGGCGGTTTGGGCGTTGTAAATTTTCACTTCCTGATCCATCCAGTTCCAGATTAAATGCCATTCTTCACTGATCGCACGGAAGCTGCGTTCCGGTATTCTGGAGATAACGTTGACTTCCAATGACCCAACCACGCCGGAGCTGAAAGTCAAGCCTAAAACATAGATGTCGTCGATATCAATCTCCAGTTGGGTTCGTTTTGTTTTAATGGCTTGGACGGCGGTCACTGCGCCAAACAGCCAGGTCAACCAGTTCAGTTCAAACGGAACGATCTCGCGGCAGGCCCCGGTTTCCCGTTTGGCGACATAGAACCGGCGGTAATCCTCCCAAGGATGCCAATCCGGAAGATATTGGCCGGAAACATACGAAAAGGCGGCGATATTGGCCGGCGAAATCCGCTCCACTTGGTGTTTGAGTGTTTTAACCGAAGGATGAAAACGCATGGTACATGACGGAGCGGCCAAGACCTGCGCTTTCCGGGACAATTGGGCGAGTTCGGGAAGGCCTTCGGCAACGACATTGGCTTCCATGAAAAACGGCTTCCCATATTCAACGGCCAATTGACCGTAGACGGCATGGAGATCGGGCGGAGTCGAGATTACGACGGCATCGCATTGACGATCGCCGAGAACTTGCTCGGCGTTGGTGTGGGTTTCGATTCCAAAGAGCCGCTTGACCTCGGAAGTCCGTTCGGGATTGATGTCCACGCCAACGACGGTTTCGATGCCTAACGCCAACAGATCGCGAATCCGGCGTTTACCCATCGAGCCTAACCCAATCACACAGATTTTCATGATGGGGTTCACCTCTCTTGCTTAATACACGATAATATGCCAAATGCACGTCTGCAGACCGGACCGGCGTATATGCATTTAATTATACTTGCGAAAAACCGGTTTCACTTCCGGTCCCGTCAGATAACGAGCGACGCCTTCGTCCAAAGCGTTGCGGTAAACAACGGCGCTTTGAGCGACAGCCGCTAAAGTTTGCTCCAGATCTTGCTCGCGATGGGAGTAGCTGATGGCGATATAAGGAATGAGAATTCGCTGTTTGACCATCTCTTGTAAAAAGAGGGTGCGCATGGCGGTCGAAGGGTTGCCGGACCGATCCTTGCAAACAATCACCGGACTGCAGGGATACCCTTCGATCTGGAGGTAGTCTTCGATTCCATGGGCGGAGGTGATTTGGCGGAAACCGGTCATCAACCGTTGACCGATCGACCCAATGTGCGTCACTACATCATGCCGCTCCAGCTCCGCCAGGGTCGCTAAAGCCGCCGCGAGGGAATGAGTCTCGCCGCCGTGAGTGGTAGATAAAAGAAAGACCCGTTCCCGGTCATGGAGCAATCCGCCCAGCTCCATGACGTCGGCCCGGCCGACCAGTGCGGAAACGGCAAAGCCATTACCAAGGGCCTTACCGAACGTTGCCAGATCCGGAGTGACCCCAAAAAAGTGTTGGGCGCCGCGTAAGTCCCACCGAAATCCGGTGATTATCTCATCGAAAATGAGGATCGCGCCGTTTTTGCGGGTGAGCTCCGCAACGTTAGCCAAGAATTTTTCGGCCGGCGGTTGGTTGGTGACCGGTTCCATGATTACCGCCGCAATTTGGCCAGGGTAAGTTTGAAAAAGCCCGGCTAAGTCTTCCAAATGGTTATACCGGAAGCCTTTGGAGAGTTCGCTAATTTGGTTGGGGATTCCCGAATTGCAGGGGGTGGTGCCGATAAACCAGTCATCGACGCTGAAAAACGGATGGTCGGAACAATAGGCGATCAACTCCCGGCCGGTAAACGCCCGCGCCAAACGGATCGCCGCCGTGGTGACGTCCGAACCGTTTTTGGCGAATTTGACCATCGCCGCGGCGGGAATTAGCTGAATCAGCCGTTCCGCCAAGGCCATTTCGATCGGGGCGGGACGGGTGAAATTGGAGCCGAAGGCCAGTTGTTTTTTGACGGCGCGTAAAACGGCAGGGTGACAATGGCCTAAGATCACCGAACGCAGGCCCATGCCCCAGTCGAGATACTCCCGTCCTGCCGGATCCCAGACGCGACACCCTTGACCACGGGCAATTTGCGCCGGCGCGTTTGCCGGAAATTGATCGTCGCCTTTGCTATAGGTGTGCCCGCCGCCGGGAATCCGTTGGTGTGCTTTGTTTTGGTAGGGAATTGCGGTCATTTTGGTCATCCTCCTTAACCGCATTTTGCCTTTGCCGGGTCGAAGCTGTTTTCAAACAGTTCCGCCTTGGCGGCACAACTGCTCCACCTCATCAAATAATCGTTTTGAAGCGCAACCGTCGGGTATGCAATATTGGGCGAGAAAATTTTGATATTTGGCAACCGCGCGTTGCCGATAGACGGGATCGGCCAACAAACGGGCGACGACTTTGAACAACTCGGTGCTGTTGGTGACGGTGATCGACGCGCCGGCCGCACCAAATGAAAACCGGGGTGGTGACGGCTCGACAGTGATGATGGGAAGATTAAAAAACATTGCTTCCAAAGCGGCGGTGGAGTAGTAGGTCGCAAAGAGATCGGCGCCGCTTAAGGCGTCATAAAGGCTGATCTGTCCAAACCGGACCACCTTGCAATTGGGGTAACCGGCAGTCAGTTTTTCGTGGGGAATCGGGTCATCACCGGGATGGAGTAAAACGACCAAAAATAAGTCGGGGATTGATTGCAATGCTTCCAACACGATAGGCAAAATGGTTTGGTTATAATGGTAGATCTGGGCGGCAAAAACCATCACTTTTTGGGAAGAATCAATTCCCAGCGTTTGACGGAGTTTTTCCCTGCCGCACCACTGCCGGTTAAACACGATATCGAAACGCGGCGAACCAACCGCGGCAATCCGCTCTTGTGGATAGCCGCACTTTTGGTACCATTTGACCATGGCGTTCCCCCAAACCAACTTCTTCGTTGCGAGAATCGGAACATGGGTAAAGAGGTCCGCGGCGGAGATAACGCCGTGTTGTAAGGTTAACGAGGGAACGCGGTTGGCGCGCGCCACCAGATTAAGCGCGCCGTCCATTGAATAGATTGAAGAAATGGTCAACACCGCGCCGACGTTGAGGCGTTGGAATAATGTTTGCGCGGCATCCAACACGGTCACGATGTCGCTAAGTTTCCCTTGAAACCATTGTAGAAACTCCGCGCTTCCCAACATCGGATCGTCGCGCCGGCCCATCACGATTTGGGTTATCTGTTGCGTGAGGGCCAAAGCCGCCGCCGGGTTCGGACGGTAATAACTTTGGAAGTTGTGGGATGTTAAATCAGGCCGGTTGCGCTTGATCAGATCAACCTCGGCTTGGCCGGGACTGAGCAGAAAAAACCGCTCCTTGGGCAGGAATAACGCCGCGATGTCGCCAAAACCGCCCCGCATCAAAATGACTCCGTCGGGATGAGCGTCGTAGACATAGGGTTCGTCGGTCCAACCGTAAATGTCCGGTTTTACCACTGGCTCGTTTTGGAGTATCTCCTGGACATATTCCGGATGACGGGAAAACCAAAGGTCGCCACAGTACGCAAGAAGGTCGTAATAGATATATTTGCTAATCGGTACGCCCTGATAAACTACAGATTGAAACATTTTGAAGAATCGTTTCAAGAGTCCGTGATAAAAAACGGTTCGCTTGTTCATGTTTTCCCCTTACAATGATCAATTTATTAAACAACGGAGCGGTTAGGCGGTGCCTCCGGTGACGACCAGTTGATTGACCTCGTCGAATAGGCGCTGGGAGGCGTTGCCGTCGGGAATACAATACTCGGCAATAAAACGTTGATACTTGGCGACAGCCTCCGTTTCCAAATTGGGTTCCGCCGCCAGTCGCTCCATCGCTTGTTTGAGTTCGGCGGCGTTGGTGACCCGGGTGGTAACGCCCATTCTTCCATAAGAAAAAGTCGGTTCGAACGGTTCAACGGTGATAATCGGAATCTTAAAAAACATCGCTTCCAAAGCGGCTGTCGAATAGCAGGTGATAAACAGGTCGGCGCCGCTCAAGGCGTCGTAAAAACAGATATGCCCAAACTGGACCACTTTGCAGTTGGGATAACCGGCCGCCAATTGCTTATGCGGTTCGGGATTGTCGCCGGGATGAAGCATTATCAGCAAAAAGTGATTCGGAATTCCTTGCAAGCCCTCTAACAGCACCGGGGTTACCAATTGCTCGATCCGTAAGACATCGGCGCCGTAAACGATCAATCGCTGGTGGGGGTCAATGCCGAGTTTTTGACAGAGTTGCGCCTTGCCGAACCAGGTCCGGTTGAAAATAATGTCGAAACGGGGCGAACCAATCGCCGCCATCCGGGATTCCGGGAATCCGAAGCGGCGGTACCAATCGACCATGGCTTTTCCCCAAACCAGTTTTTTAGTAGCCAAGATGGGGACGTGGGCGTAGAGATCCTCTTCGGCGATGATGCCGTGCTGCAAGGTGAATGAGGGAACCCGGTTGGCTTTGGCGACCAGATTGAGCGCGCCGTCCATCGAATAAGTGGAGGAGATGGTCAAAACGGCAGCAACGTCGAGACCTTTAAACAATAAATGAACCGCGTCCAGCATCCGGACAAACTCCGGCATTCCGGATTCAAACCATTTCAGCAATTCCGGACTGCCAAAGAACGGGTCGGACCGGTTTCCCTGAATTATTTTCGCGATTTGGCGGTTGAGCAATCGAACCGCCGCCGGATTATCCCGAAAGTAACCTTTGATACTATGGGCGATTAAATCGGGCCGGTTCAGTTTGATCAGATCGACCTCCGCCTGATTGGGACAGATCATGAAGATCCGTTCCTTGGGTAAATGGTTGACAGCAAGGTCTCCGAAGCCGCCGCGCATGAGAACCACGCCGTTAGAATTGGCGTCGAAGGAATACGGTTCGTCAAGCCATTGATATAATGATGAACTGTCGGTGTTGGGGAGCGCTTCCTGCAAATACGGGAGGTATTCCGCAGACGGTCGCCCATTCAGATAACTCATGAAGCGGCGGTAGACATATTTACTGAGCGGTACGCCGCGATAGGTCACCTTCTGAAAAAGAGTGTTGAACCGCTGTAATATTAAACCATGGATAGCATTTTTCTCGTACATGGTTAGGCTATTCCTCCTGTGGCGCATAACTGGTCCAAACGGTCGAAAAGCCGTTTTGACGCTAACGCGTCGGGGACGCAGTAAGCGGCGAGAAAATTTTGGTACCGTTTGACGGCTTTCGTAGCGAAATTGGCGTCGGTAAGCAACCGCTTCACAATCCGATTAAGCGCTGCGGCATTGGTGGCCCGTAACGATGCTTTCAGATCGCCATAGGAGAAACAGGCCGGTTCGGGTTCAACGGTGATCACCGGCACCTGAAAGAGCATCGCTTCGAGGCCGGCGGTAGAAGTATGGGTGATGAAATAGTCCCCTCCGCTTAACGCATCATAAAGGCTGACACTTCCGTAAGGAAGTACCTGACAGTTTTCGTACCCGGCGGCGAGTTGTTGATATTGGGGCACCAACCGGCTTTCGGAAGGATGAAGGAGCATCACCAGGTAGACATCGGGAATGGTTTTGAGACCGTTGACGATGATCGGAACGATGGTGTTCATCTCGGTTCCGGTAGCGTAAACAATAATCTTTTTGGCGGGATCAATCGTTAACTTTTGACATAATTCTTGTTTGGTACACCATTTTCGTTTGAAAATAGCGTCAAAGCGCGGTGAACCCGTAGCTATCATCCGTGATGGCGGGTAGCCGTGCTTCTGGTACCAGTCAACCACCGCGCTTCCCCAAACTACCTTTTGGGTGGCGATAATCGGAATATGGCAAAAGAGATCCCGTTCCAAAATCAAGCCGTGTTGTAACGTTAACGAGGCGACCCGGTTGGCCCGGGCGATCAGATTCAACGCGCTATCCATCCAGACGATTGAGGAAATGCTTAATGCGGCGCTAACATTATAGGTCGTAAACAGCTCGTGAAAAGCGCCAAACACCCGGACAACTTCAGGGATTTTGCTACCAAACCATTGCTGTAAATCGGCACTTCCCATCAGGGGATCATCTTTTTGATTGTTGATAATCGAACTGATCTGTTGATTCAGCAGGTTAACCGCTGCCGGGTCTTCGCGGTAGAACTTTTCAATATTATGAGCGGTTAGATCCGGGCGATTCCGATGGATCAGATCAACCTCGGCCTGGTTGGGACTGAGTAGCATAAACCGTTCTTTGGGCAGATACAATGAAGCAATATCGCCAAATCCGGCCCGCATTAGAACCACACCTTCGGGGTGTGGATCGTAAGGATAGGGTTCGTCGGCCCAACGATAAACTTCAGCCCAATTAAAATTGGCGATTTGATCGCGAAGACCCGGCAGATGTTCTTTCGCCCAAGGTAAAGGCCAACGGTTGCTGGCATAATACCAAAACGGGTAGTAAAGGTATTTGGCGACCGGAGCGCCATGCAATTTGACATCGCCGAATAATTTGAAAAACCGGCGTAACAGGACACCGGAAAATGCGGTTTGTTCAGACATAAAACAGCCTTCTTACTTTTTTAATATTCGGGCGAACAATTCCAACCAGAGATCGGCAACCACCGGGATCGACCGGTGTTGCTCAACCCATTGACGGACTTGGGTGGCGATCAAGCGGCGTAAATTTTCATCGGAAATCAACAGTTTGATCGCTTCATACCAAGCCTGCTCGGTATTGGCAACTAAGAGACCGGTGACGCCGTGTTTCACGTTGGTCGAGTACGGGGGAATGTTGGAATAAATTCCGGGGATGCGACACGCGCCATACTCCCGCAATTTGTTATCCGTCTTGCATCGGTTATGCGGTTGATCTAAAATCGGGCATAACCCAATTTGCCAATTACGCAGGTACAGTTCTTGTAAAAAGCCAGTATAGTTTGGAATGAACGGAGTAAACTTGTGGTTGGGCAGCGTTGCCAAACCGGCCGGAGCACACCCGATAAAATCCCAATGAACCTTTGGAAACTCTTTGGCGATACGGTGGATGGGGTTGATGATAAATTGAAAATCGCGGTCATGGTGGATCGATCCGGCATATCCGACGTTTAACAGCGGATTGGGCGGCAGCTTAAGGTTATTGATAATATTCAGATCAACTGCATAGGGTTGATAGATCGTAGTTCGATTGTATTTGGATACGAACGGGAGTAACTCCGGTGAACCGATTTTGACGATAGACGCTGTATTCAAATAGAATTCAAGCGTTTTAACGACATAAGGATTGCGCATATAACGACCGATGGGGAGATCTTCCGGTAAATTGAAATAATTGTCGTCGATCTCGTAGATGATGGGAAGCTGCGCTTTTTGAACCGCTTTCCAGATATTCAGGCCATTGGGATGGCAATTGCGGTGAAAAATTACTATCTGGACTGATTTGAGCAGATCAGGGTGAAACGCTGTTTCCTGAACCAGCCGCCAAGTTATTTTCCGGGTTTGCTCCAAAAAGGTGAAAGGCCGGATAATCGATATCTCCGTTGATGGGACAGCTGCCTGAATGATACAGAGGATATTGAACATCGTTTACCTCGGGTCCGGATTTTAATGCTATATTTTATTAGTACCGGTCCGGTTTGATGATAAGCCAACAGCACATATGCTGCGGATAAAGGAATTTGGCATTAGTGGAACGATTGTCTCGTAAAAAGAACGACATATGCCGATGTCACGGTGGCAAAACCGGTCTGAGAGAATAATATGATACCAGCCTAAGGGTTAATGCTTATGAGCAAAAGTTCGATCCGAAAAAATACGTACATAAAAGGAGTCTGACGCTGCGCAACACAACTTCAGTCCTGATTGCGGTAGCAGAATACGGCGCATTGGCCGCGATGGCGTACCAGATCCCCTTTTCAGCATTAACTACCGAAGAATTGGAATGGCGGTTGGTACTGGAAGCCTATTTGCAACGGGAGGATTTGGCCCGGATCGATGTATTGATTTTGTCGCGCTGTTGTAACCGGGAGACTTTGAATATGGCGCGGTTGGCGCGACGGCGGGGGATTCCGATTATTTATGAGATCGACGACGATCTGCTCCAACCGCCTTTGGATGAGGAATGGGGACGGCGGTACCTTCAAAGTTTCCGGCCGCAACTGATCAAACGGATCATGGATGAAGCGGATTTGATTAAAGCCGGTTCCAAGGAACTGGCGGAACGTTTGCTGAACAAAGGATACCATGCTGTCTATCTACCGTATGCGGTTGAATTACAACCGTTCGCGCCGGAAACCGCAGGTTCGCCTTTGCGGATCGGTTATTTTGGAACCAGACACCACCGCAGTGATATCGAGATAATTTTCCCGGCGTTGCTCAAGGTACGCCAGACCTTGGGAGAGCAAGTTGCGTTTGAATTTATCGGTTGCTATCCGGAACGTTGGCGTCAATTGGAAACTGTGGCGATCCGCCCGGCAATCTCCGACTACGGCGGATTCATAAAAGCTTTGGCCATATTCGGGTGGAGCCTAGGGTTAGCGCCTTTGCGGTCCCATTCGTTTAATGAGGCGAAAAGCGATAGTAAGTTCCGTGATTTATCGGCCGCCGGTATTGTCGGGATTTATGCCGACCTCCCGCCTTACCGGGGAACAGTCCTTTCGGGTGTAAATGGTTGGCTTTGCGCGAAGGGGTCCGAGAAGTGGTACCGTTGCATTATGGAGGCGCTTGGGACTTCGCGGCAATCCATGGTTGAAAATGCGCGAAAACAGCTCGTCGAGCAAAACGCTCCATCTGAAGTTGCCCGTCAATGGTTAATGTTATTCCGAAAATTACTTTCGTTTTAGAATGAGGTGTTTGTATGACTAGCACTTTTAATAGATGTTCCCGGGATTGCAGCTTTAATGCGGTAAACCGCGGGAATACCAATCCGATCGTTTGCTGCCTGCCGTCTTGCGTCTGCGAATTTAGCAGTTCGTTGCAGCGTTTTGAAAATCAAATCTCCCGTAACGTGTTGGCGCAATTGCAACGGCGTTGCGTGACGGTTCCTCCGCCAGTTCCGCCGCCGCCGCCGCAACCGGTTGTCTTAAGCATCACGACGCGGCGCGATCAAACGCTCCTGATCCAGATCGCCTTGTCGGTACAGGCGATCAATATTACTTCCGTCACAGTCAGCTTGGCGAATGTCGTGTTTGAAATCGTCGGTTTTTCGTCGGTCGTCGTCCGCATCAGTGGCGATGTAATTGTCACCACGCAATACATTGGAATCGATTCCGAAGCCCATACCGATACGCAAATCGTGCCGTTCAGCTTCTTAGAAACGATACCGGGGACCTTCCCGCCCAATGTCATCGTCGAGGGAAGTTTGGCGATCGTCAATCAAATTCTGACCATCATCGAAGATCCGAGCACTTTGGCGATTACCGGAGCGACGCTGGAGCTTTTCTTCCAAGATACCATCATTATCCTGCTGCCAGCGGGTTAATTGCTGCCCAACATGCACAGTTGAAGGGTTGGCCTGAAGTTCTTTTGGGCCGGCCCTTTCTTATTTTGAAACTAATTGACCGGCCCGCCCTGAAGATCTTGAATCCGATAGAGATCCAACCGCCGTTGTTTTAATAACGGAAGCCCGTCACGGACCTGGCGGATTTCGGATAGATTCAGCTCGGTGACGGTGGTGTTTTCCGCCGCATCGGCCTGCCACAGGATTTCTCCCCAAGGATTGACGATGATGGAGTGTCCGTAACTTTGATAGGTGGCGTCAGGATTCCGGGCCGGACTGATGCCAACCATAAAAACCTGATTATCCACGGCGCGGGCCCGAAATAACAACTCCCAATGGGCGGGACCACTTGTCATATTAAACGCGGCCGGTACAAAGATGATTTGGGCCTGGTCATCCGCCATCAACCGGAAGAGCTCCGGGAAACGTAAGTCATAACAGATTGCCAAGCCGCATGGCAGGTTGGCGAGGGGAAATACGGTTCGAGTATTTCCGGGGGAAAAAACGGCTGATTCTTGGAAAACGATTTTGTCCGGAATCGCCACGTCAAAAAGGTGAACTTTGCGGTGCTTGGCGACGATGGTTCCGCAGGGATCAAAAACTAAAGCGGTGTTATAAATACGATCCCCGACCATTTCGGGAAACGAGCCGCCAACGAGATAACATTGGGTTTCTACCGCAAGCGCGGCGAGGCGTCGGGTTGTCTCACCCTGAGGCACCAACTCCGCATAGCGGGGAAACCAATCTTGCCGGTAAGGACAGTTAAACATCTCCGGCAAGCAAATGACGGTTGCGCCGGCTGCCGCGGCTTCTCGGACCTGGACTTCGGCTTTGGCAAGATTCATTTCTTTGTCGACTTCGACTTGCAATTGGCAAACGCCGATTTTTAACAGCAAGGGAATCGCGCTCCTTTCGCAGATGAACGTTTAAAAGTGATAACGATATATTATGCCAAAACGAGTCTTTACGAAACCCGGTCCATACTGACCGTCGCAGTGGATGCAGATTATGCTTTTGGACGATTGAAACCGCTGCGCGCCCCGAATAAGATGAACTATTTATTGAATTTGCCAGAGGAGGGGAAGTCAATTGGCTGAAGTTGCATTGATTGTTGATCTGTATTCCGGGACCAACTTTTCCGGTACCTTTCGTACATTGGTCCGGAGCTTAAACAATTTTAACGCGATCGAATTTACTCGTCGGACCGCCTCGGTCGTGGTATCGGCCGGTCCCAATTATCGGGGCGAATTTATCCGATTGTGGTCCAACGCGAATTATCAAGGCGTCCCGTTGGAGATTCCGGTGGGCAGTTTTCCGAGTTTAGCGCCTTACAATTATATTAACCGAGCGGCGTCAATGCAGATTGTCCGTCCGAGCGGGACCCTGTTGGCGGAAGATCGTCGCACCGAAACCGTGGAGTATCAGTTCCGGGTGGTCCCGCCGACCGGAACCGCCTTAACCGGGGGTGTTCAAAGCCGGGTGCTCAATCCGATCGCGACCGGTTCTTTCGTCGGCGCAAGCGGAGTGCGTGTCGACGGCCAGCTTGAAGAGGAAGTGATTGTGGCGGTAAGCCAACCGGACGGTTCGGCGCAAAACGGCACGGGCCGAACCAAGCTTCCGTTTACCAGGGATATCGACTTCCCGCAAATCACCGGGATCGATCCCAATCAACTAACGATCCGCGCCTTCGTTTCCGACGCGACCGCGTCGCACATCAGCAAAGGCGATACGGTCGTCCGAACCGTTACATTCACCTTGACGACCCAAGTGTTGCGGCGTGAGCGGGAGACCGCCACACAGTTGGAACTGGATTTGAAAGCAGAGTCGCCAAGCGAATAAACGCGATTAGGCCGAAATACCTTACGGCAATAATAAATGGATGCCTGAGAGAAATCTCCCGTCTTAACGGATGGGGGATTTTTCTTATAAAATGTGCCAAATTCTGAAAGAACCAAAGCTGTTTTGGCATTTTCGGAACTGTCAAAATGCCAGTTTCAGAGGCGGCTGCGATTCCGAGGAAATCGGCCCGTTTGATAAAGCTTGTTTCTTTCCCCGGGATATGGAACGCGTGACCCCGTAACCGGAGGGAAACGTTGGAAACATTGGGGAGTGACCAATTCGTAACATGTTTTCAACTTGTGCAAACTAGGACTTCATTGTATGATTGTACTATCGTTACAAGCGATTGGATAATATTCAACCGTTTGTGTCATATTTCTGAAACCGATCAGAACTCATTGACAGAGATATGACACAAACTATATAATTTAAATTAGATTATTTGGTCAAAAACGGTACTTTAACATAAATATTACATTAGCGCTTCGGGTAATCGCAATCCATCGTCATTAAGGGCTCATTGAGGGTATTATGTAATTTCCTCATTTCATAAAAAATAATAGGAGGCGTATTTTGTTGAAGAAGTGGTTATTCCCGTTAGTTCTCGTGGCGCTAGTGGTGGCGATGGTCGTCGGCTCGGCCGGCCCGAAGGTTGATGCGGCCAATGAGAAGTTCAAAGTGGCGTTCATGTACGTGGGCGCGGTGGGCGACGCCGGTTGGACCTATGCCCATGATCTGGGCCGGAAGTATGTTGAAAAACAAATTCCGAATGTCGAGACCTCGTATGTCGAGTCCGTTCCCGAAGGCGCGGACGCCGAACGTGTTTTAACCGAATTGGCCGAGAAGGGCAACAAGGTAATTTTTGCAACCAGCTTTGGTTTTATGGACTATGTCCAAAAAGTCGCCGCCAAATATCCCAAAGTTGTCTTTATGCACTGTAGTGGTTTTAAAACCGCCAAAAACGCCGGTACCTACTTCGGTCGCGATTACGAAGGCCGTTACTTATCCGGTATCGTCGCCGGCAAATACACCAAGAAAAATCTGATTGGCTATGTCGCCGCATTCCCGATTCCCGAAGTAATCCGGGGAATCAACTCCTTCACCTTAGGTGCGCAATCCGTTAACCCGAACGTTAAAGTGAAAGTTGTTTGGACCAATACCTGGTACAATCCGGCCACCGAAAAAGATGCCGCGAAAAGCCTGTTAAATGCCGGCGCTGACCTCATTGCGATGCATCAAGACACTCCGGCCGCCATGCAAGCCGCCGAAGAAAAAGGCGCCTACGGTATCGGCTATGACAGCGATATGCGTTCCTTTGCTCCGAAAGCGGTCTTAACCGCTCCAGTCTGGAACTGGGGTCCGTATTATACCAAAGTTGTTAAATCCGTCATGAACGGTAGCTGGAAAACCAATCAATACTGGGGCGGGATCTCCGACGGCGTGATCGATATCGGTCCGTACGGCCCGATGGTCTCCGCTGACGTCAAAAACTTAGTGGCGAAGAAAAAAACGGTCTTCTTGAAGGACGACTACGCGGTCTTCGTCGGTCCGTTGAAAGATCAAGCCGGTCAAGTGAAAGTGAAAGCCGGCGTCAAATTGAACGACAAAGAAATGTTGGAGATGAACTGGTTCGTTCAAGGTGTTGAGGGAACCATTCCGAAATAAGCGTTGCAATGTTTAAAAGCCGATACCGGCGTTCCATGCCGGTATCGGCTTATTATGATTTTAACGGCGTTAAGTAAGGCGATTAACGATATTTAGTACGGATACGCTTTTTCTTTGTCTTTGATTTCACTGAGTTCATTCCCAATGAAAACGAAATTGAGTAATTTAAGGATGGGTATCATGAGCATTCAACCGATGGTTGAAATGATCGGTATCACCAAAAAGTTTCCCGGGGTGCTTGCCAATGACCGGGTCTCTTTTTCTGTCGAGCCCGGGCATATTCACGCGTTGCTCGGGGAGAACGGCGCGGGCAAAAGCACTTTAATGAGCGTCTTGACCGGTCTGTACAAACCGGATGAGGGCGAGATCCGGATCAATGGCCGTAAGGTTGAACTGTCCTCCCCCAAGGACGCCGTCTGTCATGGGATCAGTATGGTCCATCAACATTTCAAATTGGTAAAACCGTTTACGGTCGCTGAAAACATTATGCTGGGCTTACCGGAGTTGCGCCAGATCTATGATCAGAAAGCAATTGAAGCCGCAATTTTGGAATGTTCGCAACGATATGGCTTTTCAATCGATCCGCGGGCGCGGATCTGGCAGTTATCCGTCGGTGAGCAACAACGGGTGGAAATTGTCAAGATGCTGTATCGCGGGACAGAGATTTTAATCCTGGACGAACCGACGGCGGTGTTGACGCCGCAAGAGTCCAATGAACTATATAAAAACTTGCGTTTCATGGCCGAGCAAGGGAAAGCGATTATTGTCATCTCCCACAAGATGAACGAAGTGATGGAAAATACCGATTATATCACGGTCTTGCGCAACGGCAAAAATGTCGGAACCGTCAAAACCGGTTCAACCAGCGAAGTTGAACTGGCGCAAATGATGGTTGGCCGCGATATCATGCGTACCATAGATAAAGCTCCGGTCCAACCCGGCCCCGCCGTCATGCGGCTGGAGAACGTCACCGCTTTGGGCGACCGCGGCTTGGCCACGGTGAAGGACATTACCCTGGCGATCTCCGGCGGCGAGATCTTGGGACTCGCCGGAGTTGCCGGAAACGGTCAAAAAGATCTGGCGGAGGTCATCGCCGGGTTGCGCCGGATCGAAACCGGCCGGATTTGGATCGATCAACAGGAATTGACCAATACCTCCAGCGCCAAAATGATCGACGCCGGTGTCAGTTACATCCCGGAGGACCGGTTGGCGACCGGATTGTTGCCGAATTTAAACGCTTTGGAAAACGTAGTATTGAAGACGTATCGTAAAATCAAAGGCGCTTTGATTAATTGGCGCCAGGTTCACCAAACAACCGTCGACTTGGTGCAGCGGTTCGATGTCAAACTGGCCGGCGTCGGTTTTCCGGTCAAGCTGATGTCGGGCGGAAACTTGCAGAAGTTGCTGTTGGCGCGGGAGATTGAATGCGATCCCCGCTTGATTGTGGCGGTTTATCCCATGCGCGGACTGGATATCGGCGCCATTGAAAGTATTAAGAAGCTGCTCCTGATGGAGCGGGTGGCGGGGAAAGCGATTTTGCTTATCTCCGAGGAGTTGGACGAGTTATTTGAGTTATCGGACCGGATTGCGGTGATTCATAGCGGTGAGATTATGGGGGTCGTCAACCCACAACAGACCACGATCGAAGCGGTGGGCATGATGATGGCCGGTAAAAGGATGATGGAAAACCATGCAAGTTAAGCTTGTCCAAGGCTGGCGTTTTGAGAAACGGGGCGCCAGTTCCAAAACGGCCCAAGTGATTGTACCCTTGGTTTCGTTGGTGTTGGGACTGTTTTTTGCCGGAATCTTTTTTACGGCTACCGGGAAAAACGCCATTACCGTTTATACCTTAATGTTTCAAGGGGCGTTCGGCTCCGCGTACGGACTGTCGGAGACGGTGGTTAAGGCAATCCCGTTGATGTTGGTTGGTTTGGGCATCTCGCTGGCTTTCCGGATGCAACTCTGGAACATCGGCGCCGAAGGTCAATTTTATATGGGAGCGTTTGGCGCCACTTGGCTGGCGCTGAGCTTTCCGCAATGGCCGTCCTATCTTTTGTTGCCGGCTATGGTGCTGATGGGATTTTTGATGGGCGGAATCTGGGGTTTGATCCCGGCCATCCCGAAGGCGTACTTAAAGGTGAACGAGACCATCAGCACTTTACTTTTGAATTACATCGCCATTCTTTGGGTCGACTTCCTGGTTTTTGGCCCCTGGAAGGACCCCAATGGCTATAACTTTCCGAACACCGCCCCGTTTTCGGCGAATGCCACGTTGCCGACGATCGGCGGTTCGCGAATCCATTACGGTTTGGTTTTTGGACTCGTGATTGCGGTGATCTTCCAGATTGTCCTGAAGTATACCAAATGGGGGTATGAGATCCGGGTCTGCGGCGAAAGTCCGAAAGCCGCCAACTACGCCGGAATGAATTATATCCGCAACATTTTATTGACCATGTTCATCAGCGGCGGAATTGCCGGGATCGCCGGAATGTGCGAAGTCTCGGCCATCACCCAACGGTTACTCTCCGGGATTTCGCCGGGATACGGCTACACCGCGATTATCGTGGCTTGGTTAGGCCGCTTACATCCCTGGGCCATTGTGCTCGTCTCGTTTTTATTGGGCGGTTTGCTGGTTGGCGGTTTTAGCATTCAAACCTCCGGTTTTCCCGCGGCGACCGTTTCGATGCTCCAAGGCGCGATCCTCTTTTTCGTCTTGGGGGGCGAGATCATGAGTCAATATCGCTTGACGCGGAAAGGGCAGGATTCATAATGGAGCAGTCAATTATTGTCGCTGTGTTGTCCACCGGAATCATCGCCGGCACCCCGTTGCTCTTCGCTGCTTTGGGTGAGTTGCTGGCGGAGCGGACCGGAGTCATGAATCTTGGAGTCGAAGGAATGATGCTGGTCGGCGCTGTTACCGGCTTCGCGGTGGACGTTATGACCAAAAACCTCTGGCTGGCGGTGCTGGCGGCGATGTTGGCCGGCGGGCTGATGGCGTTGATTCATGCCTTTTTAGTGATTCATTTACGGGCCAATCAGGTCGTCAGCGGCTTGGCACTGACCATCTTCGGGACCGGATTAAGCGCATATGTCGGGAAACCGTTGATCGGAATTCCGGCCCCGGCGACCTTTAAAGCGGTCGCCCTCCCGGGCTTAAATCAACTGCCATGGTTGGGCCCGGTCTTCTTCAATCACGATTTGTTGGTTTATGGCGGATACTTGATGATTATCCTGTTCTGGCTGGTGCTTTATAAGACGAAAACCGGGCTGATCTTGCGGGCGGTGGGTGAAAACCCCGGCGCCGCCGATGCCGCCGGAATCAACGTTTTTACCGTCCGTTACCTCGGGGTGGTGGTCGGCGGAATGTTGGCCGGTGTGGCCGGCGCTTACCTATCATTGGCCTACGCCCCTTCGTGGCTTGAGAATATGACGGCCGGCCGCGGTTGGATCGCGGTGGCTTTGGTGATCTTTGCGATGTGGAATCCGGTCCGGGCCTTGGTTGGGGCGTATCTCTTCGGCGCCATCGACGCTTTGGGCTTTCATTTGCAGACCATGGGTATTGTTATCCCTTCGTTTTTCCTGAAAATGATGCCGTATCTTTTCACCTTTATCATCTTAATCATCATGACCCGGGAGACCCGTTTCCGCCGGGTCGCTACTCCCGAAGCGCTGGGCATTCCCTACGCGCGGGAGGAACGGTAGTATACCGGCCGATGGTCGGCATATAATGTTAGAGTAACATTTGCGAAAGACATGGGGGATGACCGTGGCAACGACCGGCATTACCAATGCGTTAATCGTCACCATGAATTCCGGACGGGACGTATTGCGCGGCAATATCCTGATTGAAAACGACCGGATCAAGGCCATCGGTCCGGAGAAACCGGTTGCCGACCGGCTCATCGACGCCGCCGGACAAGTGGTGATCCCGGGTTTAATTCAACCGCATGTCCATCTCTGCCAATCGCTTTTTCGCGGTCAGGCCGACGACTTGGAATTACTGGACTGGCTGAAGCTACGAATTTGGCCGCTGGAAGGCGCCCATGATCCGGAGTCGCTGTATTATTCGGCGTTGCTCGGCATTGGCGAACTTTTCCGGAGCGGCACCACGGCCATTATCGATATGGAAACCGTTCATCACACCGAGTCCGCTTTTGAAGCCATCGCGGCTTCGGGCATCCGGGCGATCAGCGGGAAATGCATGATGGACTGGGGTCAGGACGTCCCTGCTAGCTTATTGGAGCAGACCGATCAGTCGTTGGCTGAAAGCGTGGCGTTGCTTGAAAAGTGGCATGGCAAAGCCAACGGCCGTTTGCAATATGCTTTCGCCCCCCGCTTTGCGGTCTCTTGCACCGAAACGCTCCTTAGCGAAGTGAGTAAGCTGGCCCGTCAGCACCAGGTCAAGGTCCATACCCACGCTTCCGAGAACCAAGGCGAGATCCGCCTGGTGGAAGCGGAGCGGAAGCTGCGGAACGTCCTGTACTTCGACCATTTGGGGTTGGCTAACGAAGACCTGATCTTAGCTCATTGTATTTGGTTGGATGCTCAGGAGTTGGAGTTAATCCGGCAGCGTCGGATCCATGTCGTTCATTGTCCTTCCTGTAACATGAAGTTGGCTTCCGGTATCGCTCGAATCCCGGAGATGCTGGAACAGGGGATTAATGTCGCGATCGGCGCCGACGGCACGCCTTGCAATAATAATCTCGATCAATTCACGGAAATGCGGATGGCGGCGTTGATCCAAAAACCGCTGCACGGTCCGACGGTCATGCCGGCCCGGCAGGTATTTGAAATGGCAACGTTAGGCGGAGCGGCGGCAATGGGACTTTCTGATCAGATCGGCTCGTTGGAACCCGGCAAAAAGGCCGACCTGGTCCTGGTCGATCTGGAGAAACTGCATTGCACGCCCGATGACGGCGCCAATATTTACGCCAAACTCGTCTATCAAGCCCGTGGCAGCGATGTCGCCTTAACAATGGTCGACGGCAAAATTGTTTATGAAGGGAACCGCCTTACCACCATCGACGAGGCTGACGTGATCAAGCAGTCCAATCGGCTCTTGACGCAAGTCCAAGAGCGGGCCGGACTTCGCTAGGAGGGGGCGGGACCGGATGATGCGACAAGTAAACGTGGAAGACAGCGTGGGAACGGTGTTAGCCCACGATCTAACCAAAGTCCTGCCGGGAACTTTTAAAGGCGTGGCCTTTCATAAGGGATACATCATTCAAGCCGAAGATATCGAAGCATTAAAGAATATGGGCAAATACCATCTTTGGGTGGTCGACCGCTCGCAAGACCAACTGCATGAGAATGAAGCGGCCCGGCGGCTGGCCATGGCGGTTGCTTCCCCGGATTTAACCGTCCTGGAACCGTCCGAAGGGAAAGCTAATCTCCGGTCGGCCCGGCGCGGGTTGCTCAAGGTGAATCCGGAGTTGCTGATAGAATTGAATCAAGGACAGGACTTTGTCATCGCCACCCTGCACACCAATACGTTGGTGGCAGCCGGACAACTGGTGGCCGGGGCCAAAGTCATTCCGTTGGTGATCGCCAAAGCCGAAGTGGAACGGGTTGAAGCGCTTGGGCGCCAACATGGACCGGTGCTTGATTTGAAGCCAATGTATCCGTTAAAAATCGGAATTGTGGTAACCGGATCCGAAGTTTATTATGGCAGAATCCAAGACCGTTTTGGCGAGCTGCTCCGTGCCAAAGCGGCCCATTATGGCGGAACGGTTTTGGACTTGCAATACGCTCCCGATGACCCGGAGTTTATTGGTGAGCAAATACGCCGTTTATTGGAGCGAGGTGTCGATATTGTCATACTCTCCGGCGGCATGGCGGTTGACGCCGATGACGTCACGCCGCAAGCGCTCCGGAACAGCGCCACTGAAGTGGTCAGTTATGGTTTGCCGCTGATTCCCAGCGCCCTGGGAATGCTGGCTTATCATCACGAGGTGGCGTTGTTGGGACTCCCGGCTTGCGCCATGGTGAATCAAACAACGATGCTGGATTTGGTGCTGCCCCGTTTGTTAGCCAAAGAGCGGTTGACCCGTAAAGATTTAATCGCTTTTGGCCATGGGGGCTTTTGCCGGCAATGTCCGGATTGCCATTATCCGGCGTGTTCCTTCGGCAAGTAGTCGTCCACCCTAGCTACCGTTCGCGCAAGTGAATTAAGAAAATAAGCGGGGGAGGATCGACATTGGCCCGAGTCGATTTTCAGCTTGGACAGGAGGATTACTCCATGAATATTTATGCCGAGGCAGCGGCGCTGGTTGAACGGGCGATTCCGTTCGCGGTCGCCACAATTATCAGCGCCAAAGGATCCACGCCCCGCAATACCGCCAAGATGTTGGTACAAGCCGACGGAAGTATCGTTGGTACCATCGGCGGCGGATTGGCCGAAGCGTTAATCATTCAAGATGCCGTGAGAGCTATTAACGAGGGCCAGGCGCGCGTCGTCGAATATACCTTGGACAGCGCCGCCAATCACGGAATTGAGATGCTCTGCGGCGGCACCATTTCAGTGTTTATTGAGGTTGCCACGGCCAAACCAACGATCGTCATGATTGGAGCCGGACATGTCGGGTTGGCGGTCGGCCGGTTGGTGGAGATGCTCGGCTACCGGTTGATTGTGGTAGATGACCGTCAAGAGTTCGCCAATCCCAGTCGTTATCCAATGGCAGCGGCGGTTCATTGGCATGAGGATATCCGGGAAGCCATCGCTCAAGTGGAAATCGACGCCAATAGTTATATCGTGATTGCCACCAAGGATGTGGATCTCCCGGCGCTGGAAGCGGTCATTCATTCCGAGGCGGCGTATATCGGGATGATCGGCAGTAAACGCAAAGGTTTATTGGTCCGGGAACGACTGGCTGAAGCCGGGGTGTCGCGGGAACGGCTGGAGTTGGTTTACTCGCCGGTGGGTTTGGATATTGGGTCGGAGACGCCGGAGGAGATTGCGCTGAGTATCATGAGTGAGATTATGAAGGTGCGAAATAAAAAAACGGGTATTTCGTTACGGGATATTTAAAGAGGGTCGGGAGCGCCGGACAGCTATCGAAAAGTAGTTGGGATATTTTTTACGAATCGATACAAATTTGTATAGAGGCAGTTAGTATGGATCTTCTGATCAAAAATGGAACCATCATCACCGCTGGCGACCGGTATCGGGCGGATCTTGGGATTAAGGACGGGCGGATTGCGGTCATTGGGACGGAGCTCAATGACGCTGCGGTTGAAATAGTGGACGCGGCCGGTTGTTATGTATTGCCGGGAGCGATCGACGCCCATGTCCACTTAGAGACGCCGGTAGGGCAGTTTGTGTCGGCCGATAATTGCGAGACGGGCACCCGGGCGGCGGCATGCGGCGGGGTGACCACGGTGTTTGACTTTGCTGTCCAAGCGAAAGGACAAGGGCTGGTGGCGGCGGTAGCGGAACGGATTGCCAAGTTCCAACCGCAAGCTTGCGTCGATTTTGCGTTCCATACGGCGATCACGGATCTGCCGCCGGCAGTTTTGGATGAATTCGAAGCATCGGTGGCATTTGGGGTCTCCAGTTTCAAATTATATATGGTTTATCCCAACTTGATGGTGGATGACGGCGTTTTAGCCGCGGCGCTGGAACGGTCGAAAACGACCGGGGTGTTGATTGCGGTTCATGCCGAGAATCCGGCCTTGATAGCGCAACGGACCCGCCGTTTGCTGGCGGAAGGGAAAACGGGCGCCTGGCATCATTATGAAAGCCGTCCCGAATTCGTGGAGGCGGAAGCGGTCCAACGGGCGATTCATCTGGCGAAAGCGTTCCATGCGCCGTTATATATCGTACATCTGGCGTGCAAGGAAGGGTTGGAAGCGGTAACCGCGGCCCGGGACGCGGGGTATCCGATTTATGCCGAGACATGCCCGCAGTATCTTCAGTTTGACTGCGAAGTGTACCGTCGTCCCGACGGTTGCAACTATGTCTGTTCGCCACCGATCAAAGGACCCGCAAGCCAAGCGGCGCTTTGGGAGGGCTTGCGGCGTGGCGACATTCAAACCGTGGCGACCGATCATTGCCCGTTTCAGAGCTTCGAAAAAGCGACGGGGAAAGACGATTTCACCAAGATACCCAACGGTTGCATGGGGATTGAGAATTTATATCCGTATCTGCTGAGTGCGGCCAATCAAGGCCGAATCTCTTTTCATAAAGCAGTGGCAGTTTGCGCGACCAATGTGGCGCGGATCTTCGGTTGCGCCCCGCAAAAAGGGACGATCGCTGTGGGGAGCGACGCGGATCTGGTGGTTTACGATCCACGGCAGGAATTTACGATTACCCAAGCAAAGCTGCATTCCCAGGTGGATTATACGATCTGGGAGGGAGTTAAGCTTCAGGGGTATCCGGTGTTAACGTTCTCCCGGGGGCGGAAGGTTTTCGACCACGGCGAATTTGTCGGCGAGCCCGGTTGGGGAAAGTTTGTACGGTGCAAGAAACATCAATAATTGACAGATACACGGAAGGCGGTTGGTTATGCAGCTTTTGAAGAATGCCATCATCGAGAAGGGACAAGTTATCGGGAATGATATTTTGAAGGTGGATAGTTTCTTAAATCACCAGATCGATGTGAAACTCCTGAACGAGATGGGGAAAGAGTTTAAGTTGCGTTTTGCGGGGGAAGCGATTACCAAGATTTTGACTGTTGAAGCGTCGGGGATCGCGGTTGCCTGTATTGTGGCGCAGTACTTTGATGTGCCGGTGCTTTTTGCGAAGAAGACGGAGTCGAAAAATTTGGAACAGGATACCTACGAGAGTGAGGTTTACTCCTTCACCAAGGCGAAACAATATAAGATCAGGGTCTCCAAACGGTATTTGAACAATCGCGATACGGTGTTGATCATCGACGATTTTTTAGCCAACGGCAAAGCGGTGCTGGGATTGAAGGATATTCTCGATCAAGCGGGCGCGCGGTTGGCCGGGGTCGGGATTGTGATTGAAAAAGGATTCCAACCCGGCGGCAAACTGCTCCGGGAGCAGGGGATCCGGGTCGACTCCCTGGCGATTGTCCAATCGATGGAACCGGGCCGGATCGTTTTTCAGTCGTAATGACCAGATAATGGTAGTATAATTAATAAAGCAATAATATTTGTAACGCGTTTTGATTGACCAGTCAATCAAATTCATAGACCGCTTTGCCATTCGACGTTTTCAGAGGGAATGGAGGTCGCTTGCAATGAAAGCATTGATCAACGCCGATCTGTATGACTTTCATGATTATCAGACCGCACGTTACATTTTGTTTGAGGATACGGTCCGGGTGACGGGACCGATGGCGGAGTTTCCGGGCGCCGCCGCGGTTTACGATTGTCGCGGCGCTTTGGTGCTGCCGGGAATGATCGTCGGGCACGCCCATTTGTACGCGGCTTTGGTTCGCGGTTTGCAATTGCCGTTTCAACCGGCAAGCTTCCGGCAACTCCTGGAGCAACTGTGGTGGCGGTTTGACCGGGCGCTGGATTTGGAAGCGACCTATCACGGCGCCGTCGTATCGGGGATTGACCATGTCAAAGCCGGCGTCACCACCGTAATCGACCATCACGCCGGCGGCGCGATCCGGGGCAGCCTTAATAGGTTAAAGCAAGGGCTCTGCGACGAACTGGGCTTGCGCGGGATTTTCTGCTTTGAGACCAGCGACCGCTTCCCGGTCGATGAATGCATTGCCGAGAATCTGGAATTCGCCCGCGAGACCCGCTCGTCCCAGTGCCGGGGAATGTTCGGGATGCATGCCTCGCTTTCCTTAAGCGATGCAACGTTGCAAAAAATCGCCGCCGCGCTGGCCGACCAAGACCTGCCCATTCATGTCCACGTGGCGGAGAGCCCCGAAGACGAAGCGGAGTCATTGGCCCGTCACGGCAAACGGGTATTGCAACGCTTTGATGAATTCGACCTCTTAAAACCCGCTTCGCTGCTGGCCCATTGCGTCCATATTGACCCCGGCGAAGCGGAACTCATTGCCCAACGCGGCTGCACGGTCGCGTTGAATCCCACCTCCAACCTGAATAATGCGGTCGGTTTGCCCGACTACCCCCTTTTTCAACAATTCAACATCCCGGCCATCATTGGCAATGACTCATTGGGAGTCAATATCACCCGCGAGTACTTAAATATGTTATATGGCATGCATTGGAGGACCCGCAGCCCCTGGCGTTTTTCCTACGACGACTTGCTGGCTTGTATCCGGAACGGCTACGATTACGCCGGGGAGCTTTTGGGGATTCAGTTGGGGCGGCTGGCGCCGGGGTTTGCGGCGGATATGATCGTCTTGCCGTACCGGGCTCCTACCGAAGTCAATTCCGGCAACATTTTCGGGCACGTCGTCCACGGCTTGTTTGACCGTTTTCAACCACGCGACGTCTGGTGCCAAGGCCAGTTGAAGGTGGAACGCTATCAGACCGTCTGGGACGAGGAAGCGCTTTATGCCAAGGCGCGTGAAGCGGCCGCCAGGTTATGGCGCCGGGTCTAGGCCAGGCATAGCGAAACGTTTATTTCAATAAATATGGAGATAAAGGAGTGTGGATCGGAATGGATTACCAAACCAGGTTTGGCGTCTTGGAGCAGTTGCAATTTGAGGCGATGTACAACCGGGATTTCTTATTGACCTGGGAAAAAACCGTTGATGAGCTTCAAGCGGTCTTCGCAGTGGCCGACATCTTACGGGAGTTGCGGGAGAACAATGTCTCCGCCCGGATCTTCGACAGCGGTTTGGCGGTTTCGATCTTTCGTGATAACTCCACCCGGACCCGGTTCAGTTTTGCCAGCGCCTGTAACCTGCTGGGGTTGACCGTCCAGGATTTTGACGAAGGCAAGTCCCAGGTGTCCCACGGCGAGACCATTCGGGAGACTTCGAATATGATCTCTTTCATGGCGGATGTGATCGGGATCCGCGATGATATGTACATCGGCAAAGGCAACGCTTACATGCGGCAGGTGGCTGCGGCCGTTCAAGCGGGTTATGACGAAGGGGTATTGGAACAACGGCCGACCTTGGTCAATTTACAATGCGATATCGATCATCCCACGCAATGTATGGCCGATCTGTTGCATCTGATCCATCACTTCGGGGGGGTGGAGCAATTGCAAGGCAAAAAGCTGGCGATGAGTTGGGCTTATTCGCCCAGTTACGGCAAGCCGCTTTCGGTGCCGCAAGGGGTAATCGGCTTGATGACCCGGATGGGTTTGGAGGTAACCTTAGCTTATCCGGAAGGATACGACCTGATGCCGGAGGTGGAAGAGGTGGCAAGGCACAATGCGGCGATCAGCGGCGGGAAGTTCACCAAAACCAATTCCATGGCTGAAGCGTTTGCCGATGCCGACATCGTTTATCCGAAAAGCTGGGCGCCCTTCGCAGCCATGGAACAGCGGACGGCACTGTACGGTGACGGCAATTTTGACGGAATCAAAGCCTTGGAGCAGGAACTACTGGCCCAAAACGCCCGCCATCAGGAATGGGAATGCACCGAAGCGATGATGGAGCGGACCCGCGACGGGAAGGCACTTTACCTCCATTGCCTGCCGGCGGATATCACCAGTGTCAGTTGTGAGCAAGGTGAAGTGGCGGCGACGGTTTTTGACCGTTACCGGGCGCCGTTGTATCAACAAGCCGGTTTCAAACCGTATATCATTGGGGCCATGATCTTCTTGAGCCGGGTGAAAAATCCCCTGGAAACCCTGGAAGTTTTGAGCGGCGCTAAAAAGAAACGTTTTAGCGGTTAACAAGCGTCAATGCAATGCAACAACTTGAAAATTAATGATGAAACAGAGGAAACATGATGTCCGGTAAAGAGACTTGTCAGAAGATTTTAGCCGCAACCCTGGAAGTTATCGCCAGAGAGAAGATCAGCGGGACGCGGATGCATTTGATTGCGAAAGAAGCGGGGTTGATCCAGTCTAATCTGCATTATTACTATCCGACCAAAAATGATCTGTTGATCGCCTTGTTGGACGACTTGCAAGAGAAGTTTTCCACCAACCGCCGCAAGGTGGTCAATCCAGCGGAACAAACCTTTTTACAAAATTTCCAGGCGATTTTGGAGGAGAAGAAAGCCGATATCTTGCATAATCAAAAGCTGGATTACGTTCAGTTTGACTACTGGGTTCAAGGCACCGTCAACCCGGCGGTCCGGGCCACCTTCCAAAAGACTTTTGACATCTGGCGAAGCGATATCGCCCAGGTGTTTGCCCAAGGACGGTTTGAATCGGAACCGGCGCGCAAGGTGTTGCCGATGCTGCCTTACCTGATGGTTTCGCTGATGATGGGCGCTTCGATGCAATACTTGATCGCCGAAGGACAGTTTGATTTGGACGCCTATTTCGACATTGCCGGGCAAGCAATTTTAAAACTGTTGGAGACGGCTTAAGCAACGAAGCAACGCGGCGTAACCGCCAAGAAGCAAAGGAGGAATCCCAAGTGGCAGAACGCAAAATTCCGTTTGGACCGACCTATGAGGAGATGTTGCATCCCGCGACGATCGATCCCGCGATCCGGGAGCGGGCCGGCGCGGCTTTGGCAACCGATGAACTGGATCCGGTCAACCTTTTCAACATCACCTGGCGGGACCGGAACAATCAAGTCCGGAAGCTGGTGTTGCCGCCGGAGCTGACCGGAGTGGACGCCAACATCGTGGTGATGTTGGGCAAAGAGTTCCCTTCCGGCTCGCATAAGGTCGGTCCGGCCTATGCCACATTGATGGAAGGGTGTGTCGACGGGGAGATTATCCCGGGCGAACATACCATCCTCGGGCCGTCCACCGGCAACTTCGGCATCGGCGTCGCTTATATTTGCAAGCTGATGGGGTACGAGGCCGTGGTGATCATGCCGGATACCATGAGCAAGGAACGGTATGAACGGATTAAGCAATACGGCGCGGCGTTGGAGCTCACTCCCGGAACCGAATCAGATGTGATCCTGACCTTGCAACGCACCTATGAATTGAAGCAAAACCCTAAAAACAAACCGTTGGCCCAGTTCGAGCTCTTTCCCAACTACCGTTTCCACCGCTATGTGACCGGTCAATCGGCGGTCGCGGCAGTCGCGGAAATCGGTAATGGGCGGATCGCCGTCTTCTGTTCGGCGCCGGGCTCGGCCGGGACCCTCGCCGCCGGAGACGCGATCAAGGAAGCGTTCCCGGAATGTAAGATTGCCGCCTTGGAACCGTACGAATGTTCCACCTTGGCCAATGGCGGCCGCGGTCAGCACCGGATCGAGGGTATCGGCGATAAGATGTGCGCCTTGATTCATAATGTCTTGACCACCGATTTTGTAACGTTGATCTACGATGACGATTGCGTCAAAGCCTTAAAAGTAATTCACGACGCGCCGCAAGTCTTGGCCAAACTGGGAGTCGACCCGGGACTGGCTGAAGCGCTGCGCGAGCTGTTCGGGGTGTCGGGAATCTGCAATATCTTGGGCGCGATCAAAATGGCCAAATACCTACGGCTGGGTCCCCACGATAATGTCGTCACCATCGCCACCGACAGCTTCGACCGGTATCATTCGGTCCTGATTGATCTGGAGCAACGGTATTTGGAGACCAGCGACGTTGTTTTGGAGCGTTGGATTCGGGATATTTTCCATGCCGGTGACGATCGGAACGTTTTTGACTTCCGGGGCGCCGCGCGTAAGGAACAGCTCTTCCATCAAAAAGAACGCGATTGGCTGCCCTTTGGTTATACCAAAGCGGATTTGGACGCCATGCGTTCGCCGGAATTTTGGGAGCGGGAATATGCCAAAGTCGCCGCTTACGATGCCAAGATCAGGGCGATGCGGTAGATGCGGTAAAGGAGGATTGCCGTCATGGGATCCCATCCGAAAGTAGTGATCGCCCTCGGTGGGAACGCGTTGCAGGAAGCGCATGCTCCGGCGACGGCCGAGGCGCAGTTGGCCGTGGTCAAAAAAACAGCGGAGATCATTACCGACATCAAATGTATCTATGGTTACGAACTGGCGATTGTGCACGGCAATGGCCCGCAAATCGGACGAATTTTGTTAGCTTCGGAGCTGGCGGCGGAGCAGACTCCGCCGTTTCCGCTCGATGTTTGCGCCGCCATGAGCCAAGGGTATATCGGATATCACATTCAGCAGGGTTTGCGCCAGGCGTTGGCCGGCCGGAAACGGCCGTTGCCGGTGGTGACGTTGGTTACCCAAGTGGTGGTTGACCCGGCCGATCCGGCGTTTCATAACCCGACCAAACCGATCGGGCCGTTTTATCAAGCGGCAGAGGCCCGGCGACTCATGGCGGAGCGGCAATTTGCCATGATCGAGGATGCCGGCCGGGGTTGGCGGCGGGTGGTTCCTTCGCCGTTGCCCCGGCGGATTGTTGAGATCCAGTCGATTAAAGCTTTATGGGATTCGACGATTGTGATTGCGGCCGGCGGTGGCGGAATCGCGGTGGTTGAAAAACCCGACGGGACGTTTGCAGGAGTGGCGGCAGTAATCGATAAGGATCTGGCCGCCGCGAAATTGGCCGAGGAGGTCGGGGCCGATATCCTCATGATCCTGACCGGGGTGGAACGGGTCGCCTTACATTACCAACAACCCAATCAGCAAGCGCTCGACCGGCTCACCGTGGCCGAGTGCGAGCAATATATCTGGGAAGGCCATTTCGCGCCCGGCAGTATGCTGCCGAAAGTACAGGCCGCTGCGGCCTTCGCCCGGCTGCACCCGGAGAAAAAAGCGATCATCACCTCCCTGGAACGGGCGGTCGACGCTTTAGCCGGCAAGGCCGGAACTGCGGTGACACTAAATTAGTAGGTGAAACGGATGAACAAAGTCTTACACCTGAAATGCGTTCAGTGCGGCAGGGAGTATCCGGCCCGTGAGCTTCGTTACATTTGCGACGACTGCGGTATCTCCGGCGTTTTGGACGTGGTATTGGATTACGACGCCATCGGCAAGGTGTTGACGCGGGAGTATTTGCAACATTGTTCCGATTTTTCGCTTTGGCGGTACTTGCCGGCAATCCCGATCGACGACGCCTTGGGGATTCAACCGTTGCAAGTCGGTTGGACGCCGCTCTACCATCTGGAACGGCTGGCGGGAGAGACCGGATTGCCGCAGCTTTTTTTGAAAGACGACTCCCGGAATCCCACCGCATCGTTGAAGGACCGGGCCAGCGCCGTCGGAGTCGCCAAAGCGGTGGAACTCGGCCGGGAGGTGGTTTGCGCCGCTTCAACCGGAAATGCCGCTTCTTCGTTAGCCGGTTTCGCCGCCAGCGCCGGCTTGCAAACCTATATCTTTGTCCCGGAGACCGCGCCGGAGGCGAAAGTGACCCAGCTTTTAATCTACGGCTCCCAGGTTTTTTTGGTCCAGGGAACCTATGACGTGGCGGTGGAACTCTGTTTCCAGGCCGCGGCGGAGTTCGGCTGGTACAACCGGAGCTGCGCGATCAACCCGTTTTTGGTAGAAGGCAAGAAAACGGTCTCCTATGAGATCTGTGAACAGTTGAACTGGCAAGCCCCTGATGTGGTAGTAGTGGCGGTGGGCGACGGTTGCACCATCGCCGGCGTTTGGAAGGGATTTCAGGAATGTTACCGCTTCGGTCTGATCGACCAACTGCCGCGGATTGTCGGCGTGCAAGCGGCGCATTCCAATCCGGTGACCCGGGCGTTTTTGAAAGACACGGACCGGTTTGATTATGAAAAACCGCAGACCATCGCCGACAGTATCGCGGTGGGGATTCCCCGGAACGGGATCAAGGCGTTGCATGCCGTTCACCAGTCGGGTGGCCGGATGATCGATGTTTCCGATGCGGAGATTCTGGCGGCGCTGCGGCGGTTGGCGCAGCAGACCGGGGTGTTTGGGGAACCGGCCGGGGTGACCGGTTTTGCCGGGGTATTGAAACTGCGGGAGTTGGGGTTGCTCGCCGGTGATGAGCGGGTGGTTTGTATTGTCAGCGGGAGCGGGTTGAAGGATATCAAGAGCGCGGCGTTGGCGGCGGGGCGGGCGAGGGTGGTCCGGCCGGAGCTTGCCGCGGTTCGGGCGTGTTTGGAGCAGGGATGACGGAATGGGATCGGTTTGTTATGCGAGTGGGAGTATGTTGGGGTTGGACTTAGCGTTTTGCCAAATTGGCAGAGGCGCCGTGAAAAGCCGTATATTGCTGCATCGCTTGGTCGCTCCGGTCCTCAATATACAGCGAGTATTATCTGCGGTCCTCGCTCGGGCGCTCTTTGCACTATACGACTTTTGACGACGCGAATGTGTCTCAAGAAGCTCTGCCAATTTGGCAAGGTGTCCCCCGGCGCGCTGGGGTGTGGCGCCGGATTGCAGAGACTTTACAGGTTTCCCAATGAAGGCAAACATTGCAATAACCGTACGGGAGGTCACGGGGATGATCGATTATCAGGCGGTTTTACGGGCGGCTCAGGGGTATCAGGCGGAGATTGGCCGTTTTCTGCGGGATTTGATTGCGATTCCGAGTGAAAGCGCGGCGGAGGGCCAGGTGGTGCAGCGGATTAAGCAGGAGATGGAGCGGGTCGGGTTTGACCGGGTGACGGTCGACCCGTTGGGCAATATTTTGGGGTATCTCGGACATGGCCGGCATCTGGTGGCGCTGGACGCGCATATTGATACGGTGGGGGTTGGCAATCCGCAGCTGTGGGAGTACGACCCGTATCGGGGCGCTGAGGATGAGGAGATCATCGTTGGCCGGGGAGCCAGCGATCAGACCGGCGGCATGGCGGCCATGGTTTATGCCGCCAAGGTGATCAAAGATTTGCAACTCGAGGCGGATTATACCTTGCTGGTGGTTGGCTCGGTCCAGGAGGAGGACTGCGACGGCCTCTGTTGGCAGTACATCATTGAAGAGGATCAGATCCGGCCGGAGTTCGTGGTGATCACCGAGCCGACTTCCTGTAATATTTACCGGGGCCAACGCGGCCGGATGGAGATCAAAATCACTACCCAAGGGATCAGTTGCCACGGTTCGGCGCCGGAACGCGGCGATAACGCCATTTATAAAATGGCGCCGATTTTGACGGAGTTGCGGGCGTTACATGAAAATTTAAAGGACCATTCGTTTCTCGGCAAAGGCAGTCTGACCGTTTCGGAGATCTTCCATACGTCGCCCTCCCGCTGCGCGGTGGCGGACAGTTGCCGGATCTCGGTGGACCGTCGGTTAACGGCCGGGGAAGACAAAGATTACGCTTTGGACCAGATCCGGAAGCTGCCGGCAGTTAAAGCCGCCGGAGCCGAGGTCGCGTTGTACGGATACGAACGTCCTTCCTATACCGGGCTGGTTTATCCGGCCGAATCCTACTTCCCCACCTGGTTTATTGAAGCAGACCACCCGGTTTGCGGAACTTTGCTCGAAGCGTATCAAGGGTTGTTTCAAAAACCGGCGTTGCTTGACAAATGGACCTTCTCGACCAACGGCGTCTCGATCATGGGCAAATACGGCATTCCCTGCATCGGATTTGGACCGGGTCACGAAGATCAAGCGCACGCTCCCAATGAGCGGACCTGGAAGCGCGAATTGGTCCAAGCGGCAGCGATGTACGCCGTGATTCCGCTGTTGTACACCAAAGAATACGCCGTCCGGATGCCGGAAGTGACCGCCAACTTGGCGGATAAGCGCTAACGGTTGCGTTAGCCTTTCGCAAACTGCCGGGGAAGTGAATTCCGGCATCAAAAAAACAAATTTGGAAACCTGGAAAACGAATTTCGGTATCAAAAAAACCAATTCCGGTACCTAGAAAACCAATTCCAGCACCCAGAAAACGAATTCCAGTACTTAGAAAACGAATTTTGGTACTTAGAAAATGAATTCCGGTACCCAGAAAATGAATTCTACCGAATTGTTGGTTTTGAAAAAATGTTCCTGGCGCCCCCTCTCTTCCACCGCGTCGAGCCGGCTGTCAGTCAAAAGAGAGGGGGATCGTAAAAAGTTTGATCAAGGATTCGCTATCGCAAGGGGGGTGAGTCGCGCCCCAATTTTCATCTTTTGCGGAGGTGCCCGCCATGGTGGTTGAGGGATTGATTTTAGCAGCCGGATTCTCCAGTCGGGCCGGGGGCTTTAAGATGGAACTGCCGCTCGGGGACCGGACGGTCCTGGAATGGTGCATCGCCGGGTTGGCGCCGGTCTGCGACCGCCTCATTGTGGTGGGCGGTTACCGGATTGAGAAGGTGCGGGCGATCGTCGACCGCTACCCCCAAATTGAGCTGGTGGAGAACAGCGGTTACGCCGCGGGGATGTTCAGCTCGGTCAAGCTTGGCGCGGCCCGGATTCGCGGCGAGCGTTTTTTGCTGACGCCGGGGGATTATCCGTTGCTTAAGCCGGAAGTCTGCCGCCAATTACTAACGGTGGACGCGCCGATTGCGATCCCCACTTTTGGCGGGCGCAAAGGGCATCCGGTCGCCATGGCCGGCGTTCTCGCCCGGGAGTTGGCGGCGGAACCGGATGATTCGAATCTCCGGAATTTTATCGGACGCCAGGGCTTTACGCCGGTAGCGGTGGCGGATGATGGCATTTTACTGGACGTCGATACGCCGGAGGATTACCGGCAGCTGCTGGAGCGGGTCCGGCAAGGGGGTGCGGATCATGGTTGAAGCGATTGGCAAACCGGTGGCGAAGGCGGACGATGGCGGGAAGCTTTCCGGCGCCGCCCGGTATGTGGCTGATTTGCGGCCGGAAGGATTATTGTTCGCCAAAACCCTGCGGTCCGCTCACGCCCGGGCGCGTATCCGGAGTATCGCTCGGCCGGAACTGCCTGACGGCTATTTTATCGTCGACCGGCATGATCTTCCCGGGTCCAACCGGGTGAAGATGATCGGCAACGATCAGCCGTTTTTTGCGGAGGACCAGGTGAACTATGTCGGCGAGCCGGTCCTGCTGGTGGTGGGTCCCGACAAGCAACGGGTGTTGGAGTTCAGGGACGGCATTACGGTGGATTATGAACCGCTTCCGGCGCTTTTGGACTTTGAAGACGCGGTGACGAGTGCTTTGCCGCCCCTGACGGATAGCGCCAATTGTTTTGCCGATTACCGTTTTAGCCGGGGTGAGCCGGACGTTTTGTTCCGTCAGGCGCACCGGGTGCACCGCGGCGAATACCGGACCGGATATCAGGAACACGCTTACCTGGAACCCCAGGGCGTTTTGGGCATTTATGACGACGGGAAAATCACGGTGTACGGCTCGATTCAATGCCCTTATTATGTGAAAAACGCCCTTTTGCAAGCCTTTGGATGGGAAGACGACCGGGTCCGGATCGTCCAAACGACCACCGGCGGGGCTTTCGGCGGGAAAGAGGAGTATCCGTCGCTGTTGGCCGGGCAGGTGGCGGCGGCTGCGTATAAAACTGGGCAGCCGGTCCAACTTTTGCTGGATCGCTCCGAAGATATGGAAGTTACGACCAAACGGCATCCCGCGTTGATCCGGCTGGCAACGGCGCTGGACGAACAGGGTCAAATTACCGCAATGGAAGCCGATATTTTGCTCAATGCCGGCGCTTACGCCGGGTTATCCAGCGTGGTGTTGCAACGGGCGTTGTTCAATATTTGCGGGGTGTACCGGATTCCCAATCTCACGGTGCACGGGCGGGCGGTGGCGACCAATACCGTCCCGACCGGAGCGTTTCGCGGGTTTGGGGCGCCGCAAGCCATTTTTGCGATCGAACGGCATCTGGAGGAGCTGGCGCAACTGAGCGGTCTGGATCCCTTGGAGTACAAACTGCGCCATCAGGTCCGGCAGGGCGATCCGACCACAACCGGCGGTACCTTTCAACAAGCGGTAAAACTGCCGGAACTGGTCGCTGCGGTGGCGCGGCGTTCCGATTATTACCGGAAACGGGCGGAATACCAGACCCCCGCGCCGGACGGTTCGCACCGGGGAATCGGAATCTCCTTGTTCCTGCATGGTTGCGGGTTCACCGGGTCCGGGGAACGGGATCATATCAAAGCCGTGGTCAAACTGCGCCGGTTCCCTGTGGGGACGGTAGAGATTTTGGTTGCCAATACCGATATGGGCCAGGGTTTGCGAACGACGTTTCGAAAGATTGTCGGGGCCAAACTGGGAATCCCGCTGGAACAGGTCGTCTACGATTTGCCCGATACCGACCGGGTGCCGGACTCCGGTCCGACGGTCGCTTCGCGATCCATTATGATCGTCGGGAAGCTGTTGGAAGAAGCGGCGGAAAAATTGGGGGTTATGCCGGAGGCGGCGGAACCGGTGGAAGTGGTGCAGCAATACGAACACCCAAAAACGATGGAATGGGATGACCGTTTTTTCAGCGGCGACGCCTACCCGGCGTATTCGTGGGGGGTAAACGCCGTCGAAGTGGCGGTCGATCCGGTCAGCTACGAGTTGACGATCAAAGGGGTTTGGACCGCGTTTGACGTCGGAGCGGCTATCGACGAACGGATTATTCAAGGGCAGATCGAGGGCGGCGTCTTACAAGGTCTGGGCTACGGAGCGTTGGAGGTCATGCAGTGCCGGGACGGGCGGTTGCGCCAAAAAAATCTCACCGATTATATCATTCCGACCGCGCTGGACTGTCCGGCCATCGCCAGTGAGTTGATTGACAATCCTTACGAACGGGGCCCTTTCGGCGCCAAAGGCGCCGGCGAATTAACCCTGATCGGGGCGGCTCCGGCCTTGGCGGCTGCGGTCAGCCAGGCCTTGGGGATTTCGATCCGGCAGTTGCCGATCACCCCGGAATACTTAATGGAGGCGATGGAATATGGAAGTAAAACAGCGGATTGAGTTCACGCTGAACAATCAGACCGTCGCCGTGACGACCAATCCGCTCCGGCGCCTACTGGATGTGTTGCGGGAGGATTTCGGCCTGACCGGCCCCAAGGAAGGTTGCGGCGAGGGCGAATGCGGCGCCTGCGCGGTGTTGATCGACGGTTGGCTGGTCAACTCCTGCCTGACGCCGGTGGCCGGCGTTGCCGGTCAAGCGGTGGTGACGATCGAGGGTTTCCGCGAAAGTTCCCGGTTTCAGGTCTTGGCGCAAGCGTTCAGTGACGCCGGGGCGGTGCAATGCGGTTTCTGCACGCCGGGGATGGTGCTGGCGGCCGAAGCGTTGCTGCGGCGCAATCCGCATCCGCCGCCGCTCGCGATCCGCGAAGCCCTCTCCGGCAATCTCTGCCGCTGTACCGGATATGGCATGATCGTCGCCGCCATCGGCTTAGCCGCGGAGCGAGGTGAAGGATTATGGTAGCGACTTTTCAACCGCGCACCGTGGCCCAAGTCCTGGATATTTTACGGCAACCCCAACCGGCGGTGTTGTTGGCGGGTGGCACCGACCTGATGATCCGGCGGCGGAATTGGTCGGGTCTACCGCCCCGCTTCACCGAACCGGTGGTATTGCTGAATCAGGTCGCGGAATTGCAAACCATCGCGGTTGGGAATGAACGGTTGACGATTGGAGCGGGCGTGACCTTGCGGGCGATCGCGGAACACCCGCTGGCGCCGGAGGTGTTGCGGCAGGCCGTCCGCTTAATGGCTTCACCCGCCATCCGCAACCGGGCGACCCTGGGCGGAAATATTTGTAACGCCTCCCCGGCCGCCGACACGTTACCGCCGTTATACGTCTTGGGAGCTTCGGTGGTGCTGCGCAGCGCAGTGGAGGAACTGGTTTTCGTCCTGCCCATCCAGGATTTTATTTTGGGACCGGGCCGGATCGCCTTAGCCTCCAACGAACTGTTGACAGCGATTGAAATCCCGTTAGCGCCGACAAGGTATCAAACTCAATACTATCAAAAAGTCGGCACCCGCAAGGCCGACGCCCTTGCCAAGGTGTCGATCGCCGCTTTGGCGGAACAACGGGGCGGCCGCTTGATCGATCTCCGGATCGCCTGCGGCGCGGTTGCGCCGCGGGTGGTGCGGGACGCCGCACTGGAAGGCCGGCTGCTGGGACGGAGCACCCGACAATTGCCGGGATTGCTGCCTGAAATCATGGCGGGATACGAACCGTTGATCCAGCCGATTGACGACCAACGTTCCACCGCGAGTTACCGCAAGCGGGTTGCTTTGGGATTGATCGCGGGGTTTTGCCGGGGCTTAGCCGGTGACCCATTTTCGGAACCGATCGGAGGCGAAGCTGATGCGGCTTACGACAAATATCGCGGGAATTGAATTGAAAAATCCGTTGTTGCCGGCCTCGGGACCATTGGTCGGCGACGCAGCGAAGCTGCGTTATATCGCGGCTTTGGGAGTCGGCGGTTTGGTCACCAAGACCATCTCGACGCAAGCCGCCCAAGTTCAGCGGCCCTGCATTTATGGAGAACGGGATCTGATCATGAACAACGAGTTGTGGTCGGAATATCCCCCGGAACAATGGCTGACGGAGATTTTGCCGGAACTTGGAGCTGATTTGGCAATTCCCTTGATTGTCAGCGTCGGTTACTCCCAAACCGACATGGAAACGTTAATTCCCTTGCTGGATCCCTTGGCGGCCGCGTTTGAAGTCTCAACCCATTACGTCGGCAACGACCTGGCTGGCATGGCGGCGACGGTCCGGACCATCCGGGCTTATACCGGCAAACCGTTTTTTATGAAAATCAGCCCGCACTTGCCGGATCCGGCCGGCTTTGCCCGAATGGTCAAAGCGAACGGCGGGAACGGCGTTGTGGCGATCAATTCCCTCGGTCCGACCCTGAAAGTTGATCTGGCCGGTCGCCGGGTTTTATTGGGCAACCCGACCGGGCACGTGTGGACCTCCGGCCCGGCGATCAAACCGTTGGCATTGGCGTTGGTTCATCAAATCAAGGAGGCCGAGCCGGATCTGACCGTGATCGGAGTGGGCGGCGTTAAAACCGCCGCCGATGTCCTGGAGTTTTTATTGGCCGGAGCGGACGCGGTCCAGATGCTCTCTGCCGCCTTGCTTTACGGAAAGGATTTATACCGGCGGATCGTGGACGATTTGCCGAAAGCTTTGGATGAGTACGGTTTTGATAGTGTGGCGCAGGTAATTGCCACCCGTTTGACGCAACGGGAACCGCAGTATGAACCGGCGGTTCCGGTGGTCGAAGCGGAGCGGTGTAGCGGGTGCCGGCTTTGTGAGAAGGTCTGCCCGTATTTTGCCATCCGGTATGAGGGGCGGGTGGTGGTGGATCCCGGGCAGTGTTTCGGGTGTGGTCTCTGCGAGTCGCGGTGTCCGGCGGGGGCAATTCGTGGAGTGTTCGGGTGAGGGAGTAAATAAAGATTGATGGGGTTGGACGGAGAGTTTTGCCGAATTGGCAGCGGCGCCGTGAAAAGGAATCCGTCGCGGCGTCACTCTGTCACTCCGGTACTCAGCGTACATCGAGTACGCTTCCGTTCCTCGTTCGGTCGTTCCTTACGCCGAATCCCTTTTGACGACGCGTATGGGAAACTGGCAGTTCTGCCAATTCGGCAAGGTGCCCCCCGGCGCGCTGGGGTGAGGCGCCGGATTACAAACACTTTACTGAGTTTGGAAGCCTGCATCGTCTCAAGATTTTAGCCCCGTCAGCCCGCTCCTTTTAGGAGAGGGTCGGGGCAAGGTCGGAATTGATGTCGAAGTTGGTTTTTATGGTATTCGTCGACCGCTGAGGATGCTTTTAAAGGGCAAGGGATCCGGTTTTGCTGCAGAACCAACCAAGAACAAGTGAGGTAATAACCATGCAAATTATGGTGAACGGAGTGGTTGAGACGTTGCCCGGGGCGATGAGTATCTCCGCTTACTTGGAATATAAAGAGATTGACACCAAATTGGTGGTGATTGAGTGGAATTTCACCACGCCGCCGCCGGGGGAGTGGGGGCAAATTCGGTTGGGCGATGGCGACAATCTGGAGATCATCAAGTTCATCGGGGGAGGTTGAAAACGTCATCCCTGAGTTTGGACGAGGCGCGCCGGGCTACTCCAGTTGGTGGCCGGATTTGGCCGATCGTTTCATTCGACATTGCAATCATATCCAAGCGGAAGGAGCGGATGCAACCATGCTAACCATTGCCGAATATGTAATGCCCCGGACCGTCAGTGAAGCGTATACGTTACTGACAAACACACCCAACGCCGCCTTGGTGGGCGGGGGAGCCTTTATGCGGCTGGCTTCCCGGGAGATCGGGTTGGCGATTGACTTGGCGCGGACAGGGTTGGATTATATCCGGGAGACTGACACCGACGTAACGATTGGGGCGACGACCACCTTTGGCGCCATGGAGCGCAGTCCGGTGTTGCAAACCAATTGGGACGGCTTGCTCCCCCGGATTACCGGGCATATTTCCGGGGTGCAACTACGAAACATCGTCACCCTTGGCGGTACGGTTTACGGCCGGTTTGGTTTCTCGGAAGTGCTCACCGGATTAATGGCCTTGGAATGTTCCGTCAAGTTGCATCAAGGCGGTTTGGTCGGCCTGGCCGACTTTGTCCGGAGCAAAGGTCAAGGCCGAGATATCGTCGAAGCCATTGTGATCGCGAAAAAACCGCAACGCGCCGCCTATCAAATGTTGCGTAATTCCAGCGGTAGCCTCCCGATCTTGAGCGTCGCCGTTACCAAGAGCCAACTCGACCCATCCTACCGGATCGCTGTCGGCGCCCGGCCCGGCGTTGCCGCCTTGGCCGCTGCCACGATGGCATTATTGGCAGGGCGGGAGCTCCAGGACGATCTGCTGCGGCAGGCGGCGGCCAAAGCAACGTCGGAGTTGCGGTTTACTAGCGACCGGAAAGCGTCGGCCGTCTACCGCCAGGAAATATGCGGGGTGTTGGTCAAACGGGCGTTGATGGAGGTGGGGTTATGAAAATTACGTTGAGGTTAAACGGTTTAGAGCGGCAAGTGGAAATTGAGCCCTACGAATATCTCTTGGATCTGTTGCGCCGTTTGGGTTGTTTGAGTGTGAAACGGGGCTGCGATACTTCGTCATGCGGCGTTTGCACGGTGCTCTTCGACGGCAAACCGGTCTTATCCTGCACCTTGTTTGCGGCCAAAGCCGACGGTCATTGCGTCACCACTGCCGAAGGGCTGCAACGCGAGGTGGGGGAGTTTGCCGATTTTCTCGTCGCCGCGGGGGCCGACCAATGCGGTTATTGCAATCCCGGTCTGGCTTTGACGGTTCTGGCGCTTAAAGCGGAAGAACCCCATCCGACGGAAGCGGCGATCCGGCAATATTTGGCCGGCAACCTTTGCCGCTGTACCGGGTATGCGGGACAACTGCGGGCGATTCAAAAATACCTGGGGGTGCAATCATGAAAGAAGTGACGCGTTCCATTGGAAAAATGGATGGGAAAGGTTTGGTGCTCGGCACTCCCGCTTATACCGACGATTTGGCCCCGGACCATGCGTTAATCGTCAAGGTTCTGCATAGCCCGCACGCTCATGCGCGGATCAAACGGGTCGATACCGCCGCAGCATTGGAACTGCCGGGGGTGGCCTGCATTCTGACCCATCGCGATTTGCCCCGGAACGTCTTAAGCCGGGCCGGTCAGGGTTATCCGGAGCCGTCGCCGTATGATAAATTTATTTTAGACGAATCCGTTCGCTATTGCGGCGACGAAGTGGCGATTGTCGCCGCAGTCTCCGAGCAGGTGGCCGAAGCCGCGCTGGCGAAGCTTAGCGTCGACTATGAGATTTTACCGGCGGTGTTGGATTTTGAACAAGCGGCAGGAAACGCCACGGTGCTTCACCCGGAACCGGAAGCCCATTCCAAGTTCGATATCGGAATGGACGCCGCAAAAAATATCGCCGCTGCGTATCAGATGAAAGTGGGCGATGTCGACGCGGTGTTGGCTGAATGTGATGTCGTGATTCGCGACCGTTATTATACCCAAGCGCAAGCCCATGTGATGCTGGAACCCCATTCAATCGCCTGTTACCGGGATGTGCAAGGCCGCTTGACGGTGATCAGCTCCACCCAGACTCCGTTTCACGCCAGGCGGGTGATTGGGATGGCTTTCGGAATTCCGCGCAAGGAGATCCGGGTGATTAAACCGCGAATCGGCGGCGGCTACGGCGGCAAGCAGATGCTTCATGGCGAGTTATTGGCGGTGGCGGTGACGCTCAAGACCGGCCAGCCCGCCAAACTCATCTATACCCGGAAGGAAGTTTTTGAGTCGACCTACAGCCGGCATCCGATGCGTTTCGATTTGGCGGTCGGGGCGACTAAAGACGGCCGGATCAAGGCGTTGGATATGGAAGTACTCTCCGATACCGGGGCTTACGGCGAACATGCGTTGACGGTATTGATGGGGGCGGGTTCGAAGACGTTGCCGCTCTATAATAAAGTCGACGCCGTCCGGTTCAACGGCAAGGTCGTTTATACCAATCACGTTCCGGCGGGAGCTTACCGCGGCTATGGGGCGATTCAGGGCATTTTCGCCCTGGAATCGGCAATCGACCAGTTGGCGGCGGAGTTGGACCTGAGTCCGGTGGAGTTGCGGCAGCGGAATATGATTGGCGAAGGCGAGACGTCGCCGATCTTTAAGATTATGGGCGAGGGCGGCGAAGGGGTCGAAATGACCATGGAAAGCTGCAAACTGGATTATTGTATCCGGCGCGGCATGGAGTTGATCGGGTGGGAAGCGAAATTCCCCCGGCAACAAGTCGGGTCCGCCAAAGTGCGTGGAGTGGGAATGGCCATCGCCATGCAAGGGTCGGGGATCGCCAATATTGATATGGCTGCGGCGCTGATCAAACTGAACGATGACGGTTTTTTCAATCTGATGGTGGGAGCGACCGATATCGGCACCGGCAGCGACACCATTTTAGCGCAGATTGCGGCGGAGGTTTTGCAGGTCCCAACCGAACACTTTGTCGTCTATTCTTCCGACACCGATTTGACGCCGTTCGATAAAGGGGCTTATGCCTCCAGTACGACCTATGTGACGGGCAATGCCGTGAAGAAGGCGGCGGAGAACATGCGGCGGCTCATTGAGGAAGCCGGCGCGACCAAACTGCGGGTGGCCCCGGGTGAAGTGGAGTTCGATGGGTCGACGATCCGGCGCAAAGACGGCAAAGGCGCGATTTCCCTCAGCGATTTGGCGACCGGCCTCTTCTATCACGCCAATCAAAAACAGTTGATCGCGTCCGACTCCTATGTCGGGCAGAAATCGCCGCCGCCGTATATGGTCGGGTTGGCCGAGGTCGAAGTGGACCTGGAGACCGGCCGGATCGAGCTGGTCAACTATGTCGCTGTCGTCGATTGTGGGACCACCATCAATCCGAACCTGGCTCGGATCCAAGTCGAGGGCGGCTTGGCGCAGGGTATCGGCATGGCGCTGTTTGAGAGTGTCAAATACACCGAACAAGGCCGGTTATTAACCAACAATATGCTTTTTTACACCATCCCGACTCGGCTGGATATTCAACAATTGACGGTGGAGTTTGCCCCGAGCTATGAGCCAACCGGTCCGTATGGCGCGAAGTCGGTGGGCGAGATTGGCATCGATACCCCGCCGGCCGCCATTGCCAACGCGGTGTATTACGCCACCGGAATTCGCATCAAAGAACTGCCGCTGACTCCGGAGAAGGTATTGCTGGCGCTAAAAGCTAAACGTTAGCGCGCACAATCGCCGCTTGAACCCGCGAGCAAGGCGACGGCGTGATCGAGGATGGGTAACGCGATGGTCAGGCATTCCCGGACCGCTTTCGGACTGCCTGGGAGGTTGATGATCAAACAATTGCCGCGGATGCCGGCGACAGCCCGCGAGAGCATGGCATGGGGAGTGATTTCCAGACTCCGGGAACGCATCGCCTCGGGAATCCCAGGTACCTGCCGTTCGATCACATCAAGGGTTGCTTCGGGCGTGACGTCCCGGGGGGTAAAGCCGGTGCCTCCGGTGGTCAAAACCAAATTACCGCCGTTCGTCGCCAAAGCGACTAAGGTCGCCGCGATGATTGGGCGTTCATCGGGAACCAGCCGGTAATCAAGCAGTTCGGCGCCGCTGGCGGTCATCAGCTCGATAATGGTTTGACTGCTTTGGTCTTCCCGCAAGCCGGCGCTCCCGCTATCGCTGGCAGTTAGAATGCTGTAACGGATCAAACGATCACTCCCTTAAAAAGGAATTTACAATGACGTCCTAATATTTGGATTGATATAGATATTTTAGCATATTACACAGGGAAATGATAAGATATGGTTTCCGTGACCGATGAAAGGGTTGCTAAAGGGTCGGTACAATCAAAAAAGGAAACGGGGCGAGGTGACAGCGGTGCGCGATCAATGGGGACGGGTCATAAACTATCTGCGAATATCGGTAACTCCCGCCTGTAACTTGGGTTGCATATATTGTGCCGCTCCCGAAGGGCAGCCGGTCACGATGAAGAAGCTAATGACTGCGGCGGAGATTCAAGTTGTGACTCGCGTTATGGCCGGATTGGGTATCCGCAAAGTGCGGCTGACCGGTGGTGAACCATTGTGCCGGCCGGAGATTGCGACGATTGTGTCACAGGTGGCCGGGGTACCGGGGATCAGCGATCTCGCCATGACTACCAATGGGACGATGTTGGCGGCCGCGTTGCCCGATTTGGTGACGGCCGGGCTGCGACGGGTCAATATCAGCCTTGATTCGTTGCGGGCGGAGCGTTATGCCGACATTACCGCCGGCGGGCGATTGGCTGATGTTTGGGAGGGGATTGAGGCGGTTCTCCAAGCGGGGCTGCAGCCGCTGCGCCTCAATGTGGTTGTGATTCCGGGAGTTAACGACGACGAAATCGTCGATTTTGTGGAATTGGCCCGCGCCGCTCCGGTGGAAGTCCGTTTTATTGAACTCATGCCGATCGGCCGTTTCGGAATGGAACATTCCGGTCAAACCCTTTCCGGTGCGGCTATATTAGCAACGTTTCCCGAATTGAAACCGCTCGCGACTTCGACCGGACCCGCCCGTTATTACAGTGCGGCCGGTTTTCGGGGTAGGGTTGGATTGATCAGTGCTCTCAGCCATCAATTTTGTGAAAGTTGCAACCGGATCCGGTTGACGGCCGACGGCCGGATCAAACCTTGCTTAGGAAACAATCAAGAGATCAATCTGATGCCGTTTTTCGATCAACCCGGCCACTTGCGGCAAGAGATTATCAAAGCAATTTGGGCGAAACCGGCCGGACACCGGTTTGGCCGGGGTTATCAAGCAAGCCGGAGTATGACGGCGACTGGAGGCTAACGTGATGAAATTTTCCCATCTTGATGAACAGGGTCAAGCCCGAATGGTGGATATCGGCACGAAAGCAGCGACGACCCGGGAAGCGGTCGCCGAAGGTTTTGTCAAAGTATCCGCCGCGACCTTGCAACTGTTGGCGTCCGGTGCGCCGAAGGGCGATGTTTTGGCGACTGCCCGGATTACCGGGGTGATGGCGGCTAAAAAAACAGCGGAACTGATCCCGCTCTGTCATCAAGTGCCGTTGGATTCGGTCCAAGTCGAATTAATGGTCGAAGCGGAGCAGCGCCGGATCCGGATAACCGGGACGGCGCGTTGTCACTGGAAGACCGGCGTGGAGATGGAAGCGTTGACTGCGGTCTCCGTCGCCGCATTAACCGTCTATGATATGTGTAAGGCGGTGGACCGCGGCATGGTGATTGAAGGAGTCCGGTTATTGTCCAAGATCGGCGGGCGGAGCGGCGCCTATCGTAGCGAGATTCCATCGGGGCAAGTCGTGGCAGTCAACCGCAGTGAGATAAAAGGGGTGCCGAAAACGCCGATCCCGGCGGGGGAATTCCTGGTTGATCACGGTTTGAAAGACGACGCCCACGCCGGGAACTGGCACCGTCAAGTGAGTTTGCTGGGTCAGGAGAGCATCGCGAAAATGACGGCCCAAGGGGTGAGGGATTTGACCCCGGGCCGTTTTGCCGAAAATATTACCACCCAGGGGATTGTGTTATCTGATTTAGCCGTTGGAACCCGTTTGCGGATCGGGCCGGTGGTCATGGCAGTGACCCAGATCGGCAAGGAATGCCACCGGAAATGTGCCATCTATCAGCAGGTTGGTGACTGCGTAATGCCTCATGAGGGGATTTTTGCCCGGGTATTGCAAGGGGGAGTCATCCGGCCCGGGGAGGGAATTATCATCGAAACAACCGAATAACCAAGCCGGTTGGCTGGGGTGATTTTATCAAAAAATATTTCAATATTGAAATAAATGCAAAATAATCTTTCAATAATGAAACAAACAATTGGGTCCTGCATCGTTAAAACATGTATAATAAAGCTTGAACTTTCATTTTTAATACAACGGTGAATAGAGGAAGCTAAATGGGTTTTTTTACGAAGTACGTCACCAAGTACGGACGGTTGTTCTGTGTCGCTTTGGGCTGTCTGGCGGTGGAAGCCGCTTGCGACTTGTTGCAACCGACCATTATGTCGCGGATCATTGATGTCGGCGTGACCGGGCGGGATATGCATTTTGTGCTGCGGACCGGCGGACTGATGTTGCTGGTAACGGCGCTTGGGGCGGCGGCGGCGGTCGGCCGAAATATCCTCGCCAGTACGGTTTCGCAAAATTTTGGCACCGAGTTGCGTTCCGATCTGTTCAAAAAGATTCAGACCTTTTCCTTTGACAATCTCAATCGTTTTGAAACTGGGTCGCTGGTTACGCGGTTGACCAATGACGTGACCCAGGTGCAGAACTTTGCCAACGGTTTGATGCGTATTTTTGTCAAAGCGCCGTTAGTCGGGATCGGCAGCATTGTGATGGCGTTTCTACTTAACCGCCGTTTGGCGGTAGTATTATTACTGGTCGTCCCGGTGGTCGCCATCCTGATGGCATGTAATATCCGGATTGGCTATCCGTTCTTCCGCAAAGTGCAACGGATGATCGACGGGGTCAATACCGTCATCCGGGAGTACCTGGCCGGGGTACGAGTGGTTAAAGCGTTTAACCGGTTTGATTATGAGACGAACCGTTTTGGCCAGGCCAATCAGGAATTGGCCAATGTGACCACCAAGGCGATGCGGGTCATGGCGGTTTTTTCACCGGGAATCACCCTGTCGATCAATTTAGGGATTGTGGCCGTTTTATGGTTTGGCGGGTATCAGGTGAGTCACGGCCAGCTCCATGTGGGTCAGGTGATCGCGTTTGTTAATTATATGACCCAGATCTTGTTTGCATTGATGACCATCTCCATGGTATTCAACATGTTTGTCCGGGCGCGGGCCTCGACCGAACGGATCAACGAAGTCTTCGCCGAGGTAAACACGATGCCGGTTGGCGGCGACGCAATCCAATCCATTGCGGCGCGGGGCCGGATCCAGTTTGACCAAGTATCGTTTCGGTATCATGTCGACAGTGGCGAAGCGGTTTTGAAAGAGGTTTCTTTCACTTGTGAGCCCGGTGAGACCATCGGCATCATTGGGTCGACCGGCGCCGGCAAGAGTAGTTTGGTCAATCTGATTCCCCGTTTTTACGATCCAACCGGCGGCCGGGTTCTGCTCGACGGGACGGATGTCAAACAGATTGATCCCAAAGTCCTGCGGGAAGCGATCGCGGTGGTGCCGCAAAAAAACATCCTTTTTACCGGGACGATCCGTGAAAATCTCCGTTGGGGAAAGGCGGATGCCACCGCAGCGGAGTTGATTGAGGCGGCGCAGATTGCGCAAGCCCATGAATTTATCGAACATTTTCCGGAAGGCTATGAGACCGTCCTCGGCCAGGGAGGCGTCAACTTGTCCGGCGGTCAAAAACAACGCTTGGCGATTGCCAGAGCCTTGATTAAAAAACCGACGGTTTTAATCTTGGACGACAGCACCAGCGCGGTCGATATGGCGACTGAAGCGAAGATTCGCGCCGCAATGAAAGAGTACGCCCAGGGCATGACCTGTTTTTTAATTACCCAACGGATTGTCTCGGCGATGGGGGCAGACCGGATTTTGGTGTTGGACAACGGTACATTGGTCGGATTGGGAACTCATCGTGAATTGATCCAAGATTGCCCGGTTTACCGGGATATCTATCGTTCGCAGATTGGCAAGGAGGGGATCTGAGGATGGCGCAGGAAAATAACGAGAAACGTAACCAAGCGCAACCGGTTCCTCCGCTCAATTTGGGCAGAAATATGCCGGGACCGGGCGGTATCGGCGGATTCGGACGACCGGGCGGCGGTGGCGGCGGCGCACGTTGGATGATGCCCGCTGCCAAACCGAAAAATTTCCGGGAGACCATGGCCCGGCTCTGGAAGTATTTCGGGACGGAACGGAAGCTTTTCACCATCATTTTTAGCGCGGTATTGATCAGTACTGGGATCGGATTGGCCGGACCGTTTTTGATCGGGCGGGCGATTGATGCCCTGTCCCGCCGGGGAGAAGTCGATTTCAAGCTGTTGGAGATGGTGGTTCTGACCTTGTTGAGCGCTTATGGAATTGATTCGTTGCTTAACTTTAGCCAAGGTTGGTTAATGGCCGGGGTATCGCAGCGAATCGTCAAAAAGCTCCGCGAAACCCTCTTCGCCAAATTGCAAAAGCTGCCGGTCGCTTTCTTCGACGTGCGAACCCATGGCGACCTGATGAGCCGGCTTTCCAATGATATTGATAACGTCAGTAGTACCATTTCGCAATCAACCACCCAGCTAATGACCAGTGCGCTGACGCTTGTCGGTTCGTTGGTGATGATGCTGTTGCTCAGCCCCCTTTTAACATTGGCTAGTTTGATCACTATTCCCTTGGTTTTTCTGTTAACGAAGACAATTGCCGCCCGAACCCGGATTCTCTTCAAAGAACAGCAGGCGGTTTTGGGTAAACTGAACGGACACATCGAGGAGACTATTTCCGGAATTACCGTGGTGAAAGCTTTTAATCACGAAGACAAAGTGATTGAGGAGTTTGACGCGGTCAACAATCAACTTTGCGGGGTGGGAGTCAAGGCGCAGATCTGGTCCGGTTATATCATGCCGTTGATGAATGTCATTAACAATATCGGTTTTGCGGCCGTGGCCGGAGTCGGCGGCGCGTTAGCTGTCAAGGGCTGGATTACGATCGGCGTGATCGCCAGCTTCTTGAGTTATTCCCGGCAGTTTTCGCGGCCGTTAAACGACTTGGCCAATATCTTCAATACGCTTCAGACTGCGGTAGCCGGCGCGGAACGGGTCTTTGAAATCCTCGACGAAGCGGAGGAGCCGGCGGACGCGCCCGGTGCGGTGGAACTGGTCAATCCCTCTGGTGCGGTGGTTTTTGAAGCGGTCTCCTTTGGATACCGGAACGATCAGCCGATCTTGAACGATATCAATTTCAAAGCGGTTGCCGGGAGCAGTACCGCATTGGTCGGTCCGACCGGAGCGGGCAAAACCACGATTGTTAATTTATTAGCCCGGTTTTATGATGTGAGCGCGGGGAGGATCCTGATCGACGGACGGGATATCCGGGAATATACCCGGGACAGCTTGCGCCGGTGTTTCGGAATCGTCCTGCAAGATACGTACCTTTTTGCCGGGACAATTCGGGAGAACCTTAAGTATGGCCGTTTGGACACCACTGACGCCGCCATGGAGCAGGCGGCGGAATTGGCCAATGCCGACCGCTTTATCAAACGATTACCGCAACAATATGATACAGTCCTGACGGAAAGCGGCGGGAACTTAAGCCAGGGCCAACGGCAGCTGTTGGCCATCGCCCGGGCGATCCTGGCCGATCCGGCGATTTTAATCTTGGATGAGGCCACCAGCAATGTTGATACCCGGACCGAACTTCATATCCAGGAAGCGATGCTTCAGTTGCTGAACGGCCGGACCAGTTTCATCATTGCGCATCGTTTGAGTACGATCCGTGATGCCGATACGATCATGGTGATCGGCGGCGGCCGGATTGTCGAACGCGGCAGTCATGCTGATCTGTTAAAAGCGGAAGGCGCCTATCATGGCATTTATAACAGTCAGTTCAAAAATATCGGAGTCGAATAACGTCGCAATTTTTCAGGGCGTTACTTTAACCAAAAGATAATAGTCAATATCGTTAAAGTTCAGCGTGCCGGTGGCAATGTCTTCATTGCCACGAAGGGTTTTAAAGATATACCGGACCGCTACGTGTGCGCTTTGCTCCTCGTAGGTTAGGCTCTTGACATCACGGATCTTCGGGTGTTCCCGCTTTATCAGCATCGTCGCAAGTTTGTTTAGATCCTTAGTATAGAGGATTTTACCCTGGCGTTGCAGCGTTAGCTGATGATCACGGGTGTAATTGAATATCAGGGTTTGTTGTTTCAAGCGGAGGTCTTGGTATTCACGATGGTAGAGTCCGGTCAAGTCCAGCAGGTATTGATAAGCGTCAATCGATTGCACCCGGTTTTCAAGAAATGAATAATCAAAGTATTGATTGCCAAAGCGGCCCGAGGGGTCGCTTTCGTATTTGAAGCCAAAAACGCGATCCATATCTTTGATCTCAAAATTAGCCGGTAGCAAACGAACGTCTTTTAAGCGGTGGTTTTCTTTAAAATACCAAAGGATCGAACCAATTTCGCGTTTGGTGGCTAACGGCAATTCTTGTCGGGGCTGGACGATGGATCGGCCTTCCAGCATGCCGTATTTGGTCAGGATTGACGTCAAGCGGTGGTTTTGGCTGAATTTTGACACCGCATAACTGCTCCAAGGACCGGTCACGGTTAAAATCGCGACGATGGCCAAAGAAATCGGCAGCACGATATTTTGGGAACGCCGCGATAACAGGAAATAGATGAAGCTGGCGGTGGTCCAGATTCCCCCGGCCAACACAAAATAGCGGTTTTCAGTCACACCATACGCTTGGATTCGAATCGCCATGGCCAGAAACATCATCACTAAAAGCGGCGGGACAAACCGCGGAAATACGGCGCTGAATTTTTGACACCAGACATTGTTGTTGCGCAGCGGAAACGTCAGGAAGATGACAATAATACTGATAAAAGCATACCAAACCACTAAGTTGGCGACGATTCCAACGGGCCAGGTCCGGGTAAGTACGATCTTCGCGAAATAAACATATAAAATGGCGGTATACACCAGTATCAACGGCATGACGATATATAACAACAGCACTTGCAACAGCTTAGGATAGTAATCCGCCTCGATCTCCCGGTTATATTCGGGTACATCCGCCAGAAAATAGGCCGGGGCAAAGATTCCGACGACCAAAACCCAAAGATCGATGTATAAACGGGGCCAGTTCAAACCGAAGAGTTTGTTCAGGGTAAACAGAATCGCCGTCAAACCGATGTATAAAATGATCGAGTAAAGGTAGGTGGTGGCGAAACCGGACAAAAGCCTGACGACATAACGTTCGAAGTTGGCGCGCCGGTAAAAGTAGGGCAGGAAAATCGTCAGTAGATAAAGGGCGAGATTAATAGCGAGATAACGGGAGGTTGTGTTGGCATTGATTTTTGGGGGTAGCATCAAATAGTAAAGCGCCAAACCGGCCGCGGCGATGCCGTAGGCCAGTAATTTAGCCCGCCTTGATGCGGGGAATCGCTCAAAAAAGAGGTTCAAGCTGAGCGCCAAGGGAATGCCTAACGCGAATGTCATAGCGGCTTTCGTCAGGACGTCGCGGAAGGCTTGGGCGGTATTATCGCTATGAATCTGGATGATCATGGTCGTGACCGTTAATAACGCGCAAAACAACGGTTGTGGAAAACGGCGCGCGCTGATAAAAAGTTTGGCTAAAATATTCCGGATTAATGAGGCGATCTTGCCCATTGGTAACACCTCCATAATTGATCGTTTGAGTCGGCTACAAATGAGTTATTCTTTTGAAAACCGCAAATTCCTTTTTTTACCTGAAAGAGGCGTTTGATTGCCGAGGTTCTTTGACCGGCGGAATGACCGCTAACTGTAAATTTTTACTTTCGTAAAATCCTAATTATTGATAGCAAAACGTTCGATATAATAACCAAAAGACGGATACGGATGGGGCGAAGTTTCACGGAAGGGGAGAATGAACAATGAGAAAACAACGACGTAAATTCATGGCGAGCATTAAATTTCGAATGTTGTTAACGATTGGATTAGCGGTCACTGCCTTAATGGTTGTCACCACGGGGAATGCTTTGTTTCAGTTTCGCAACTTTATCGATGCCAACGCCACGCAACAAGCGATCATGGGAATGAACGGCTTGCAAACAAAAGTGGAAGATCGCCGAAGCGCGGTGTTGCAAACCGCCGAGTTGCTCGCTGTGGAGTTGGCGGCGGGGAGTCCGGTCTTTCAGAGCGCGCCCGATCGATTGATTCCCGTCTTAAATCAGGCGGTTGCAACGACCGGGGTCGACCGGATTGTAATCACCGACAATCAGGGAAACCCGGTAGCCCAAAACGAGGTGGCGGGAGGCGCGACGGCGGCGGTGGCGCAATGGCCTGAAACACAACAGGCGCTTAGCGGAAAAACGGTCAGTTCTTTTGCGGCCGACCCAGAAGCACAATTAACCGTGCGGGCGGCGGTCCCAATTAAACGGGCGAATGCGGTATTGGGAACGGTGGTCGTCAGTTACAGCCTGATTAAACCGGAGATCGTCGATGGAGTGAAACGGCAATTTGGAACCGACGTCACCTTGTTTTTGGGAGATACTCGGGTAAACACGACTATTCTCAAAGATGGCGAACGCTTAAACGGAACCAAGCTTAAGCCGGAGGTCGCCCAAGTTGTCCTGGAGCGGAAAGAGCAGTATGCCGGACCAACCGATATTCTCGGCTTGCCTTATTTAACTTCGTACCAACCCTTGCTGGGGCTTGACGGTCGAGCTATCGGAGTTGTTTTTGCCGGTCAGTCCATTGCCGAGGAGGTTAAAATCACCCAAGGACTGCTGATTGCCATAGGTCTCATTGGGGTTCTCGGATTGCTGGTGATCATCGGATTTATTTTTTGGCAGTTACACCGGAATATTTTCAAACCGATCGAATCGATGGTCGCGATCACTGATAAATTGGCGGTCGGAGATATCGATGTAGCGGTGGAAACCGGTAAAAATGATGAAATCGGAACACTGTTTAAAGCGTTCCAAGCGATGATCGACAATATCCGCGAACAGGCGCGCGTAGCGGAACGGATCGCTCAAGGCGACCTTCAGGTGGAGCTGACTTCTCACTCGGAAAATGATGTATTAACCCGCAGTTTGGCTACGGTATTGGCGACTTTGCGCGGGTTAACGGAGGAGACTGCTATATTAACGGCAGCCGCCCAAGAAGGCAAATTGCGGGTCAGAGGCGATCTCGGCCGGTTTGCCGGCGCCTATCGGCAATTGCTGACAGGGATCAATCAAACCTTGGATGCCGTGGTCGCGCCACTCCATGTCGCCGCTCAATCAATCGACGCCATCGGGCGGGGCGAGATACCGGCCAAGATTAGCGATGAATATCGGGGTGATTTTAACGAAATCAAGAGCAGTATCAACGCTTGTATTGACGGATTGGATGCGTTGCGACAGGCGAACGGAGCATTGCAAAAGATGGCGGTCAATGACTTTAGTGCGGTGGTAACCGGTCAATCCTCGGGAATTTACGGGGAGATCGTTCGGGCAATCAATAAAGTCAACGAGGAAATGCTCGTTCTCCAACAGGTCGTGGTAAATATCGCCAACGGTGATTTTACAAACTTGGCCCAATTGAAACAAACTGGACAACGTAGCGAATCCGATCACTTATTGCCGGCCTTCATCCATATGATGGAGAATGTCCAGGCGCTCGTTGCTGAAGCGTTGCGGTTATCGCAAGCCGCTGTCGCCGGTCGGCTGGATGACCGGGGCGACCTTCACCAATACCAGGGTGAATATCGGCGCGTAATTGAGGGGATCAACCAGACCCTGGACGCCATCGGCGTTCCGTTGCATGAAGCCGAATCGGTGTTGCAACAGATGGCGGTGAATGATTTCACGCGGGCGATGGCCGATGAGCAATATCAGGGAATGTTTCGTCGCCTGGCCGAGTCGATTAATGGCGTCCGCGGACATTTGTTACATATTCAAGGAGCGATGGTGGAAGTATCTCAGGGCGATACGGGCCGGCTGGAGGAGTTCCGGGGGATCGGAGCCCGTTCAGAACAAGACCGGATGATCCCGGCGATGATCGCCATGATGCAGACGCTTCAGGATTTAATCAACGAGATTGACGGGCTCGCGCAGGCCGCAGCCAATGGCAATTTGCGGGTTCGCGGCGCGGCTGGCCAGTTTGCAGGGAGATACCACCAAATGGTGAACGGCTTTAACCAGACATTGGAAGCGGTTATCCAACCGATTAACGAGGCGATGGCAGTTTTAGAACAGATGGCCCAAGGGAATTTGCGAGTAGCGGTTCAAGGCGATTTTCAAGGCGATTATGCATTGCTGGCCCAAACCGTAAATCATACGATTCAACAACTTAACGAGACTTTAAGCGAGTGCGACCGAGGCGCCGAGCAAGTGGCCCTGGGAGCGGGACAAGTGGCCAACGCCAGCCAGGTTTTATCCCAGGTCACGACCGAACAAGCCAGCACGATTCAGGAGATTACGGCCTCGATGGCGGAGATCGCGGCGCAAACCAGGCAAAACGCGACGCATGCCACCCAGGCCAACGAGCTGGCGACTGACGCCAAACAACAGGCTGTCCATGGCGATGACCAGATGCGGGTGTTGCTCGATTCGATGCTGACCATTGGCGAGTCGTCGCAGGATATTTTCAAAATCATGAAAGTCATCGATGAAATTGCCTTCCAAACCAATATTCTAGCTTTAAACGCCGCGGTCGAGGCGGCCCGGGCCGGACAGGCCGGGAAAGGATTTGCGGTAGTCGCCGAAGAGGTCCGTAATTTGGCGGCCCGTAGCGCCAAGGCGGCCAAAGAAACCGCCGCGATTATCGAAACTGCGCTCCAAAAGGTTGAGCACGGGACGCGGGTGGCGAATGAGACGGCGGTCACCCTTCGTCAGATCGTTACGGCGGTCGCCAAGACCACCGAGTTGGTGGGCGATATCGCCATTGCCTCCAATGACCAGGCGACCGGTATCGCCCAAGTGAATCAAGGAATCAATCAGCTCGCTCAAGTGGTCCAGACCAACACCGCCACCGCCGAACAAAGCGCCGCCGCCAGCCATGAGATGGCAAGCCAAGCGGAGCACTTGCAACAGACGATCGAACGGTTTCAACTTCAAGATCAACAAACCCTTAAATTACCGTTGCGGTAAGTATGGTGATTAACAACGATCAAGGGGATATACCCGGGCCGTTGTTAATTTTATGGGAAGTGTGTTTACGGTTCACTACTATAGTTTTGCTTATGACGCAAAGCCGATGAAGGTGACAGGACTTTCGTAAATTTTCAGCAAACATCCGTTACTCCCAGCGAATAAACTGGGTTAAGGAACGGAGGTGGAAAGATGAAACGCTGGATGATGTTGATGGGAGTCCTATTGCTGTTTACCATCGGAGGGGTTGCGGCTTGGGCTGGTCCGCAGGACTTTATACTGTATAACCAGACCGGTGTCGATATTTATGAAGTTTATGTCTCGCCTTCCAACAGTAATTACTGGGGTTCGGACATTTTAGGCGCCGACATTCTCTATAACGGCTCCAGTACCCGAATCACCTTTAATAACTATTCCCAGACGTATTGGGATTTAAAGGTGAAAGACCGAAACGGTAACAGTTTGTATTGGCGCAATATTAATTTATTGCGTTATTCCCGGATTTATCTGCGGTATGATGGGTATCGGGCCTGGGCGGTTTATGAATGATCGCTGCGGGGAGGCGAGGGTGCTCTTTGCATCGTTTTGGAGAGCTGTTCCAAATGAACCGTAGTGTTTCATGATGGAACGGCTTTTTTATAGCTAGGCTTGGATTCATAGCAAAACACCTATTTTTGATGATTTTATCGAGCATTTTTAAATTTGTTAGGAGAAGTTGACAATTGCGAAAGGACATGCTACCTTGAAAGAGTACTTTTGAAAGGGGGATCTCGTTCGTGAAAAAAGTTTTTTTCCTCATGGTATCATTGTTAATTCTCAGCGTATTGCTGGCCGGATGTAAATCTCAAACCGTACTCTCTAACGAAACTTCTGTGTCAGAGTTTACGGGAACAGTTCGCGATGCCTCCAACAACCAAGCGTTGGCGGGAGTTCATGTGGCGCTTGGTAATATTGCAGAGACAGATACGACTTCCAATGGTGTATTCACTTTTACAAAACAAAACAACGAAGAACCGATTCCGCCGGGAACTTATACCGTTACGTTCACTAAAGATAATTATGAACCAAAAGTCGTCGCTCCTTGTCCGTTAAATGGGGGGAAATGCGCCCTTTCCGAAGATGTGAAAATGATTCCTGTAAAAAAGGATTGACAAATTGTAAAACCCGTTCTAAAGTAAGGATAAAGGCATAAAATCATAAGTGTCCGGAGAAAACAGAGAGGACCAAATAAGCGTTTATAAAGCGCTTATTTGGTCTTTTTTATTTTGGCGTCAAAATCAGCTAAGGTAAGATTCGCAGCGGATAAGGGGGCTTTTAGCAATGTTTCAGTTGGAAACCGATATCTTGATCGTCGGAGGGGGCGTGGTCGGAGCGGCGCTGGCGCGGGAACTCTCCCGTTACCAGCTTAAAGTGATCTTGGCTGAGCAAGAAGCGGATGTGGCGTTCGGGACGTCCAAGGCCAATAGCGGAATCGTCCATTCGGGGATTCATGACCATCCCGGAACCCTAAAGGCAAAACTGTGCGTTCGCGGCAACTCTTTGTACCCGGCGCTTGCGGCGGAACTTAACTTTTTGTACCGTAACAACGGGTCGATTGTGATCGCCCGGGACGAGGCGGAGCTGAGCGCGCTCAATCATTTAGCCGAGCAGGGTAAAGCGAACGGAGTTTCCGGTATCCGGCGGATCGACCCAAATGAGCTCTACCGGTTGGAACCCAATTTAATCCCGGGGTTGGTCGGGGGATTGTTCGCTCCCACGGGGGGGATTGTCATTCCTTTTGATCTGGTCTTCGCTTTGGTGGAGAATGCCGTCGCCAACGGAGTCCAATTAATGCTCGGCACAATGGTTTTGGGCATTCACCGGGCGAATGACGGTTTGATCGCCGCGACGAACCGTGGTTCGATCCATACCCGTTACCTCATTAACGCCGCCGGGGTGAACGCGGCGGCAATTGCCGGGTTAGCAGGCGATGATTCGTTTTCGATTCAAACAATCAAAGGGGAGGAGTATCTACTCGACCGGAAACTCCAAGGTTTGGTCGAGCGGACGATCTTCCCGCTGCCCACGGCGATCTCCAAAGGGATTTTGGTCATGCCGACCGTTGAGGGGAATATTATGGTCGGGCCGACCGCCCATGAAGAGAAAGACTGGCGTGACCTCAGCACCAGCCGGCGTGGTTGGGAGGAAGTGTACACTGAAGTCAAAACGTTGGTACCGATGCTCCGACCCAATGATTTAATTACCTCCTTTGCCGGATTGCGGGCGGCTAGCGACCGGGATGATTTTATTGTTGAGCCGTCACCGGTCACACCACGGTTGATTCATGCGGCAGGGATCAAATCGCCGGGGTTAACCGCCGCGCCGGCCATTGCCGAATATATTGTGGAGCTGTTGGGCGAAGCCGGGTTGAAACTAATGCCGAATCCGTGTTTCAATCCTGAACGGCCCTTGATTCGCCTGCGCAATTTGGATCCCGCCGCTCAAACGAAGCTCATGGCCGAGCGGCCTGACTATGCCAAGATCGTCTGCCGTTGTGAGCTGGTAAGCGAAGGAGAGATCCGGGATGCAATTCGGCGCGGCGCTACCACGGTTGATGGAGTAAAACTGCGGACCCGCAGCGGAATGGGGCGGTGTCAAGGAGGTTTTTGTACACCGCGAATCATTCAGATTCTCAGTGAAATGCAAGGTGTACCTCCGGAGGCGGTAACTAAAAAAGGACCGGGTAGTCCCTTGGTGATCGGAAAATTGCGGAAAACCGGAGGTGAGTTTTGATGAAAGAGATGCTGGTGGACCTCTTGGTGATCGGAGCGGGACCGGCCGGTTTAGCCGCCGCTTTGGCTGCGGCTGAAGCGGGGGTCGAGCGGATTGTTATCACCGAACGGCTGGAAGAACCGGGCGGAATTTTGCAACAATGTATTCACAACGGATTTGGATTACGCTATTTTAAGGAAGAATTGACCGGACCCGAGTATGCATGGCGATTTATCGACCGTTTGGCCGCCTGCCCGCAGATTCAATTGAAAACGGGAACGATGATCACCGAATTGACCTCCGCCAAACGGGCGACCGCCGTCAGTGCGGCGGAAGGACTGGTTTATTATCGAGCGCGAGCGGTGGTGCTGGCGATGGGTTGCCGGGAACGGCCGCGCGGGGCGATTAATATTCCCGGGACCCGGCCGGCGGGAGTTTATTCCGCCGGAACCGTGCAACGGTTGATGAATGTCGAAGGATTGCTCCCCGGAAAACGAGCCGTGATTTTGGGTTCGGGCGATATTGGGTTAATCATGGCCCGACGGTTGACTTTGGAAGGAGTGAAGGTGGAGGCGGTTTTAGAGCTTTTGCCATATTCCAGCGGACTGACCCGGAATGTGGTTCAATGTCTTCATGATTTTGAAATTCCGTTGTATTTAAGCCATACCGTGACCCGGATATTTGGTGAACAGCGGATCAGCGGCATCGAAGCGACGCCGGTCGACGCGAACCGGCAACCCCTTTTCGAGCAGGCGCTGAGGATCAACTGCGACACGCTGATCTTATCAGTGGGACTTATTCCGGAAAATGAGCTGTCGCGCATGGCTGGGGTTGAACTTGATCCGCTAACCGGCGGCCCGGTGGTCGATGCCGACTATCATACCAACGTTCCGGGTATTTTTGGCTGCGGTAATGTGATCCATGTCCATGATTTGGTGGACGATGTCAGTGAGGAAAGCCAAGTGACCGGCCGGGCCGTAGCGCGGTATCTCCAAACCGCAACGGCTTCGACTGTCGGTTTGGCGGTGCGAGCGGGACGCAATATCCGGTCGGTCGTTCCTCAAAGCGTTGCTTTGGACCGGCCCACGACGTTGTATATCCGGGCGGCGTTTCCCGAACGGGACCGATTGTTGCGGGTGGGGTCAAGACAGCAGCCGCTGCGGGTGGTGACGCCCGGCGAGACGATTCACTGGACGGTCCGTCCGGAGGACCTAAACTGCCGCGAACCGGAATTTCTAACGATCAGTCTGGAGGAGGGCGATTAATATGGCGGAGATCATTTGTATTGTTTGCCCGATGGGCTGTCGGATTGAAGTTATTAACAGCGAGTCCGGCGCCAGGACCGAGGGACAAGGCTGTAAGCGCGGTGAAGCTTACGCCCGTGAAGAGATATTGTTGCCGCGGCGCGTTTTAACCAGTGTTGTGGCCGTAGCCGGCCGAAATCGTCCGTTGCCCGTGAAAACCGCCGAAGCGATTCCGAAGTCACGGATTGTGGCGGCAATGGCGGAGTTGCGGGAGATTGAAGTCGCGGCTCCGGTCGGGATCGGTGCGGTGATTGTTGAAAATCTGGCCGGAACGGGGGTTGCTCTGGTCGCCACCGGAAAGGTATGATAAGAGAAAAGATGAGGAAGACAAGGGGAGCGATCGGTTGTGAAAACAGACCATTCATACCATGATTATTTCGAGGCGTCGCCAATCATCGCCGCGGTTCGGGACGAAGCCGGTTTGAAGGAGGCCTTGACCGCCCCGGTGGGTGTGATTTTTTTATTGAATGCGGCGCTGAACAATCTGAAATATCGGGTGCAACAGGTGGAAGCGGCTGGGAAAAGGGCCTTTGTCCACTTGGAGATGGTGGCGGGATTAAGTAAGGACCAGGCGGCTTTAGAATTTCTCAAGGCGGAGATCGGACCGTCCGGAATCATCACGACCAAGCCGAGCTTGGTCCAGCCAGCGCGTCATTTGGGCTTATTAACGATTCAACGTTTGTTTATTTTGGATTCGCTGTCGATCCAGACGGGGCTCAAGATGATCCAGACCCACCGACCGGATTTGATTGAGATAATGCCGGGTACCTTGCCCAAGGCAATTGTCGAGTTTCGCGCCCATGAAACCGTACCGATTATCGCGGGCGGCATGGTTAGTACCAAAGACGAGATCATCGAGTTGTTGAAAGTGGGGGCGGTCGCCGTTTCGACCAGTCGCGCCGAGCTTTGGCGGCTCTAAATTATATTCGTTCATTAAACATAGATGCTATTTTTAGATCGCCTTGACTGGCGGTCTTTTTTATTTGGGGATAATTAGTATCACCCCGGCCGATGTTAGGTTTTACATTAAGAAATCATTAAATATGTAAAGTTAATGTAAAGTATCCGAAAATGGTTGACAGTTAGCTGACAGGTGTGTACAATACAGATAATAGCTTTAAATCAAGCGGATTGGCTAATGACTTCAAGTTTCGGCGATGAAACCACAAATATTTTGCTTGAACGAAAAGTAAAATATGTAATATTGATGTTATATTTTAAAAAGCGGACGGAGATGAAGAGAGTCCTTAACCATTCGGCAGTGATGTCCGAAATATTAGGGTTCTTTTTTTTTAATACAATTACGGTAATGGATATTTTGCAAGGAGGGTGGGCAATGAAATATCTGAACTCATATGAACGGGCGTTACTCCAAATTCAACAAGAACTGATTGCTATGGGTCAGTTGGTTACAACTCGATTAGACGAAGCGTTACAGGCCTTTTTGACCCAAGACGTTTCATTGGCTCGCGTTTTGATGGATGGGGATGATGTAATTGACGCCTATAAAGAGACGATTGAATACCAAGCGCTGGAATGGCTTTCGTTGCAACAACCGCTGGATAAAGACCTGCGTTTTTTAATGGCAGCAATCCGAATCGGCCAGGAATTGGAGCGGATCGGAGATTATGCCTGTGACATTGCTGATTCCGTGGTCTGTCAGGAACTGCCGCGTCAGTGGCAGGATGGGGTAGAAGAACTGGCGGGCCAGGTAAGTTCCTTATTACACCGTAGCTTGACGGCTCATTTTAATAAGGATCTTGGCTCGGCCCGGTGCCGTAATGAGGAAGATGATCAGGTGGATCGCTTGTTTGCGAAGCTCCTCCGCCAGTTGTTAAACGGGATGAAAGAATGTCCCGAACGGATTGAACAAGCCAATGCGTTGGTAATGGTGGTTCGCTATTTGGAACGGATCGGCGACCGGGCGGTCAACATCTCCAAAATGACCATATACGCCGAAACGGGTGAACGTGACCCCTTTAAATCACAGAAAGCGGTGTTATGATCATGGACCTGCTTGGCCCATTGATGGGGCTAGCTGGCGGACTGGGACTTTCCATTTACGGAATGCAACTTTGTTCCGAGGGATTACAAAAATTAGCGGCCCATCAACTAAAGAGGATTGTCAAGAAATTAACCAACACACCGTTGGTCGGCTTGCTTGTGGGAGCGTTGGTCACGTTTGGCGTGCAAGGAAGCAACGCAACCACGGGTTTGGTGGTCGGGTTTGTCAGCGCCGGTATCATGTCGCTGGAGCAGGCGTTGCGGGTGCTGTTGGGATCGGCGATTGGTACATCGCTGACTGTCCAATTCATCGCCTTTCAAATGACCGGGTTTTCGTTATTGTTATTGTTTGCCGGCGCTATTTTGTACCTGTTTTCAAAACGGCGCCGCATCAAAAATATCGGGCAGGCGGTCTTGGGATTCGGACTGCTCGTCTACGGACTCTCCGTGATGTCGGCGGCGATGATCCCCATTAAGGATTTTCCGGTTGTGGCCCGGACTTTAGTCCGGCTCGAAGCCTATCCGTTGCTGGAGTTCCTGGTGGCAACGCTGTTGACGGCATTGATTCAATCGAGTCCGGCTTTTTTGGCACTGTTAATGTCGTTAGCGATCAACCATTTGATCAGTGTCGATGCGATTATTCCGTTTGTGCTAGGCGCTCACTTGGGAGGAACGGTCACCGGAGTGATCTCCTGCATTGGGGCGCCGGGGCGCGACGCCAAACGGGCCGCGATTGCCAATTTTGCTTTTAAGCTTTTAAATGCGCTGGTTTTTCTGCCGTTTTACCGGCCGCTCGGCGCGTTGGCGCTTGGTAGCGCGCCGAGCGATGTCAGTCGCGTGATCGCCAATGCCCATACGTTTTTCTCGGTGGCAATGGCTATTGGATTGTTACCCCTTGCCGGTATCGTCGCCGAATTGATGAAGCGGCTCATCCCCGACCGACAGCAGGAATTGGCCGAAGCGCTTTATTTGGATGAGACGTTATTGGAGATCCCCGATTTGGCGGTCGATCAAGCACGGCAACAGACGATTGCCATGGGCCGACTGGTCAGAGAAAAAATGTTGGATCGGGTTTTGCCAGCCTTGCAACAGGGCGATGAAGAGAGCATTGACCGGATTATCGAGACCGACCGGGCGGTGGACAGCTTATATAAAAAGGTCAGTAAATATGTGACCAGTATCGGCAACAACCAGCTTCCGGAGGAACTGATGCAAAAGTGCATTCAGATTCTGTACGTGGCCAATGATTTGGAGCATGTCGGCGATATTGTCGTCAGTATCGCCCGCACCGCCCGGAAAATACACTATCAGGAGCTTGAGTTCTCGGCCGAGGGCCGGATTGAGCTGGAGACCATGTTTACGCAGGCTTATGAAAATCTAATCTTATCGTTGCAGGCGTTTGAGTTTGAAGATCGCGAAATGGCGACGCGGGTGATTAAAGAACATCCCAAAATGCAACGGCTGGAAAAAGAGCTGCGTTACAACCATTTCGAGCGGATGCAATGTGGCAACCAGAAAACCATCGCCACCAGTGCGATTCATTTGGATCTCGTTGAATCGTTATTGCGAATGGATGGGCATGCCGTCAATAATGCCCAGGGAGTACTGGGGATTGTTTGAAAAATATTGGACCACGCGGAGGAGCGCATTATGAAAATCATTGCCCATCGCGGTTTTTCGAGCCGGGCGCCGGAAAATACCATGGCCGCTTTTGAACGGGCTATCCATTTTGGGGTGGACGGCTTGGAGTTTGACGTCCATCTCACGCGGGACGGTGTTCCGGTGATCTGTCATGATGAAGCGGTTGATCGTACGACCGACGGTCAGGGGCTGATCAAGGATTTTCCCTATGAGGAATTGCGGCGGTTAGACGCCGGGAGTTGGTATGGACCGGAGTTCCGGGGGGAACGAATCCCGGCTTTGATCGAGCTATTGGACCGGATTAAGCAGACTGGTTTGTTGATCAACATCGAGCTGAAGACGAATATTTTTATTTATCCCGGAATTGAAGAGCAAGTGATCGGGATGCTCCGGGACCTGGCAATGGTGGAACAATGTCTGATTTCTTCATTTAATCATTACACCCTGGCGCGAACTTTCAAGATTATGCCGCAATTACGGATCGGAGCGCTTTATGAGGCCGATCTCTATCAACCGTGGCGGTACGCTAAAACATTCAACGCCAATGCGTTGCATCCCGAGCATTACAGCGTCAATCCGGCCATGGTGGCCGCGGCGCATCAAGCGGGGTTGGCGGTCAATCCGTGGACGGTTGACCAACCGGAGGATATTCGGCGCGTCAGCGCCGCGGGCGTGGATGCGATCATCACCAACTGTCCCGATGTGGTCAAATCGGTTCTAAACCGAACGGGTTAGGCAGTTAAGGCAGTAATGAGGGTTAACCGAAAGGTTAGCAAACCTTTTCCAAATAAAACAAAAACAGAAACGACAAGAGAGGATGAGCATGATGAAAAAGACACGTTGGGGACTGTTGCTGGCGGCGGGCGTTTTGGCGCTGAACGCGGCGACTTGTTTCGGGGTGGAAAAGGATCTCTCGGTGAAAGAGATCGAAAAGGCGGCTCGCGCCGAAGGGAGAGTGGCCAGCGTCGGTATGCCCGATGATTGGGCCAATTGGAAAGATACTTGGGCCGGCATCAAGACCAAGTACGGTATCAACCATGTTGACACCGATATGTCAAGCGCTGAAGAGATTGCGAAATTTGAGGCGGAAAAGGACAAGCCCACCGCCGATATTGGCGATGTCGGTTTGGTGTTTGCCCCGGTCGCGGTGAAAAAAGGGGTAACCCAACCCTATAAAACCTCGTATTGGAAACAGATTCCCGATTGGGCCAAAGACAAAGACGGTCATTGGATCGTCGGTTATACCGGCAGTATCGCCTTTATGACCAACACCAAGTTGGTGAAAACCCCGCCAAAAAGTTGGGCGGATCTGTTGAAAGGGAAATATAAAGTGACCATCGGCGACGTCGGAAAAGCCTCTCAGGCCAACCACGGCGTTTTGGCGGCGGCGTTGGCGATGGGCGGCAATGAAAGCAATATTGAACCGGCCCTGACGTTTTTTGCCAAAATGGCGAAGCAAGGCCGGTTAACCTTAAACAACGCTACTGTCGCCGCGCTGGAAAAAGGTGAAGTGGAAGTGGCGGTCTTATGGGACTTCAATGCGTTAAACTATCGCGATGTCATTAAAAGCAAAGATTATGACGTTTGCATTCCGAAGGACGGTTCGGTGATCAGCGGTTACGCCACGATTATTAACAAGTACGCGCCGCATCCCAATGCCGCTAAGCTGGCGCGGGAGTATATCTTGAGCGATGCCGGCCAAATTAACTTGGCCAAAGGGTATGCCCGGCCGATCCGCTCGGTTAAACTGCCGGATAACGTCAAAGCCAAAATGTTGCCGGATTCACAGTACAAGACGGTGAAACCCATCAAAGACTTCACCGCTTGGGAGTTGACCTCCATTGCGCTGCCGCAATTGTGGCAAGAGAAAGTATTGGTATATCAAAAGTAAACCGGAGAAGAGACGGATGATGCAACGAAAGCTGATATTGGTACTGATTGACGGCTTAAACTATCAAACGGCCGTTTCTAAAATGGGGTTTATGCAACACTTGACCGAGCAACGGTTAGCCTATTGTTACGCGGTCAAGACCGAACTGCCGACCCTCTCCAGGGCGCTGTATGAGACGATTCTGACCGGGACGCCCCCTTGTCAACACGGCGTCATGAACAACCAGATCGTACGGCGCTCCCGGGAGGAAAGTCTATTTGAGCTGGCGGTGCGAAAAGGTTTACGGACTGCGGCCGCCGCCTACTTCTGGATCAGTGAGCTCTACAACCGGGCGCCGTTTGATCCGGTCAACGACCGAGAGCAATCGGACCCCAACGCCAATATTCAGCAGGGAAAATTCTATTTTGACGACGGTTATCCCGACAGCCATTTGCTGTTGGACGGGGAGATCTTACGAAGGAAATCCGATCCGGATTTCCTTCTGATCCACCCGATGGGGGTTGATGATACGGGGCACCGTTACGGTGGTCAATCCAAGGAGTATTGTCGGAAAGCGTTGGAGATCGACGTCATGCTCGGGACATTGCTCCCGGGATGGCTGGAAGCGGGTTATCAAATTATCGTCACTGCCGATCACGGCATGGACCCCATGGGCAGTCACGGTGGCAATGAGGAATGGGAACGGAAGGTTCCACTGTGGGTTTTGGGCGATTGTTTCGGCGGAGCCGATTTTGAGGGGGAAATCCCCCAATTGGCGCTCGCGCCGCTTGTTTGTAATATCCTAAACATTGAACCGGGCAAAAAGATGATCCGATACGATTTCCCGGGTTTGAAAATCGCTTAAGAAGCGAATCAAAAGCGAAAAATCCAGAGGTTATGACAATGAAAACACAGCGAATTCTCGCTTTATGGCTATTGCCCTTTTTCGGACTGGTGTTATTATTTCAAATCTTGCCGTTGTTGCGGATTGTGGCCGATAGTTTTTACAATCAAACCGGAGCCCTGACGTTCGAAAACTATCTTAAAATCTTTACCAATCCCTTTTATCTGATGAGCTTGCAAAACAGTATTTTTCTTTCGTTTTATTCGAGCGTTTTTGGGATTGGGATTGCATTGGGCGGCGCGTACGCCATCACCAAGTTGCCGGTCAAAATTCGCGACCGGGTATTGATGTTTTCGAATATGATCGCCAACTTCGCGGGTGTTCCGTTAGGGTTTGCCTTCATGGTGCTGTTGGGATATAACGGGTTATTCACAATCTTGCTTAAATCGCTGGGTTTGGATCTCACCAAAGTGTTCTCACTCTATTCGGGAGTGGGATTGATCGTCGTTTATACTTACTTCCAGGTTCCATTGGGAATCCTGCTTTTGTATCCGGCTTTCGACGGATTGCGGCTTGAATGGAAAGAGGCCGCCCGTAATCTGGGAGCCAGTGATTTTGCGTTTTGGCGCCATATCGGAATTCCGATCTTGCTCCCCAGTCTGCTGGGGACCTTCAGCATTCTCTTTGCCAATTCGATGGGCGCCTACGCCACGGCGTACGCTTTAACCAGCGGTAACTATAATCTGGTCACAGTACGGATCGGTGCGTTAATCTCGGGGAACATGTTCCTGGACCCTAATTTAGCCAGCGCTTTGGCGGTTATTCTGGGTTTAACCTTACTGTTGTTGACGCAGATCAATGACTGGATGTTGAAACGGAGGACGGAGCAGCGATGAGCAAACGAAACTGGAGTCCCTATCTGATTGTCGGCGCGGTTTTACTTTATTTGCTCCTGCCGCTGCTGGCGACTTTGCTTTATTCGTTCTCGACCAAGTGGCAGGCGACCATTTTGCCGGAGAATTGGACTTTTGAATGGTTTCAAACGGTATTGCGGGATGAACGGTTTTGGATTGCGCTGGGACGCTCGTTTACGGTTTGCTGCTTGACCTTGGCGGTCCATATCATCGTGATGGTGCCGACGGCGTTTCTGATCGCGGTCTATTTTCCGAAATTGGAAAAGGTCATGAACGTTCTGGTGATGTTGCCATTTGCCATGCCGGGCGTGGTGATGGCCGTCGGACTGCTAAAACTCTACTCGTCCGGACCGCTGCCGATCGCCGGAACCGTCTGGATCCTCATCGGTTCGTACTTTACGGTCGGACTGCCTTATATGTATCAAGGGATTCGCAACAGCCTGAAAAACATGGATCTGCACACCTTAATGGAAGCGGCCGAGCTGCTCAAAGCAACCAAGGTCAAAGCCTTTCTTTATGTGGTGTTGCCAAACATCAGCAAAGGGGTATTGGTCGCGACTTTATTGACCTTCTCGGTTTTATTCGGAGAGTTCGTTTTGGCCAATATCTTGGCCGGGGGCGGTTACGAGACGATCCAGGTTTATCTTTACTCCAAAAATCAGGCCAGCGGCCATTTTACCAGTGTCATTGTGATCTCTTATTTCGTTTTTATTGCGTTGATTTCCGGAATAATCATTAAACTTAATAGTCTGGCAAACAAGGAAGCCCAATAAGGAGGAATTCCGATGAGTTTCGTAACCATCACCGGACTTGCTAAACAGTTCGGTCAGTCCCCGGTCTTTGAAAATATTGACTGTCGTATCGAGCAGGGCGAACTGATCACATTGCTTGGCCCGTCCGGATGCGGTAAAAGCACTTTACTCCGTTGTATCGCCGGATTGACAGAGATCGACGCCGGCGAGATTTACGTGGACGGCCAAGAGATCAGTCGAGTGAAGCCACGCGATCGCAATATTTCGATGGTGTTTCAGTCCTACGCGCTGTTTCCCAATATGACCGTTGCCGAAAACATCGGTTTTGGGCTGAAAATGAACAAGACGCCGAAACCGGAGATTGACGCCAAGGTGAAACGGTTTTTGGGTCTAGTGCAACTCGAGGAGAAGGCCAATTGTTATCCAAAGCAGCTTTCGGGCGGACAGCAGCAACGGGTGGCGTTGGCCCGGGCGTTGGTAGTGGAGCCGAAGATTCTATTGCTCGATGAGCCGCTGAGCGCTTTGGACGCCAAGATTCGCAAAGCGTTACGGCTGCAAATTCGCGAGATTCAGCGCGAACTGAACATCACCACCATCTTTGTCACTCATGACCAGGAAGAAGCGTTGATCATGTCCGACCGGATCTTCCTGATGGATAAGGGGCGGTTCGCCCAGATCGGCACGCCGGAGCAGATTTACACCCATCCCGCCACGGAGTTTGCCGCCCGGTTTGTCGGCAACTATAATGTATTTGCCAAAAAGGACCTCGCCCAATATGACTTGTCCGGTCTGGACGGGGAGATTTTCGCCTTGCGACCCGAATCGATTTACCTCGGTCAAGCCGCGGCGGCGGCAGCCGGTTCCGGTCCGGGATTATTGTTGGAAGGAATGATCGCCGATTCGATTGTTTTAGGGAATGTGCTCCGTTTTTATGTGAAAGTCGTCGGATATACCTTCCTGGTTGATATTCTTAATCGGGGCAGCCAGGACTTTCACCCAACCGGTACAACCGTCCCGCTCTTTATCCCGCAGGATGAGTGCAAAAAGCTGCAGACGGCAAGCTGATCATCGTCCGCATGATTCGATAGATGAAGAAAGACTGACCTAGTAACAGGAGGCCACTGAAAAACTGCTCGAAATAACCTTGACCGACAATATATTGATAGCCTAAAACAAGCTACTCACTATCTATTGTCGGTCAATCTTTCAGAGCGGAGGTTTTTCAGTGGCTTGAGTAACGGTCAGTCTTTTTTTATGCCGTCAACCGTATAAGTTGCAGCTATCGATGGGAATATTACGATTTAAAGGAAATTCCACCAGAGAGGATGGTCTCCGAATGCGCAACAAATTTATCATTCCCATCTTGACCCTGGCGTTGGTCGCGGTCGCCGGCTGGGGCTACAGCCAGTATCAAACGAAACGGCAATGGGAGATTAGTGCGGAGAATCAATATCAGCGGGCTTTCGAAGAACTGACCGCGCACGTAAGTAATATGGAAAGCGAGATGTCCAAGGCAATGGTCGCCGGATCGTTTTCCCAGTCGGTGAAGTCCTTGACCAATGTCTGGCGGGAAGCCGCTTCCAGTCAGGATAATTTGGGACAGTTGCCGTTGACAGCGGTCGAGCTCTCGCGGACCAAGACGGCGTTGGCCAAAGCGGGCGCGTTTAGCTTTACCACCGCCCAGCAACGGTTGACCAAAGGAACGCCGCCGACGGAGTCGGAGTGGCAGACCTTGAAGAAAATGCGGGAACAGACGCGGATTGTCGCCCGGAACTTGCTGCAAATGCGGGATCAGTTTTATTCCAACCGGGCGCAGTGGTTGACGGTCGACCGGTTGGGCGCCTTGGGCGCGGCCGGTTTCGCCCGCGGCAGCCGGGAGACCAATCAAGTGACCAAATCGTTCATTATGTTGGAAGACGGGTTGCGCCGTTCGCCCGATGTGCAATTTGACGGGAATACCCTTGATTTCGTCCCGAAAGCCACCGGACTGACAGGCGGCAATATCAGTAGCCGGGATGCGTTGCTGGTGGCTAGACGAATCTTGGGGCCGCAGTGGCAACGGGCTACTTATAAAAACGACCGGATTATTCGCGGCGGTTTTCCCAGCTATTCGGTTTCCGTCACCGATCAGCAAAACCGGAATTGTCAGTTGAGCGTCAGCGTCAAAGGGGGACACCTGGTCTGGATGCTCGCCAATCGCGACGTCAGCTCAAGCAAGTTGACCATGGACCAATGCGCCGCCCGGGGCGACGCTTTTTTGAGCCGGAACGGCTATCCGCCGCTGACCAAGCTTAGCCAGCAAACCGCCGCCAACGTGGCGACCATCAGCTATGCGCCATTGCGCGACAAAGTGATTTATTACCCGGAGTTGATCAAAGTGCAGGTGGCACGGGATAACGGCGATATCCTAGGGGTTGATTCCGTTTCTTACCTTACCTTTAACAACCCCAAAACGCCCCAACCCGGCGCGCCCAAATACAGCGAAACGCAAATCCGGAAGCTGCTCAATCCCCATCTGCAACCGGCCCGGATTCGCCTGGCGCAAGTCCTGGACGAGATGTACAATAAAGTTCTCTGTTATGAGGTCGACGGCAAAGAGACCGACCAACGCTATTTGGTCTATTATAACGCCCAGACCGGAAAAGAAGAGAAGATCCGCCGGGTGGACGCCAATGGGAACGAAGTGATGTAATGAACGGAAGGCGGCTGTCTGGTATCCTTACGTTACTGAAAGTTGAAAATCACCGAAAATGAATTGACAACCAAACGATGGGCAATGTATAATACAGATACATTTTTACCGCGATGAAGAGGAATAGTAACCTGCCATTCGTCCTCAGAGAGCTGGCGGAAGCTGCGAGCCAGTGCGGATGGAGTTGAATCCCCCTCGGAGTGATGGAATGAACTGTGTTGTATAAGTTCCATCGGGTAAGCCCGTTAACGCTTAATCAAGATTCCGGATTGTTTTACCCGGAAACTAGGGTGGTACCACGGCCTTTCGTCCCTAATTTGGACGAAAGGCTTTTTTTATAAGTTGAAATCAACCGTCACCGAAAGCATTGAATTGTTTCAACTTATGAACCGGCGGAAGCGTTAAAGTAAAACCAAATTGAAGAAGAGGTGTTGGAAGTGGCGAAGATTTTAGTTAGTGATCCGATTACTCCGGCGGGGATTGCGCTTTTTAACGAAGCCGGGTTTGAGGTCGAGGTCAAAACGGACCATACCAAAGAAGAACTGTTGGCTAAGATCAAAAATTATGACGGGTTGATTGTCCGTAGTCAGACTAAAGTGACGGCGGAGATCATTGAAGCCGCCGACAATTTGAAGGTGATCGGGCGGGCTGGCGTCGGGGTTGACAATGTCGATGTCGAAGCCGCCACCAAAAAAGGGATCATTGTTTTAAACGCCCCCGACGGCAATACCATTTCCACTACTGAATTGACGGTTGGGATGCTGCTGGCCGCCGCCCGGCATATCCCGGTGGCGCACGCCAGTTTAAAGGGAGGCGCCTGGGACCGGAAAAACTTCACCGGCGTCGAGATCAACGGGAAGATCCTCGGTATCGTCGGGATGGGCCGGATCGGCGCCGAAGTCGCCAAACGAATGTTGGCGATGGGTATGACCATTTTGGCGTATGATCCGTTTATGGCGGAAGAAAAAGCGTCGGCGTTAGGCGTCAAGTTAGCCACTTTGGATGAGATCATCACCCAAGCCGATTTTATCACGGTTCATACGCCGTTGACCGCCGAAACCAAAGGGTTGTTCGGCGCGCCAGAATTCGCCCGGATGAAGAAAGGGGTTCGCCTGGTCAACTGCGCCCGGGGCGGCATCTATGACGAAACGGCGTTGGCGGAAGCGTTGCAAGCCGGTCAAGTAGCCGTGGCCGCTTTGGACGTCTTCACCAGTGAACCGCCGACTGACCGAACCTTGATCGAATTGCCCCAGACCATCGTCACCCCCCACTTGGGCGCTTCCACTAAAGAGGCGCAGGAAAATGTGGCGATTGATGTCGCGGTCGAAGTGATTAAGGTCTTAAACGGCGAAAGCTTCAAAAACGCGGTCAACTTGCCGCCGCTCCGCCCGGAAGTGCGGAAAGCGCTGTCGCCCTTCACCGGTTTGGCGGAGATTCTCGGCAAGGTAGCGGCCCAGCTTGGCACGGAGCGGATCGCCAAGATTGAAGTGAGTTACCTCGGGGAAGTGTCGAAGCTTGAAACTTCCTATTTGTCATTGTTGATTCTCAAAGGAATTCTCCAAGCCAATCTCGGGGATGAGGTCAATCAAGTCAATGCGAAATTCCTAGCCAAAGAGCGCGGGTTGAAGGTCAGCGAATTTAAAGCCGAGGAATCAAGCAGTTACGCCAGTTTGATCAAGGTGGCGCTAACCAGCGATCAGGCAGTTCATACCCTTTCCGGAACGATTGTCGAGGGGGAAGCCCGGATCGTTGAGATTGAAGGGTACCGGATCGATACCAATCCCGTCGGCGAGCTGATCGTCATCGACCATACCGACCTGCCGGGGGTGATCGGCGAAGTTGGAACCGTCCTCGGTCAAGCGGGAATCAACATCGCGGCGATGCAAGTGGGCCGGAAACAACAGGGCGGGAACGCTATTATGGTCCTCAACGTGGATTCCGCCGGCGCACCGGATCTGATCGCCCAATTGGAGAAAGCAAAATCAGTTCAGAAAGCCCGGGTGATCAAGCTATAATCCTGTGACCCAAGGCTTGAACCACGGCATATAATAAACCAGCTAAGGCTATGGAATTATCTGATCAACGATAACGAAGGAAAATATGTCGCGCGGGTTATCATAATATTTCGTGCGATATAGCTAGATAATTAGCGAGGTGGTATAAGAGGAGGGCCTGAATATGAATCAACCGATTCAGCCTAAAACCCTCCACCTGCTGATCCAGAACCAATGGCTGGTCGATAGCGTGACCAGTCTCGGAAGTGGTTATCTGATTCACCTCGTCTACCAAGATTCCGAGATTGCGCCCGATTTGTTGGCAGAAATTAAAGCAGGCCGGTTTCAAATTGGGGTTTTAGGAGAAATTGTTCAGATCGACAAAGGGAAAAAACGTCGCGTGGCAATGGTCGAAGTTTCCAAAGTTAATGATTATCAAAACTTTGTCCGTTGGGATCTCCGTATATTGGTGGTTCATCCGTTTGTTCGCGATGGGGTTGCGACCTCCGGCGAACGTTATCTCTGTTATTATTCATAACCGAATGGGCTGTTGCCGATGGACCGTTGCGTTCATGCGGCAACAGCTTTTTAATGGGCATGCTTGCGCGATGACTGAGCATGCTTGCGCGACGACTGGGCATGCTTGCGCGATGACTGAGCATGCTTGCGCGACGACCGGGCATGCTTGCGCGACGACCGGGCATGCTTGCGCGACGACCGGGCATGCTTGCGCGACGACTGGGCATGCTTGCGCGACGACCGGGCATGCTTGCGCGACGACTGGGCATGCTTGCGCGACGACTGGGCATGCTTGCGCGACGACTGGGCATGCTTGCGCGACGACTGGGCATGCTTGCGCAAAGTCCGTCGGGCGACTCACCCCCCTGAGGCGAGTTGTCGCCGGTTGAAAAATTGTACCGTCCCCCTCGCTTGCTGCGTGCCTTGCAATAGAGGGGGAGCCATGAAACCCGGTATTGGTCGATTTTTCCGGCATTTTCTTTCATTAAAGTAATTGGGTCTTATGGTTTCAGGAAGTGTCAAAATGAAAAGACTGTCGCCGGTCTTGACCGGCGAATTGATGGTTTTTGAATCATCAATTATACAATTTTTTCGAAACTTTTTGGTGCGAAGCGTCAAAAATCTGTTAAAATGATACAAGGTATTTGCGAGAGTTGATCGGTGGTATCATCTTTCGTACAGGAGGGACAGAAGGTGCAACCGACAGAAGGCCCATCCAAAAAACGCAATATGATCATTTTAGCAACAATTTTGATCATTCTGATTGTTTTAGGGATGATCTACTTATCGCTGCAAGTCCGGCAGAAGCTTGTCGAGGTGAAGACGGAAAAGCCGTTAAATTTATTGCTGATCGGCATGGATAAAAACATCCTGACTCCGGGCTCCTTGGATAATCCGGAGGCGGTGACGCGGACCGACACCTTGATCTTGGCGATGTTGGACCCGGGCAATCGCAAAGTTTCGATGCTCTCAATTCCGCGGGATAGCCTGGTGCGCATACCCGACCACGGGGTGAACAGGATCAATGAAGCCAGCGTTTTGGGAGGTATCCCTTTAACCCGGCGGATGGTGACCCGTCTGACCGGCGTCCGGATCGATCATTATATGATCGTCAATTTCGAGAGCTTTAAGCAATTGGTGGATCTGGTGGGCGGAATCGAAGTCGACGTGGATAAACGAATGCGTTATGCCAACGAATACGGCGTCTACAAAATCAAACTCGATCCCGGGCTGCAACTTTTGGACGGCGAAAAAGCCTTGCAGTACGTCCGTTTCCGGAATGAACCGCTCGGTGATATCAGCCGGGTCGAACGGCAACGCAAATTGTTATTGGCCCTTTATAAGAAGCTAAAAGCTCCGGTGAACATCATTAAAGTACCTACCATGATGGGAATCGCCCGGAAATATATGAAAACCGATTTAAGCTCTAAACAATTATTGGAATTGATCAGCTTTGCCCGGGAACTCCACCCGGAGCGGGATATTCGCAGTTATACATTGCCCGGATCCTTTTATGAAGCCTATTGGAAGCCGGACGGGCCGAAGATCCGGGAGCTAATCGCCGAGTTAAAGCCGGCGCCGGCAGTGAAAAAAGTTATAACAACGGGGGATAAATAATTGCAGGTTGATGTAACGTTCGTAATACCGCAAATTAACGGCAATCCCAACTTAAATGGGAAAACCGCAGTTGTAATTGACGCTTTGCGGGCCACCAGCACGATGGTGACGGCATTATACCACGGCGCCTTGGAAGTGATTCCGGTATTGGAACCGGCCGAGGCGGTTGAGTTGGCTAAAAATATCGGGTCGAGCGAATGTATGGTGGGGGGCGAGCGGAAAGGGATCAAAGTCGAAGGGTTTCATTTGGGAAATTCACCGCTTGAGTACTCTGAGGCGGCGATTGCCAAAAAGAAGGTCGTCTTATGCACCACCAACGGCACCAAAGCGGTGAAGTTGGCGGCGCAACACGCCGCTGAAGTGCTGATCGCCAGTTTCCTCAACTTGAAGACCGTCGCTCAGGCGCTGATCGCCAAGGATCAAGACGTCACGATCGTCTGTGCCGGCCGGGGTAATTGGGGGACGAGTCTGGAGGATCTGGCCTGTGCCGGAGCGATTATCGACGCGGTCACCGGGTCCGGTGCGGTCGTAACGTTGACCGATGGCGCAACAACCGCTCTATACGCTTTTGAAGCAGCCAAAACGACAGGCTTGGAGGCTTATTTCCGGCGAACCGACAATGGTCAAAACCTGGTGGACATCGGCCTCGCAGCGGATTTGGCCGCCTGCGCCGCGCTCGACAGCATGCCGGTTTTGCCGAAGTACCAGAACGGACGCGTGATTTTATAGGTGTCCGCACTCACGATGAACCTACACCATCCGGCTTACAGCCGGATTTTTTTATTGGCGCCGCTGTCGCGGAATCAGCCACACGGGCAAACAGTCAGTCCGCAAATGAAGCGGGAAGGTAGACGGTGAAGGTCGTGCCGACTCCGAATTCCGACTCGACCGTAATATGGCCTTCATGGCGCGCCACAATGGAATGGGCCGCGGCCAGTCCCAGACCGTTACCATCGGGTTTGGTGGTAAAAAAGGGGTCAAAAACATAGGGCAGATTTTGTTTGGCGATACCCACCCCGTGGTCCTGAATGACTACTTTAACATAACGCCCCTCCGGGAGCGGGATTGTTTCGTCATGGAGCAGGTAAACGTTTTCGGTGCAAATCCGGATCACTCCGCCTTCGCGCATCGCTTGAGCGGCGTTAATCAGAAGATTGTTAAAGACTTGGCTGATTTGGCCTTCATCGGCCTCGACCGGCCAGATCTCCGAGGAATTGGCAAACTGATACTCCGCATTCCAATCATTTAACGCAAAGTTCGCCGTATCGGTCAGCAGGTCGCCAAGGTTGATCCGGTGTTTGATCGGCAGGCCCCCCTTGGAGAAGGTCAACAACTCTTTGGTGAGCCGCGACGCCCGTTTGATCGATTCTTCCATTCCGTTAAGGTATTTATAGATGTCTTTCTGCTTTTCCAGCAAGAGCTTTGACAATTGGACATTCCCCAACAGTACGGCTAGGATGTTATGGAAATCGTGAGCGATTCCGCCCGCTAGAATTCCCAAGGATTTCAGTTTCTCATTTTTGAGCAGTTCCTCTTCCATCTTGCGTTTTTCGGTGATATCCCGAAACACGAAGACATTCCCGACGATTTGGTTGTGGTGGTCGCGCATGGTCCCGTCGGTGATTGCCAAAAAACGCAGCCGGTTATCACGCGAGACTAAGATTTTGGGAGAATCGCCTCCGGCAAGTTCGTTAGCCGCCGGTTGTTGGGGCAGGGTGGTAACGGTGAACACCTCGTCAAGCGGCCGGCCTTGCGCTGCAACTTGGTTCCAGCCGGTTAACTCCTCGGCGACCCGGTTGAGCAAAATAATCCGGCCGGCATTGTCGGTAGCGATCACACCTTCGCCAAGCGAGCGCAAGGTCACATCGAGCCGTTCTTTCTCGGCGGCCAATTCTTCCCGGCTTGCCGATAACTCATGGTAGGGAGCGAGCAGACCGGTTTGAATCACAACTTGAAAATAGAGATATTCGGAGACGATCCGTAGCAGCGGAGCGGCGACAAAGGCGACTCCCCCCTCGGGGTAAAGCGTTTGAGCGATCATGGTCGAAATAAAGCCCAGATTGGCGACGATTAAAAGGCGGAAGCTGATCCGGTCCAAATAGCCCCGTTTTTTGGCAAGGGTCGCCAACGCCCCCAACACCAGTAAAGCAAAAACAATCAGATTGATGATGAGAAATAACTGATGCTGGTGAACTTTGAGGAAGTATTTTTCCAAAACAGCCGTTAGTGTCAGCAAAAGCAAGCTGAAGCCGGCCAAAGACAGTAAAACTTTAGGGTAACTGAACCGGTGGTTTAATAAATACGGCGCAATAATCAGGGAACCGCCAAAAACCTGATAAATGGTGAGGCAAAGTTGCCTCGGCGAATGAAACAGCGGATTGGCGATTAGTTTCATGAAGAGCAAGAGGTGGAAAAGATTTAAAATGCCCAATAGCAGAAAGATGTTGCCAATGAGCAGGAAAAAATGGTTGCGCATGAAGTGACGGGCGTTCCAGGTGATGGCGAAGATCGACAAGGCAAAAAAGACGGCGAAAATCTCGGCGACCAGATGAAATGCTTTGCGTTCATAATTGCTAAGCAAGATAAGGGATATTATGATCAGTCCGATCCAGCAAAAGGAGAGATTGGGTTTGACCAAACTGCGATCCGAATGAATCATTGCATTATCCTCCCCTCCTTGGACCAGATGTTTCGACAGCGAAAGTTAATATCTCCCAAAAAAAGCATCTTTTATTTATTGTATCAGAAAAATTGCCATTTGTAACGACTTAACACGTGACGCCCGGTGGACAATGACTCTAGCTTTACATTTTGATGCCGACATTTTTCACGGTTCAAAATTTCAAGCAAGATTGGTCGCCGAAAGGATAAATTTACCATCCTGGCGAAAGGGTTATATCGGGGTGAGTGATTTGTACCGATATGGCGTCATGGGTGTGGGGATCACAATTTTGACGATGTTGTTGGTTGGTTCGTTGCGCTACGGCGGTCACCGACCGGTCAAACCGGTGGGGTCGGTTCTTCCGCCGGAGTTAAGTATAACGGCAGTCGGGGATCTGGTGATGCATCTGCCGGTAGTTAACTCCGCTTACAACCGGCAGAATGGCGAGTTCGATTTTCGACCGATCTTTAGCGAAATCCGGCCGTGGCTGAGTCGGGCCGACATTGCGGTTGGCGTATTGGAAGCGCCGCTGTCGGGACCGGAAAGACAATATAGCGGATACCCCCGTTTCAACAGTCCATACGCGATTGCCGACGCGGTGAAATGGGCGGGTCTGGATTTGGTCTTCACCGCTCATAATCACGCAATGGATCAGGGTCGGGACGGCTTGCTGAAAACATTGGCTTATTATGATAAAATAGGACTGAGACACACCGGATGTCGCAGCCGGGCGGATCAGCCCAATTATCTGCTTTATGACTGTCAAGGGATGCGATTGGCATTTCTCTCCTATACCACGACCACTAATGGAATTCCCCTGCCCGTCGGGGCGAAGTGGCTGGTCAATACCTATGACGAGCAGTCGCTTGGCCAAACGGTTCGTTCGGCCCGGGAAGCGGGGGCCGACGCCGTTATTTTGGCGTTTCATTCCGGAGTGGAGTATCAGCGTAAACCGCCCCCGGAGCAACAGCGCCTGTTGAAGCAGTTGTTGAAGCTGGGAGTGGACATTATTCTGGGCAGCCATGTCCATGTGATTGAGCCGGTGGAATGGCAAGCGATCCGTTCCGGGAACCGGACCCGGCAATGTTTCATCGCCTATTCGCTGGGAAACTTTTTATCCAACCAACAATGGCGGTACAGCGATTGCGGCTTGACGGTAAACTTGCGCTTGCGAAAAGACCCGGCGGTGGCGCATGGGGTGACGATTGTGGCTGAAACGCATTATCCCGTTTGGGTGCGGCGCGACCGGACCGATGACGGCCGGTCGCGGTACCGGATCGAACGGCTGACCGAGCCGGAGCCGGTTGTGCCGGCGACGGTGGGGTTTGAGCGAAAACGGCGGGAAGTATGGGAAGATACATTTGAGTTACTTAAAGACTGGCAACCGAGCAACCAATAAAAAATGAGGGATCACCAATGCGGATTATTGTTGACGCGGACGCAACGCCGCGAACCTGTCTGAAGATTGTCATTGAATTGGCGGCCCAATATGACTGGGAAGTGACTACGGTCGCTTCGATCAATCATCGGATCGACTCACCCGATCACCGGGTAGTGGGCGATGAACCCCAAGCGGCTGACTTAGCCGTAATGAATCTGGCCAGAGCGGGCGATGTTGTGGTTACCCAAGATCATGGCCTGGCGGCGATGGTGTTGAGCAAAGGGACGACCGCGTTGGCTCCGTCCGGTTTGATTTATGAAAACGACCGGATGACGTTAATGTTAGAGGAACGAAACGAGTTGGCCCGTTGGCGGCGTGGCGGCGGCCGCACCAAAGGACCGGCGCCCCGTTCCCCTCAGGATGACCGGCAATTTCGGGCCAGTCTCAGTAAACTATTAACCGTAAAAAACTGAATCGTCCCGTAACTTCTAAATGCCAAAAGGGTTTTGAATTTTCCCGCCGAAATTAGCTGATAGTGCCAATATCCGTTGGGGGTTTGGCTGACAAACTGACGGGAGCGCGGATGTTATGAAACAGCGACGATGGTGGTTCGGTCTGGCAGCAATAGCGCTGCTGGGGATTTTGACGCCGGTTTTGCTCATGGCCGCACCGCCGGGGCCGGTAACAACCAACCATGATTCGGTGGCGGTCCTCTGTTATCACCGGGTGCTTGCCACCCCCGCCAGTGTGTACGACTTCACGCCGGCCCAGTTGGAACAGCAGCTTAAATATCTGAAGGACAACGGTTACCAAACGTTGACGGCGGTTCAATTCCTGGAACTTCAAAAAAAACACCGCCGGATACCGGCCAAGTCGATCGTTCTCACTTTTGACGACGGTCACCGCAGCCACTATACCGAAGTGTTTCCGCTCTTGAAAAAGTATGGTTTCGTCGCGACCTTTTTTGTTGTTCCGCAAGTAATCGCCGAAAACAGCACGATTCAGTTGACGTGGAACGAACTGAACGAAATGGCCGTCGCCGGAATGGATATTCAATCCCATACGATGAATCACCCGTTCCTGACCAGTATCAAGGAAGGCGGCGGTGAGGCCAATTATCTGAATTGGCTGGAGCGGGAGCTGAAAGGTTCGAAGACCCTTATCGAAGAGAAATTGCACCGGTCGGTGACGATCCTGGCCTATCCGTATGGCTGGTACAATGAACTGGTGGAGAAGCTGGCTGTGAAAGCCGGTTACGAGGGGATCCATACCGTCAATTGGGGAGTCAATGAAGTTGACGCCAACCCGCTGCGGGTGCGCCGCCGGGTGATGGAGAACACCATGGGTCTCCCCGAGCTTGAGCGACTGGTGAATAGCAGGCCGTTGCGGATTCAGATCATGAGTCCCGGCGATAGCGTCATCGTCAAACAACTGCCTTTGATCCAGTTTAAAATCGCGGATCCGGGGATCGGCAAGGTTGAGATCCAAGTCCGGAACTATCGGATGAAACTGGAACCTGATTTACAAGGGATCTTTCATTTCGGCGGAATCACCGAATTGAAATCCGGTTACTGCATGATCATCATCACCGGTTATGATGCCGAAGGGCGTCGTTATGTTACCTCCTGGGGTTTTGATTATCAAAAACCGGAAACATCGCAATAAGCCGAACCTTTTCCTGACGACCGATCGAGACCGTTTTTCCGCTTGGGTTGTAACGAAACCGCCTTCAAGGCGGTTTTTCTGTTGGGCGCGCGGGAGTAAAGGACGCTTTGAAGAGCAATAATAGTTGTATATCGCGAAATGGAGGGTGCCGGATGAACCCCAACGCTTATGATCAATTAACGGAACAGATCAATCAATTTTTTCATGACGATCCGCAATTGGGAGTATACGCTTTAAAAGCAAGAGCTTACGCAGACGGCGTCGTACAAATTCAGGGCATCGTGGACGTGCTCGATGAGAAATATCAAGCTGAGGAATTGGTGAAGAAAGTTCCCGGAGTTAAGCAGGTTGAGAACAACATCACGGTCTGCGCCGACGGGGTGATTGATGACGGCGCTGTCCGCGATACGACCATCACCCACAATGTCCAAGCGGCATTGCTTGCCGAACCGCTGATCGTTCCGGGAAGGGTCCGCGCTTTAACCGAAAAAGGGATCGTGACCTTGTGGGGCGATGTCCCGGAAGCGATCGCGGTGCTGGCGATGGAGATCGCGGCGCGTGTTCCCGGGGTGCGGCAGGTGAACAACGGCTTTGACGGCGACCTGATTGAGTTGGATGATGAGACGGTTGCGCAAATGATGAAGCAGCTCGCGGCCGACGCCTTCCTGCGTCAGTTGCCGATTGACATTGAGATCGGCGACGACCGGATCACCCTGCTTGGCCGGGTCGCCGACGCCGGGGAACGGCGTCAGGCGGAAACGGTGATTCTGAAGATTTTGGGAAATTTTCACCTGCCCGGATACACCTTGGAAAACCGCTTACGTCTGGCAGACGAGGAAAATTAGGAGCTTCTGGACATCATATTTTTCAGGAATTGACAAGGCTATTTAGTTTGGGGGCGGTTGTTCATGATCGATTAAGGCCGCGGCCAATTTTAATAAAGTATCCCGATCATTGTGGGCCGGTTCTTCGAGCACCCGCTGCCACAACGCGTCGAGCAGCCGGCCCACGACAGGACCCGGTCGCAGCCCGAAATGATTCATCAAATCGCGGCCGTTGACCGCCAATTGGTCCTTGCCCAATACCGTGTCGTCGGCCAACAAAGCGTGGAACCGTTGGACCAGATCGCGCCAGTATGCCCAAGCCCCCGCGTCAATCCGTCCGGTGGCGACAATGTCGGCCCGGCGCAACTCCAGCAAATTGTCGATCTGGTCGCGACCGACTTTGGCGATCAGTCGCCGCAACGCCCCGTCGCCGGTTTTGGGTTCGATAAAGAACATATGCCACCGGATCAGTTTCGTCACCGTCTCCACCAACTGATTGGGATACCGGAGCCGCCGCAGCAGGGTTTCCGCCAGCGCCGCCCCTTGCTGATCGTGACCGTAAAAATGAACCCCGGTTGCATCGACGAATTGGGTTTGGGGTTTGGCAATGTCATGTAATAGCGCTGCCAGGCGTAACTCAATCCGGGGTTCGATCGCTGCGGTGGCGCTGATCAAATGCTCCCAGAGACGGTGTTGGTGGTAACCGCCCTGTTCGATATTGATCCCGTTCAGCTCCGGAAGGAATAACCCCAATAACCCGCTATCGCGTAATCCATGCAACCCTGACCGGACGTTTTTCCCCAACAATAACTTCGTAAATTCTTCCCGGATCCGTTCATTGCTTACCGGTTTGCCCCATTCCGGATTGATCGCCTGGCGGGTTTTGGCGTCAGCCTGTAGATCGGCGGTGGCCAGGAACCGGTAGAACCGGAACATCCGCAAGCCGTCTTCAGCAAAACGAACCGCAGGATCCCCGACCGCCCGTAAGATTCGCCGGCGCAGATCACGATAACCCCCGGACGGATCGACCAGCTCCGCCGTGGCAAAATCGTACGCGATGGCGTTGATGGTAAAATCGCGTCGCAGCAAATCCTGAGTGATTTCGGAGCCAAACTTGATCGCATCCGGGCGCCGTCCGTCACTGTAACCGAGATCCTCGCGGAAAGTGGTCACTTCCAATTGCCCGGTTTCAAACAGCGCCGTAATGGTACCGTAGCTTTTTCCGGTCGGAACGGTATGTGGGTATAAAACTTCGACCTGATCGGGCAGGGCATCGGTGGCGAGATCCCAATCATGGGGCGGTTCGCCGCGCAGGAGATCACGGACGGCGCCGCCCACTAGATAAGCCTGGTAACCATGGTCCAACAACCGCTTGGCCGCCGCCGTCACCCAATCGGGAAGCGACTGAAAGTTCAGATATTCCGTTGTGTTTAAGGGGAATCGCACTTGCTTGACCACAGGCTCACCGGCTTTCAAAATGAGATAATAGAGAAAGATTCGTGGCAGCTCAGCGTTTTCCCTGTCGGGGCACCAAATATTAGTTACAAATGTTTATTTTTGGTTAAAATAGTTGATTTTTTACATATAACATATAGAATATATAATGACAAACATAACATAATCCCACAACCTGGAGGAAGCAGCATGTCGCTAAAATATTCCTTGCTTGGCTTATTATCGTACCAACCGATGACCGGGTATGACTTGAAGACGATTTTTGATGGATCGATCAGCCATTTTTGGGCGGCGAACGTCAGCCAGATCTATCGTGACCTGGGAGAGTTGGAGAAGGAAGGGTATACCCGGTTTCATATTGATCCGCAGAAAGGACGGCCCGATCGTAAGGTCTATACTATTACTCCGGCGGGTGAAAAAGCGTTTCAGGATTGGTTAGGCCACTTTCCGAACAAGTTGACCATGACCTGCCGATATGATTTTTTAGTCCGGGTATTTTTCGGCAGCGGGCTTCCGTTACAGGAGATGTATTTTCAGTTTCAACGGTTGCATCGGGAGTTGCAGGAGGATATCATTCATATGCGTGAGGTTGAAGCGAAAATTGACAAAGAAGACCATCCGCAGGAAGACCGCCGTTATTGGAAGCTGACCGCAAAAATGGGTTCAAAAATGGCACTGATGACATCGGAATGGGTTACCGAAAGCATGGCGGAGATTGAACAATGGATCCGGGAAGAAGCTGTGCTGGCCCAGCTGAAAGCCAAAGATACTCCCGATATAAAGCAGGGTTAATCAAGGAGTAGAAAAGTGAATGGGAATGGATAACATTCACTTCTGCGAATTGTGAAATAAATCACGAAAGGGGTTCCCAATGAACATGATTGAAGTCGCCAATGTCAAGAAGGATTATCCGCTAGGCGCTACTACCGTCCGGGCGTTGCGGGGCGTCGATATGGCGGTTGAAGAAGGGGCGTTTTTGACGATTATCGGACCTTCGGGAAGCGGTAAAACGACCTTGTTGAATATCGTCGGGTGTATCGACACCCCCACCGCCGGGAGTGTCAAAATCGGCGGTCAGGAGATCACCAGCCTTAGCGACAAGCAGATTACCGATTTGCGCTTGCGGAAGATTGGTTTTATCTTTCAGACGTTTAACTTGATCCCGGTCTTAAATGTCCGGGAGAACGTCGAGTTTCCGTTGCTGCTGATGAAGGAGCATTCAAAAGAACTGATCCGGAACAAAGTGGAAGCGTTGATTGAAGATGTGGGTTTAACTCAGTTTATCGACCACAAACCGGCGGAACTTTCCGGCGGTCAACGGCAACGGGTGGCGATCGCCCGGGCGTTGGTTACCGCGCCGCAGATCGTGATGGCTGACGAACCCACCGCTAACCTCGATTCGGAGACCAGCGAGTCGATTCTGCAATTAATGCGGGAGCTCAATGAGAAACAGAAGACCACCTTTATCTTCTCGACGCATGATCCCGATGTCCGGAAATACGCCAAAAGCACCGTCAAGATTAAAGACGGCCTGATTGTGGCTTAGGGGGAATGCGGCATGGGAATCGTATTTAAAATTGCCTGGCGCAACCTTTGGCGGCATAAGGGCAAAAGTCTGGTGATCGGGGCCATTCTTTTCCTGGGCGGTTTGTTGATGACGGTTGGCAACGGGATGATCGCTGGAATGGAGCAAGGGTTGTCCGATAATATCGTCAAGTTGTTTACCGGAGATATTGTGGTGATCTCCGACGAGCAGGAGAAAGACGATGTTTTGTTTGACATGATGAGCGGCAAACCTTTGAAAGTAATTAAAAACTTTGGCGCCGCTCAAAAAATGCTCGACCGGCAGGGGCTGATTGAACGGTATATCCCGGCCACCGCGGGCCTGGTTTTTGTTTTTAACTCCGGTTCGGAGATGGGCCATGTAATGTTACTGGGGGTGGATCTGAAACGTTACCAAACGATGTTTCCCGGCAGTTTCAGGATCACTGAAGGGCGAAGCTTCATACCGGGCGAACGGGGGGTTTTGGTTTCCGAGGAAGCCCGTAAGGAAGCATACGATGCTATGGATTTCTGGCTGTTGCCTGAGACGGGGACGGTAGACAAAACCCATCTGACCAGAGAAGCGGCGGAGAACGTTGCCGGTTTGGAATTCAAGCGCGATCTGGTTTTTATGGGCGCCAGCGAATCCAACTCGACCCTGGACATCCGGGTCCCGGTCGTCGGAATCATGAAGTATAAGGCGCTCAACAAGATTTGGGGCAATTATTGCTTGATCGATCTGGAGTCGTTTCGCGAAGCGCACAACTATGTAACCGGCGCCGACGCCAAAGTGGTGGTTTCCGAGGACAAACAGCGGATTTTGGCCGACGACAATCTCGATCAACTCTTTGATACCGACACTACGCTCCAAAACCACCAATCTACCGGGGCGATCACTGCGGCGACGGTCCAAGCGCAAACCGTCAAAACCAATTCAAAAGTAGCAGTCGACGCCGGTTCCTACAATGTGGTCTTTATCCGGTTAAAGCACGGCGTAAATCAAGCAAAAGCGTTAAAGCGACTGAACGACTCGTTTCGCGCGGCCAAATTGGGCGTGCGGGCGGTCAGTTGGAAAGCCGCCGTGGGAACTTTCGGCAGCATGGCGGTGATGATCAAAGGCGCGCTGAATCTGTTTATTATGTTCATCTTTTTTGTGGCCATTATCGTGATTATGAACACATTGAGTATGGCGGCCCTGGAGCGGACCGGCGAGATCGGGATGATGCGGGCGATCGGGGCGCGCAAGAGTTTTCTCCGGAGGATGTTTGTGGTGGAGACCGGCCTCCTCTCGTTTTTTTTCGGCGGGTTGGGGATCGGAGCCGGAATGATTTTGATTCAGATATTGAACGCCGCCAATATTACCACCGCCAACGAGATTTTGCAACTGGTGTACGGCGGCGATAAGTTGAGCCCTTTGTTTCGTTTGGGGGATTTTGTTTCGGGCATTGTTGAATTGACGATTGTGACCTTGATTGCGGTGATTTATCCGTTGCGCGTGGTTGACAAGATCGTCCCGCTGGATGCCTTGAGCCGGGATTAAAGGTGAGGTGAGAATATGGGTTGGTTATTTTCCTTAAGTTTACGCAACCTACTCCGTCAGAAACGGCGGAATCTGCTGTTGGGAATCGGTATCGGCTTCGGAATGATGATTTTGGTCGTCGCCAATTCGTTTTCCCATGGAATGGTTGATGTTCTAATTAATGAAGTAGTCGCTAAAGCCTTTGGACATCTGGTGATTGATAGCCGGATCGGCAACAGCCGGATGGCGGTGATTCGCGATAAAGCGCGTTACGAGCGGATTATCCGGGAGACGGTTAAAAAAGAAGATCTGGTTTATTTGGATGAAAATATCGGCATGTTTGGACAGGCGATCGGCAACGGGGAAACCGATAATGTGGTGATTGTCGGGGTATCCCCCAAAACCGAAGCGGAACGACGCGGATTTTTCGATGAGTTTTTTACGCTCGTGAGCGGGAATTTCAAAGAATATTTCAGTCGGCGGTATCAGTATCCGGTCATTATCTCCAGTGAAAAAGCAAAATCGCTCAAGGTGAAGGTGCATGACACCCTCAATGTCCGGTTGCCGATGATTACCGGACAGATGCAGGCGGCCAAGTTAACGGTCATTGCGATTGCCAATAGCAATAACAGCTTTATGAATATTGTCCTTTTCATGGAGACCGGCCGGGTCAAGCAGTTGCTCGGCTATAAACCGTGGGAATCGGCCGCGTTGCAATTAACCTTGAAAGATCCCAAACGAACCGCGGCGCAATATGCCGGCCAATTGCACGAAAGGTTAAAGCCGGGCATCTTGGCGGTAAACGGCAGGGTTGGCGCGACTCCGGTGCAAATTGTGGCCTATAAAAATGATGATTCGGCCAAGGCGCTCTTGCGGCGGCGCTTACAGATCGTCGCCGGCGACGCCGCAAAGGCCTTCGGCAAGGACGGCGTGATGCTCCCGGAGAAGCTGGCGCAAAGTTTGCAACTGCGACCGGGCCGGAAATTTGTCTTTCAATATCCGACGCAATTCCGAGGCCAACATGAAGAAACCTGGGAGTTGACGGCGACGTACCGGACGTTGTCGAAACTGAACGACAACGTGATCGTAATGAACGCCGAAAAACTGTACGACCCGTTCAACCGCTACCTGCCGGCCGACCGGTCCGAACGGGCCGTGGCCACGACCGATCCGGTTTACTCCGCCTTGGCCACGGAGTGGAAGTTGTTAAACCGCAGCGCGGACAGTGAGGGATTGCGAAAGAAATATCAGCAGGAACGGCGGACCCGGACCGACCAGACCAAAGTCGATGTGATCACCATGTATGAAGGGGCCAGCGATATCCTCAAATTAGAAGGAGTTCTCAATCTGGTGACCGTAATCGCGGTGTTGGTTATATTTTTCATCATATTGATCGGCGTGGTGAATACGTTGCGGATGACCATTCGCGAACGGACCCGGGAGATCGGAACCATTCGGGCGATCGGAATGCAGAAAAACGATGTCCGGAACCTGTTTATCCTGGAGACGTTGCAATTGACCGCCATCGCTTGCGCGGTCGGAATCGTCCTGGGGATTGGCGTCATGGGGTTGCTGGGGTCGATCCGTTTTGACGTGGACAATGCCTTAAGCATGATCCTTAAAAATAAACATCTTTATTTTCAGATTAACCCGGCGGGGCTTGCCGCCAACTTTTTATTGATCATGGCAATCGCCGGCTTGACCGCGTATTTTCCGGCGCGCCGCGCGGCGAAGCTTACGGCGGCCGAAGCGTTGCGGCACTATGAATAAGCAAAAACAAGACGGAGGAGTCGGCAAATGAATATAAAGAAAGCGCTAATCGCCATGGGACTGATGTTGGCGTTGGCGGCGCCCGGCGGGGCCACGGCGGCGCCAAAAATCGGGGATTTGCTGGGGAAGCTCGATAACGCCCTGGAGCTAAAGACCGACGGCACCGCGGAAGTGGAAATGACCCGTCAAAAAGATAAAGAAGGCGTTAAGATCTACAAATCCATTTTTTACCGCCGGGATCGCGACGATGCTTTTTTAATATTGATGACCGCGCCGGAAGTGGAGAAAGGCAACGGCTACCTGCGCACCGGCGATAACTTCTGGATGTACCGGCGTAATACCCGGACTTTCCAACATATCAACCGCGACGAGAGCATCGCCGGTTCGGACGCCAAAAGCGGCGATTTTGAAAAGAAGAAATGGTCCGAACTGTATCAAGCGGCGGTAGATAAAGCCGGGGCTGAAAAGGTAGTCGCAACCAAGCTGGGAGCCATTGACGTCTATCAATTCGAAGTGGCCGCCAAAACCGAGGACGTCACCTATCCCAAGCGGGTGCTGTGGATTCGCCAGGACAACTATCTGCCGTTAAAGACCCAGGACTATTCGGCGAACGGAACGTTGATGAATACGGCGTATTTTATCAGTTATCAACCGTATCAAGGAAAGTTTTTATGGGTTAAGGCGATCTTCGTCGATGAATTTGAAAAAGGCGATAAAACCATTGTGGAGATTAAAAATATCTCCTTCAAAAAAATTGACGACTATGTATTCACCAAAGCGTATTTGGAGAGTCTCAGCAAGTAGCGGGGTGATCAAATGAAGAAATTAAGGCGTTGGGCCGCAATTGCGCTCCTGGTGGGGGGATTGCAGGTCTGGCTGATCTTGCCGGCTTGGGCCGAGAGTGACGACGAATTGTTTGGTGAGGATACCACGGTCAGGACCGGGGACCAAGTGGTGACCAACGACGTTGGCGCGGAACTGCAAAAAAAACAGCTTTCCCTTACCGGACAGTTTGAGGCCGAGACGACGGTCAGCCGCCGCGCTCCGTCCCGGGATTGGCTTGAACTGCCGACCGCAACCGGAGACGAGCTGGCCAACCGGATGACGGCCACCCTGTTTGGGGATATCAGGATGGGACCCAATTTTAAGAGTTTTCTCAGTTTTGAGGCAAGCTACTTTCCGGAAGGACGGGAGGAGCTCAAAACCGGTTCGATCAGCGGTCCCGACGGGCAACCGGTTGAAGTGCGGTTGCGCGAGGAAAAAAAGAGCGATTACCAGATCAAAGAGTTCTTTATTGACACGAATCTTCAAAATAAAATTTACATTCGAACCGGCAAACAGGTTTTAAAATGGGGCCGTTGTTATTTTTGGAATCCTACCGATCTGATCAATGTGGAGCAGAAAGACTTTGCCGATCTGGACAAGATCCGGGAAGGGGCTTACGGAACTCGGATCCATATTCCTTCCGGGACCAAACGGAACCTTTATTTTTACCTTGGTACCGGCAATGCCCGAGCGGTCGATCAGGTTTCCCTCTCCGGCAAATACGAGTTTTTGGTGGGAAATACCGAGATGTCCTTTTCGGCTTGGGGTAAAGCCGGCAATCAAGCGGTCGGCTACGATATCTCCGGTCGTTTATTGAAAAAATACGATCTCGCCGGCGAATTGAGTTATTCGTACGGGGAGCAAAACCGCCGGCTCGACCCGCAGTCGTTTCAAGCGGAATGGCAACGGCGCTGGATACCCCGGGCCAGTTTGGGGTTGACCCGTTATTTTAACTACGGCGAGCTTGCCGACCGGATCCGGCTTACCGGGGAGCTCTATTACAACGGCGGCGGTTACGGCGACAACATCTTCCGGCGGATCAGCGATCCAACTGTGAAAACAGTATTTTTGGAGCAATTTTACAATCCTTACCGTATCAGCAAGTATTATGCGGCGTGTTTCGGATCGGTTCAAAAATTCATCATTTCCGAGCTAACGTTTAATCTGAACGCCATCAGCAATCTGGTCGACCAGTCGGGGACGGTATTGGCCGGCGTCACCTATCATCCGGAATTAAGTGATTTTTACCTCGATTGCAACCTGAAAGGGAATTTCGGCGGCGCGTCGACCGAGGCGACATTCGCCGGAGAAACGGTCAGTTTGGATCTGGTATTGAAATTAATGTTTTAAATTAATCAAATAGATCAACCTGCAAGGGGGCGTAAGCAGTCGTTCGGGTAAGCACGGCTGAGGACAATCCGCGAAGTTGCATGACGCATAAAGTACAAGGGGCTGTCTCAGACAGCCCTTTCGTTGTTTGATGGCAGCCGGATCGGTAACGCCTCGGTTGTTTATCATGGCGGAAAAAAGTATAATGGTCATAATGGGAATCAGCTGAATATGATTCCCGCGATGGGAAATGGGAATGGATTGAAGAGGGGATTTTAACATGGCGAAGGTTTATGGAAAAATCGCTCTGGTTGGGTTGTTGTTTTGGCTGTTGGGAATGGCGTCGCTCGGTCAGGCCAAACCGGCCCCGACCATCGGCCAACGTTTCGCCGAGCTGGTGATGGCGCGTTGGCCCGATCCCACCGCGATCCATCGTAACGGGTGGGAATATAACAGCAGTATCGTCTTGGTTGGAATGGCCAAGATCTACCAAAAGACCCACGAAACGCGCTATTTAAAGTATATTCAAAAATGGGTCGACTTTTACATCGATAACCGGGGCGAAGTTGCGTTTAATGAAGCGGAACATAACTTGGACCGGATTCACCCCGGGCAACTGTTGCTGTTCCTGTATGAGCAGACCGGTCGGGAAAAGTACAAGTTGGCCGCGGCAACTATCCGGCGGGCGCTGGCGAAGCAACCGCGTAACGCGGCGGGCGGATTTTGGCACAAAGGGCGTTATCCCAACGAGATGTGGCTGGACGGGATTTATATGGCCGAACCGTTTTTAATTCGCTACGGCGTCCTCTTTAACGAGCGGGAGCAATGCGCCGCTGAAGCAGCCTTTCAGACCACGCTGATTGCGAAACATACCCAAGACCCGCGGACCGGGCTGTTGGTTCACGGTTGGGATCAAGACAAAAACGCGGTTTGGGCCGATCCGCCGACCGGGCGTTCCCAATTCGTTTGGTGCCGGGGCATGGGTTGGTATACCGTTGCCTTAGTGGAACTGCTCCGGGACCTTCCGAAAGATCACCCCCAATATGGCCCGATCGTCACCATTTTGCAGAAAGCGGCGGCGGGTTTAAAGGCGACCCAGGATCCAACCTCGGGTCTCTGGTATCAAGTGCTTGATCGCAGGGATCACCCGGACAATTGGCCGGAGACTTCCGGCAGCGCTATGTTTGTCTATGCTTTGCAGAGCGCGGTGAATCAAGGGTATCTCGATTCAAGTTACGCCGCAATCGCCCGGAAGGGGTGGGACGGTCTCCAAACCAAGCTGAAACTGGACGGGAAATTCCCCGCGGTTTCCGGCGCGGTGGAAGGGATGGGCGTCCAATCCAGTTATGCGGAATATGTCAATAAAGAGCGCCTGACCAATTCAACCCACGGGTTGTGCGGCGTGCTGTTTGCCGCAAGTGTGATGGAGGACTGACCGGGAACATGCCAAAACGGTTTTGGAACATGCCGGAACGATTGGGGAACATGCCAAAACGGTTTTGGAACATGCCGGAATGATTGGGGAACGTGCCAAAACGGTTTTGGAACATGCCGGAATGATTGAGGAACATGCCAAAACGGTTTTGGAACATGCCGGAATGATTGAGGAACGCGCCAAAACGGTTTTGAATGAATTCAAAATGATTTTGTTCAACCGTTTGGTCGCTTCTGCTTCATAACTGGCCCCAACAATGATATAGTATAGGAAATCGAATATTGATTACGGGAGGAGTCTCCTTGAACATACTCCATACATCCGACTGGCATCTCGGTAAATATCTTGAAAACCGGGAACGCCTGCCGGAACAGCGCGAAGCTTTGGACGAGCTGTGCCGGATCGCCGCGGAGCGGGCGGTTGACTTGGTACTGATCAGTGGCGATATTTTTGATACGTATGTTCCCCCAGCTGCCGCGGAGGAACTTTTTTATAATACGGTCGAACGTTTGGCCGCCAACGGCCGGCGGGCGGTGGTGATTATCGCCGGAAATCACGACAGTCCGGACCGGCTTTGCGCGGCGCGGCCGCTGGCGGACCGGAACGGAATTATTCTGTTGGGACTGCCGGGGAGCCAGGCGTCCTTGGTGCGCCGGGAGGCGGGCGTCCAAGTGATCCGATCGGGGCAGGGCTGGTTGGAGCTGACTATTCCCGGAGTGGCCGAACCCGCGGTCATCATCGCGTTGCCCTATCCTTCCGAAGCCCGCCTCGATGAGGCCTTAACCGCCAGCCTGGACCAAGCGGTACTGCAGAAGGTGTATTCGGAGAAGGTTGGGCGGATCTTTACGGAATTGGCGGAACAATTCCGGGCGGACACTGTTAATCTGGCCATGAGTCATCTGTTTATTATGGGCGCCGAAAGTAGCGACTCCGAACGCCCGATCCAACTGGGCGGGGCGTTGACCGTGACTGCCGATCAACTGCCTCGGGCAGCGCAATATGTGGCCTTGGGGCATCTGCACAAACCGCAGCGGGCGCCGGGCGCGTCAGGGGCCGCTTATTATGCCGGGTCATTGCTGCCGTACAGTTTCTCGGAGGCGGGATATCGCAAAGCGGTGTACCTCGTGTCAGTCCGGCCCGGAACACCGGCCGAGGTGGAAAAGATCGAGTTGACCAGCGGACGGCCATTGGTGAAATGGTCGGCGCAGGGCGGGGTCGCCGAAGCGCTGGCCTGGTGCGAGTCGGACCGGGACCGGGGCGCCTGGATCGACTTGGAGATTTTGGTCGATGGGCCGCTGGCGCAGGAGGAGATCCGCGCTTTGCGGAACCTACGCCCGGAGTTGATCAATATCCGTCCGGTCATTAAAGACCACGACGATCAGGTTGTGGCGGCGGAAAGCCGGCACTCCAAACCGCTGCCCGAGTTGTTTGCCGGATTTTATCAGGCCCGCACCGGCGGAGTTCCCAAACCGGAGTTGTTGAAACTGTTTCTGGAGATCGCCACCCAAGCGCCGGATGCAACGGAGCGGGAAGGGGGCGACGATCATGCGACCGCTTAAATTAAGCATTGAAGGATTACATAGCTTTCGGGAACGGCAAGAGATCGACTTGGTGGAGTTGGCCGGCGACGGGCTGTTTGGAATTTTCGGCCATACCGGCAGCGGCAAATCGACGATTTTAGACGCAATAACCCTGGCTTTGTACGGCTCGGTAAAACGGGCGTCGAAAAATACCCAAGGGATTTTAAACAGTCAAAAAGATCGTTTGGAAGTGACGTTTACGTTTGTGATCGGATCCGGCTCGGAGCGCCGGACGTACCGGGTGGAACGCAGTTTCCGCCGGAATAAGGACAAGCGCGACTCGGTCCAGGCCGGGGTCTGCCGTTTTCTGGCGGTGGAAGCGGCCGACGAGCGGCTGCTCGCTGACAGTCCCACCGAAGTGACGCGGCAGATCGAGACGATCATCGGGTTAAATATGGAGGATTTTACCCGCTCGGTAGTATTGCCGCAGGGCGAGTTCGCCCAATTTTTACGGTTGAAGGATTCGGACCGGGTCCGGATGCTGGAACGCATCTTTGCGTTGGCCGACTACGGCAGTAAACTCACTGAAAAGGTCAAAGCCGAACGCGAACGGCTTGACAATCAACTGAAGCAGTTGGAAGGAATTCTTGGGGAACTGGGGAGTGTCTCCGCTGAAACCTTGGAACAACTCCGGCAGGAACTGGACGGAAAGGAAGCGGAGCGGCAGGAGATAGTGGCTCACGCCGAAATCGCCGAAGCCGCCTATCAAGCCGCCGCCGCGTTGTGGGACCTGCAGCAGGAGTTGGAGCGTTTGCGCTTGGCCGAAAGCGAACATCGGCAAAACGCCGCCGCCATCGTTTCCGCGAAGGAGACATTGCGGCGGGCCGAAGCCGCGGCCTTGGTGCAACCTTATTTCGAGGCTTGCCAACGCGAAGAGCGCATCGTGACGGCGGGCCGCGCCGAATTGGAGACGGCCGTGGCGCAGTTGCAACAGGAAGCGGTTCATTTTCAACAGGCCAAAAGCCTTTATGAAACCGTTCAGGAGGAGTACCAGCAACGCCAGCCGGAGTTGGTGGCCAGACAGGAACGGCTCCGTCAATTGCAAGGAGATGTGGCGGAGTTGGCGAACAGGACGGCCGGCTTAACCCGGTTGCTCCAGGAACAAACGGCCGTCGCCGAGAGTGTTGCAAAACTTAAAGAGCGGTTGGCCAACGGTGAAAAATTCAAGTTGAGCAAAGAGACGGAGCGCCGCCAACTGGAGTCGACCATCAACGAAATTGCGGTCAGTCCCGCCTTTCGGCAAACGGTGTTGCTGGGCGAGCGGTTGGAGCATACCCGGGAAACGTGCCGGACCGAACTGACGAAGCTGACCAAAGCCCTGACGGAAGCCGTCCGGGCGGAAGCGGACTTTAGCGGACGGTTGCGGCAAGAGCAGGCGGCGCTGGCGGACCTGGCGGAACGGCTCGGCTCATTAAATACGGAAAGAGAAGCGCATCAACAACAGAAACCCGGAGATTGGGCCGGTTTTGCGGCGCAACAGGAGCAGCTTCACCGTTTGGAGCGGAAGCTGGAGACGCTTACGGCATTCCACGCCGGTCTGACAGCGGACCGGACCGAACTGGGAGCGCTCACCGCCCGATTAACGGAGCAGCAATCTTTGAGCGAAGCCGGGAATGCCGAGATTGCGAAAGTGAGAGCCGGACTGACGGTGCTGGAGACCGAGCGCGGTCAAAGACAGGAGTGGCAGAAGCAACAGGAGATCCGCAATTACGCCGCAACCTTAGCCCAAACTTTAGGGGACGGAGCGCCTTGTCCGGTCTGCGGCGCGACCCGGCACCCGCAACCGGCGCAAGGGGGGCAACCCGGCGAATTGGAACTGGAACGGGAACAACTGGCGTTAGTTGAGTTAGACCGTCAAATCGCCGTCGCCCAGGCGCAACTTGAGCAAAGGTCGCGCCAAATGCTCCAATCCCAACTGGTAATCGAGCGTGATCGGGAGCAGTCGGTCAAACTCCGGCAAAAAGTGGCGGAAACGGAAAACCGGCTGGAAACCGCGTTGGTTGAGCTGCCTCAGGCCTTCCGGGAGCAACCGCCGGAGGGTTGGCCGCAGTTGCTGGCAGCGGAGCAAGGAAGATGCGTCCAACTGCAACAGACGTTGGTGGCTTGGGAGGAGCGGGACAACCTGCTCGCCGGCAGACTGCAAACAGGGGCAGTGCAACGGGCGGAACAGGAGATGGTTGGGCATCAGTTGGAAGCCCAATTGACTGCCTGTCGCGCAAGCATCGCCGCGCTTGAACCGGAGCAAACCAAAGCCCAGGCCGACTTAGCCCAAGTTCAGGCAGAGTTGGAGCAGGTCCAAACTGAGGCGGGAGTTGGAAACTTTCAAGCGCAACTTGCGGCAATCACTGCCAAGGATCAACGGCTTGAAGAGTGCCGCAGCCAAGCGGCGCTGGTCAATGCGGAACTGATCAAAGCGGAGCAACTTTTTATCGGGTTGCAACAAGAATTGCAAAAAGCCGAAGCCGATTGGAACCGTCAGGAGGCGGATCGTCAAAATCTGACGCGGGATATCCAGGAACGCGATGCCAAAATCACGGCCGTCACCGGGGGACAGGTTGTGACGACATTATTGGCCGCGGGATCGGAAGAACTGACCCAACTGGAACAGCGACTGGCAACGGCGCAGGAGGATTACCAAAAATCCCAGACCGTAACCCAAACCTTGCGCAACCGGGTCGTGGCGGCCGAAAGTACGGTTCGGGCCACCCAACAAAGCCTGGACAATAACCGGGAGACCTTCCGGCAACAACTGGCCGTTCACGGCTTCGACGCAGCGGAGTTCGCCGCGGCGCAAGGCGACGTCCCGCAACGGGAAGCGTTGCGGCAGACCATTTTGGCCTATGAGGACACCGCCCAACGGTTACAAGCGCAAATTGAGCAGAATCTCCGGAAACTGGCCGGCCGGACCATCACCGCCGCCGCTTGGGAAGCGACGCAATTGCAACGGAATGAACGCAACCTGGCGAAGGAGGCCATCGCCGGGGTAATCGGCGGTCTCCAGTCGACGTTACAAACCATGGCCGCTAAGTATGAGCGGATTAAGGTCTATCAAAAGGACCGTCAAAAGCTGGCCGCTCGAAAGGGAACTGCCGATGAACTGGCCAGGCTGTTGCAAGGGGATGCGCTGGTCGCTTATATCGCCGAAGCCCAGCTCCGGTATGTCATCCAAGACGCGTCACAGCGGCTGCAAAGCCTGACGCACGGCCGGTATCGGTTGCAACTGGATGAAAATAAGGATTTTTGTATTGTCGATAATGGCAATGGCGGACTGGCGCGGCCGGTCTCTTCGCTTTCAGGCGGAGAAACGTTCCTGGTATCGTTGGCCTTGGCCTTGGCTTTATCCAGTAAGATTCAGTTGAACGGAAAAAACCCGCTGGAATTTTTCTTTTTGGACGAGGGGTTTGGAACGCTGGATCCGCAATTGCTGGAGGCGGTGATGGACTCTCTGGAGCAATTGCGTCAGGAACAGATGGTGATTGGGATCATCAGTCACGTCCCCGAACTTCGGAACCGGATTGCGCGCCGTTTGATCGTAACCCCGGCGGGATTGGGCGGTGAAGGCAGTCGGGTGCGGATTGAACGCAGTTAATGGGATGATTCCGCCACGAGCTGACATTATCAACAAGTGGATCCCGAATTAACTATTTATGTAACATTCTGTAGTGACGATAATATCATTGTGGGTGGCCAACCGGAATGCCCATCCAGTCCCTAAGAGGTGAAACCATGATTCGAACGTTGATCGCCGATGACCACCATCTGGTCAGAGCGGGTATCAAAGCCCTATTGGAACAGGTGGAAGATATTGTGGTGGTCGGAGAGGCCGCTGATGGCCAATCTACGCTGGAATTGGTGAAACGGGAGATTCCGGAGATTGTGATCATGGACATCGCTATGCCAAAACTCAATGGAGCGCAGGCGATTCGGAAAATTACCGAATTAAACCTGGCAGTCAATGTGGTGATTTTAACGATGTACTCCGATCACGCCTTAATTCGCCAGAGTTTAAGTTATGGCGCCAGAGGGTATCTTTTGAAAAGCTCGGTCTCGGAAGAATTGATCTTGGCGGTTAGAGCGGTCGCCCGGGGAGAGGTTTTCCTCAGTTCGGCGATCTCCGGTTTTATTTTAGAAGATTTCCTGCAATATCAGAAAGGTTACCACATCAACACGGCGTTTGATTCGCTTTCGCCCCGGGAGGTCGAAGTCTTGCAACTGATCGCCGAGGGGCATACCAATGGTTCAATTGCCCAGGAGCTTTGCATCACCTCGAAAACGGTGGAGAAACATCGCGCCAATCTGATGGTGAAGTTGAACATTCACGATACCGCCGGTTTGGTGCGGGAAGCAATCAAAAACAAGCTGGTTTTTTTGGATTAAGGTCATCCCGGTGGTGCGCGGGTGGAACGGCGCGACTCCTGAAGTGAAATCGCTTGAAAAAGAAAACCATCCCTGATAAAATTGCTTTTTAATCGCCATAAATACGGCTCTCATTTGTTCAAAATGGGGTCTTTTTTTATCTTAAGGTAGGAATAGTCCGCATTTAAAATTTGCAGCGGGATGACGATAGTAAATGTAATACATTTTGTAAACGTGAAATGTCGTAATCAATTAGCAATGACGCAAGGCAAGTTCAAACGGGTTAGAGCGTTAAGACAGATCATTGGTATGAACCAAAGAGGACGGAGGGGATTGAAGTGAATGGGGGTGGCAAGCAGACTCCGATCAATGATGAACAACGGTTTGATCAGATCGCCAATGACCTGTATATTGATTTTCAATACCTACAGCACCGGAATGCGAAACCGGAGGATTTTGAAGGGTGGCGCGCGTACATCAAGGAACGATATCCGTCGGACTATGCCCAACTGTTGTTGGCGGTTCAAGCCCGGCTCGATAATCAACGGAATCTCTAGAAGAATGAGGTTGGACTCTCGATGAAGTACCGGATCAAAATGAAAAAGCATAACAACAGTGGCATCTTTCAAATGACCACCGCGGATTACGAAACTATCTTTAACAGTACCCACGACGTAATTTCCTTATACGATGTCGGTCTCGATGGGCAGCTTATTTATCATCGTTTAAATAAAAGCCATGAACGGATCACCGGTTTAACCACCGCTCAAGTTTACGGGAAAACACCCCGGGAAGTCTTCGGCGACCAAATGCGATATTTGGAAGCGGAAAGTCGCCGTTGCATCCAATCGCGGGAGACCATTATTTTTGAGGAGACCATCCTGCTTCCGAACGGAAAGGTTACGGTCTGGTCCACCCTATTGTCTCCGGTGATCCGGGAGGGTAAGGTGAAACAGATTGTGGGCTCGCGGCGGGATATCGGCGAATTGAAACGAGCCACCGAGGCGCTGCGCAAGAGCGAACAACGCTATAGCAGCTTGTTTGAGAACAGCCATTGTGTGATGTTGATCATCGACCCAAGCGACGGCCGGATCAGCGAGGCTAATCCGGCGGCTTGTCACTATTACGGATATTCACACCAAGCCCTGAAAGAACTGACGATCAGCCAGATCAACGTGCTCTCGCCGGAGCAGCTTCAGCAGGAAATGCAACAGGCCACCGCGGAACATCGCAATCAGTTTTATTTCCGGCACCGGTTGGCTTCCGGCGAAATCCGCGATGTGGAAGTGTTCAGCAGTCCGGTTGATATCGGGGAACAGCGGATGTTATTTTCGATCATTCACGATATTGTCAACCGGAAACAGGCTGAAGCCAAACTGTTTGAAGAGAAGGAACGGTTAAACGTTACATTGCATTCCATCGGGGACGCGGTTTTGACGACCGATACCGCCGGCCGGGTCACGTTAATGAATGAAGTGGCCGAACAGTTGATGGGCTGGAAAGCCCGGGAAGCGATCGGTCAACCCTTGAAAGACGTTTTTCGAATAATCAATGAGTATACCCGGGAAGTTTGCGTCAATCCGGTGGAAAAGGTGTTGGAAACGGGGGTCGTGGTGGAGTTGGCCAATCATACCGCGCTGATTGCCAAAGACGGTACCGAACACCGCATCGCCGACAGCGGCGCTCCGATTCGCGACAAAGAGGGCAACATCTTCGGCGTGGTTTTGGTGTTCCGGGATGTTACCGAACAAAAAGAACGGGAAGACGCGATTAAGTTCTTGAATTTTCACGACAATTTGACCGGTCTCTATAACCGGGCGTTCTTCGAGGAGGAGTTGCGCCGGATTGATCAGACCGATCAATTGCCCTTATCCTTGATCATTGGCGATGTTAACGGACTGAAACTGGCCAACGATATTTTTGGCCACTACTCCGGGGATAAGCTTTTGATCAAAATAGCCAACATTTTAATGGAAGTCTGTCATTTTAATAATATTATCGCCCGTTGGGGCGGGGATGAATTTGCCGTCATTTTGCCCCGCACCTCCAATCAAGCGGCGTTGGATGTTTGCGAACGGATTAAACGCCGTTGCGGGCAGGAACCCAAAGAGCCGCTCCAACCCAGTATTGCCCTGGGGACGTCGACCAAAGAGAGCCTGGACCAGGATATCAATCTGATTTTGAAAGATGCCGAAGACTTGATGTACCGCCATAAACTGCTCGAAGGGAAAAGTGTCCGCAATTCGTTGATTGCTTCGTTGGAAAAAACGTTATTCGAGCGTAGTTTGGAAACGGAAGAGCACGCGCAACGCCTGTTAAATATTGCGGCAAAACTCGCGGCGGCCATGGGCTTGTCGGCCAGTGAAACCGACGAGTTGAAATTGTTGGCGATCTTACACGACATTGGAAAAATTGGGGTTCCCGACGGGATCTTGCTCAAGCCCGGCCGATTGACCCCCGAAGAATGGCGTGAAATGCAGAAACATCCGGAGATCGGCTACCGGATCGCCCAATCGTCACCGGAGTTGTCCCATATCGCCGATTTAATCCTTTCCCACCATGAACGATGGGACGGAACGGGGTATCCCAGGGGCCTTAAAGGAGACCAGATACCGAAGTTGGCGAGGATCATATCGATTATCGATACGTATGATGTGATGACCCATTCTCGTCCCTACAAAGAGGCTGTCAGCCATGAAGAGGCGGTTAAAGAAATTATCCGCTGCTCGGGAGGGCAATTTGATCCCGAAATCGCTCAAGTTTTTGTGCGGATAGTTTAAGCAATCGCAGTGGGCAATGGTTCGGACGCTTATTGCTGCTTGGGGGGATATGATGAGAATCGGTTTGACATTGAATGAGTCGGGTCCGGCTGCGAAAGACCAGCCCGCGAATTCAGCCGGCGCGGAAAATATGATCAAGCCCGAGTTTGACCCGGGTGCTGGTGATGCTCTGTTTGGAGCAATGTCGCTGGAGGTGGAAGCCGCTGATGAACACCGGCTGTTTGAGGAGAATCAGAGCATCATCTTATTGATCAACCATTTGGACGGGGCGATTGTCGACGCCAATCCGGCCGCTTGCCGGTACTACGGCTACCGGCGCCGTGACATCCGGAAGATGAATATTTGCCAAATTAATACGCTGCCGCCCGAACAGATCCAAGCGAAGTTGCTTTTGGCCGAAAAAGAGCTTCAAAATCAGTTTCATTTCAAGCACCGGCTGGCCAATGGGACGGTCCGGGACGTCTTGGTCTTTTCCAGCCCGGTCGGTCATGGCGCGACGAAGGTGCTATTTTCGATGATTCAGGATGTCACCAAAACCAACCAGCAGCTGGAGCGGGACAACCTCCAAAAACTCGAGTGGATCGGCAGTTTTGCAGCGGGAATCACCCATGATCTGAATAATCGGCTGGCGGAGATCATGGCCGCGTCGCAATTAATTGGCATGAAGATCGGGGGTGGAAACGACATCGGCAAATATTTGGATCATATTCAAAGTACTTGCATGGAAACGGCAAACTTCTTACGGCGGTTGGCGTCTTTTTCGGATCAAGCGGAGCCCAATAAACAGCCGGTTAACCTGGAAGAGCGGTTGCCTGGAATGGTGGCGGTGGCATTGAGCGGTACGGCTGTTCAACACCGGATCGAGGTGAGGGAGTCGCTTTGGGAAGTTTTGATCGATGCGGAACAGATCGGCCAAGCGGTGAACCGACTGTTGGCTCAGGTCGTTCAAACGATGTCCGCGGGCGGAACCGTCGAAGTTCGGGCTGAGAATTGTTATGGTTTGAATTATGCGGCAGTGCCTGAGGGCAGGTATGTAAAGATCACAATTAGGGATCATGGAGGTGAAATTCCCGAAGCGGAATTGCCGCAATTTTTTGACCCGTTTAATCCAAACCAGCCGTTCGCCAAAGGGTTGGACTTAACGGCGGCGTTTTACATCATTAAAAAGCATGGCGGATATATTCAAATTACATCCAGGGTTGATTGGGGTACCACATTCGCAATGTTCTTACCGACGACGGAGTGAAGGTGAATGGCAATGAAACCTGCCGACGACCTGTTGCTATCAAGAATGGAACGAATCCGCTTGCCGGAGTCGTTTGCCGTTGACGCGACGATTCATGAAGAGCCGTTCCGGAAGTTGTTTGAAAATCACAACGCCATGATGATGCTGATTTGTCCGATCACCGGATCCATTATCGATTTTAATCCCGCCGCCGCAAGGTTTTACGGTTATTCTCAAGCCAGGTTGCGTTCCATGATCATTCAAGAGATTAACCTGCTGCCGGCTAAAACCGTTAAAGAGATGCTCTGGAGGGCGGCTTCCGCGCAACAGGATCATTTCATTTTTCCCCACCGGTTGGCCAGGGGCGAAATGCGTTGGGTTGAAGTCTATTCCAGCCTGATTGATCTGCGGGGAAGTCCGGTCCTGTTCGAGATTATTCATGACATTACGGAACGCATTGAAGCCGAAAAGGCGTTAAAAGCCAGTAAAGAACGGTTGAAGACGGCGCAACGGGAAAGCGAGGAACGCTATCGCGATCTGTTCGAACAAACGCCCTGCGCCATTGTTTTACATGACGGTTGCCATATTTTGAAAGTCAATCCGGCGATGGCCTCGTATTGCAATCTTGACAACGTCGATGAAATAATCGGTACCAAACTAAGCGATCTGCTCCACCCGGAAGACCGGGAGCTATTGGATTCGCGGATCGAATCTATTTGGAAGGTCGGAGCCGTATCCCAGAAGGAGTTGCGTTTTTTACGAAAGAACGGCAACCTGCTTTACGCGATCGTCGCCAGCGGGATCTGCCATTTACACGGGCAAACGGTGATTCAATCGATTTTTTACGACGTAACGGAACAGAAGCAAGCGGAAGCGGCCCTGCGTGAAAGCGAGGCGCAATTTCGGGTGTTGACGGAGGCCTTGCCGCAGATGATCTGGACCGCCGATACCACCGGTAATGTGGATTATCATAACAGCCGTTGCGCGGAATATACCGGTTTGGATTTGCAGGAATGCCAGGGAATGAACTGGTTTCGCACCATTCATCCTGAAGATCGGGAACGCGTAGCGGAATGCTGGCGGAACTCTTATACCAGCGGAGCGCCCTACGAGATCGAATATCGGGCTCGCCAGTATGACGGCGTATACCGCTGGTTTATCACCCGCGCGTTGCCACTACGGGATGAACAAGGGAAGATTATCCGGTGGTTTGGCAGTCGCACCGATATTCATTACCAGAAGGAGTTGGAGAAACAGTTGCAAGAGAGCAACCAACATCTCCATCGATTGAGCAAACAAGTGATGACCTTGCTTGAAGAGGAGCGCTGTATGATCTCCCGGGAATTGCATGACGAAGCCGGTCAGGCGTTAACGGCGTTGCGAATTTATTTGAAGTTGATTCGCGATAACCCGCCGCAAGGTGTCGAACAATTGCGACAGCAGCTTAACGAAGCGATTGAGATAACGACCAATACGTTGGAACAGATCCGGAAACTCGCTCAAACGCTGCGGCCGCCGGCGATCGACACGTTAGGTTTGAATCTCACACTCGAAGATTTCTGCCGGGAGTTCGCCAACCGTTCCGGCATCGCCATCTATTATCAAGGGACCGATCTCCCCGATCGCCCCGAACTCTCCGGGGCGATCACGATCTGCATCTACCGCTGCCTGCAGGAAGCATTGACTAATATCGCCAAACATGCCATGGCCGATCGGGTGCAAGTCCGGTTGGTATGTGAAGCGAAACAGTTATCCTTGACAGTAAGGGATAACGGAGTCGGATTTGTTTGGGAGGGAGGCGAAGAGGCCGATTCCAATAAAGGAATGGGTTTGTTGGGGATGCAGGAACGGTTGGACATGTTAAAAGGGAAGTTGGTGATTGTTTCCCGCCCATTGCAAGGGACCGTAATCAAAGCGTCGATCCCGTTGGGGGAATAAATCGCGGCCCCCGCCAGGAAGAATCAGAGCGAAAAGGAGTTTGAACATGGCAAAAGGATTTGGATTCAAAAGTTTACGGACCCGGTTGGTGTTGGCGATTTCACTGATTATTCTGCTGGTTTGCGCGGGTTTGGCCGTGGGAGCCTATTTTGTCGCGGCCGGTGGTTTGAAAAGTGCGGTGGACGTTTCATTGACGAAAAATGCCGATCAGACGGCGCAGATTATCGTTGAACGTTTAAATGTCCATTTCAGCGGCTTGAACGCTTTAAGCAAGACAAGTCTGTTTCAAAATTTTATCAAAAACAAACCGGAGCTTCTGCCGTTTTTACAGAAATTCGCCGCTGAAAAAGGCTATATGGACATGATGGTTTCCGACCTCGACGGAAACGCTTATCTGATGGATGGCAAACCGACGCAAATTGCCGACCGCGAATATTTTATGAGCGCTAAGCAAGGGGAGAACGCCGTATCCGATCCGTTGATCCGTAAATCCAACGGTAAGTTGGCGATCTTTTTCGCGACGCCGATTAAAAACGCCGCTGGTGAGATAATCGGCGTCCTGGCGGCGCTCGGGGACGGGAACGAACTAAGCAATTTGATCGCCGATATCACTTTTGGCAAAACCGGCAAGGCGTTTCTGATCAACACCAACGGGACAACCGTCGCTCATTACGATCGCACACTGGTCTTCAAGATGTACAACGCGCTTGAGCAGTCGGCGACCGATCCTGAACTAAAATCTTTAGCCGCTTTTGAAAAAGCAATGGTTCGGGGGCAACCCGGCATTGGGGAATTTACCCTCCAAGGAGTGGTCAATCATGCCGCGTATCAACCGGTGCCCCAGACCGATTGGATTTTGACGGTTGGCGCGCCCAAACGGGAGGTTTTCGCCTCGCTGGATGAGTTGCGCCACTCCATGCTGGTTATTTCCCTGATCTTTCTCGCGCTTGGACTGGGAATCGGGTATCTGATTGCCAACCGGATCTCCACTCCGATTCGCGTGGCCACCGAGCATTTGGCCGAGGTCGCCACCGGTAATCTGGAACGGGAAGTCCCTACGGTTTATCTGCGCAAGCAGGATGAAATTGGGAAACTGGCCGCGGTGATTCAAAGCATCAGCGCCGATTTGCGGGAGAAAACGGCGGCGGCGCGGAGCATCAGTCAAGGTAATCTGGATGTGAAAATATCGGTCAAATCCGAAGCCGACCTGCTCTCGCAAAGCATGGAGTCGGTGGTTCACTCTTTACAGGCGTTAATCTCGGAAACCGGCTTTTTGACCCAACAGGCGGTGGAAGGCAGCTTATTGACCCGCGGCGATCAACGCAAGTTTGAAGGGGGATTTCAAGCGATTGTCAGTGGCATTAACCATACGCTGGATACCTTGGTCGGTCATATCGATTCCATTCCCCTGCCGGTATTCACAGTCGACCGGGAATTCACCATCTTATATATCAATCAGAGCGGGGCGGAACTATTTAACCAACTCCCGCACCAGATCATCGGCGCCAAATGTTATGAGCAGTTTCAAACCGATCATTGTCAATCCTCCCATTGCGCCTGCGGAATCGCAATGGAACAGGGACGGAAGGAGACCGCCGCGACCGCCGCCCACCCCAATGGCGCCGCACTGGATATCTCCTACACCGGAATCCCGATCCGCAATGAGGACGGCGCGGTGATCGGCGCGTTGGAGGTGATCGTGGATCAAACGGAGATCAAACAGGCGGTGCGGATCGGTCAAAAACAAGCGGACTATCAACGCAACGAGGTCCTAAAGATGATCGCCAATCTGAACCGGCTGGCTGCGGGCGATCTCCAATGCCGGCTTGAGGTCGACCCGACCGATGAGGATACGGCGGCGCTCGGCGCGGATTTTGACCGGATTAACCGGAGTTTGGGAGAGTGTATCGCGGCAATCCACCGGATGACGGCAGATGTCAATCTGCTTTCCGAGGCGGCCGTCGCCGGACGGTTGGATGAACGGGCCGACGTCGCATTGCATCACGGCGAATACCGGGAGATTGTCGACGGGTTTAACCGGACCCTGGATACGATTACGGCGCCCTTGAACGAGGCCGGACAAGTTTTGGAGCGAATGTCGCTGAATGATTATACCGTCGCGATGGTGGGGAACTATCACGGATTGCTTAGTGATTTTAAAGAAGCGGTCAATCAATTGCAAACGCGTTTACTGACCATTCAGGATGTGGTGGTTCGCGTGTCCCGGGGCGACACGACCCGTTTGCTGGATCTGGCTCAAGTTGGCAAGCGGTCCGCAAATGATCAAATGCTTCCCGCGTTAATCACCATGATGCGCAATATTCAGGATCTGATCGAAGCGGTCAACCAGATTACCACGGAAGCGGGACGCGGTAATTTGAAAGCCCGGGGTCAGGTCGAACGCTACCAGGGCGGATTCCGGGAGCTGATCGGGGGTGTCAATGCCACTTTGGATACGGTGATTGCCCCTATGAACGAGGTGGCCGCGGTGCTTGAGGAAATGGCCCAGGGAAAGCTTGATTGCCAGGTGGACGGGGCGTATCAGGGTGATTTCGCCGTGATTAAGGACACGTTAAACGAGACGTTGCAATCGTTCAACCGGTTGCTGGGCGAGATCAATGCCGCCGCTGCCCAGGTAACCGCCGGATCGCGTCAGGTATCGGATTCGAGTCAGACGTTATCCAACGGCTCCGCCGAACAAGCGAGCGCCATTGAAGAATTGACCGCGACGCTGGAAGAGATCGGCGCGCAAACCAAACAGAACGCGGTCCGGGCCAATCAGGCCAATCAACTGGTGACCGAAGCCCGGAACCACGCCGTCGCCGGCAATGACCAAATGCAAGCCATGGTAGATTCGATGCGGGAGATCGACAAGGCTTCCTTAAATATCTCCCGGATTATTAAAGTCATTGACGAGATCGCTTTTCAAACCAATATTTTAGCGTTAAACGCCGCGGTGGAAGCCGCCCGGGCCGGTCAACACGGCAAAGGCTTTGCGGTGGTGGCGGAGGAAGTTCGCAATTTGGCTGCCCGTAGCGCCAATGCGGCCAAAGAGACGGCCACTTTGATCGAGGGGACCGTCCAAACCGTCTCCCTCGGGACCAAAAACGCCAATCAGACCGCCGAGGCGCTCTCCCGGATCGTGGCCGGGGTGGAAACCGCCGCCGCGTTGGTCGGCGAGATCGCGGCCGCTTCCAATGAACAGGCCACCGGCATCGCTCAGGTGAATATGGGGATTACTCAGGTGTCTCAGGTTACCCAAAGCAACTCGGCCACCTCCGAGCAGAGCGCCGCCGCCAGCCAGGAACTGTTCAGTCAGGCGGAACTGCTCCGGAGCATGGTTGGACAGTTTCAACTGAAAGGAGAAACGAGCGGAATCTTGACATTGGAACAGAAACGCTAGTTGAGTCAAAATACGTCCCTTCCCCCAAAAAAGGGCGCGGCGAGCTTGCGATGTCCAAAGAACCGGAGCTAACGCTTCAAAGCCAAGTGGCCGACGGGGTTGGTCATCACGGTTCCGTTTTAGTTTGGCGGGTTCGTTAACCGAATGATAACGTTTGAAACCAGCTTTCAAGGCTGGTTTTGTTTTGCGGAGCGAGTTGGGCATGATATAATTGAGGAAATACATAATCGCTTGGAATTCAGTTTGAATCCAAGGCAAAGAATTACGAAATTCCCGCCGTTTGTGAAGTGGGAATTCGCCAATTTATTTTGGGGTAGGGGAATATTTCTTTTGAGGTGAAGCGATTGAATCAAACCGAATACCGAGTCCCGACGCTTCGGAAGCCGGTTGCGGCTACAGTGGAGATTCCGGGATCAAAAAGTATTACCAACCGGGCGTTGTTGTTGGCGGCGTTAAGCAACGGCATAGTAACTTTAAATAATGTTTTGTTCAGCGCCGACAGCCGGAATTTTATCGCTTCGTTGGAACGGTTGGGTTTTCCGGTCGCCTATAATGAAAGTATGAAATCGGTGCAGGTGATCGGCCAAAACGGTACGATTCCCAAGAAGAAAGCCGCCATTTACGTGGGCAGCGCCGGGACGGCGGCCCGTTTTATCACGGCGTTGCTGGCGGCGGCGGAAGGCGAATATCAGATTGACGCTTCCGAGCAGATGCGGGCCCGGCCGATGAATCCCTTGCTGCAGGCATTGCGGGAGCTGGGCGCGGAGTTTGAGTTTGTCAATCTTCCCTATGCGTTACCGTTATTGGTGCGCGGCCATCGTTTGCAGGGCGGGACGATCCGGTTGGCGGCCGGACAAAGCAGTCAATTTCTCAGCGCCTTGCTGATGATCGGGACGCTTTGCAAGAACGATCTGACGATCACGCTGGACGGGGAGTTGCCCGCCAAGCCGTTTGTGGCGATGACGTTGCGGATGATGACAGCGTTTGGGGTGAACGCCACCCACGATAATTTTGAACGCTTCACGGTCCCGGCGGGGCAATCCTATCAAAGTTTGGATTATGACATCGAACCGGACCTCTCCAACGCCGGCTACTTTTTCGCCCTGGCGGCTTTGACCGGCAGTTCGGTTTTGGTCCGCCGGGCCAGTACCGATACGTTGCAGGGCGATATTAAATTATTGGAGATCCTGAAGCAGATGGGGTGCGCCATCAAGTCCGAAGGCGGCGGGATCCGGGTCCAGGGGCCGGCCGGCGGCGTCTTCCCCGGCGTTGATGTCGATCTAAGCAGCCTCCCCGACCAAACCCCAACCGTGGCGGTATTGGCGGCATTCGCCACCAGTCCGACAATCATTCGTAACGTCGGGTTCATCCGACACCACGAGTCCAACCGGATCGAAGCGATTGTCACCGAACTGAAGCGGATGGGCGTCCAAGCGGAGGAAACCCGGGACGGTCTGGTCATCCAGCCGGGTCCGGTTCAAGCGGCCGCCGTCGAAACCTACGACGACCACCGGATGGCGATGGCCTTCGCGCTGGCGGGGCTGAAGGTTCCCGGCACGGTGATTAAGAATCCGGGTTGTACGGCGAAGACTTTTGAGAATTATTTTGAAATGTTGGAGCAGGTGATCACCTGAATTTATCAATATAGACCAGGGAATAAAACGACGAAACTGATCTGATTAATTACGGAGAACCTGCGAGAGAGGGTTCTCTTTTTTTGCTGAATAAGTGCGGGGGTCGCCTTCGGGGAAATCTTGATGAAACGATCGTGCAACCTTGTACAACGTCCGTCAGGCGACTCACCCCCCTGAGGCGGCGGATTGCCGGTTGAAAAAATTGTACCGTCCCCCTGATATGGAAGCCGGGTACCGGTCAAAAAGTGGCGCAGGATAGTCGACCTTGTGCGTTGGTCGCTCCTTGCACAGGCGCATAGATTGCAACTCCCATTTATTTTTTAGGTTCCACGGAAGGAACCGTGCGCCGCTTCAATTCCCGGATGAATTACAGCGGTCGCCATCGCAGGGGACTTCGTAAGCCACGACCCGGTAGCCAGGCGGAGCGGCCAGGGAGGGCGAAAGCGGACAGGGATGCATCGAGGGAGGTTTGGAACCGTAGGTCTCCGGGAGTTTTTGCTTACTTTTTGCGGTCAAAAAGTAAGGCGCCGCCGCAACCGTGGAGAGCGTAGTCGACAGCCGAAATCGTTAACCTTCCGGTGATCATTGGTTTTATATACTTAGTTTGTGGTTTAGACCATAAAAAACACAGTCTATCATTTTAGGCTGTGTTTTCTTGATTTATTTCGTGAAAAAGCACACGTCGAGCAGTGTTTGTAACAATAATTCATAACAACTCATTCGATTTCAGGGTTCGTCACCTGATTGATAAAGTTTTCGATATCTTCTTTTTTAAAACGAATCGCGCCTTTTTTCCCTTCACCGAGTTTTAAAGCGCGTATTTTACCCGCTTTAACCCAACGATTTAAAGTAGCTCGACTGATCTTTAATATTTTCATAACTTCTTCTGCTGTAATCAGTTCATCCAAGCGCGATTCCTCCTTATTTAGCCAAATCATATCAGGTTGATTTTTGTTAGTCAATATGGGTCACCGTGTATTGACTTTTCGTGATACACAGTGATACAATATAACATATAAAGAACTTAGCGCTAGCTATTCCTGTTACGCCAGTATAACCATAACCGCCATGATCACGTAAGGATAGTCTTGCGTAGCTTGCTTATGTAATTCTCTACTTTTCCAAGGCTTTCCTCTTTGCGGGTAATAAATTTTGCGAGGAGAGATCGAATGAAAAGCCATCGCCAATTCACTGTGGGTTCCATCTTTAAAAACAACCAAAAAGTCCCCTTCATTCGCTTATCGGGTCTGTGGTTAGCAAAGTACGGCTTTCGAACTGGCCACTCAATTCATGTTCGTGCCCTGCCGGGCAGCATTAATCTGGAGCTACAGTCACCGCCGGACGCGCCCCAACCCATTGAAGGGTTCCTGGTCATGCACCACCAAGGCCATTACGCCATTTGCAACCGGGGAGGATTGTTTTATGAATTGCGTCGGAACGATTGCGTAGCAGTCGAGCTATCCAAGGACGCTTGGGTGATGATGACGGTTATGAAAGATATGGAAGGGTATTATTTAAAAAATAAGGAAATATCGTTTTATCCGAAAATAGTCTACGGGCGGTTGCTGTTGACGGGAGCCGCTGCGGGGGTCGACAATTCCGAAGCGCCGTAGGTTTAAACGACAAAATCGGTATTTTCGGTTTCGAATATGACTGCGCCCCCCTGGAACAACTCTGCCGTCAGGACCAATTGATCTACCACGAAGGACGAATGGACGGCATCCTTTTCGGCTATTGACTGGCGCTGGCTGTATGGGTGTGGAGAAGATCAAAGTCTAGTCCCGCTTTCCGGGTAATCTTGCACAACGGCTGTGCGTCCTTGCACAACGGCTGTGCATCCATGCACAACGACTGTGCGTCCTTGCACAACGGCTGTGCATCCATGCACAACGACTGTGCGTCCATGCACAACGGCTGTGCATCCATGCACAACGACTGTGCGTCCATGCACAACGGCTGCGCATCCATGCACAACGACTGTGCATCCATGCACAACGGCTGCGCATCCATGCACAACGGCTGCGCATTCTTGCGCAACGACTGCGCGTCCTTGCACAACGGCAGTGTCGAAAATTTGTGTAAGCCGCCAACCTTGACCCATCCAAAACGGTTCTCGCGGAGGGAACCTTGCGCCGCTGTGATTCCGGATTGAATCACAGTTGAACACCCTGTGACGGAGATGGTTACAGGGATTCTTTGGCTGGTGAAAATATTATCCATATTACAGCAAGTTGACTTTTGCCAATTTGCCCGCCATTTTTTGCGCGCCCAGAATCCAAAGTAAGTCGCTTTCCTGGATGCGCATATTGATATTGGGAAACATAATGGGATAAAGCTCCCTTTCCAACCCGAGCAAGATTCCGCCCCAGTCACTTTTAATTTTTGAATCTTTGATACTGACGCCTGCCAGTTTGGAACCTTTTTCAACGGTTACGGCATAGCAAAGCAGTTGATCGGCTTCGGCGTATTGTTCTTGGTGCTTAATAAAATCGCGCAGCGTCAGCAAGTCCCCGGCTGCTTTTTTGGTCAAATTATTTCTGATAATATCCAGATTAGCCAACTCGCTGATTCGGCCGGCAATGAAAATAACGTCTCCCAACAGGAACTTTTCAGTTCTTTCAGGGACATTAATATGCTTACGGTTGCGAATAATCTTGATTATTTTTAGACCGGAACGCTTGGTTCCCAATAATTGGGCCAGAAGTTTATTCAAAGCAGGGGACTCATGATCGAAATCGATTCTGCTCACATAGATCCGTTCATCCAGCCAGCTGTGGTCGATCCCTGATTCTTTTCTTTCCTGTAATTTCCTTTCATTAAAATTAGCGAGGAACCGCGCTTCAATTTTTAGGTAAGGGGCGATCAACCAATCGGAACGGATAATAAAAAAGACCAGCGCTACCGCAGCCAGTAAAATATAAAACCTGGGGAAAGCGTACATGATACGAATCGGCAGCACGACGAGGGAAATGCTGACGGCGAGCCGAAAGCCATTCAATACGATCAAAGGTAAGCGGTTGGTTCTGCTTTTAAACCAAAGCGGGATAAAGAACTCGTTCCTTGGAAATAGGCACTGTCTCAGGAACGGAGCCATGGCAAGAAGCGTGATGAATGATGTGAGGAAGGTAGCGAGTGTCGCTTTCAGATGCGTGGCGAGGAAAGGTCTTAAAAACGAAGTTCCGCCGAAAATAATACCGAGGATGATGATGACATAAAGCGTCAAGCGGGAGAAATACTTTTTGATAAAAGCGCTCCAATCACTATCCTGCTCTGTTGCGGATCGGTCCTCCGAGGTATAACGGTTCAGATAATTGGAGAGCTTTTGTGGAAGGCGCAGATTTAAAAGAGCATAAGCCCTTTCCGCGGAACGAATTACAAATGGCGTGGTAAAGGTGGTAATAACGGAAACCGAAACCACAATCGGGTAGATATAATCGCTGATCACCCCTAAGGATATGCCTAAAGACGCAATGATAAACGAAAATTCGCCAATTTGAGCCAGGGAAAACCCGCATAATATCGCTGTTTTTAAAGACTGTCCGGAAAATAGAACACCCAGAGTGGAAAAGATGGCTTTGCCGATAATAACGGTGATCGTAATCACGACAATCGGACCCGCAAATTGGCCAATGAGGGCCGGATTGACCATCATGCCCACGGAGATGAAGAAGACGGCCCCAAAAAGGTCTTTGATGGGCTTATTGATATGCTCAATCTTTTCCGCATGGATGGTACCTGCCAATAAGGAGCCTGCTAAAAAAGCGCCCAAAGCGGTAGAAAACCCTAGATAATTAGCCAGCAGCACCATTCCTAAGCAAATTCCCAAAGATACAATTAAAAGGGTCTCGTCATTCATCAGTTTTTCCGTTTTTTTGAGGAAGGTCGGTAACAAATAGATGCCCAGCAGGAGCCAGAACGCTAAGTAAAAGACCATTTTGAGCAGGCTGCCGGCCAATTCGCCGCCGGAGATCCCCTGGCTAACGGCAACTGTCGACAGCACCACCATCATAAAGATGCCGGCGATATCTTCAATGATCAGTGCGCCAAAGACGAGTTCCGTATATTTCGCTCCTTTTAGCTTTAAGTCATCAAAAGCTTTGATAATAATCGTGGTTGAGGACATGGAAAGCATCCCGCCGAGGAAAATACTGTTCATCGTGGTCCATCCCATCAATCGGCCACAGCCAAAACCGACCAGAAGCATGAAAACCAATTCCGTGATCGCGGTGATGATTGCCGTGCTACCGACGGAAGCCAGTTTATGCAGATTAAACTCCAACCCCAGCGAAAACATTAAAACAATGATACCGATTTCGCTCCAGGTTTTGATGCTTGCCATATCGGTTACGTCGGGGAAAAGGGTAAAATAAGGGCTTACGAAAAAGCCGGCAATGATATAACCTAAAACCAGCGGTTGCCGGAGCTTTTTAAACAAGAGCGTCATAGCCCCTGCGACCAAAAGCATTAAAGCCAAATCGGTGATCAGCGCTGGTATATGCATACGGACACTCCATTCTTCCTATTTCCTACTGCTAAAAACAAATAATTGCCACTAGTAGTCTTTGCAATCGTTTTAGGGATAATAAGTCGGATGGATGGCAAAAGGATGCCCGAATTATTGATTTAACAAAAAGAGGGAAATGGCCGGCGACGTTTAATACTTAGGAAAGCAAGACAGCTGTTTTTGGAATTTTGTCAAAAGGGTGGGGATTCTAATTGAAGAAGCTTTGGCTAATCGCTTTCGTCATTACCGGCCTGATCTTTTTATCCGGCTGCGCCGATATTCGCACGCATTTGACCATTAACGCCAACGGCAGCGCCGACTTGGAACAACGGGTCGCATTGCCGCAGTCCATCGCCGGGATGATGAACGGCTTGGGCAGGATGGAAGAACAATTTAAAGCGCAAGGTTATGATGTTAAAGTATTTGATGAAGGGCAAACAGTCGGCGTGGTAGCCACCAAACATTTCAAACAGGTCGCCGATGTCTTGAAAGAGAAGTCCACCAATAATATCAATCTATTCAGGCGCGGCGCCGATCAGCGCCCGGCTTTGCGGATGGAACGGGGTTTCTTAACCACTCAATATCAATTTGACAGCGTAGTCGACTTAACCAGCATGAAAAGCGCCGGGGCCGACGCCGAGTTGGCCAATTCGATCGTGGGGAGCATGAAGTTCAAATTTGTCATGACCTTGCCGGTGAAACCGGACAAGCATAACGCCGTTGTCGTCTCGCCCGATGGCAAAACCTTGGAATGGCAGCTGGTACCGGGTCAAACCAATCCGGTCCAAGTCTCCGCCCATCAGGTAAATCTGCTCAATATCAGCTTGATCGTCTTGTTAATCGCGGTACTCGCCGGCATGGCCTGCTGGTTTTTTCATAAGCCTAAAACAGTCAAGCAACTTGAAGCAACGGTTGTCGAACCTTCCGACGCCGATTTTGGAACGTGAGTTGCGATTTTCCATAAAAAACTAGCGTTAGACCTATTGATTTAAACGCCGGTTTATAATATAATACTCTATGCGTTCAGTTCGTGGCGGTGTAGCTCAGTTGGTACGAGCATGCGGTTCATACCCGCAGTGTCACTGGTTCGATCCCAGTCACCGCCACCAACGATTTTTGAAAACTTTCTTACGAAAGTTTTTTAAAATAAAAGTTTTCAAAATATCGATATCCAACGATTTTTGAAAACTTTCTTACGAAAGTTTTTTAAAATAAAAGTTTTTCAAAATATCGGTAACTTTTAAAGTAGACCCTAATTAATCGGTTTTACACCCTAAGAAGTTGGATTAACACCCTGGACCATTAGCTCAGTTGGTAGAGCAGCTGACTCTTAATCAGCGGGCCGTAGGTTCGAGTCCTACATGGTCCACCATTTGCAATGACAAGCCTTCCGGTAAACACCGGAAGGCTTTTTTGCTGCGATTCAAAGGGGCTCCTGTTATAATAGGGTTAAGAGTAAAACACCGGGAGCGATTGCCATGATCACCATTCAAAAGTTGCGTTATATTATCGAAATTGTCAACAGCGGCTCAATCAACGAGGCCGCCAAGCGCTTGTTTATCACTCAACCCAGTTTGTCCGGCGCATTGCGGGAGTTGGAGGCGGAGATCGGGTTTGAGATCTTTCTGCGTACCAACAAAGGCGTGGCGCTGTCGGCGGGCGGCGCGGAATTTTTAGGATATGCGCGCCAAATCGTCGAACAGGCCGATTTGATGGAGCAACGGTATCTCAACGCCAAGCCGGCCCGGCAACACTTCGCTATTTCCACGCAACATTACGCTTTTGTGGTCAACGCCTTCGTCAACCTGGTGCGGCAGTTCGAAACCGCCGAGTATGAATTCACCTTCCGTGATACCCGCACCTATGAGATATTGGAAGACGTGCGTAATCTCCGCAGCGAAATCGGCGTATTGTATGTCAATGAATTCAATGCGAAAGTGTTGGGTCAGATCATCCGGCAAAACGGCTTGGAGTTTCACCCCTTGTTTGTGGCCAAGCCGCACATCTTTGTCAGCTCGGCCAACCCCCTGGCGCGGCAGGACGATGTGACCATCGACGATCTGGAGGATTATCCGTGTCTATCGTTTGAACAGGGCGAATATAACTCCTTTTATTATTCGGAAGAGATATTAAGCACCTTGCCGCATTGCAAAAGCATCCATGTTTCCGACCGGGCGACCATTTTTAACTTGATGATCGGTTTGAACGGGTATACCATTTCCACCGGCGTCATCAGCGCCGATCTGAATGGCGAGGGCATCGTCGCCGTTCCGTTACGGGTGGAGGAGACCATTACCGTCGGCTGGATCGCCCATAAAAAGGTTACCCTTTCGAAACTGGCCGAGTTGTTCGTGCAGGAACTGCAAAAGGCCGTAAAGGATGTGCCGCAAGTCGATATAGGCTAAACCGATAACCAACCGTTGTCAATTCGAATTATACTATATCGGTGATTCGTGATATGATTCAGCTATCAAAGCGTCGTTCATCCCCGACTCCGCAGGCGCGCCAGCATTGGAAGGCGGACGGGGTGAAACGGCGGCGGTTTGCAAGCCGCAGATAGGAGGAATCATCTGATGAGTGTTTCATTGACCAAAACCCGGAACCGGGCGACCGTTCCGTTTCGTTACGAGATTGTCGGCAGTTTTCTGCGCCCCGCGGCGCTAAAAGACACCCGGGCTCAATTTGCGGCGGGTGCCATTACCCAGGCCGAGCTCGCGGCAGTTGAGGACCGGGAGATTACAGCGCTGGTCGCCAAACAGAAGGAAGTGGGGTTGAAAGCGGTTACCGACGGCGAGTTTCGCCGCAGTTATTGGCATCTCGACTTTTTCTGGGGATTTGACGGCGTCGAACATGTCGCGTTGGAACACGGCTATTTTTTCCACGGCGAAGAGACCCGGCCCGATTCGGCGCGGCTGGCGGGCAAGATTGGTTTTTCCGGTCATCCGTTTTTAGCCCATTACCAGTTTTTGCGCGATATTGCCGGGGATGATGTGGTGGTGCGGCAGACCCTGCCGGCGCCGGCCCAGTTTTACGCGGAGTTGGTGCGTGGTGAAAACGCAAAGGAAATCGCCAAATATTATCCCGACCGGGAAGAGCTGTACCGGGATATCTCGGCCGCTTATCACCGGGCGATGCTGGCCTTCTATCAATTGGGCTGCCGCAATCTTCAACTTGACGATTGCACCTGGGGCATGCTTTGCGATCAAAAATTCTGGTCGACCATGGCGGGAAACGGTTATGATGTCCAGGCCCTGCAAGAGTTGTATCTGCGTTTGAACAACGACGCCTTGGCCGGTCTGCCTGCCGATTTGACGGTCACCACTCATGTCTGCCGGGGCAACTACCATTCCACCTGGGCAACTTCGGGCGGCTATCAACCGGTGGCGGAGACGCTTTTGGCCCGGGCCAATGTGAGCGCTTTTTATCTGGAGTTTGATACCGAGCGGGCCGGCGGTTTTGAACCCCTGCGTCACGTGCCGGCGAATAAGTCGGTGGTATTGGGGTTGTTTTCGTCAAAAACCGGCGCGCTTGAGGACAAAGCGGTCATCTTGGACCGGATCAAGGAAGCCGCGCAATATCTTTCGCTCGACCGGATCTGCTTAAGCCCTCAATGCGGTTTTGCCTCGACCGAGGAAGGCAATATTTTGACCGAAGCGGAGCAATGGGATAAATTGCGGTTTATTAAAGGGATTGCGGATGAGCTCGGCAATTGAGCGGATCCCTCTGCTAATGGACTACCTAGAAATAGCCTTCGCTTGTTCCAAATTGTTAGCTTTTGAGGAAAATATCCCATGGCCCCCCTCTCTTCCACCGCTTCGAACCGGCTGTCATTCAAAAGAGAGGGGGATTGTAAAAAGTTGGATCAAGCATTCGCTGTCGAAAGGGGGTGAGTCGCGCCCCAATTTTCATCCCTTTGCGATCTATTCAACCCTTTTTTCCTTGAAGTTTTTGATTTGTCGCCTTCTCCAGCAGCGACAGCAATTGATTGGCCACGATGGCGAGCAAAGAGGCCAGGATCGTTCCCCACCACAACTTAGCGTTGTTATGGGTGCGCAGGCCGTCGAATAAGATCGCTCCCAAACCGCCGGCATTAATCGTGGCGGCAATCGTGGCAATTCCGATGGTCGAAACGACGGCGATCCGGATTCCGGCAATAATTACCGGACTGGCCAGGGGAAACCGAACCTGCCAAAAGGATTGCCAAGCCGACATGCCCATGCCGGCGGCGGCCTCAACAACAGCCGGATTGACTCCTTCAAACCCCGCGATAATATTCCGTACCAAAATAAACTGATTATAAACCACCAAGACCAAAATAGCGGTTTTGGCGCCGAGTCCGGAAAAGGGGATTAACAGGGCGAACAAGGCCATACTGGGAATGGAATAGATCACCCCGAAAATACTGACGGTAACTTGGGAGGCCAGCCGGAACCGCATAATGAAACCGGCGATCAAAATCGCCAGGAGGATCGAGAGCATCATGGTAATGCCCACGATCCCCAAATGTTCCAGTAAGGCCGTTGCCAGTTTCCCCGGATAGCGAAACAAAAAGTCCAACATCAACCACGGCCTCCATTTTCCAAATCCCAGGCTAGACGTTGTTCGGCAACGGAATTCACCAATCGCGTTACAAATTCGTTGGCCGGATTGGCCCGGATTTCAGTTGGGGCGGCGAATTGTTGGACCCGGCCTTGATCCATAATCAAGATCCGGTTCCCTAGTTTGAACGCTTCGCCGATGTCGTGGGTGACAAACAAAATGGTTTTATGAAACTTCGCTTGGATCCGCAGCAGCTCGTTTTGGAGATTGATCCGGGTAATGGCGTCAATCGCGCCAAACGGCTCATCCATCAACAGCAGTTCGGGGTCGGCCGCCAGAGCCCGGGCGAGACCGACCCGTTGTTGTTGTCCGCCGGAAAGTTGCGCGGGATAACGCGGTTTGAACTCGCTTGGCTCTAACTCCACCAAGGCTAACAGCTCGGAAACCCGCGCGTCGATTTGCGGTTTGCTCCAGCCCAGTATTTTGGGAACCGTGGCGATGTTTTCGGCGATGGTCATGTGGGGAAACAGACCGACTTGCTGAATGACATACCCGATTCTCCGGCGCAATTGCACCGGGTCTAATTGGGTAATCGGTTCGCCAAAAAAGCGAATTTGGCCGCTGTCCGGTTCATATAAACGATTGACCATTTTCAGCAAAGTCGTTTTTCCGCACCCGGAAGTACCTAAGATCGTAACAATCTCGCCTTCGTCAACTGCTAAACTCACTTCCGAAACCGCGGCATAATTTGCCTTCGGAAACCGTTTGTTAATGGATTGAAATTCAACCGCAACGCCCATGGTCAAGTTCCTCTCGTAATATAGCGATAGCCGCCGCTGGACGGCAGCGCTTACTTAAGTTTCGCTTTAATCGAAGCGTAATACGCTTTGGCGACATCGGTGTATTCCCGTTTCTTCACATCGATTTCGGCATTGAGCCTGATAATTTTTTCGTTATCAATCGTTGCGGTGACTTTATCGAGGAGCGCCGCCAGTTTCGGATTTTGGTCCAAAACGGCTTTCCGGATCACTGGAGCGATGTTATAAGGCGGCCAAACGTGTTTGTCGTCAACTAAGACCAGGAAACGTCGATCGACCAAGTTGCCTTCCGTGGTATAGGCGACCGCCAAGTCGGCTTTGCCGTTGGCGAGCACGTCGTATTTGAGGGAGTTGTCGAAGACCGCCTTGGATTTGAAGTTGAATTTGCCGTAGACTTTTTCCAATGCCGGCAGCCCATCCTCACGGATGTCAAATTCGCCTTGGGAAGCGAAACGGATTTGACCGGCGTTTTTTTGCAGGTCGGAGAGGGTTTTGATGCCCAGTTTCTCGGCAACGCTCCGGTTGATGACCAACCCCTGGCTGTCGTTGGCCGCCGCGTAATTCAACCAGACGATGTCAAACTTCTTCAAATACTCGGATTTCACAATGGCATAGACCTTTTGCGGGTCAGTGACTAACTCGTGTTTTAAGATCGCCAGCAGTCCGGTCCCGGTATATTCCGGGTATAGATCAATTTCTTTGCCGACGATGGCCGAGTGTACCACTGAACTGGCAATATTCAGTTTGCGTTCAACCTTATACCCGTTATTTTCCAACGCGACGGCGTAAATTTCCCCTAAAACCAGCGATTCGGTGAAATTTTTGGAACCAACCCGGATGGGAGCGCTTGGCGCGGCAAAACTTAACGTATTGGCGATTAAGGTCACCAAAAGGAACAAAACTGCGATCAAACCGGTAATTTTTTTCCCACTCATCATAACTCCTCCTACAATTGATTTTATTTAGACGCGTTGATAACGCGTAACGCATTGGTGAATCAGGTAAAAAGCCAAATCGGCCAGCAACGAGAGGAGCGCGACCGCCGCTCCGCCAATGATCAGCAAATCCATCCGGTAGAGCCCCAGACCGGTAAAGATCACTTCTCCCAGGCCACCGCCGCCGATGTAGGCCGCCAGGGTGGCGCTGGCGATCACCTCGATCGTCGCGGTGCGAATTCCGGTTAAAATCAGTGGCACCGCAAGCGGAAATTCCACTGTCAAGAAGCGTTCCAGCTTCCCCATACCCATGCCGGTGGCGGTCTCCAAAATTGCCTCCGGAATGGTTTGAAAGCTTAAAATGGTATTGATTAAAATCGGGGGAACGGCCAGGATGGTTAAGGCGACTGCCGCCGGTAGCACGCCGGTGCCCAGGAAGGGAATACAAATAAACAATATTGCCAGGCTGGGAATGATCCGTAACAAACTGAACAACTCGGTGAACAGCCATTGGACCCGCTGCCGACGGGAACAAGCGATCCCTAACGGCATGGCGATCAAAACCGCAATTGCAACGGCTAATACGCTAATTTGCAAATGAGCCAATATTTTTTGGCCGAATTCAACTCCATGCGTTGCTAAGTAATCTTGCAATGCGTTTGACACTATGTCAGCTCCTCGCCATCCCGAACCATAACTAACGTTTTGAATTATTTATGATGTGAAGTATAACTTGGAAAAATAAGGAGGTCTATATCCAATGTATATTTAGGGAGTTGCTCCCAATATGTTTCGAAGTTACGACAACCGGGACCGCATTTTTGGATGAAGTCCGGCAAGGGCATCTCCGGCGGTGGGGTTGTCGGCCGGAGCAAGCGTAATATCCACAAAAAACCTAGCGATAGAATATTCAAAAGGTCTTTCTTTTCATATAAAGAACGAAAAGACTCTTTTGGAAAGTGTTTTGGAAGATTTCGCCACCTGAAAATTATATTCCGGCACCGGAATGAAAGATCCGGGAACTTATATTCAAGATTGCGGAACCGGAATTATAGATCCGGGCAACGGAATTGGAAATTTAACCACCGGAATTCATAATCCATCGACCGGAATTCAAAATCCAGGCGCTAAAATTCTAAATTAAACCAGTGAAATAGTATAAATTGAAAGTTTTTTATATTTTGTCGGTTTTTCCGGCGGTTTATCAACGATCCAAGCCGTCTTGGCAACTTATTTTTGGTCCCAAAATCGGTCTTTGATTTCCGGTTAATTTGACGAAAGCGGTCGAATAATAAACGGAGAAGCTGGCAGAAGAAGAACGGCCGAAAAAAATCCGGCTGGCGGACGGTTTGTCGCAAATAAAAACCTCCGCCATCGTTTTGATAGCGGAGGTCGCGGCGGTGCGAACCTTATTCCAAACAATCGCGACAAACGCCGCGGATGGTAATTTGGTACTCCAGAATCCGGTGCCCGGCCAAACTCTGTTGTCCGGGGAAGGCGTCGGGAATATCAACGTCGAACAAACGGCCGCAATGAACGCATTGGAAATGACCGTGGGGAATCAGGTTGGCTTCGTAGCGGATTTGATCTTCGGCAGTGGCTAACGCCGCCAAAAGGCCTTTTTCCTGCAAAAGTTTGAGGGTATTATAGACTGTGGTCTTGGAGAACGTCGGCATCCGTTCTTTCAATTCGGCATAGATCATTTCGGCAGTGGGATGAACGCGGTGCTCAAAAAGATAGCCCATGATCTCCAGCCGCTGATAAGTCGGTTTAATCTCCTTATCCAGCAGCAATTTACTGATTGCTTGTTCGGTAAGCCGTTCCATCGTTATGCTCCGTTCTTTGTCGTGACGACAGTCTTACATTCCAAACCTTATCTTACACTAAGTGCGCCGCGGTGTACAGCGCTTACCAATTTTCACCCAACACTTCAAAGTGCGCTTGCGGATGAGCGCAAGCCGGGCAACCTCCCGGGGCTTCCGGGCCTTCGTGGATGTAACCGCAGTTCCGACAGCGCCAAACGGTGGGTTGAGCTTTTTTGAATACTTTGCCAAAATCGACATTTTCTTTTAAAGCCAGATACCGTTTTTCGTGCTGTTTCTCGGCGACGGCAATGGCTTCAAAGACTTTGGCGATCAGTTCGAACCCTTCTTCCCGCGCGACCTTGGCAAAATCGGGGTACATTGTCGACCATTCGTAATTTTCCCCTGCGGCGCTCGCGCCCAAATTGGCGGCGGTATCGCTGACGACGCCGGCCGGAAAAGCGGCGGCGATCTCCACTTCGCCGCCTTCCAAGAGATTAAAGAGCCGTTTGGCATGCTCTTTTTCTTGATTGGCGGTTTCCTCAAAGATATCGGCGATTTGGACGAAACCGTCCTTCCGGGCTTTGCTGGCGAAGTAGGTATAACGATTGCGGGCTTGGGATTCGCCGGCGAAAGCGGTTAAGATATTTTTTTCAGTACGGGTTCCTTTTAAACTCATTTTTCCAACCTCCAAAATTGTATTAATCACATATTTGATATTAGTACAAATTAAATCGTTTGTAAAGACTGTTTTTAAAATTTTTTTTTGATTGAGGGATTCAGCTGGAGTTCCCAAAAAACCGTTTAATTTTTTTATTGACGCTGGCAGGATTGGGGAGAGCAAAGTCGAAAACCCTAATTTAACAGGCGTTTTATCGGAAAAATGTATCTGAATTGTAATTTAGCGACAGAGGTGGGATAACAATGAAAAACCGGATGGCGATGGTCAAATCAGCCGGATTAGCCGAATTAGTCGAGGTGGAGGTGGCGAATCCCGGAGCGACGCAAGTGGTGATCGCGATTAAGGCGAGTAGCATTTGCGGCAGCGACCTCCATATTTACAAAGGGAAACATCCGTCGGCCGCTTTACCGGTCAGCGCCGGGCATGAACTTGCCGGCGAAGTGATTGAAGTCGGGGCCGAGGTGGAGACGGTAAAAGTTGGCGACCGGGTGACGGTGGAGCCGGTGGTGGCATGCGGGAAATGTCCCCCTTGTCAAATGGGGCTTTACGGTTACTGTGATCATTTGAGTTATCATTACCGGAAGGGCCAGGGCGCCTTGGCCGAGTATTTCGTGGTCGATCAACGGTATGTTTACAAATTGCCCGATCATCTATCGTACGAAGCCGGGGCGTTGGTTGAGCCGTTGGCGGTGGCCGTTCACGCGGTGAAACGGGCCAAGATAACCTTAGGTGACGAAGTCGTCATTATCGGGGCGGGACCCATCGGCATCCTGGTCGCGGCGGTCTGTAAAGCGGCGGGCGCCAAAGCGATCATCATCTCCGATATCGCCGATTCCCGTTTGCAACTTGCGGCGGAGCTGGGCGCGACCCGGACCGTCAATTCGCTGAACGAGTCGGTCCTGGAAGTGGTCAAGACGCTGACGGGCGGCCGGGGAATTCCGAAAGCGTTCGAGTGCGTCGGCCGGGAAGAAACCTTTGTCCAGGCTATCTCCGCGCTGCGTAAGGGCGGATTGGCCACGATGTTGGGAATCTTTGAACAGCCGACCATTCAAATCCCGGCGTCGTTGTTCATTTCGCAAGAGATCACGGTCCAAGGTTCCCAAGGGTACTGCTGGGATTTTGAGACCGCCATCGGCTTGACTGCCGCGATTGATCTCAGTAAGCTGATCTCGCATGTCTTGCCGTTGCACGAGATTGACCAAGCGTTTAAAGCGGCGTTAACCCCCAGTGAGAAAGCGGTCAAGGTAATCTTGAAACCGTAATCGCCGGTTTGACTAAAAAAGGGAGTGTCGTTAATTACCGCAGCGGTAGTTTGGCGATACTCCCTTTTCATGTTGGTCCGGTCCGGAGCGGCTTAGCAGGGGTCGAAGTCCGGAAACTGTTTAATCAAATCAGCTCGCTCGGGAGCGGTTGCTGCAAAATGCAACCGTTTTTCCGGTGGCGGGTTGATTTTTTTTGTAACAATTTATTGATATTCAGCCGGAATTGGCGATGGAGCGCGCAACTTTCACCAAATGCGAATCAGATTCAAAAAATGCGTATAGCAATCGGGCCGGCGCGCGGCTAAGATTTAAATGAAATTAACCAAGACGTAACGATCAATCATTCTTGGCAATTTCATAACACACGAAGGAGCGAACGATGAATCACGGTAACATAGTTATCCAAACCAACCTGCAAGTGTTGGATACGCCGTTAATCAACCCGCAAAAGCTGGTGAAAGCCGTATTGGATATGGGCGCGACCGCGCTCGTCTATAATGTCGGGGGAATCTACGCCTGGTACCCGACGCAAGTGCCTTTTCATACGGTCAACCCCTATCTCCCCAATGATATGGACCTGCTTAAAGAGGTCATATCCGAGTGCCACCGGCAGCAAATCCAGTTCATCGCGCGGTTCGATTTCAGCAAAGCGGAAGATAAAACCTATGCCCAACGGCCCTGGTGGTTCGTGAAAACCGCAACCGGCGAGCCGCAAATCATCGGTGAAAAACGGCCGGGTAATTGGTCATTGTTGATGTCGACTTGTTTAAACGGCGAGTACCGGAATCAGGCGGTCGCCATTCCGATCCTCGAAGAAGTGCTCGCAAACTATGATATTGACGGAATCTTTTTCAACAATCCCAGCTTTATCCCATGCTTCTGCGAGACCTGCCAACAAAAGTACCGGGAAGTATTCGGCGTCGAACTCCCGGGCCAAGCGAGCGAATTTAATCCTGAGTGGGCCCATCTTTGTGTTCGGGATAGTATTCAAAAACTCTACCAGACGGTTAAAAATATCCGGAGCGAGCTTCCGCTGATTCTTTACTATTACAATGACGAGAAACTGGCTTACCGGATGGAGGTTGCCGACCGGATTTGCGCGGAACCGCAGGACGCATTGTCGCTCGGCCATCTAAAAATGCCGGAGATCACCAAGCCGATCCTGCAGATTAAAAAGGGCCGGACGGTGGAAGAACAACGGATTCCTTACGGGATTGTCCATTCCTCTCCGGGGATGGACTGGCGGCATACCGGATTGCCGCCGGCAGAGTATGAGTATTGGCTCAGTTTGGTCTGCGCCAGTGGCGGAAACATCTGGCACTCGTTGACCGGCTTTGATCTGACAATTACCGATCAACGCATTATCGATCAGGTCTCCCGCTTTAACGCGAAAGTGAAGCGGGTGGCCGACGTCATGGACGGCGCACGCGCCGATGCCGAGGTGGTTTTATTCTGGGATGCATCCCCGTCGGCGACCGGGCTGGCAAATGGATTGATTCAACGGCAGATTCCTTTCAATCTAATCCTGGGCGAACAGCTGTCATTGGAGGCGTTGGTGAGGTATCGCGTGCTGATCATGCCCGAAAACGCTATTAACCAGGCGAATATCAAGATTTTTACTGCCTATGTGGAACAGGGCGGGCGTTTGTTAGTCGAAGGAGCCGGGTTCGATCAAGATTGCGCCGGACTCGGTGAGTTACTTGGCGTCGCGGGGCGAGCGTATCGTTCCGAGGAGCTGTTGGCGACCTACCTCCGGTTTGCGGGAAACGCCGCGACGGACTCCGATGTCAAGCAATTGCGAGCCGGGTTTGAAACCACCGCGATGATCGCGCTCCGCGGAAAAGTCGGGTACTGCAGGCCGAGCAGTTCGGCCAAAGTACTGCTGACCCAAGTGCCGCCGTTTGCGCCCATCGAGAGTGTCGGGGCGCCCCCGGAAAGAGCTTCGTTGCTCGTCGAAGAGACCGACATCCCCATGTTAATCTTGAATGCTGTCGGTCAGGGCAAAGTTCTTTACGCGCCATTCTCCCTCAGTGGGCTGATTGACCAGTTCCGGCTGGCCGATCATTATAATCTGCTGTATAACATGGTCGGTCTGTTGCTCGATGGTACGCCACAGGTGGCGGTGAAGCCAATCCAAGGTTTGTACCTAAATCTGTTTAAAAAAGGCCAAACCCGGCTGATTCATCTGGTGAACGGCGTCGGGACCCGGCCGCTGATCGATAATATTCCGCTTCATGATCTAAAGATTCGGATCAAGGATGTGGATGAAACTGAGCAATACGAGGTCACCCGGCTGATCACCGGGGAGCAAATGCAATATAAACTGGACGGAGCCATAATGGAGATCAACCTCCCCCGGCTGGACGTCTGGGAGTGCTTGCAAATCACCCGCCAATAACCACGGTCAAGGACAATCATAGCGAAAACTTCAAAAGGGGAGGGCGAACGATGGCTTGGTGGCTTGAGAACAACCTGCGGTTGATCCAGACGAACCTGAGAGATAGCGACGCCGATCTGGATATCGACCGGCTCATCGCGGCGATCAAAACGTATTCCTGCAATGTTTTAATGGTTGGTGCCGGGGGAATTTCGGCATTTTACCCATCGGAACTTGAATTTACAAAACCTTGCATCCATGAACGGGATACCTTGGGAGAGCTTGTCCGGCAATGCCATGCGGAGGGTATCCGGATCATCGCCCGTTTCGATTTTAGTAAGACCCATGAGAGTTTATATGAGCTACACCCGGAATGGTATTACCGGTCCCCGGCCGGCCAGCCCATTCATTATAACGATACGGTCCATACTTGCCTCAACGGTGAATATCAGCAGCAACGATCGTTGGAGATCATTCGGGAAGTAATTTCCCGTTACCCGGTGGACGGGATCTTTTTTAATATGTTTGGTTACAAGACCAGCGATTACAGCAATAATTACTATGGAATATGCCACTGTGACGCTTGCCGGAAACGGTTCTTTGCATACGGCGGAATGGAACTTCCGGCTTCGGAAAGTCCAAACGAGCCGGCGTATCAAAAATACGCGGAATTCAAAGAGTTTACTGTCGGTGAAATGTTACGCAACATTCGTTTGCTGGCGAAAAGCGTCAACCCGGAGATCGCCGTCTGCACCTATCATCACAAAGATGTCGACATTATTCGCAAAGAATCAAATAGCGCGATTGACCGTCCCTATCCGTTTTGGATCTATTCCGGTTCGGAGAACGTCGCTTCGGTCCGGCATACCTGGGCTGACAAGATCATTAGCAACTGCGTGATCAACGCTGTCGATATTTTCTACCGTTTCATGGGGGTTTCCAAGGAACTTACGCGCATTCGGCTTTATCAGAGTATGGCGGCAGGTTCGGGACTGGATTTCTGCATTATCGGGGTTTTTGACGGTTACCCCGATCGCGCGAACTTTGAATCCGTCCATGAAGTGTATGACTTTCACGCCAAAAACCGCGACCGTTTCGGCAAACTTGGCTCGATGGCGAAGGTCCTCCTCGTAAAGCCGGCTTTAAACGACAATCTTGAGTACCGCGGCCTTTTTAAGGTGTTAAAGGAAGCCCATATCCCCTTTGATGTCGGCTGCGTTCCGAATCTCGAAGCCGTCATGGGCCATTTGCAACGTTACCGGATGGTGGTCATTCCCGATCTGCATGCCGTTTCCGCAAACCAACTGGCGGCAATGAAAGCGGCCGGTTTGACGGTGATTGTGACCGGTCTTGTCGATGATCGCGCCGGCGAGAAGTTGTTGTATCTGGGGATCAATCAGGTTGAGACCATGACCAATACCCGGTCGGCCTACTTATTGACGGATCAGAAGACGATCTTCAAAAGTTTCCCCCAACGGGACTGGGTCTTTATCGACGGTCCGTTCGGCCGAACCGAGACTTGGGAACAAAAGTTGTTGCCGCTGGTCAATCCGGCCAATTTCGGCCCTCCGGAACGCTGCTTTGGGCACCGGGTCTCCGGTTGTCCCGGGGTGATCGTGGCTGACGGCGGCAAGACCATTTCGTTGACTTGGAATCCCGGCCGGTTATATTACAAGCACGGTTTTGAGGATCACAAAAATTTGCTGCTGGATCTGATCGACTATTATTGTCCGGAAGCTCGGGCCTGTCAGACCAATGCCCCAAACAGTGTCGAACTCTTTTATGATCGTTGCGGGCCGGACGAACTGTTATTACAGTTCATTAACTTATCCGGTTTTAACGGCACTACGGTCGGGAACCATCTGCGACTTCACGGCCTAACGGCAACAATTCCGCTGGCGGCAGCCCCGGCCGGGGTCAGTTCGTTGACGACGGCTGCCGCGCCGGAATGGACTTACCGCGCCGGTTTGCTCACCATCATGCTAAACCCGCTGGAAGCGTATGAAGCGTTAGTGATTCATCAACATAACGGCGCAATGAACTAGCTCTGCCAATTGCCAATACTCTCCCTTTCGGTGAGGCGGAAGCCCTCCGGCTTCCGCCTCCTTCAACCGGGCAACAGGTTGCCGGTTCTTTACAAGAAGATAATTTTTATGTGATTAAATGTTAAATAATCAACACAAAGCTTAAATTCATCAAATGCGCATTGGATTCAAAAAAATGCCTATATCAATCTTGGAGCCGGCTGGTTACGATTTAAATTGAAATTAACCAAATATTAAATGATGTTAGGGAGATGTTTATGCAAACCGACACCATGACCAGACAGTTGCCGGAGAACCGTTTTCAGACGGCATGGAAAAGCATCCGCAAAAACTGGTTGCTTTATCTTTTCTTACTTCCCAGCGTAGCCTATGTCATTATCTTTAACTACATACCGTTGTATGGAATTCAGATTGCCTTCAAAGATTTTTTCGCAACCGCGGGAGTCTGGGGCAGTCCGTTTGCCGACCCCTGGTATAAGCATTTTCTACGCTTTTTTAATTCGTATCAGTTCACTACCTTGCTGTATAACACGGTGAGTCTCAGTTTGTATCAACTGTTCGCCAACTTTCCGCTCCCGATTATTCTGGCGTTGTTGTTGAACTACACCACCATGCCAAAGCTGAAAAAGTTTGCCCAGACCTTGACCTTTGCGCCGCATTTAATCTCAATCGTGGTAATGGCCGGGATGTTGGTGGTCTTTTGCAGCAGCGGTGGGTTGTTTAACCAGCTTTTGAAACTGTGCGGTTTGCCACCCATGGAGTTTTTAGCGAGCGCCAAATGGTATCAATCAGTGTATGTTTGGTCATCCGTTTGGCAACATACCGGATACCACGCCATCATCTATATCGCCGCTTTAACCAGCGTCAGCGACGAACTGCATGAAGCGGCCATCGTTGACGGCGCCAATAAATTCAAGCGGATCTGGCATATCGACCTTCCGGCCATCCTGCCCACCATGGTCATTTTACTGATCATGAATGTCGGTAACTTAATGAGCATTGGATTTGAGAAATCACTGTTGTTGCAAAACAGTTTGAACCTGGAACGCTCTGAGATCATCGCAACCTATGTTTATAAAGTCGGGATCCAGGGAGCCCAATACAGTTATGCGACGGCCATCGGGTTGTTTAATAACATCATCAACTTTATCTTGCTCATTTCAGTCAACCGGATTGCCCGCAATCTATCCGGCAACAGTTTATGGTGATAACGGAGGAATGTAGAATGGCTTATCAATCAGATGGAAAATTAGCGGCAATCCATGATACGGGGATTGACAAGATATTTAACATAGTCGTTAATTTGTTGGTAATTATTGGCACGATCGTTGTATTATATCCTTTGTATTTCGTCGTTTTGGCGTCGTTCAGCGACCCGACCGCCATTCAAACCGGTCAGGTGTTGTTTTGGCCGGTCCATCCGGAATTAACCGCCTATAAAAGTATCCTAAGCGATATGCGAATCTGGACCGGTTATCGCAATACCGTCGCCTATTCGGGATTCGGCACTTTAATCGGATTGCTCTTAACTATTCCGAGCAGTTACGCGCTTTCCCGCAAAGACCTTTTCGGATCATCGTTCTTCATGAAGTTGATGGTTTTTACGATGTACTTTAACGGCGGCTTGATCCCCACCTATATGGTGGTCAAAAGCTTGGGTTTGGTAAACACGCCGTATATCTTGATGATCTTGGGATCGTTTTCGGTCTTCAACTTGATTATCGCCCGGACCTTTTTTATGGCGAAGATCCCTGATGAGCTGCTGGAAGCGGCTCGTATCGACGGTTGCGGCAACGGACGGTTCTTCCTCAACATCGTGCTGCCGTTGTCGAAAGAGATTATCGCGGTTATTTTCATCTTTTATGCAATCGCCCATTGGAACTCCTTCTTTAACGCGCTGATTTATGTTAGTAAACCGGCTTTGTTCCCCTTGCAAATTATCCTGCGCGAGATTTTGGTCAGTGCCGAATCCATCACGATGGACGGCGTTGATTTCCAAGGCCAGGCCGAAATGTTACGGTTGCAGGAAACCATCAAATATGGGGTGATCATCATCGGATCCCTTCCGGTATTGGCAATTTATCTGATGGCGCAACGCTTCTTTGTACGGGGCGTGATGATCGGCAGTATCAAAGGCTGATCGGATATTCGACGGGACAGGAACGGTTGTACCCGGGGGAGACCCCGGTTGCGATACAGGAAACGGTTTGAGGCAGGTGAGACTGGTAAAACAAACGGATCGTCAAACAGCAACCAACAAATGAAAGATTGATCAGGGAGGTATTTAAACGATGACTAAAAAGAAAATTCTCGTTTCCACCTTGGCGGCGACATTACTGATGACTGCCTTCGCCACCAGCGCCTTCACCAAAGCGGGTACTCAGGGAAGCGACGCCGGCAACGCCAAATTGGTCGGGAATATGTTCACGCAAGGATTGCCCATTCTCAAAGAGAAAAAAACTTATAAAATCGCGGTGACCAAACACCCGGACAGCCAGAACGGGTTCGCCGACAAACAATGTGTCATTCAGACCGAAAAAATGACCAATGTCCATATCGAATGGATTGATATTCCCGAAGCGGCCTGGAATGAACAGGTCAATATCATGTTGGCTTCCGGCAATCTCCCCGACGCATTCAGCGGCAGAGATGTCGATATTATGCAAAACATCGACCTGTTCCGGCCTTTATCCAAAGATATCTCTAAATATTGCCCCAATATCACCGAGATGCTCACCAAGGATAAAAACGTCAAAAAGGCAATTACCGCTCCGAATAAAGAGATTTATAGTTTGCCCACCGATAAAGCCAACCCTTCATCAAATGTCGGCGGTTTAATCTGGATCAACGGCGAATGGCTGAAGAAACTCGGTAAGAAAGTGCCAACCACCACCGATGAATTTGAAGACGTTTTACGCGCTTTTAAAAAGGGCGATCCCAACGGCAACGGCAAGGCGGACGAGATTCCTTTTGTGGCCCGGCAGGCGGACCGCGACAACCAATGCCTCGACCCGTTGTTAGGCGCATTCGGCGCGAGCGACAACCCGGACTACGTCTATTCGATCGACGGTAAAAAGGTGCTCTTCAGCGGGACCCAACCCGGGTATTATGAAGGACTTAAATGGCTCCATAAACTTTACGCCGAAGGTTTGCTGGATAGGGAAACCTTCTCCCAAACCAACGCGCAGGTCAATGCCAAGGCGGCCAGCCCGGAGATGATCGTCGGTTCGATTATGTATTTCATCCCCGATTCCATGGATAAACGGTTCACCGACTATATTCCGTTGGAACCGTTGCGCGGGCCGAAGGGTTTCCATCGTTGGAACCGTAACAAACAACCGATCGGCAATATGCAAGGTTTCAGTATCACCAAACAATGTAAAGAACCGGCGGTTCTGTTACGGTATTATGATACCTTAATTTCCAACCTGGATATGGTGATGAATTGGCAGTGGGGTCCTGAAAACGCCGGCGCTTGGGATCGCGTCGGCAATGAAGGCCATTGGACCCAAACCAACAAGTATCTGCCGAAGGGCATGAATCTGACCCAATTTAAACGGACCGTTTGCGGCAGCTTGTTCAGCCCGATGTACATGTGGTCCAAATGGGCTAACATGGAAGTGCCGGATGATCGGAACCGGAAGAAACGCGTCGCCAATGACAAGGTTCTTCCCTCGGCTGTTCATGTAATGCCCCGGGGCGTCTACGACTCCAAAAAAGTCAGCGCCCGAAATGCGCTTTTCACCGATATCGACAATTATATGCAAAAATTCTTGGCTACCTCGGTGGTTAACGGAATCAACGACGCCCAATGGAAAGAGCACTTAAACAAGTGCAAACAACTGCGGACCGCCGAATATACGGCGATGTGGCAAGAGTATTATAATTACGCCGGTAAATAACCGCCGCGCTTTGGAAGGCTGAATAACGGGTACCGCCGTTTCAGCCGAACGTTTTGTTTGTCAATCACCGTAACGTATCTTGCGAGCGGTTTATTCCGCCCGGAAGATACGTTGCGGCATTGCTTTCTTAATACAAAGGATTCCATGTTTTCCTGGGGTTTCATATTAATATTTTCGCGAATATGTCGATACCGATAATATTGTCCTACGAGTTAGGATCAGAGGAGCAAGCCATGAAAAGTCGGAACGCGTTTTTCCGAATATTATTGTCTTACCTTGTGATGATGCTGACGCCGATGTTGATTCTGGGATTGGCGTCATTCAATTTTTTTGCGAAGTTTTATGACCGGGAACTGGTGAGCAATCGGGTCAACTCGCTCTACAAGGTGCAAAGCACCTTTGATATTTTTATCAATCAAATGAACGCCTACGCTTATTCGTTGCTGAAATCATCCGAGTTTACCCCGGCGCACCTCAATGCGGAGTACGGCAATTTCTATGATGTGACCCATAAACTGGCGAGCGTAGTTTTGACCAATGATTTCATCAACAACATTTTTTACATCAACAGCGAACTTCACTACATTTTCACTACGGAAACGTTCTTTCGCTATCAGGATTTTCAGGCCTTCGGGCCGCAATACAATATTCCGGTCACTCAGACCGAAGATTATCTGTTACAGAATAAACGGTTGTATTGGTTATCGTTGCAACCGGTCCGCAAATCCTCTCCCAAAGCATTGATCTATGTCGTCACGAATAAGGACGGCCAAACCCAACCGACCGCTTCGGTATTTTTTCAGATCGGCAACCAGACCTTGCGGGAGCTAGCCGGGGATACCGGGGCTTGCATCATCATCTCCGACGACCGGGATTCGTTGCTTTATTCGTCCGATCCGGCCACATCGGCAGGGGTTTGGAGTTCCTGGCGCAAGTTGAAGGATAAAGAAAACGGTCAGCCGGTGGAGATGACCGTCAAATCCAAACGGTTTATCGCCTTTCAGTGCCGTTCGATCGCCAGTCCCATTAAGTATGTCGTGCTGATTCCCTACCAAAAGTTGATGGCGCCGATCGAGTCCCAGAAGATGCTTTTTATGCTCTGTTTGATCGCAATCGTCGTGATCGGGTCGTTATTTATCGCGTATTTCATGAAGCTCAACTACGCGCCGATCCGCTCAATCCATAAACGGTTGGCCGCGATCTTCGGCGACGCCTCGGAGAATCTCAATGAGTTTGAGGCGGTGGAAAAAGCATTAGTTACCATCTCCGACAAGAATAATAATTTATTAAAAGAAAAAATCACGTTAAAACTGATCCGCGGCGGTTATTCCGATCTTGAAGAGTTGGATCGGGAAGCCGGTTCGATCGGGTATAGCTTGAGCGGTCCGTGTTTCCGGGTGATCGTCTGTAGCGTCACGGACAAAGCCGCCGGGGAATTGACTGCGGCGACCTATCAGGAGGTGGCCCGCTATATTGAAAACGGTATCAATCCCAGCTTTGAAGTCTGCGCAATCGAGTACTTGGAGGATCGTTCGGTTTTTGCCGTGGTCTCCGGCGAATACGAGGAACTCAATGAGATCCGTGAGAAATTAATTCATGTCAAAAATGTAATTGAAAGTGTCTACCAGATCTCCCTCTCGATCGGGGTTGGCAAGGTTTGCGACATTGAGGCGATCGAGGAATCCTTTAATCAAGCCGGCGCCACCAGCAAGTATCACCTGATTAAGGGCTCGAGCAGCATCAATTTTTTTGAAAACAGTGTCAGCGAAAAACGTTCGCAGCTCGCCTATCCAAACCATGCCATTGACGCGTTGTATCATGCGATCAAACATGGCCAGGAAGAGCGGGTTCAATTTGCAATGGACATACTAATCAGGCATATTGCGGATGCCAAAAGCTTATTTTTTGCCACCTGTCTGGCGTACGACATCGTAAATACGGCTTTAAAAGCCATGCGGGAGCTGAACTATTCCTTTTCGTCCTTTAACCGGAAGTATCCCGAGATCTTGAATAAGGACAGCCTGAAGTCGACCGACGATATTATTGGGATTGTCAATATGTTAACCGATGAGATTGTCAATTTAATCATCGAAGAGGAAAATGCCGAACCTTCGATAGACGAGCCGTTGCACAATTTTAAGCAAGTCGTGAAGTATATCACGGAACACTTGAGCGAGGAAACCTTCTCCGTAAAGATACTCGCCGACCACTGCGGAATGTCGATCTCAAACTTCAGCCATTATTTTAAAAAGCAGACCGGATACACCGTCTCCGATTATATTGCCTTGTTGCGGTTTGAGAAAGCCAAAGAATTGTTGCGAACCACGGATCTGAATCTGCAGGAGATTGCGGCAAAATGTGGCTACTTACATATTTCGACCTTTATGAGACAGTTTAAACGGCGAGAAAATATGACACCCGCCAATTTCCGGGCGCGTTTTCGAAGTTAAGCGCAGGGCTTTTTTGTCGCCCGGTTTCACGAACAAGGCCAAAAGCATAACCCAATAGGTCGGGAGTCCGAATCAACCCAACCGGCATACTATATTCCAAAATCCCTTGGTTTTGATTTTGGAATTAGAGAACGGTAGGTGTTATCGATGAATCAACAATGCCCCGTCGGTTTACTTTCATACGTGATTCAACGCGGCGATACGTTTTACAAATTGGCGCAGCAATATGATATTTCAGTCGAAGCCATCCTGCAATACAATCCCGGCGTCGATCCGAACCACCTTCAGGTCGGCCAAGTTATTTGTTTGCCCGGAGTAGTTCAGGTGATTCCGATTCCATGCGGTTACGGTTTGCCCTATGTTGAGCCGGGCTATTTTGTCGCCCCGGGAGTGGGTGAAGCGGCGTTTGATGAAGCCCTTCCCGCCCCCGGTAACGAACAGCAGGCGCCCACGGGTCCTCCGCCTAACTTTACTCCGGCTGAACCGGCGCTGCGCGCGGTGGATCCGGGCGCGATCCGTTTCTGCCGGTTTCGTTTTACGTACCTTTGGTTACGCAATCGGGACTCATTTTGGGCTTTTCTGACGTTTGTCGGCCGGAATTCCGTCGCGGGTTGGCGATTTCAGCGCGGCCGTTGGAGCTATTTCGGAGTGGATCTTCGAGAAATTCGTTCGTTTACTTGCAGTTAAGGGTCGGATACCATGGGATGCCGCCTCAAGAGCGAGCACTGATCCGCTGTTTTGGAATTCCGTTCAAAAAACCTCCGCCGATATTTGCGGAGGTTTTTTGATGTAACGGGCTTGCCGAACCCCGGCAAAACGAAGACAAATGAAATAAAACGAAATAAAAAGAAACTGTTTGACAACAAACGAAAGCAAAAGTAAAATAAAGATAGACGGTTATTCGAGCTATGGAGGAATAACTGGAATCGAACCGAAATTGACTGGGGGCAGCGCAACATGAATGATACTTCCGGTAATAACTTCACGAAAAAAGTGATCCGCCTGGACGATGGGAGACAGCTCATTTATTATAACTTTTCCCAAACCAAGCAAGAACCGTCTCCAACAGCTATCAATCGCACCAATACCAAACCGGAGGAGAAATAACAATGTCCGAACTGCGTTGGCACCCGTTTTTGGAAGAATGGGTCATCACCGCCACCCACCGTCAAGACCGGACCTTTTTACCGCCCAAAGATTATTGTCCGCTTTGCCCGACCCAACCCGGCGGTTTTCCGACTGAAGTCCCCGGTTCCGAATATGATATCGTTGTTTTTGAAAATAAATTTCCCTCGTTACAACCGCACCCGCCCGAGCCGGCCGTTGCTGCGACCGCCGTTTCGCCGGTGGCGCCGGCGCAAGGCGTCTGCGAAGTGGTTTTATACTCGTCCGATCACCACGGCTCGCTGGCAACCATGCCGCTGCGGCGGATCCGTAATGTGATCACCGTTTGGCAGGACCGCTATCAAACGGTGGGCGCCAGGGAAGAGATTCAATCGGTATTGATCTTCGAAAATAAAGGGGAAGCCGTCGGCGTTACCCTTAACCATCCCCACGGACAGATTTACGCCTTTCCGTTCATCCCGCCCAAGCTTGAAAAAGAACTGGCCGCCTCGCGCCGCCATTATGAGAAAAATCATGAGTGCCTCTTCTGCGCCACGCTCCGGGAAGAACGGCAAGACGGTCGGCGAATTGTTTTGGAAGGGGAGCGCTTTATCGCCTTTATTCCGTTTTTTGCGCGGTATCCTTATGAGGTGTATCTGGCTCCCAAACGGCATCTGGCATCGTTGGCGGAGTTCACCGCCGCCGACTGTGACGATTTGGCGGCGGTCCTTAAAGGTTTGCTGTTGAAGTACGACGCCTTATTTGGGATCGCTTTCCCCTATATTATGGTCATTCATCAGGCGCCCACCGATGGCGGCGCTTATCTCGACTATCACTTTCATTTTGAGTTTTATCCCCCGTTGCGAACCGCCACCAAACTGAAATATCTGGCCGGCTGCGAGTCGGGAGCCGGTAACTTTATCAACGATGCGTTGGCCGAGGAAAAAGCGGCTGAGCTTCGTAAGGTCGGGCCGCAGTCGATTGCCGCAGTTTTGGCGGCCGCTGCCGGCGCAAGTGAGGGGCGATAGCCAATGACGACGCTGAAACCGCTTCAAGCGATTCTTACGGAAAAGTTCGGTCCGGCCGGACCGATTGTCACGGCGGTGGCGCCCGGTCGCGTCAATTTGCTGGGCGAGCATACCGATTATAATGAAGGATATGTCCTGCCGATGGCGATTGAGTTTCAGATGCGGATGGCGGGCCGGTTGCGCGCCGACGCGACTGTCAACGTCCATTCGGTCGATTTCCAACAAACAGTCGTCTTTTCAGTGGCCGAGCCGTTGCTGCGCGATGAGGAGCATCCTTGGAGCAATTACATCCGCGGGGTTTTATGGGCTTTCCAAGACGCCGGTTATGCGCTCCCCGGCTTGGATCTGGCGTTTAGGGGCGATCTCCCCCAAGGGGCGGGACTGAGTTCCTCGGCGGCATTGGAGATCAGTCTGGCGGTATTGTTGCAAAAGTTGGCCGGTTGGTCCCTCGCGCCGGCCCAAGTGGCGCTGCTCTGCCAGCGGGCTGAAAATGAGTTTGTGGGAATGAAATGCGGTGTGATGGACCAGTTTGCTTCCATCATGGGTCAAGCGGGCCATGCGCTTTTCCTCGACTGCCGGACGTTGGCGTTTGAACATATTCCGTTGGAAGTCGGCGACTATCGTATTTTAATCTGCCACAGCGGCGTGAAACACGAATTGGTGACATCCGAGTACAACCTGCGCCGGGCCAGTTGCAACGAGGGCGTTGCGATGTTGCAACGCCACTTTCCCGAGGTGAAAGCGTTGCGCGATGTAACCTTGGAAATGTTGGAAACGTACCATTTGGAACTCGATCCGACGGTTTTCCGGCGTTGCTTCCATATCGTCACCGAGAACCGGCGGGTGCTGGAAGGAATTCAAACGTTGCGCCGCGGTGATCTGGAACGTTTCGGGCAACTGATGAATCAATCCCATGATTCTCAACGGGATTATTACGAGGTCAGTTGTGCGGAAGTGGATCTGCTGGTCGCTTTGGCCCGGCAGGTTCCCGGCGTTTTGGGAGCGCGGATTACCGGCGGTGGTTTTGGCGGTTGCACTGTCAATTTGATTCATCGAGACGCCATTGAGCGTTTCCGTCAAACTGTCGTAAATGGTTACCACCAAAAGACCGGAATTGAACCGCGGCTTTTTGTCTGCGCGCCGGGACCCGGGGCGCGAATCGTCGAATAGTGGTTGCCCCGGAGCCCGGGTGATGGCAAACGGTGGGGAATGAGATATAATATGTCTAAATGAAGGCTGTTTCGCGAGCGTTGGTTGGCAGCAGTCTTTTTTGTTTAATGCGCAACCGGAAAGCAGGGGATGGAGCTTGCCGCCTGTGTCGTTGGTGAATCTATGGAACAGTTGCAACCCGGGCCGTTGGCAACCGCGGATCAAAGCGGTCTATGACAACCTGCGGATCAAGCAGAAACTTTTTCTGCTGCAAGCGTTGATTGTTTTTATCTTTGGGACAGTTTGTTTGACCGGAATTCAGATCGCGTTAAGTCTGTACGACGGTTTACTCTATAACGAAGCGGCCAAAGTACTGAATCTGTCGACGGTGAATATCGAAAATGAGCTCAAACAGGTGGAAAGCGTATCCTATTCGTTGCTTTCCCATCCCGATATCCAACAATACTTAAAAAAACTCCAGACGCCGCTTGGCACGCCGGAGCGGGCGCAGATCGGCGGCAAGCTGACGGAGCTTTTATGGGTCTATGTCTTTGAGAAAAATATCGATTCGGTTAATCTCCTGGACGGTCAGGGTAATCAATATTCGGGCGGGGCGGCGATTCGCCGGGAGTTATTGGGACCGATCATCGCCCAAGCCGCAAGCAGGCAAGGGTCGGTGACTTTGATTGAACCGCTCCAAAATGACCGGGCGTTGATCTGTACCCGGCAGATCCGGGAGATTCGCGACTTGAGTCTGAAACCGCTGGGGACGTTGATTATCCGGGTAAATATGGCAGCGTTGGTACGGCAATCTACCGCAGGAGAAGTCAACCGTTCCGGAGAATTGTTAATCCGTTCCGGAGACAAGGAAATTTACGCGTCCGACCCCTTGGTGCGGGAATTGGGGCAGCGGTTGAAATTTCACGGCAACAGCGGGTACCGGATGGAACGGATCGCCGGACGCAGCTTTTTTGTGGCGCATACTTTTTCCCCAAATAACGGTTGGGAGTATGTTAACATCCTGCCGTACGATACGATCTTCCAACCGGTGATTATGATGCGGACCATTATCGTGGCAATCCTGGGGCTGCTGTTGGTCGGAGTTGTTTTCGTCAGTCTGCAAACGGCCCGCAGTTTGACCAGACCGATTGAAAACCTTTCGAAACAGATGAAACGGGTCGAGACCGGTGATTTCACCATCGATGCTCAAAGTTTGCCGGAGATCGGCCGGAGCGACGAGATCGGCGATTTGCAACGGGATTTTGCCATTATGATTCAGAAGATCAACACGTTGATTCAAGAGGATTATACCAAGCAGATTGTGATCAAGGACACGCAGTTTCGCGCGTTGCAAACCCAGATCAATCCGCATTTCCTATACAACACCATGGAGTCGATTAACTGGTTGGCCAAACTGCACGGGGAGAGGGAGATCTCCCAGATGGTGGAGGCATTGGGGAGTTTGCTCCGCAACGCCATCAGCAACCGGCAACCGGTGATCCCGCTAGGACAGGAGCTGGCGTTGCTCCAAAGTTACATCTATATCCAACAGGTGCGTTTCGGGGAACGGCTACAGTTTGCGCTGGAGGTTGACCCGCAATGGCGGGATTTGGTCATTCCCAAATTGACGTTGCAACCGATTGTGGAAAACTCAATCCGTTATGGCTTGGAGACGATCACCGGAGTTTGTGAAATCCGGGTGAAAGCCGAAGCCGGAACGGATTGGCTGGAACTGAGCGTCAGCGACAACGGACCGGGGATTGACCCGGCCCGTAAAGAACAAGTATTGCAGGGGGCGGTCAAATCGGGCGGCAACGGCATCGGATTGCAAAATATCGACCAACGGCTGCGGTTAAGCTTTGGCGATGCTTTCGGCCTCGTCTTGGAGAGCCGACCGGGTTTGGGAACCACCGTCCGGGTCCGCATTCCCCGACAGGAGCTTGCAAATGGATAAGGTATTGATCGTCGATGACGAACGGATCATCCGGGATGGGATCACCCGGCTGATTCCCTGGGAAGAACAGGGCTTTCGCGTCGCCGGAGTCGCCGAGAACGGCCTGGCGGCTTGGGAGCTGGTTGTCGCGGATCCGCCCGAAATTATCATTACCGATGTGAAAATGCCGGGTTTGAACGGCTTGGAGCTCATCGCCATGGTGCATGCGGTCCATCCGGAGATCCGCTTTGTGGTCTTGTCCGGTTTTAACGAATTTGAACTGGCGAAAGAGGCGATGCGTTATGGCGTCAAACATTACCTGCTGAAGCCGTGTAATGAAAACCGGATCATGGAAGTTTTGGCGGAACTACGGGCGGAGCTGGATGGAGTCGCGGCGCGCGAAGCCGCGATCCGCCAAAAACAGGAACAGTTGCAGCACGTTTTGCCGCTGGTTAAGGAGCAATTCGTCCGGGAGTTCGTGGCTTACCGGCACTACGGCGGGGATGAATATGATTACTACTGCAGTTTGCTTGGGATTGAGGATGCCACGTTTCGGATGATCCTATTTGAACCGACCGGCGCTTATACCGTGTCGGAGTTATTTGGACTCAACGCGATGGGTGGCGCTCGTTTTGGCGCAACGTTGTTTTTAAGCACCACCATTAAAGATCACGGGTTCGTTTTGGTGGAACCGCTTGGAACGGAGGCGTTGCTCCAACAGTTGCAGCCGCTCCAGACCGAGTTTGCCGCCGCTTACGGCATGGAAGTGAATGTGGCCTATAGCGACCCGTTTCAGTTCGATCAGGCGCCTTTGGTTTACCAGCAACTGACCGAATGTCTGAAGCATGCGTTGTACTTGGCCGGGGGGAGTATGATCACTCCCGGGGATTTGCACGGCGGGGACGAGAAAGTCGCGCACCGGGAACTTTTGTTTGATTATGAATCCTTAACGGCGGCGGTCAAAAGCGGCGCCGCCGCAACGGTTCAAGCGGAACTGAACCGCTTCTTTCAACAGCTGCGCCAATTTAAGCTGGGATTGAATCTTTGGAAAACTTATACCACCGAGCTTTTCATGGTATTGATCCGGCAGTGCCGTCCGGAAGTCTTAAGCGCATATCTGGACAAACTGCTGGATCTGCAGAAGTTGGGGTCCGTTGAGGAGTTGCAACAGTTCGTCTGCCATGTCGGTCTGGAGATTACCGGCGCCAACCATGAGATTATTCGCAATAGATATCATCAGATTATTGAGCGGGTGGTAGGTTATGTCGCCGCTAATCTCGGCAATGAGGAGCTCTCTTTGAAATGGCTCGCCGGTCAGGTGGTTTATATGAATGAAGGGTATCTTAGCAAGTTGTTTTTAAAGGAGACCGGGGAGAAGTTCTCCCATTACCTGCTGCGGCTCCGGATGGAACAAGCCAAGGAACTGATCGAGCGGAACGGGGCCGAACGGGTCTATGAGATTGCCCAAACCGTCGGACTCGGCAACAATCCCCAATACTTTAGCCAGCTTTTTAAGAAGTACACCGGGTGTTCCCCTTCGGAGTACAAGAAGGGTGGCCTCGGCTGAACAGCGCTATTAGAATGCCGTTGGGAACAGAGATTGACTGAAACGTTTTTTTGAACAAAAAAGACGTTTTTTTTGATTAACAAATTCGTCACAAAATATTAACATGGAGATGTGATAGCGACCACCATGATTCACTCAATATAGAAAGGGAGATAGTGGATGAAAAAGAGTTTGTTCGTCGTCCTTGCCGGTCTGGTAGTCTTCTCAATGGTGGGAAGCGCCTTGGCGGCGCCCAAGGTCACCCTACGGCTGGGGTGGTGGGGCAATCCGACCCGTGATGCCCGCACATTGAAAGTGGTCCAAATGTATATGGCCAAAAATCCCAATGTCACGATCGAGACCGAAACCACCGGTTGGGGCGGTTATTGGGACAAGTTGGCGACCCAAGCGGCCGCCAACAACTTGCCTGATATTATCCAACAAGATTATTCCTATATCACCCAATATGCCGAGAAAGGCCTGTTATTGGATCTGAGCCCGTATGTCAAAGCGAAGAAGCTTAATCTGGCCGGGGTTGCCGATACCTACACCTCGGGCGGCAAAGTTAACAATTTGTTATACGGCGTCAGCCTGGGTACCAACGCCTGGGGCATCGTGTACGACCCGGCGGTATTAAAAAAGGCCGGCGTGGCTCCGCCGAAACCGAATTGGACCTGGGCGGACTTTGAAAAGGTCGCCATTCAGGTCTATAAAAAAACCGGCGTTCAGACCATGCCTCTCTCCACGATCGATCCCCGGGTGCAATTTGAGAATATGATCCGCCAAACCGGCAAGCCGTTTTTTGCTCCGGGCGGCAATACGCTGGGCTTCACGGATGATAAGACCTTAATTGAATTTTACGAAGTGCAGCTCCGTCTCTTAAAAGCCGGCGCGCTCATCAAGCCGGATACGGCGTTTGTCACCACCACCCCGCAAGAAGCCCCCTTTGCCAAAGGGCAGTCCTGGTTGGAATTTGTGTGGAGCAACCAAGTCGTGTCGCAACAAGCCGCTGCCAATCGCCCGGTTGAAATCGCGCTTTGCCCGAAGATCGCCAAAGCGAAGCGGCCCGGAACGTATCTGAAACCTTCCATGTTCTTTTCGGTAGCGAAATCTTCCGCCAACAAAGAAGAAGCGATTAAATTCGTTAACTATTTCTTGACGGATATTGAAGCCAACAAAGTGCTGCTGGCCGAACGGGGTATTCCGATCATTCCGAAAGTCCGCGACGCGCTAAAAACAATGGTCGATCCGGTGAATAAACAAGTCTTCGATTACATTGCGTTAGTCGGCAATAAAAACGCCAGTCCGATTGATCCGGCCGATCCGCCGGGAGCCGGCGAAGTCTTGAAACTGTTCCGTACCGTCGACCAGGAAGTGCTGTATGGATCGACATCTCCCAAAGACGGCGCTGCCAAGTTGATCAAACAAGCCAACGAAATTTTGGCCAAGAATAAATAAGTGAAATAGAATTTTCAGTTCAACCAGCCAAGAGGCAGGGACATTCGGACCGGTTTGGCTGGTTGATATTTTACATTGACGGAGGCAATAGTGGAACAGTTGGAAAAAAGGGCGCATCCATCGCCAAGATTCGGAATCAAGGGCTGGAGCCTGTCGGACAATATGGCCGGCTATTTGTTTATCGCCCCGTTTCTGTTGGGATTTTTAGCGTTCACAGTCAGTCCTATCCTGACCTCGGTGTATTTGTCGTTTACCAAGTACGACTTGTTATCGGCGCCGGTGCTGAAGGGGCTGAGTAACTTCACCGCGATGTTCCGGGATGAAAACTTCTGGAAATCGTTAACCGTTACCTTTGATTACGCGTTTATCTCCGTGCCGCTCCGGTTGGGGTTCGCGCTGTTCGTCGCGCTGCTCTTTCACCGCCGGGCGAAGCTGGTCGGGGTATACCGGACGGTTTATTACCTGCCGTCGATTATGGGCGGGAGCATTGCCGTTGCGGTGATGTGGCGCCGGTTGTTCATGGCCGACGGCGCTGTCAACGCCGCGCTGGCGTTTCTGGGGATTAAATCCGACATCTCCTGGATCGGCAATCCGCAGACGGCGCTTGGGACGTTGATTGTTTTGGCGGCTTGGCAATTTGGATCCTCGATGTTGATCTTTCTGGCCGGGCTGAAACAGATTCCCGCCAGTTATTATGAGGCCGCCGCGATTGACGGGGCCAACGGTTGGCAAAAGTTCGTCAAGATTACCATTCCGCATTTGACGCCGGTTATTTTTTTCAATCTGATCATGCAGTTGATCAACGGGTTTACCGTTTTCACGCAAGCGTTTGTGATCTCCGGCGGTACCGGGGACCCGATGAACAGTACGTTAGTTTATGCCCTGTATCTCTATCGCCAGGCGTTTGAATTTTACAATATGGGTTACGGATGCGCCATGGCTTGGGTGCTCGTGTTGATTATCGCCTTTTTCACGGCGTTGATCTTCAAATCCTCGCGCAGTTGGGTCTATTACGAGACAAAGGAGGATTGACCTTGAATATTCGACCGCGCCGGTGGCTACACGCCAGTCTTTATCATATATTCATCGTCTTGTTCGGGATTATCATGGTTTATCCGTTGTTTTGGATGGTTTTCAGCTCGTTTAAAGCCAATACCGAAATTTTTGGAACTGTCTCGTTGTGGCCCAAAGTGTTTCATTTTGACAACTATGTCCGGGGTTGGCAGGGAGTCGGCGGCGTTCCCTTTGACGCTTTCTTTAAGAATTCCTTTTTCTATGTAACGCTGTCCACCATCGGAACCGTCCTGTCGTCGGCGATTGTCGCCTACGGTTTCGCGCGGATCAAATTTAGCGGCCGGGGCTTTTGGTTTGTCTGTATGTTGCTGACGATGATGTTGCCGTACCAAGTGGTGATGATCCCGCAGTTTATTTTGTTCTCGAAGCTGCATTGGACCGGCACGTATTTGCCGTTGATTATTCCGATGTTCTGCAGTCAGCCGTTTTTTGTCTTTCTGATGATGCAGTTCATCCGGGGCTTGCCGGTTGAATTGGATGAATCGGCGAAAATCGACGGCTGCAACCGTTTCCAGATCTTCTATAAGATTATCTTGCCGTTAACCTCGCCGGCCTTGATTACCTCGACTATCTTTCAGTTTTACTGGCGGTGGGATGATTTCCTCGGACCGTTGCTGTACCTGAATAAGCCGCGGATGTACACCGTTTCGCTGGCGCTCAGGATGTTTGCCGATCCAAGCACTGCGACGGACTGGGCTGCGATGTTCGCCATGGGCACTTTATCGCTGTTGCCGATCTTTATTATTTTTATCATGTTCCAACGTTATCTGGTGGAAGGGATCAGCACCACCGGACTGAAAGGGTGATCTGGTTTGAAACGTGATCCGGAGCAAAACGCGGCGACTGCCGGGCCAAAACCGATTGTGCAATACCAAGACGAAGCGATGGTTGCCTTGATCGACCGGGTCGTCCGGCGCACCATGCAGATCGATTTCACTTGGGATTGGCCGTGCGGCGTCGCGTTTTACGGTATCTGCAAAGCCTGGGAAGTCACAGGTAAACAGGAATACCTTGATTTTTTGGTTCAGTGGGTTGACGAATATCTAAGCGTCGGGTTGCCGCCTTTGACGGTCAACGCCGTCGCGATGGGACATACCATGCTTACCCTGCACGAGGCGACCGGGGATGAGAAGTATCTAAAGCTTGCCGTGGATAAGGCGGAGTATTTGCGCGATCGGGCGGTGCGCTTCGGCCAAGGAGTGTTTCAGCATACGGTTTCGGCCAATAACGACTTTCCGGAACAAGCTTGGGCCGATACGCTGTTCATGGCGGCGTATTTCCTGTTACGGATGGGCATCAAGTTGAACAAACCCGAATGGGTGAATGACGCCTTGAATCAGTATTATTGGCATGAGGAGTTTCTGCAGGACAATACCACGAACCTTTATTATCATGGGTGGGATAACATCAGTCAAAATCATATGTCGGGGATGTTTTGGGCGCGCGGCAACGCTTGGGCCGCCTTAACCATGGCCGAAGCGTTGAAGCTGATCAATTACTTATATCCGATGTTCATGCGGATCGACGGTTCCCTCCGCGACCAACTGAGCGCCCTGGTCCGACTGCAAGATGCAACGGGACTTTGGCGCACGGTCCTGACCGACCCCTCGTCTTATCTGGAAACGTCGGCTTCGGCCGGGATTGCGGCCGCGCTGGTTATTAACGGTCAGCCGCTGCATAAAAAACCCATCCAAAAAGCCCTGCAAGGGCTGATCACTCAGATCGACGCCGCGGGAACGGTCGGCAATGTCTCGGCCGGAACGGCGGTAATGAACGACCTGGAAGGTTATAAAGCAGTCCCCCGGAAGCGGGTTCAGGGTTGGGGACAAGGGCTGACCCTGGCCTTTTTGGCGGCGCTTTTGCAATACCGTCCCTAAAGTTGCCTGCGCTTCGCCAGCTCGTTTCCGGGTTTCCTTTACGCGAACGCGGGTGGCGGACTACTTAGAAAATAGCCTTCGCTTGTTCCAAATTGTTAGCTTTTGAGAAAATATCCCATGGCGCCCCCTCTCTTCCACCGCTTCGAACCGGCTGTCATTCAAAAGAGAGGGGGATT
>JAEZFP010000063.1 GCA_023417475.1 Bacillota bacterium | reverse complement strand
CAACAGTAGAGCTTGAAGAGGGAATTGATACCATTGAATCTCAAGCTTTTTACGGAAATACAGCTCTTATAAAGATATCAATACCAAATAGTGTTACACAAATTGGAACGAATGCGTTTGGAAATTGCTCAAATTTATCAATAATCAATCTTGCAGAAGACAATATGAATTTTTGTCTTTCGGATGGAGTATTATATAACAAAGAAAAAACAAGCCTAATTAAATATCCTTCGGGGCGTTCTGATGAGACATACCTGATTCAAGAAGGAGTCATATCAATTGAAGCAGGAGCTTTCTCGATGAGCCATAATCTTGCCTATGTTTTTTTGCCAATGAGTTTAAGAAGCATTGGGACAGAAGCTTTTGCAGGCTGTATTTTATTAAATGTTGATTTGCCAGAAAAATTAATAGAACTGAATTCCTATGCATTTGCAGACTGCTATTCCATAAGAGAGATTGTGATACCAGCTGGAATTAGTGTAATTGGAGAGGGTGCCTTTAGTGGATGTGAAGGAGCAAAAAAACTGACGATTAAAGGGAGTGTGAAAGAAATAGGTTATGCTGCATTTGCTAATTGTTCCTCGCTTAGAGAGGTTAATATTGCTCGTTCTGTAGATGTGTTTGGTGGAATGGCATTCGCCTTTTGTACTTCATTGAAAGAATTAGAAATACCAGAAGGGACGAAAGAACTTTCTGACATGGCCTTTTACGGTTGTACTAAATTGACTAGAATCTCGCTATCTAGCACGATTAACTTTTTTGGAGTTATGGTTTTTGAGGAAACAGATAATATTGTAATCAAGGCGGCAAAAGGAACAAGTGCTGCTGATTATGCGAAAACAAATGGCTTTATCTATCAGGAGTCATAAAAAATACTTGCAAAATGCAGAATATAAGGTACAATAAGTACTAGTGCGAATTAGCAGAATAGAAAGGCTAGGTATTAACATGATACAAGCAAGTAACGTAACATTAAGATTAGGCAAGCGAGCCTTATTCGAAGATGTCAACATCAAATTTACCGAAGGTAACTGTTATGGTTTGATTGGTGCAAACGGTGCAGGGAAATCCACCTTCTTAAAGATACTCTCCGGACAGATTGAAGCGTCAAAAGGAGATATTATTATTACTCCAGGACAAAGATTATCCTTTTTACAACAGGATCACTTCAAGTACGATGCTTATGATGTGTTAAGTACTGTTATCATGGGGAACCAAAGACTTTATGATATAATGAAGGAAAAGGATGCCATCTATGCCAAGGAAGATTTCACGGAAGAAGATGGTATTCGTGCAAGTGAGCTGGAAGGAGAATTTGCAACCTTAAATGGTTGGGAAGCAGAATCAGATGCAGCTACACTTTTAAATGGACTTGGAATTGAAACCGAGTTTCACTACAAAATGATGAGCGAATTAAGTGGTGGTCAGAAGGTAAAAGTCCTTTTGGCTCAGGCATTGTTCGGTAATCCAGATATTCTATTACTCGATGAGCCTACAAACCACCTTGATTTAGAAGCGATTCGTTGGTTAGAAGAGTTTTTGATTGATTTTGAAAATACAGTAATCGTAGTATCCCACGATCGTTATTTCTTAAATAAGGTTTGTACTCACATTGCTGATATTGATTATGCAAAGATTCAGCTTTACGCTGGTAATTATGATTTCTGGTATGAGTCTTCTCAGTTGATGGTGAAGCAGATGAAGGAAGCAAATAGGAAGAAGGAAGAGAAGATTAAAGAGTTACAAGAATTTATTCAACGTTTCTCTGCTAATGCTTCCAAATCCAAACAGGCTACTTCAAGAAAACGTGCTTTGGAGAAAATTGAATTGGATGAGATTCGTCCTTCTAGTAGAAAATATCCTTACATTGACTTTAGACCAAATCGCGAAATCGGTAATGAGGTATTAACAGTAAAGAACATTAGTAAAACAATCGATGGAGTAAAGGTACTTGATAATGTATCCTTTATTATCAATCGTGAAGATAAGGTTGCTTTTGTTGGAAGTAACACCTTAGCTTCGACGACTCTGTTTAAAATTCTTGCAGGTGAGATGGAACCAGACGAAGGTGAGTATAAATGGGGTATTACTACAACCCAGGCTTACTTTCCAAAGGATAATACGAAAGAGTTCTCAGGAGATGAGATTATTGTTGATTGGTTAATGCCATATTCTCCAGAGAAAGATGTAACTTATGTACGTGGTTTCTTAGGAAGAATGCTTTTTGCTGGTGAAGATGGAGTGAAGAAGGTTAATGTCTTATCTGGTGGTGAACGAGTTCGAGTTATGCTCTCCAAGATGATGATTATGGGTGCCAATGTACTGATTATGGATGAGCCAACCAACCACTTAGATATGGAATCCATCACAGCATTGAATAACGGTATGATTAAGTTCCCAGGAGTAGCGTTATTTACATCTCAGGATCATCAGTTCATTCAGACGATTGCAAACCGTATCATGGAATTCGCACCAGGCGGACTCATTGATAAGGTTACAACTTATGATGAATACTTAGACAGCGATGCAATGGCACGTAGAAGACAACAAGTTGTAGAAGTTGAAGTTGAAAATGAGACAATAATTCAGGAATAATCAAGTAACATAGGATATCGGATTACGGATTGCCATCGTAGACCGATATCCTTTTATAATGTAGTTTATATGAAAATTAAATCAAAACGGTACTAGAAGTAGCCTTTTGTTTTCTTGACTTATGTGTTTGTAAAAGCTAGAATAATAGTAGAAATAGTGGGACGGGAGGGCACGTTTGATGGTAAAGAAAAAAATAGAAAGTATAATGAATCGGCAATTTCCGATACCATTGGGGGTTACTAAGTGGGATGACTGTGTCGTTTTTGCTATTTCCGTTCCGAATGCGAAGGAATGCAAACTTAAGATTTACCAATCCAAATCCAATGAATTAATGAAGGAATATGTCATGAAGG
>JAEZFP010000039.1 GCA_023417475.1 Bacillota bacterium | reverse complement strand
ACGGCGAAGGCCGCGACAACTACTGCTGCAATGAGCACGGCCCCCACCGCGATTGATACGTCGGAGTTGACGTTCACGGTGACGTTGCCGTCAAGCATCGCTTCTGCGGGAGCGAGAGCCCACTGGCGCACGCTCAAGGTGCGCACGCCCGGCACATATCCAGCGAGGCTGCCTTCCCAGAGCACGGCATACAGCAGACCAACGATGGTCGGATTCGAACTGAGAATGGCAATCGCAAAGAACACGCTCACGTACGTGAAAGAGGCGAGTGCCGTGGCGACTGCGAGGGCGATAGCAAGTTCGCCGTTCGTGTCCCCTGCAATCAACGTGGCAAGCACCACCGGCACCACGGTGAATACCAAAGCAACCGCTTGAGCGACGACCAGCTTTGACAGCGCGATTGTCGAACGGCGGAGCGGCTTGGCCAACAGGTACACGACCGAGCCATCCTCGATCTCAGGGGCGATCACTCCGGTGCCCACAAGAAGGCACATGACCGGCAGCAAGATGCCCAGACCAAAGTTCACCATCATCGCGGCGGTGGTCGCGGGGTTGCCCCCGGATCCCCATCGGGTCAGCAGTGCGACCACAATAAGGAGCCCCGCAAGGCCCACGAGCAACCAAATCCGGCGTCGGCCCAAGAGGGCGTGAGCGGCAAGCCGCATTACGACGGCGTTCATGCGCAAACCTCGCTTCCGGCCGCGTTCATCGCGACACCAAGTACGTGAAGACGCTCTCGAGCGACTCGTCGGCAGGAGTGACATCGAGCAGCTGGATGTCTTTTTCCATCGCAAGCCGCGGGAGGGCGTGAACAAACGCCCCAAAATTCGAGGCCTGGACCACCAGGCCGTCAGACGTGAGGCTGACAGCGTCGGCCGTGCCGTCGGCAACGATCGCGGCGGCGAGCGCACGGTCATCGCTTGAGGCGATTGCGTATTGGTGGGGCCGTTCCGTCATGAGGCGGCGAATCGAACGGAAGTCGCCCGAGGCTGCTTGGCGGCCGGCGACCACCACTTCAATGGTGCCGGCGATGTCCTCAACCTCTTCGAGGATGTGACTCGAAAAGAGCACGGTGCGGCCGTTATCGCCCAAGCGCTGCAGCAGATCAAGCAAGTGCAAACGTTGGCGCGGGTCCATGCCGTTGAACGGTTCGTCGAGGAGCAGCACGGACGGCGAGTGCACGAGCGCCGTCGCCATCTTGATGCGCTGCTTCATGCCCTTGGAGAAGGTGCCGACGCGGCGGTCGATTGCGAAGGTCATGTCGACTTCTTCGATGGCGGCGAGGGCGGCGTCTTGTGCGTTTGCGAGCCCGTGCAGGCGGGCGTTCGCTACGACGAACTCGCGTGCCGTCATTGCATCGAACATCGCCTCCGCCTCGGGCACGAGCCCGATTGAGCGGTAGATCGAGGGGTTGCGCCACACGTCCTTGCCGTCAAGGGTGACGGTTCCGGAAGAGGGGGCGAGGAAGCCGCTCATCATCGCGAGCAGCGTCGACTTGCCGGCGCCGTTGGGGCCGAGGAGGCCGGTCACGCCGGGACCGATTGTCATCGTCACGTCATTGACGGCAACCACGTTGCCGAACCAGCGAGACACTGAGTTCAGTTCGAGGATGCTCATACTCCACCCACCTTCTTGTACCGCTTGAAGAGGATGGCGAGGGCGCCACCGATGATTGTGAGGTACCACGCGATGAACACGGTGGTGCCGAGCGCGTTGACCGGCTCAACCGACGTGTTGAGGGGCTCGACGCCGAGCAGTGACGCACCGATCCCGTCGATGAGCATGTAGGGCTCCATCAACGCTCCATATGAGCCAGCCTCGTTGGACACCTGGAAGCCGACGGTGTCAACGATGATCGCCGCCATGCCTGTCGCAATGATGAGGATGGTGAGGATGGCCGCGACTCCGAGGCCCCGGCGCTTGGTGAAGGCGGCGATGGTGAGGGCAATCGCCGCGATAAGCGCCGACAGCATCGCCCCCATGAGGAGGCCTCCCAGCCAGCCAAGCAGAGTGTCATCGACAGGCATCTTCGCGAGCAGCGAGCCGACCATCATGAGGGTGATGGGAGCTGCGATGAAGATAAAGATCGCGATCCAGAGGCCGGCGTACTTTGCGAGCACGTAATCGCGGCGAGTGATGGGCCGTGACAAGTACAGCGGGATGACGCCGTCGCGCAGGTCACGTGACACCGCATACGGCGCGCGGCCTGCCGCAAACAGGGTGATGAGCAGGCTCACCGTCAGTGGGTACTGGGTGAAGGTGACGGTGAGTGCCTTGTCGCCGGTGACGATCGCAATGATGACGATGACGAGCGCCGGCACCATAAAGAACGAAAGGAGAAGCCACGGCATCACCTTCGCCTTGGCGGGACGGCCCAGGCCATAGGCGCCGCGGACCGTCTCCCACAAGAGTGAACGGAACGCCCAGCCGCGGCCGAGGCGCGGTCCGTCATAGTGGCGGAAGCCGATGTCGTGAATCACGCCGTGAGGCGTTGCCTGTGAGTCGGTACTCATGCCTGCTCCAAGGTCGCGGGGGCGGCGTCGTCGATGAAGATCTCGGACAAGTGGTGGCGCTTGCGTTGGAGGCGTACAAGGCCTACGCCCAGCTCGCCGACCGCGCGCACAACCCAGGTGCCAGCGTCGGCCTCCGTGATCTTCATCGCGAAGGTGCCGGGGGTGCGGCCCTCTTCGATCTCGGCGCCCTGTGCGCGCAGACGGGCGATCACGGCGTCGGCCTGATCCGTCACCTCGACGAGGAGCACGCCGCTGGCTCCCGTCGCGTCGGCTGTCGACGTGGACCGGCGCAA
>JAEZFP010000007.1 GCA_023417475.1 Bacillota bacterium | reverse complement strand
CTTTAGGGGCAGCTTGAAAAAGAAACGCGGTTGGCGGGCTTTTATTCGAAAAGTCTTGAGACTTCGCTAGTAGCAGGCCCTTATAGGGCCAGTGCAAGCCACCCGTTAGACGGGTGGTCCTGACTTTCCGGTAAAAGCGCCGATCGTTAAAACTCCCCGATTTTAAGCGTAACAAAGTAACCAAAATGTATTATAATGGATTTAAACGAAATAAACTGGAAACTTCATGGCAATAACACGTTGTATTTATCTATAACCGAGCTTTGTGTTAATACCGAAAAAGGAGGAGAAATATGAATTTGACGATTTCCTGCAAGGCGTTGCAAAAAAACTACGGCGCCAAAAAAGTACTGAAAGGGATTGACCTGGAAATACCGGCAGGAACGGTGGTAGCTCTTTTGGGAACCAACGGCGCGGGAAAAACCACCTTAATACGCACAATTTTAGGGTTAATTCCCAAGACCAAGGGCGAAATACGGGTGCTCGGGGAAGAACCTTATAAACTGGGCGCGCTTTTACGGCAACGGATCGGCTATGTCTCCGAAGAACAAGGTTTGTACGGATGGATGTCCGTTCACGAGATTGTCGATTTTTGCAAATCACTCTATCCGGTCTGGGATCAGAAATTAGTCGATACATATCTGCTCCGTTTCAAGATCAACCCCAAAACTAAAATTCAAGCTCTTTCCAAAGGGCAGCAAGTCAAACTGGCGCTTTTACTGGCCCTCGCCCCCAAACCGGAACTGTTGATTTTGGATGAGCCGATGAGTGGGTTGGATCCCCTTGCCCAACATGAATTTTTGCAGGTGATTATGAATGAAAAGAAAGCCGGCCGGACGATTTTCTTTTCCACCCACAATCTTGGCGACGCAATGGCGGTCGCGGATCAGGTTGCTATCGTTTACGATGGCAAGATTCAAGCTTATGGGAGCATCGCTGCGATCTGTGCCACGATAACCAAAATTACCACTGATCTTCAATTCTCCCCCGACGCGAACACCCGGCATGTTCTGTTGTCCGAAAATGCCACTGCTAAAACCTTTTTAATCGCCGCGGAAGCATTCGGCGAAATTGCCGCCGCTTCCGAAACCCCACTCGATCAACCAACTCCTCCATCAGTCACATTAGCGGAAGCTTTTTTGTTCTATTGCGCTGGAGGGGAGTAATTATGAATACATTGGTTGTACTTCTAAAAAAAGAGTTCCGTCAAAATTGCCTCATTTATATCATTCCGATCCTAATTTGGTTCGGCTTATATCTCATCAAATTTCAACAAATGACCTTGATCACGGCAACCTGGAAAAATATTTTAGCGATTGCCGTTCCGATTGCCCTGGCCATCTCCTACGGTCTGCAATCGTTTGACCTAGAGGAAAACGGTCAAACCCGCGATTTTTTGATGACGCGGCCTTTAGCCGTTTCAGATATCATCCATACCAAGTACTTTACCGGACTGGCAGTTTTGCTTGTGATCGGTTTTTTATGGCCGTTAGCGATTCTCCCCACGATTATCCAATTGCCGAATTTCGCCGATTTTTCAAGTTTTTATTTTTGTTCTTATCTACTGCTCTTAATTATTTTATATAGCGCCAGTTTTTGTGCGGGAGTATTTATTAAAGGACCGCTCAAACTGGTCGTCAGTATTGTCTGTAGCGCAATTGCCATTTGCTGGTTCTTTTATGTATGGTACGGGATTATAACCTTTACTTATCTGCAATTAATCGGAGCTCTGCCCCCGCTTACCGTTTATGCATTTCTCATATTCTGCACTGGATTGTTGATATATCTTTCAGTTTCATTGCTCATTACGGTCAGTTATTGGGGATTACGTTATCCGGAATTACGCGTCTACCGGAACACGCTACGCAATTCGGCTTTGATTATTCCTTTATTAGCCGTCGGAAGCGGCTTAATCAACTTGGTTAATCCACCCGTGATCCGGCCTTTTCATTCCCTTATTGACACGTTATTTGGTACGGAAAAATGGTTTATTGCCGTTGAAGGCAGAAAGCAACCTCATGGTAACCTATACCTATTCAACAGCATCGATGGTAAACTGGGGATTGCCCGGACCGGTGAAAAACCTTCCGTGATTTATACGCCAAAGTCAAGCGAATCTCCCGTAACCCAAATCTCATGGTCACCCGACGGTCAAAAAATTGCTTTCAAAGAAGGTTCGCTTTTTCGAATCGGCTCGTTACGAAACGGAAAGATCAAATTACTCTCGGCAATTCAAAACAACGATACGTTGGAATGGTCCTCGGACAGCGCCGCGGTATTAGTCGGTAAGGTTGTCGAAAAAAAAGTTGACAAGCCTTCCAATAAAACGCTTCAGACAATCCAGTTTCAGCGTTTTCGGTTGAATGATCACCAACTGATCGCGCCAAAAACAATTCATTCGATCGGATTGGCCCATGCCTGGGATTCACTGGCGAACCGGCTCATTATTATCGACCCGAACTGGCAACTGATTCTCTTTAGCTTAAACGAGCGGCAAGTCGCAACAATTCCCTTAACAACTGCGGCTAACCAAAACTTACCTCCCATTCCCGTCGGGTTTGTTATTCCCCCATCCGCCGGAGGTCACATTTTCAAACTGACAATATTGACGAATATCATCAATCACCAATACGATCTGGTTTTTTACACGTTTGACTCATCTAATAATACCTTGAAATTCGAAAGAATATTACCAAAAGTGAAGTATAAAGATCTGATTGTCGATCCCGATCGCCAACATTTGATCGCGCGCAGCGGCATCGGAACTTACTTTACAGTTGACGCCAACGAGAGGGGTAGGTGACAATGATGCTCCCGCTATATACTCAGAAAACCCGTTCGGTGTTTCAGCAATTAACGGTCTTATCCCGGTCGGAATTGTACCGGAATTGGCTGCTATATCTGCTGCCGCTTCCCGTAATGTTTGGAATAATAATTTACCGTAGCGTCACCGGCAGTTCGTTAAATTTGCCCGTCTTCGGCATTTGGCTAACCTTGGGTATGATTGGCTTACTGGCGTTAGTTTACGGTTTGCAATGTTTTAGTAATGAAACGGACCGTCAAACGCTCGATTTTTTAATCTCGCGACCTTTATCGCCTTATATCATTGTAAGTGTTAAATATGTTTTGAGCTGCTTCGCGCTCCTATTTTGGTTACTCATTGCCTCATTCCTCATTCGGCTTGATTTCAGTTTGCTCCCGCTTCCAAAAGGAATGGGACCGGAATGGATCGTTTTATTCATCCTGGTAATTCACGCAATGAGCTTTTTGGCGGGAATCACCGCGAAAGGGTTTGAACGGTTATTTGTAGTGGTGGTTGCTTCCGGATCAATTTCCTGGCTAAGTTATCAATATTGGAACAAAATCTTTAACTTGATTACTGCCAATTTTTACTGGCCCGATATTCCCAACCGGCTCATGTTGGTAACGACAACAATTTTACCTTATCTGTTGACCGTTTTGGGTCTGGCAATCCCGATCACCGGGACGATATGGTATTTACGCAGCCGGATGAGATGGTGGGAATTCAAGCCCTTCTATTGGTTGAGCGGAAGTTGGCTATCGTTATATGGATTGATTTGCTTGGCCGAATTCTTGTTTTCCCCGCCAATCCCGCCGATGGATTCCGTGAATTACGGCGATTGGCATGAGCAGACCGGAATTGTTTTATGCCAAACCGTGGCCAACAAACCAAATGTCAAAAAAACGGCGCAACTTTTCTATATGAAATACGGCGGAAAGCCGAAACCGATCTATCGGGGACGCGATATTCAGAAGCCAAAATTTTCTCCCAACGGGCAACAGTTGATCTTTATCGAAGATGGCATCGTGAAAAGTTATACTTTTGCCAGTGGACAAGTGACGAGCCTCACTTCCGGTACAGCCAGCGCCTGGTCGAACGATGGTCGAAGCATTATCGTCGCAAAACCCAACGGTAACGATGAGAAGGCCCTTTTGTATACCTACAATCTCACAAATAAACATTTGCAACCCATCTCCGGGCAACCGTTTTCAATTACCGAATTAGCTTGGGATTCGCAACGAGAGGTCGTCGTCATCTTTGGAAAATTAACAGAGTTGACGCGATTTGATTTAAAAACCCAGACCGCAGAGAAATTGAGCTTTCCAAAACTTGACGAACCTTCCATCTTCAAAGTGGTTCATCCGTCGATCGTAACGCTGCCAAAGGACAACTCGTTACTATTTGGTCAGGTTTTCGACCGAACCGTGAAGATCTACCATGTGCCGCTAACCCCGGGTAAACCTTCTCTACTTGAAGAAAAAACCGACGTTCGCATCTTGACCGGTCCGCCGGTATTAATCAACAATCAAGGCGTTTCATACATTTGGCCGCGTTTTGACGGGGGCTTTGAAACACAAATCAGTTATTATCAGATGGGGAAATTAGAGGCCGAACACCATCATGATGATCACGACGGACATGACCATGATGATTAACGGCGCCTTTTGGATGCAAAATATTAAGACTGATCAGTATGAGTATGTGACTATCATTCTCATTTGTAAAAATGCTTGACTGCGGTCAAGCATTTTCCGTTTCATTTTCTCAAATACGATGCCAAAAATAGGTTGGACAATCCGGCAAGACAATGTCCGTGATGGGTTGCTGTACATTACACACCTTTAGCACATGCGTTTGATTCTTTTGCTCGACTCGCCAAAATGATTTTGGCAGGTTCCAATACTACTTTGGCACAAACCAAAATCATTTTGGCACGTTCCAAAACCGTTCCGGCAATACCCAAAATCATTTTGGCACGACTCAAAACGTTTCCGGCATCTCCCAAAACAGTTTTGGCGCAATCCCGAATCAATTTGGCACGTTCCAATACTACTCTGGCATAAGCCAAAACGATTTTGGCAACAAAACAAACTTTTTTGCTTTGGTCCATAATGACACGACCTAAAAATCGACAACAAAAAAAGACTGTCGACAGGGTCAACAGCCTTCCCTTTGTTTATAAGAGAAGTTCTACGTTGTAAAGATCAAACCTCGGTCGGAACCGGCGGTTGGGATTGCGGTTGGGGATCGTCGCCCAACAAGGCTTTACGCGAGAGGTTCACCCGGCCTTGTTTGTCGATTTCGACCACTTTAACCATAATCTCGTCGCCGACATTGACCACATCCTCCACTTTCGCAACCCGTTCCTTCGCCAATTGCGAGATATGGACCAAACCTTCTTTGCCCGGCAACACTTCGACAAATGCGCCGAAGGTCATCAAGCGGGTGACTTTTCCGAGATAGGTTGCGCCGATCTCGACATCGCTGGTCAACCGTTTAATGATTTCCTGGGCTTTGGCGCCCGCTTTGCCGTCCACTGCGGCGATAAAGACGCGGCCATCGTCCTCGATATCAATCTCGGTACCGGTCTCTTCAATGATCTTGCGGATCATCTTACCGCCCGGTCCGATTACGTCACGAATCTTATCGGGATCAATCTCAAAGGTGATAATCCGTGGTGCAAACGGCGAGAGATCGTTGCGCGGTTGATCAATGACTGCCGTCATTTTACCAAGGATGAACAGTCGGCCTTCCCGGGCTTGCGCCAACGCTTGTTTGAGGATCTCGCGGCCGATCCCTTTGATTTTGATATCCATTTGGATGGCGGTAATGCCATCGGCGGTTCCGGCCACTTTAAAGTCCATATCGCCAAAGTGGTCTTCCATCCCTTGGATATCCGTTAAAATGGTGAAGTCTTCGCCATATTTCAATAAGCCCATCGCCACGCCGGCCACCGGCTTTCTGATGGGGACACCGGCATCCATCAACGCCAAGGTACTGCCGCAGACACTGGCTTGGGAGGACGAACCGTTGGACTCCAACACCTCGGAGACGAGTCGGATGGTGTACGGGAAGATATCTTCGCTGGGGATCACCGGAATCAACGCCCGTTCCGCCAAAGCGCCGTGGCCGATCTCGCGCCGACCGGGGCTCCGCGACGGACGGACTTCACCGACGCTGTACGGCGGGAAGTTATAGTGGTGAATATAACGTTTGGAACTTTCCTCGCCCAAACCGTCGAGAATCTGCTCCTCGCTGACCCGTCCCAACGTGCAAACGGTCAACACTTGGGTTTGACCCCGGGTAAACAATCCGGAACCGTGGGTACGCGGTAAAACGCCAACTTCGCAAGCGATCGGGCGGATCTCCGCCAAACCGCGGCCGTCGGGACGAATCTTGTCGACCACGATCATCTTCCGGACTTCTTCTTTAACGATATTTTCCAAGATCGCTTCAAGATCTTTTTTCACGGCGGCGAACTCTTCGCCTAAGCGCTCGCTGAAATAGGCGCGGGTTTCTTCCTTGACTTGTTCGATCAAGGTTTCCCGTTCCAATTTTTCGTCGGTTTTAATGGCGGACGTCATTTTGACAGTGGTAAACTCGCGGACTTGCGCCTCAAACTCGGCATCGGGCTGGTGAATATTCACTTCAATCTTGGGTTTACCAACCTCGGTACGGATTTTTTCGATAAAACCGCAAATCTGCTGAATTACGGCATGTCCTTCCAAAATGGCTTCCAAGGCGTCGTCCTCGGTTATCTCATTACAACCCGCCTCAACCATCATCACCGCGTCTTGAGTACCCGAGACCACGATTTGCATATCGCTCTGATCAAGTTGGGCAACAGTCGGGTTGATCACGACTTTGCCGTCGATCCGTCCGACTTTGACGCCGCCAATCGGTCCGGCAAACGGGATGTCCGAGATATGTAAGGCCGCCGAAGCGCCAATCATCGCCACCAATGACGGTTCATTATCGGGCTCGACCGATAGGACGGTCGCGACCACCTGAACATCATTGCGAAACCCTTCCGGAAACAACGGCCGGATGGGACGGTCAATCATCCGGGCCGCCAGGACGGCGCTTTCAGCCGGCCGGCCTTCCCGTTTGATAAATCCGCCGGGAATCTTGCCGACAGCGTACAATCTTTCCTCGTAATCCACCAACAGTGGGAAAAAGTCGATCCCTTCGCGGGGTTTCGCAGCCATAGCCGCAGTGACCAAAACGACCGTATCGCCGTAACGGGCGAGCACAGCGGCGCTTGCCTGTTTGGCGACGCGGCCATACTCAATTACCAGCGGCCGTCCTGCTAAATTCATCTCCCATTTATACATTCTTTCAATCCCTCCTACGAAACCTATCCAAGTCAGAAAATTGCAGTGATATTAGGCTTTGTTCAAACATCACGCTTCTCTCCAATGGTAGTGTTCGCTAGTATCCTTTAGTATACCCTGTAAATACAAAGAAAAGCGGTCAACCCGCTTTTCCAAGAAATTATTTTCGGAGACCCAGTCTTTCGATAATGGCACGATACCGTTCGATATCCTTGTCATAAAGATAATTCAACAGTCCGCGACGTTGACCAACCATCTTTAACAAACCCCGTCGGGAGTGATGATCCTTTTTGTGTTGCTTTAAATGTTCGGTCAAATAATTAATCCGTTCGGTCAAAATGGCAATCTGGACTTCCGGTGAACCGGTATCCCCTTCATGTGTCCGAAATTTGTTAATTATTTCTTGTTTTTGCACGGTGTCTAACATGATGTCACCTCCTATAATTTTTACTTAAACACCTCTGACCGAGGGTTTCGTCGGAGTCTCGATACTCCCAGTCTAGGGTTTAGTGCGGCTTATCTCGCAAATTCTGCGGTTTAGCCAAAATCCAAACTCATTTTACCATAAATTCGCTACGCTGTAAACAAATTAATCGATCGTGACGGAATGCGAAATCGTCATTTTGGTTTAGCTTATTCAACACCGCGAAAATAATGGCCTTTGGTGATGCCTCTGCCGGTCAGTCGCTTGTTTTCGGCGATAAACTCATCCAGGTCGACATTCATCGGGTTGCCCGCGGCAATCTCCTTTAAACGCTGCTGATATCGGTCAATAAAATATCCCACCGCGGCGGATGGATAGGTTCGGAGATCCAACCGCAGCACCGAACGCTGAAGTTTGGACAGTTTGGCAAGATCCTCAATCAAACAGAGATCCTTACTATTTAATAGATGCATTCGGCAAAACTGATCGGTTAACACCGGAAAATCAAAATTCAGCCGATCCCGGAAGTAATAAGGCGCCTCCCTGCAGACCCGTCGGCAGGTTTCCGAGTTGACCTCTACTGAATGAATGGGACAATACTCCGAGACCATCAGCTCCATCGGACCATGAACCATCACTTCCAAGTTGGGTTTAAAGTCGGCTTTTTGAAACGTCAGCAACTGTTCCAGCGTTAATTCGGGCGAAGCGCACACCTGTTTAACCCGTTGGGCCTCAAACCCGGCGATCGACCAATGATTAAAAAGGTTGAGGGTAAAATTGATATAAAGCGGCAACTCGCTCTGACGCAGGAACCATTCCAAAGCGCCAAGGTCCGACACCAGGACTCCGGCGGGAGTGACGTTACGAATCCGTTCAATCAGTGCCGTCCAGGCCGGACGTTGTCCTTCGCGCATTATCCGCGGGGTGGCGAGAATTAACGGAGTGAAGCGAGCCTCCGCTTTCGCCACAGCCTCCTGAAGCTTCTCCTCGGACCAAACAAATTGAGTAAACTCGTCGCCTCCGGCATAAATCAAGTCGGCTTTGGCCGCAAGCGCCTGCTCCACTCCGGCGAGATCCGCGACCCAAACGCTAATTTGGGGCTTTTCTTTCCCAAGCTTCTGTTTGACGGTGGATGGGTTGGTCGGCCAGACAACCCGGATGGGTTGACGCCGGTATACTGCCAGTCGGGCGGCGCTAAGCCGCTCAATCGCTTCCCGCCGGGCTTGATTCAGCTCACTTAACGGCAACATCAGATTGAGAGCCAAACGGGACTCCACGTCGGTCAAACGAAACGAAGTATTTCCCAGCCGTCCCAATTGGTCGGCCAAAACTTCCGGAGTTAAGGGACGATTGCGCGCGATTTGCAATGGCGCTTTAGAGGACGCCTCCCCTTCATGACCCTGCTCATCCCGAAAACTGATGAACAACGGCGAGCCTTCCCGGCCGGAAACCACAACCGAACAAGGAACCTGGATGGATTGATTTCCGGCATCAATCGCCAGACGGGTTTGGGTATCGATCTTGGCGGAAAAAACCTTAAAGACCCGATCGCCGGGATTGATCTTCCCCCCAACTTCCAAGGTAACTTGATCGCCGGTATTGGCCATTGCTACGGATTTGCCGTTGCGATCAATCAGATCTTTAACGGTAGCGGACGCTCTGCCTCCTTGACTGACCCAAACTTCGACCATATCGCCGCTTTCCAACGGGGCGTCAAGCTTTAGGGTAATCCGGCCGAGTTTCGTGTCGACCTTTTGAATTCGCCCCAGTTGAATGCCACGATTATTGGGCCGGGCGAAACTCATTAAGTCGCGATTGCGATTGCCTCCAAAATAACCGCTGGTTAAACCGCGATTAAACACTTCCTCAAGTTCCTGTAATTCGGCGGGTTCCACCGCAAATCGCTTCCGGTCCTGGTAATAACGGTCGAGGACCTGGCGGTACACTTTGATCACCGAGTAAACATACTCCGGCCGCTTCATCCGGCCCTCGACTTTCAACGAATGGACTTTCGCCCGGTCCAAATCGGGGATCATTTTAACTAAGGCAATATCCTTGGGCGATAATAAAAACTGTCCCTGCGCCGGAACCACTTCTGTCCCCTTCACCAGTTGATACTCCATCCGGCAGGGTTGGGCGCATCGACCGCGATTGCCGCTACGACCCCCGATCATACTGCTCATTAAACATTGTCCGGAATAACAGACACAAAGAGCGCCATGAATAAAAACTTCGACTTCGATGTCAGGTTCGGCGGCGATTGCCGTCACTTCGGCGGCGGTTAGCTCACGGGCCAAAACAACGCGCCGGATGCCAAAACTTTTTAAATACGCGGCGCCCTCCCGGTTATGGACGGTGGTTTGGGTACTGGCGTGCAGCGGCATTTCCGGGATTAACTCATGTAACCGATGAATTAACCCCAGATCCTGGACAATGACGGCATCCACCCCAATCTGATACAAATCCTCAACAAACCGGACCGCTTCGGTCATTTCCGAATCGGCGATTAAGGTATTGACCGTAACATACAGTTTCCGGCCATGCAGGTGGTAGAGTTCTACCGCTTTTTCGAGTTGCGGCAGGTCGAAATTGCTGGCATATTGGCGGGCGCTGAAAGCCTTTCCGCCAAGATAGACGGCATCGGCTCCGGCGGAAAGCGCCGCCAGCAAAGCGTCCCAATCGCCGGCCGGCGCTAAAAGTTCCAGCGGTGGATTATTGGTGAGTTCAGTTGTCATGGTAAGCTCCAATACGTTAGCATTTAATGATGAATAAAATAACTACGATAATTCTATTTCAGCGAAGCGCTTGATATCAAGCGCGTTAAAAAACGCAAAATAAAGATCGGTTAACGTAACGACGGACTGAAAACAACGGGCTTGCGGCCCAAAGGCCATGGTCGGTATCGGGTTGCGCGTATGGGTTTTAACGGAGAGATCTTCAATATTGCCATGATCGCTGGTCACTACCAATGTTAGTGACTCCGACCGCTGCGCCACAAGCGAACCGATTAAACGGTCCAAACACCAAAGAATCCTCTCGGCCCAAACCGGGTCTTGGGCATGACCGCAACGATCGGTTTGAAAATATTCAAACAGCGTGAATTGATTGGTCTCAGCCACTTTCAACAAATTGCGGGCGGCTGTTTCCGGTTCCAGGAACGGGACTTGATATCCTTTTTCAATCAACATTTGATTGGTGATATCCTGATAGACCGCTTCGCCCCGCAAAAGGTCCGGGATCATCCGTAGCCGACAACCGCCTGCCAGCGCGGCGGTGGTTGTAGCCGAATGGCGTAATTTACCCCGGGACATCCTGGTGAAATACTCATCGGTAAAGGTATTGGCAAAGGTGGCGCTACAACCCTGTTCATTAAGTGCTTTAAAAATGCTGCGCTCATTAAGGATTTGCCGTAAAACCCGGGTTGGAAAGCCGTGAATATGCCTACCCGCCAGTTGCGCGGCGTTTACTCCGGTTAAAAAAGCGGTCTGCCCGGTGGCGCTTTGCGGCAATCCGCTCACTCCCAAGCTGGGATCGGTAGGCTGAATCAACCAGTTAAGACCGGTTTTTCCCTGTCCGACCGTCTCCTGGGTTAGCGGGCGTCCATTCAGTAATTCACGGAAAAACGGCATTGTTCCGGAGCTTAACGGGTTTGATGCCGTTTCCCGGCCTAACCCAAAACCATCGATAAAAACCAGTACCAGTGACAATTTAACGCTCCTTAGCGGCTTCCAGCATCGCCTTCAACTCTTGAATCTCCTGACGCAACGCGGTTATTTCGTCCAGGATCGTTTGGTTTGAACCCGGTTCCTCGTCTTTGATAATTACACTGAATTTGCCGCAAGCCTCCAACATCGCCTGAGCGACTTGGGATAATTTTGATACCCCTTGCTTGCGTAATTCCTGACAAAGATCGGCGATGGAGATATGTTCTTTAGCCAGGTTCTCCTCAAGCGGCAATCCGTTTTTGATCAAAACCGTCGGCTTGCCCTCTAATAATCGGGCAAAAAATTTGTAACGATAAGTCAACATTGAAAACAACAACTCTAAACCGCCAAGCATTGCCATAATGACAACTCCGCGGCTGAAAGGCACTTGTTGTTCCAGTCCAACCATGACGATGACATCACCGATACCGGCCATAATAACCAGATCAAACAAGCTCAGGGTTCCCAACGCGCGCTTGCCCATCCACCGGACGACCGCCAACGCAACAATATAAATCGATACCAGTTTAACGACAAACCGCAGTATTTCCCACCAGTCCATCCCATCGCCTCACGGTTAGTATCAACCGCAAGGAGCGAAGCCATGCGTGGGAATCACTGCGTTCGGCCACAGACCGGGCATTTCCCTTTCACGGTCGTCGGTTCGGGATTGGGCCAAACCTTACAATCAATGACCCCGACACTCCCAAACCGGTCATACGGACAGACGCCATGAATCATATGATAACCTTCAAAGGTCAGACAACCATCGCTGACCCGCCGGCAGTTTGGGCAATAAACTTGGGGATAACTGGATAACCCCGTTTTCACCAAGCCCCGGTATTCCACTTTGTAGCCGCAAGCAATACATTGGGCGCCGGCAAGCTCGCGCCCGTTCACCTTTCGCAGTTGCAAGCCTTCGGGAGAAACAATCAACCGCGGCATCTCTCCCGGTAAAGAGCGATCCTGAATCACATAGAAAAGCGGCGCCAACCGGAGCAAGTCATTGGCAAAACTGGAAGTCTCCAGCGGACTTTTGACGAAATCCCACGGCAACGCCAGCAACGTCAACAAAACGATAATGGAGATGATAGCGGCTTTACATCCGCCGAACAACGCGCCAATCCCGCTATCGATCAAAGTAATCGGGTCGTTTTTTTTCGACGATTTCCATTGACGGCCGATATAGCTGACCGCGCCGGCGATCAGCACCACGATTAAGACAAACCCCATAATCTGACACAACTGTTCTGAAAAATGGAGATAAGTTATGAGAAAATTCCCAACGCGCGGATAAAAGTAAAACGCCAAAATCAACGCCAGGACCCCACCGAGTAAGTCGAAAAACTGCTGTATGAAACCCTTGCGATAACCTTGAAAGATAAAATATCCGAAAGCGCCACCGATCATCCAATCAATCCAGGTCATGGCGATCCCCCTTTAGTCGGCTTCTTCCAATAAATTGTCTAAATATTGATATTTTTGACGTAATTTATGCATTTCATCCGCGACTTTTAAGGCGGCGAGGACAGCCACTTGCGATTTATTCAGTTTTGGACTGTTGGTAGCGATGGTTTTTAAGATCTCTTCCAGATAGGAAGCGATTCGATCAACGTAGTCACGGTCGTCATTCCCTCGGATCAGGTATTCCTCTCCCATCAGGCGGACGATATACTGTTTGGTCTCTGCTGCGCCGTTTTTCCGTTCGATCATTCCCGCACCCCGTCATCATAATCCTCCTTTTTAATTATCCATTCATAAAAAAACTCCTTCAATTGAAGGAGTCAAACTTCGGCAATGAGCCCAAATAAAAAGGGTAAAATTAAGATAAAACCGCTATAAACGATATACAAGCAAATGGCGGCCGCCGAAACCTGCGGTTTCATTGCAAAATACAAATAGTTGCGAATTTGAAAGAGATATTCGATCCAGGGGAAACGTTCGTTAAATTCGGGTTGATCAATCCATGTTTGCCAATGGAGATATAGCGATATCTCTTGATCGATCTTGAGGAGCTCTTCGCGAATCCAACGCCGCACCTTGCTGCGGATGATCCAATAGAGACCAACGCCCCAAGCAACCAGAGGAATCAATAGGATAAAACAATAAGCGACAGTATCCACCAAATAAAAGCTGACCAGATAATAATAGACTAAACTTAAAAAGATCAATAATAGAAATCCCGATTGCATCAACTCTTGCCAAAAACGTTGCCACAGATTGATCAAAAGCGTTGGCGCAACTTTCGCTTGATTTTTCCAATGCAACCATGTTAGTACCAAGCTCTCACCAAAAGTGCTCAAGAAAAAACCCCAGATCATCGAGTCGGCAATGATCAATCCAGCGTAGCCCCAGTTGGCCCCCGTTAAAAACTTGGGAGATTGGGTTCCGACTACTAACAACGTTCCCAGCAGGATTGTCCAAAGTCGCCCCCGCTCACTTCGGTATTGCGGAAAAAAAAGAAACCGCCCTAAAAAGACCACTGCCACAAAAAGCACTTTGCTTTCGAGGTATGCTTTCAGCTCATTCCATTGTGAAAGTTTTTCCAGATTTCCGATTCCAATCGTTGTCAACGCCCACAAAACCGCCAATCCAATATAAAAAACACTCCCTGACGCGATCTGTTTTTCGACCTTATCCCAGATTTTGTCCATAAAAAAAAGCACCCCCTGTCCTTTTTCTACAATCTATGCCTGGTAGGGGGCGCTTAGAACTATCACTTGCCAAATACTGGGTTCCGTCGTTCTCGATGTAATTGCTTAACCGCGCACGGATGCGCCATACGCCGCGTTCAGTTTTTCCAACAACTCCGTTTGCAGTTGATTCACTTCCGCGTCATTTAAAGTGCGATCATTGGCGCGGTAAATGAGGCTAAAAGCCAAACTGCGCATCCCCTCCGGAACTTGTTCCCCTTGGTAGACATCAAAGAGCTCAACTTTTTCCACCAAATGGCCGGTTATTTCTTCAATTTTCGCGCCAACCTCGGCGGCGCTAACCGTTTGCGGAAGCACCAACGCCAAATCCCGCTCCAAGGCGGGGAATTTCGGCAACGACTCAAACAAAACTTCGGTTTTCCGTAGCGGATGAAGCAATGTGAGATCCAATTCCAAAATATAAGCCCGTTTGGTGAGTCCGTATTCGGACGCGACGTCCGGATGCACCTGACCCATGAAGCCAACCACTTGACCGCCAACAACGATATCCGCCCCCTGACCGGGGTGGAGAAACGGGTGAGTCGAACGTTGCAATGTCAATTCCGGTAAATTGAATTTGGTTACAATCGTTTCAAGAATACCTTTAATATCATAGAAGTCAACTTCGGCATGGGGTTGGTTCCAACCGTATTCCCGGAGATCCCCGGTCAATCCGATGCTCAAATGGAGCGGTTCTTGCGGTAATACCGAACCTGTTTTCGGCCAATAGACCCGGGCAAGCTCATAAAGAGCCAAATGGTGTTGGCGACGCTTGAGATTAAACGCTAAACATTCAAGCAGCCCATGAACCAGATTGGTCCGCATCACCGCCTGCTCCTCACTTAACGGAACCATCAAGTCAACTGTCCGGGCGAGCGAATCGTTGGACTCGATGCCCAGGCGCTCGGCGGTGTTTTTAGCGTATAAGCTATAGGTTAAAATCTCCGACAAGCCCATCCCGCTAAGCAAGTTACGACAGTCCGCCTGGAACTGTTGGAAAGGATCGCGACCGCCGGGCAAGCGACTCTCCGGCAACGTGGCGGGAATCCGGTCATAACCGTATAACCGGGCGACCTCTTCGGCCAAATCGGCGGTGAGCGTCACATCCTGACGGAAAGTCGGCACCTTTACCATCATAGCGTCATTCTCCGCAGTCACCTCGAAGCAGACCCGTTCCAGATAATCTTGGATCACTTCCGGCGCTAAGTCAGTCCCCAGCCAACGGTTGATGACCATGGCGGAAGTTTTGATCGTCAACGGCTCAACCGGGGCCGGATATTGGTCAATGTAGCCTTGGGCGACCGTCCCGATACCCAATGATTCAATCAGATGCACCGCCCGGTTTATGGCGTTGAGGCAACCGTTGGGATCGATTCCCCGCTCAAAACGGAAGGAAGCCTCCGACCGCATTCCTAACATTTTGGCGGTTTTACGTACGCTTTTCGGCATAAAATAAGCTGATTCGAAAAGTATATTGACCGTATCGGATTTGACTTCACTGGTGGCTCCGCCCATGACTCCCGCCACGCAAAGACCTTCTTGCGGGTCGGCGATTAATAACTGTCCTGCGTCAAACTGCCGTTCCACATCATCCAAAGTAACCAACTTCTCCCCGGCTCGCGCCCGGCGGACAATAATCGCCCGATCGTGGATCCGATCAAGATCAAACGCGTGCAACGGTTGATTATACTCCATTAACACATAGTTCGTAATATCGACGACATTATTGATCGGTCGAATCCCGGCAGCCTGCAACCGGCGCTGCAGCCATTGGGGCGACGGACCGATTTTGACTCCGGTGACAATTCGACCAATATAACGCGCGCACAGATCCGGATCCTGGATGGTGATCGATAGCCGTCCGTCAATCGGTTCGCCTTCGGCTTTCACCGTGGTGTCGCTAAGGGTTAGTTCAACACCCAATATTGCCGCTACTTCGCGCGCCACACCGATCATTCCCAGACAATCCGGGCGATTGGCGGTCAACTCTAAAACCAGGATCTGGTCGGTCGCGCCGATGGCTGCGGCAACCGGCGTGCCAACCGGGATTTCCGGATCAAAAACCCAGATTCCGGCCGATTCTTTTTCTAACGCCAATTCCGTTCCCGAACAGAGCATCCCTTGGGACCGGATCCCTTTAAACGTGACTTCCTCAATGCGTTTGCCATCGGGCAAAGTGGTTCCCGGTAATGCCAACGGCACTAAATCGCCAACTGTCAGGTTTTTGGCGGCGGTAATCACTTGATGAATCCCTTGACCGCCGGTATCAACTTTGGTGATAAGCAAATTATCAGCCTGTTCGTGTTTGGTTAATTCAAGCACTTTAGCGACAACCATCCCCTGATATTGCGCGGTCTGGTCTTCAATGGCTTCAACCGCGATTCCGGACATGGTTAATTTATCGGCCAATTCGGCCGCTGAAATAGCAATCGGTACATACTCGCGCAACCATTCTAATGATACCCGCATGTTTCTTCCTCCACCCTGTTAGAATTGGGACAAGAACCGCCCGTCGTTCTCATAAAAGACGCGTATATCGTTAATATCGTATTTCAACATTGCGATCCGCTCCGCGCCCATGCCAAATGCAAAACCGGAGACTTTTTCAGGATCATATTTGGACATCTCCAGGACTTTGGGATTGACCGAACCCGAACCGAGAATCTCAAGCCAACCGCTTCCTTTACAAACCCGGCATCCTTTGCCGCCGCAACCGCAGGAAACGTCGACCTCGGCGCTAGGTTCGGTGAATGGGAAGTAACTTGGACGGAAACGGACCTTACGATCATGGCCGAATAATTTTTGAGCGAAAACAGTCAAAATTCCTTTCAAATCACCGAAAGTAATCCCCTCGTCGACGACTAACCCTTCGATCTGAGTGAACATCGGCGAATGGGTCGCATCCAACGCGTCGCGCCGATATACCCGCCCGGGCGCGATGACCCGGATCGGATTGGGATGTTGCGCTTCCATCGCCCGGATTTGTACCGGCGACGTATGGGTCCGCAATAAAATTTCGGGCGTGATATACAATGAATCGTGCATATCCCGGGCCGGATGATCCTTAGGCAAATTTAAGGCTTCGAAATTATAATAATCCTGTTCAACTTCGGGGCCTTCCGCAATGGTAAAGCCCAAACCGATAAAGATCTCCGCAATCTCATCCATCACGAGTTGAATCGGATGGGGATGCCCCAACCGCGGTCGCCGACCTGGTAATAAAATATCCAACGACTCGGCTACCAAACGTACTTGTTGCTCGGCCTTGGCAAGCTGCGCGGTCTGTTGGTTAATGGCTGTTTCAATCTCTTCCCGCACTTGATTGGCGAGTTCACCGATGACCGGACGTTCTTCCGGACTCAACGACCCCATTCCTCGCAAGATTGCGGTGAGCGATCCTTTTTTACCTAAGTACCTGACGCGAATCTCGTTCAATTCTGAGCTGAGTTGCGCCTGCCCGATCTCAGCCAAAGCCTCGAGTCGCAACTTTTCAAGCTGCTCTTTCATATTTGTACCCCCATCTGACATATATTAAAAAAGCGAAAAACAAAAAACCTTCCGTTCCCCTACTGGGACGAAAGGCTCACTTCGTGGTACCACCCAAAAAAATTCAACTCTGTGAGGTACAGGAAAACCTATACCCTCTCCCGTTAACGGTGGAGTTCCGTCGCGACTTACTGCTTGGTTCAGTCTGCAGCTCAAGAGGGAACTTCCCTGCATTTGTCCGGGAAAGAGTCTCAGTCTAGCCCCTTCTCCCTGTAACCGAACGGCAATGCGGTACTTTCCTCTGTCATTGCTTTTATGTTATTTAAATTGGCCTAATTAACTTAATGTAGTCCGTACGATCTCACGATAAATTAAGTAGGCGGTGATAGAACCGGTCGTTTCGAAGACCCTCCAAAAAAATTCAGCCGATAACTTCACTTCAACATCATCCCTTCTTCACCGAGTGTTGTCGTGAAAACGGTCACCGCAAAACCAATTTCATTATATCAAAGCCACTTAACTTTTACAAGTATCCATATTCATCCGCTGCCGGATTGCCTCATAGACCAAAATACCGGCTGAAACCGCTACATTCAAGGATTCCGCGTGTCCGGGCTGTGGAATAATTACCGTCTCAATGGAAAAATTTTTCCACTCGGTGGCGATTCCACTGCCCTCGTTCCCAATCAACAGTAGGGTGGGGCGGATCAAATTATGGTTGAAATAATAACGGGAAGCCGTAAGGTCGCCGGCCACGATCTGGATTCCCGCTTGTTGGGCTGCCGCCGCAACGGCGGCCGGAGTCACACCGCGGGAAAACCCAACATTAAAGCTTCCACCCATGCCGGAACGGACCGCCTTGCCCTGATAAGGATCGGCGGTATTCGGGGTGAAAACGATCCGTTGCACCCCGCTGGCCCAAGCTGTCCGCACAATGGTCCCGATATTGCCGGGATCTTGAACGCCATCCACGACCAAACCCAGGTTAACACCGGACAAGTCGAGGGGAACCTCAACCGGTAGGGACAGCGCCGCGATGACTCCTTGCGGTGACTCAGTCTCCGCCACCCCTTTAAACACGGTTTCGGCAACCTCATAACCTTCTCCCCGCCGCTGCAGTTCGGCGAGGAGCGTTCTTCCTTCCGCTGCGGTGGTCAATTTGGCTGTCCAAAGAAAAAAGGCAATGGGTTGACCGGCCTTCAAAGCTTCCTGGACCAAATGGATTCCTTCGGCCAGATATAGTCTGTGCTCCTCCCGTCCCTTTTTATGGTGCAAACTACGCGCCAATTTCAGTAAATGATTCGAACTACTGGTAATCACACGTTATCCCTCCGGGTCTATCAGCCGTTATTTCATCTTGGCAATTCGTTTTATCCGTTCGGCAGTGGGCGGATGCGTGGAAAACGCCGTAAGAAATCCCGAAGATCCGCCTGACAGCTGTAGATTCCGTTGCCAAAAATTCAAGAGTTGTCCTTTATTATATCCCGCTTTCTCCATGAAGCGGACGCCAGATTCGTCGGCCTGATATTCGGCGTCCCGACTGAAACCCAACTCCAAAAGTAAAATAGAGAAGTTGGCCATTTTCTGAATGACATTTTTCCGCAGGTCATCCTGTCCGCCGCGCAAAGCGACGCTGACCATTGCCGACATCCCGACTGAACGGGTAATGGCTTTCATGCTATGGCGACATTCAACATGAGCCAGTTCGTGTCCGAGGACTCCGGCCAATTCGTCGTCACTCTGGACAAAATCCAACAGTCCGGTATTGACAAACAGATAACCGCCCGGAAGCGCAAAAGCATTGACCGCAGGGTCTTCGACCACGGTCAATGTATACTTGATCTCATCATTCCGCTGACAAGTAGCAACCAACCGGGTAAAAATCCGTTGCAATCGTGCGGATTCACTGGGACGAAGCTGGGCGGTAGTTTTGGTTGCCATGATGGTTTCATAGTTTAGATAACCAATCTCCTTCTCAATCCCCAGCGACAGATTGTCCCAAGCCGATTCGGCACGGATCACCGAGCCGGAACCGATCGTCATTAACAACATGATTGTTAGAAAAGCAATCCAACGCTTACGCAGCATCACTTGACCCTCCCCGTTGACAAGGTGAATTGGATATCTTTTAAAAAGTTCTCCATGAAACCGATTCTTCCTTGTTAACGAAGCACTCCAGATTATGTTAGCCGCTTCGAATAGCAAAAAAAGAGAGTCGCAACTCTCTTTCCTCGTCAATGGTTTTCAAGCAACGTTACTGCGCCAACTTGCTCTGCAAGGTATTGTAGGACTGCACCAGTTTATCCAGATGCTCGATTCGTTTTTCCGGCGCCGGATGGGTGGCGAACAGTTTGTTAATCGCCGAAAGCTTGGCTTGGCGCATATCGATAAATTTACCCATTACCGTGGTATACGCTTGATAGTCCATGTTCGCCTGCTTCAAATGGGCTACCGCTACGGCATCCGCTTCGTCCTCCATGTCGCGAGAATAACCTCGTAAAATCGCTTGCGCCATTACTACCGCCAGCAGATTGGCGGCTTGATTATTATTGTTGTTATTGTTCGCCGCGATAAAAATCGAGGCAATAATTGATGCCGCAACAGCGCGGCGATAGCTGATAATGGCGTGTTTCTTTTCAATATGGCCCATCTCATGCGCGATAACAAAACCCAGTTCCGCATCGGACTCGATCACATTCATAATCCCTTTGGTAAAATAAAGATAACCGTTGGGCGCCGAGAAAGCGTTGACTTCGTTGCTGTCCAAAATGCGGAATCTAAAATCAACATTCTTGCGGTAACTGATATTAAATAGTGGCGCCGCCACCCGTTCCAACCGCGCCATCAGAACCGGATTTTGCTCTACCCGATAATAATATTCGATGGTGCCGCAACCTTCGGCCCCCAGTTCTTCTTCGAGGGCGCGATCGGCGTAATCAAAATTTTTGTAGTTAGGAAAACAGATTGGACAAGACTTATAACCATGTTGTTCGGCTTCGGTCCGGCTGGCAAAGTTTTCAGCATTTGCTGCGGCGGGTTGATGATGGGTGTTCAACAAATGATACGACTTACTGGTTTTGTTCCCAATCACCGAGGCGGTGGCGGAACGAACATTACCGTGATTCGAATCATTATTGCCTAAATTAAAATAGTCATTGATCAGGTTGGCAATGGCGTTGGTGAAAGCGCCGTCTTTATCCCCTTCGCTAAACCCTTCGCCAGTAAAGCTCAGTTCATCGCCATCCTTACCGACAACCCGGAGGCCCAATAATAACTGATACGATTTCTTGGACTTTTCCCGTTTCACTTCACTATAGCCGTTAATATCCAATACCGCCAATTGGTCGACCCCGATTCGGCTGGCGATTTTATTCAGATCCTGGTTGGTGCAGAGCGTCGCAGCATCAAAATAGCTGTCCAAACCGGCCTGTTTCAACATATCGGCGGTCGGTTCTTGATCAATAAACCGGATCCGGTTTTGTTTCTTAAACGCCTTTGTCAACTCGGCGTCAACCAGCCGCGCCAGTTTATTGCCGCCAACCGAATCGACTCCGCTATAGTTATTCACCGCCAACAAGGCGATGCTCTTTTGTTCCGCCCCCAAGACCGGCATAGCGAGAACCAAAGTCACCATCAAACCAAATACCAACCATCGAACCAAAGAATACTTCATTTGTTAATCGGCTCCCTAATCACTATTTCAATTCAAAGTAATTTCGCGTTTAAGCTGACTTCTCCTGTTGTTTCCTTCATTTTTTTGAATATTCTTCAAAATCGGCCATAAACTCTTCCCAATACAACGGGAAATACTCCGGAGCAAACGCTGATGTATGCGGCATAATTAGCAGATTATCCAGTTCCCGCAAGGGACTGTTCATGGCTAAGGGTTCGGTCTGAAACACATCTAAACAAGCCCAATTGATCCGCCGTTCTTTGAGTGCCTGGTAAAGCGCTGTCTCATCCAGGGAATTGCCACGGCCAATATTATGCACTGCGGCGGTGGGCTTCATCAACCCCAACTCCGGCGCGGCGATCAGGTTGTCAGTCGCCGGAACGCTCGGTAAAATCATCACCAAGTGATCCGCCAAGGGCAGTACTTGATGCAGCTCGGCGAATGATACGATCTGATCCACATTTTCGCAAGTACCCCCCGCCGTACGTTTAACACCGATATTCTTCATTCCGAACGCTTTAGTCAAGCGCGCGACATGCATGCCGATATGACCCAGACCGAGGATCACGCATGTTTTCCCCCGCAAAACCGCTAAATCATTGTAAAGCGTTTGGTTGCACCATTGCACTTTAGACTGGAGCCGGTAGGCGGTCCCAAGTCCCCGTGCGGCAAAAAGCATCATTCCCAATGCCGTTTCCGCCATAATTTTGCCGTGATAATGCCCAAACGTTACCCGGATTCCCGCCGCCGTCAAAGCCGCTTCGGCAATTCGTTCCCTCCCGGCGGCATAAGTGGCCACCCACTTGAGCCGCGGGGCCAACGCCAGCCATTCTTCGGGGAAACTTGACACAATCGCAATTTCGGCTTCCGGCAACCGCTTGACAAACTCCTCGGATGATTCAAGATAATGAAAATCAAAGCCGGAATCCGCCAACTGCCCTGGAAGTTCGGGCGGAATACTAGCAAAATAACTGGCCGCAGCCGGTTTGAAACAACAAATTATTTGACGATTCATCGTTTGACTCCTGTGTTTTTAATTATTTTAAGTATATTTTTCATTTGCTTGCGAAAATCCTTCCATGAATTAACTTATATTTTTGAAATCTTCGCAAGAATCACTAGACCTTCATCGCAATTTTTTATAACTCAACCGATTATTTCATTAAATCTTGTTAAATCATATTATTCAGACCAGAAAAACAAATTCCGGGAACCGGAAAAGTGATTTTAACCCCTGGAAAAATATTTATGACGCTCAGAAAAGTGATTTTAACCACCAGAAAAGTATTTTCGACGCTCGGAAAAATCATTTTAACCATCTGTCTTGTAATTTTAACCATCAGAAAATTGTTTTCAGGGGTCGGAAAAGTATTTTTATCCGGCCAAAAATAAATTCCAACAATTGTTTTTATAATTAACGGATCCGGGCAATGACTCCGGGCCGTAATTGCCGGGTTCGTTCGCCCATAAAAAAACCCGCCCTGTCAAACCGACAAGAACGGGGTAAATCGTAATAACTGTCTCTATAAGCCGAGTTCTGTACCCTTGCGGGTAGTAACCATTTATCTACGATGGCGGTTGCCCGACACCTCTAGCGACCAACCCGGGAGAAAAACGGGCCGTTTTAACTCTCCCCTATTTGGTCTTGCTCCGGATGGGGTTTTCCAAGCCAGTCGATTCCTCGACTGCCGGTGCGCTCTTACCACACCTTTTCAGCTTAGCCATGAAAGCCTGAACCAGGCCCATTCGGCGTTTCCTTTTCTGCGGCACTTTCCGTGGGGTCGCCCCCCCTGGACGTTATCCAGCATCCTGCCCTATGGAGCTCGGACTTTCCTCAGACCGTTTCCGGCCCGCGGTTACCCAAGACAGTTATTCACACTTCAAAAGCGAAGATTAGTTTAACACATCCAACCCGATCTGTCAAACGGGGACTATTTCCAGTAGTCGTCCACCCCGGCAGATCAAACGCCCGCATTATCTGCTTCCTAATAAAAAAGAATCCTGCCGCAATTTTCGCAATACAACAAGATGTCTTCGCCTCGTTTCACCTTCTGCAGCATCGATTCGGACAGACTGATATGACAAGCCCCGCAACTGTTGGTTTTGACCTTGGCGATCCCGACTCCGTTGTGGGATTTGGCGATCCGGCGAAACCGTTCCAACCATTCCGCGGGAATTGCCGTAATCACTGACGCTTCCTCATCCTCAAGTTCTTGTTCTTCCATGGTGATCTCAAGGATTTGACCGGTTTGGTGTTGTTTCGCCTGGATCAACTCCTGCTCCAGTCCGGTCAAGACCCTGGTTAAACCGGCAATTTCCCCGGCTGCTTGTTCGTCGTTCTCCATGAACTGAAGTAACTCTTCTTCAATCTGCGAACATTTTTTCGTGTATTCGCTCACTTTTTGCTGAATCTGCTCCAGCTCGCGCGAGTTGGTAACCGATCCGCTATAAAGTTTGTTGTTTTCCGATTTCAACCGTTCCTGGCCGGATTGCAGATCAAGCTCCAATTGACGTTGTTTGGCAAGCGCTGATTGACGTTTCGTTTGCGCCGTTTTCAACTGCTCGGCAATGTTTTTGATTTGCGCGCTCCTGGACTTGACCTCGGGGTCTTCGTCCAGTTGTTGGCGTTTTTTACGGAGGGTTAACCGACGGCTTTCGATCTCTTGCAATCGAAAAAGATTGGGAAGATTGGCCATATAGACGCTCCTAACATCTGACAGTTTGAATTATAACCGTAAACTAACAACCGCCCGCCCTTGCTTCCAAGGATTCGTTATTCTTACAACGGTTGCGGGCATCTTTTTAGTCCAATAATCGGAACGGTTCTGTTTGAATCGCAACGCTCGGGATCGCTTCGAACCCATTTTCCGTTCCAAATTGATGATCGAAAACTGTTGTCATCCATTGGATAAACCCGCGCTCAGTTGCCCAATGTCCGGCGTCAATCACTGCCAAACCCTCTTCCTGCGCGGTTAAAAAATCGTGATAATCCAAATCTCCCGTGATATATAAATCCGCTCCGCGCCGGAGCGCGGTCTTTAATAAACTGCCCCCGCTCCCCGAACAAATTGCGACCCGGCGGATATTTTGGGCGGGATCGCCGCTGAAACGGGCTCCTTGCGGGTTTAAACGTTCTTTCACCAACTGGCAGAGCTCCGTAAAACGCAAAGGGATCGTCAACTCGCCAATCCGGCCCAATCCTTCCCCTGAAGAATTAAGCAACGGAATCAGATCGACGGCCGGTTCCTCATAAGGATGGTGGGAATGAATCGCCTGGATGATTCGGGAAATAGCGTTTTGATTGGCAACCATCTCCAAACGGACTTCGGCGACCCGGTTTAACTGCTCTTGATTACCAAGTCGGGGATTGGCAACGGCGGTCGGCCGAAAACTTCCGGTGCCCATCATTTCAAAAGCACACTCTTGATAGTTCCCAATGACCCCGGCCCCGTTTTTAGCCATTGCCACCCGGAGGACTTTACAATGACTCTCCGGGACAAAAACAACGATTTTACACAAACTTTGGGTGGACGAAGGTTCCAGCGGTTCGGTGGAGACTAAGCCCAATTGGGTGGCAAGATAATCATTTAAACCCCGCGCGGCTTTATCCACATTGGTATGGGCCGCAATCAAAAACAGGTCGTTTTGAATCAAGGTTTGTATAGCCTTGCCCAACGGGGTTCGCAGATCAATCCGGGACAACGGCCGAAATAACAGCGGATGATGGGTAATAAACCCATCGACCTTTAACCGGAGTCCTTCGGCAATAACCTCCGGACGCAAATCCAGAGCGACCAAAGCTCTGGCAACCTCCCGGTCCGAGGCACCAACCTGTAATCCAACCTGATCCCAAGACTCCGCGCTGTCCCAAGGAGCGATTTGATTAATGGCCTCTAGAATCTGACGAACGGTTACCATGCCGAAACCACCTTTTATGTCCTAATTGATAATGTTGGTTAACTCAAAAAAAAAACAGTGGAGCGACCAATGATACTATAATTCGGTTAACCCCAATGAATTCCTTCCTAATGGAGATTCTTCCCAACAATCTTGTTGTCCAGACAATAAAAAAAGTGGGTCTCCCCACTCGTAAATTTAAAGTATCAATTGGTGGGCCCACTAGGGTTCGAACCTAGGACCGATCGGTTATGAGCCGACTGCTCTACCGCTGAGCTATGGGCCCAAAAGATAGCATAGAACATTATACAACGTTCCGGCGAAACAATCAACTAATTTCTCAATCTAAAAAGTCTTTCAGTTTCTTACTCCGGCTGGGGTGCCGCAATTTTCGCAAGGCTTTTGCCTCAATTTGCCGGATTCGTTCCCGGGTGACATTGAAGATCTGACCGACTTCTTCTAAAGTCCGCGCCCGACCGTCATCCAGTCCGAACCGTAACCGCAACACTTTTTCTTCCCGGGGCGTCAGGGTATTTAAGACATCTTCCAGCTGCTCTTTGAGTAGACGGAATGAGGCCGCTTCGGCCGGGGCCGGCGCATCCTGATCCTCGATAAAATCGCCTAAATGGCTATCTTCTTCCTCGCCAATCGGAGTTTCAAGCGAGACCGGTTCTTGGGCGATCTTAATAATTTCCCGAACCCGTTCCGGGCTCATCTCCATCTCTTCGGCAATCTCCTCGGCGCTCGGCTCACGTCCCAGCGTCTGCAGTAATTGACGGGAAACGCGAATTAGTTTATTGATAGTCTCAACCATATGCACGGGAATACGGATGGTACGCGCTTGATCAGCGATCGCCCGAGTGATGGCTTGACGGATCCACCAAGTGGCATAAGTGCTAAACTTATAGCCCTTACGGTAGTCAAACTTTTCAACCGCTTTGATCAGTCCTAGATTCCCTTCTTGAATGAGATCTAAGAAAAGCATCCCACGACCAACATATCGTTTGGCAATACTAACAACCAAGCGTAGGTTCGCCTCAGCTAAGCGGCGTTTGGCGTTTTCGTCGCCATCTTCCACCCGGCGCGCCAATTCAATTTCTTCATTGGCGCTAAGCAACGGAACCCGACCGATCTCTTTTAAATACATTCGCACCGGATCATCTAAAGCGATACCTTCCGGAATTGTCAGATCAATCTCAATTTCTTCTTCGACTTCCGGTTGAAAACCGTCTTGATCATCAAGCGTATCTTCTGATTCTTCCGATTCCTCGCTGGCATCCGGTATAATCTCAATGCCGTGATTAGCTAAAGCTTCATAAACCTCATCAATCTGATCGGTGTTAAGCTCAACCTGTTCCAAGGCATCCATGATTTCACGATAAGAGAGGGCTCCTTTTCGCTTGCCTTTCGCTATAAGTTCTTTTATGCCTTCGATATTTGGCAAGGTTTTTTCTTTACCCAACGTGTATTTACCATCCTTCCCGGGGGTAGACGCTCGATTTTACCGAGGTATACTATAGTGAACGTTCATAAATCCGCTGAAAATCTTGGATACTCTTTTTTGAGTTTACGGTTCAATTCAGTGAATTCCAGCATTATTCGTTTGAGTTCTGGTTCAGACAACGTCATTCCGGTTTCGTCTCTACCGGTGGCAATTCGTTCCGTCAAAAATTGGATCCTTTCCTTCATATGAAGCATCTGAAGATGATCCAAAATTCCTTCGATATCGCCGTGGGTTGAACGAAATTCCTGTTCCGCCAGGAGCGTTGCGGCGAGTTCTCGGAACGAGCCACTCAGTTCATTTAGAATATGTTGATTTTCCGGCGCGTCCGAAAGCTCATTGATAGCACTGAATAATTCCCGCCAGATGTCAAAATGAAAATCAGCCACTGTCAATTTTTCTTTAATTCGCGTAAATTTATCATATTCCTGCAAAGCAGATTGCAAAAGTTCCTTCTCAGCTTCAAAAATCCAACGTTGTAGTGGGGAAAGCTCTTTCGGCTTCATATTGCCAAGACTTAGGCTATTTTTAGCAGGTGCCGTTTTAGTATAACTATTATCCTGCTTATTATCCAATACCGGAGATTTTTTCCTCGTCTTGCTGAGCCAGGTTTCAATCTCCGCGATGATCGCATTTTCCGAAACCCCGATTGCGCGGACAATTTGACGAATATAAGACTCGCGAATGACAGTGCTTTCGATCCCGGCCAGTTCGGGAAGGATTGCCTGAACGGCGTCATTTTTGCCTTCCGGCGTTTGTAAATCGTATCTGCGCAACACTTGCTCGATTTTGAAATCCGTTAAACCGGGGGCCGCTAAGAGACGTTCCGTCAGCGATGCGCTCCCGTATTTTTTAATAAACGAATCGGGATCTTCGCCACTGGGCAACCTGAGGATTTTCACGCGCAAACCTGCTTCATGGAGCAATTCCATCCCGCGTAAGGTTGCGTTTTGTCCGGCCGTATCGGCATCGTAAGCCAAGATCACTTCAGCCGCATACCGTTTGATTGTTTTTGCCTGATCGCGGGTTAATGCCGTACCCAAAGAAGCGATGGCATGTTCGAAACCGCCTTGATGCGCTTGAATGACATCCATATACCCTTCCATAATAATGGCTTGATTTCGTTTGCGAACTGCGTCTTTGGCCAGCTGCAATCCGTATAGGAAGCGTCCTTTATGAAATAACGGCGTCTCGGGCGAATTAAGATATTTTGGCTCACCGGCTTCCATGATCCGCCCGCCAAAACCGATGACATTGCCCTGGGGATCCATGATCGGAAACATAATGCGGTCCCGGAAGCGGTCATAATATCCTTTTTCGCCGAAGCCGACCAACCCTAAAGTTGCCGCTTGTTCCAACGAGGCTCCCTTGCTCCGGATAACATCCGTTAGCTGTTGCCAACCCGCAGGGGCAAACCCTAACTGAAATTTTTGCCAGATCGTTTCGCTGATTCCCCGTTTCGCTAAATACTCCCGGCCGCTTTTTCCTAAGTCACTTTTGGTAAGACAGTAATGAAAAAATGACGCCGCCAATTGGTTCATGCGAATTAATTCATTGCGACTCCGGTCCTGATCCGACTCTTGAAGTTCCGGCCAGGCAACGCCGGCCCGATCGGCCAATTTACGGGCAGCCTGGATAAAATCGCTCCCTTCCATTTTCATCAGAAAATTGAAGACATCCCCGCCGGCACCACAGCCAAAACAGTAAAAAAACTGTTTTTCCGGGTTTACGTTAAATGACGGCGTTTTTTCCCCATGGAAAGGACAGAGCCCGGAAAAAGACCGTCCCGCCTTCCGCAAGGAGACATACTCCGATATCACGGAAACGATATCATTTTTCTCTTTAATCTCTTGGAACAGTTCTTGTTGCCGTAAACGATCCACATTATCACCTTTAACGGTTTTTTAAATATTTTCTTCGTTCTGAATAATTCTTCCTGCTTTTACAGTCCTAATTTAGGGTTGAATAATATTATCAAGAAAACCTTGACTGATTCTACGTTTGTTACTTAAAATATATTGTCGTTTTTCTTCCCGAATGACTTTTGTTTGTAAATAGTTGGTTATTAATTATCCATCCCCTGCGTACCGGTGTGAAAAAATCAAAGCGTTCAAAACGTACCAAACATTATAATACCCAAAGAAAATATCTTCATGGTTGAAGCACTGTAGGAACTAATGTTTTGCGATTGACACCGAATAAAAAAGCGCCTTAAGGCGCTACAATACCATTGGAGTCCAACTTTATCTCTTTTCGCTCTCCATTATTTCCAATCGGGCCAACCTCGTTGCCATTGACCCGTAGTTTAACACCGCCGGCATTTCCAAAAACAATCGTCATGGTTTGATCCGCTTTCCAAATCTGTTTCGGCGATGCCGCATCATATTGCGCGCCGTCTTTGCTTAGGATCAAGTCTCCGTCGGCATCGACCTTTACCCACACCCGCGCGGTAAATTCCGCTTCCACGTATATCGGCGCCGCCGCCAATGGTTCGGGCGGGATGGTCGGATCGGCAGGTTCATTTTGCGGGACGGTTTTAAGCTCCGGTTTTACTTCAACTTTAGTAGGATTTTGAGCAACGACTTTTGTATCTTTCGCGGGTCGCTCGTCAAGCAACGGTTTCGCAACGAGAAAACCCATTCCAAAAACAAATGCCACGCCAATGACAATTGAAAAAGCTTTCAATCCGGTTTGCCTTTTGGGTGATTCCCAATCAATTACCGACGCTGCGGTTGGCAGTTTTGATTTTGAAGCCTCAGTCCCGCTTGGAACCGGAACATTTTGGAGCGATTGTACAGGTTGTCCGGGATTTTTCGCTTCGGTGTATTTTTGAAGCACTTCCGCCTGATCCAATCCGACGCTATTCGCGTAATTGATCAAAAAGCCGCGGCGGTAAACCTCGCCGGGAATTATCTCAAAATCTCCGTCTTCAATTGCCTCCAGGTACCGTAGACGTATCTTCGTTGCTTCCTGAACATCCTTTAAGGAAATGTTCCCCTTTTCTCTGGCTTGACGGAGGTATGCGCCAAATTCCTTCACTAAAGTCACCTCCAGCTAAAGTTCGTCGTAAATCCCCTTTATATTTCGTGTAATTTTTGGGAGTTCCTGCTGTAAATTTTTTTCTTATTGGGTTCTTTTGCGAAGTTCCTCCAATTGACGACCGTTAATGATCACTTCCCGCGGTTTGCTTCCTTCATAAGGTCCAATCATTCCTTTGGCTTCCATCATATCAACCAAACGGGCCGCCCGGGTATAACCCACCCTTAATTTACGTTGCAATACCGAAGCGGAGGCCTGCCCGTGATCAATCACTACTTGAACCGCTTCCCAAAAAAGGTCATCCTCTTCTTCTTTCACTTGCGCTTCTTGGGCGTCGGGAACATTGACATATTGTTCTTGATAACTTGGTTCCCCTTGTTCTTTCCAGTGTTTAATCACTACTTCAATTTCTTTCTCAACAACCAGGGCGCCTTGAATCCGATTGGGTTTCATCGCTCCAACCGGCGCAAATAGCATATCGCCGCGGCCTAATAACCGTTCGGCTCCGACTGAGTCTAAAATCGTTCGCGAATCGATCTGTGATTTCACGGCAAAAGCAATCCGCGAGGGGACGTTGGCTTTGATTAAGCCGGTGATTACATCGACCGACGGTCGTTGCGTGGCAATAACCAAATGAATACCGACCGCCCGGGCCATCTGCGCCAAACGGCAGATCGAATCTTCAACCTCGGCGGGTGCGATCATCATCAAATCGGCTAACTCATCAATGATCACCATAATATAAGGAAGCCGTTCCGCTTCGGGTAATGATTCATTATAGGTGTCGATCTCCCGCACCCGGGCCTCGGCAAAAATTTTATAGCGACGTTCCATTTCATTGACAACCAGTCGCAACACACCGGCGGCTTTTTTCGCTTCAGTCACCACCGGAGCCATGAGGTGGGGAATCCCGTTATACATCGATAGCTCGACCATCTTCGGATCAATCATAATAAACTTGACTTCGTTAGGAAAAGCCTTAAACAACACACTCATTATTAATGTGTTAATGCAAACGCTTTTGCCCGAACCGGTCGAACCAGCCACCAATAAGTGCGGCATCTTTCGCAGATCGACCACGGCAACATCGCCGCCGATATCCAATCCCAAAGCGACGCTCAGTTTTCCGGTATTCCAAAACGCTTTCGATTCCAAGGTATCGCGAAAAGAAACAATTTGCGCTTCTTGATTGGGGACTTCGATCCCAATTGCCGCTTTTCCCGGAATCGGGGCTTCGAGCCGTAACCCTTTCGCCGCTAAGGCTAAAGCCAAATCGTCGGCTAAATTAACGATCCGACTCACTTTAACGCCGGGCGCCGGCTGAATGTCGTACCGCGTGATAACCGGTCCGTAATGCACGTCGATTACTTTCGCATGAACCCCAAAATTGGCTAAAGTCTCTTCCAATTGATGTGAATGCTGATTATTTTGCGAATTTTTTCGAAAATTCGCCGACGGAGTTCCAATCAGATCCGGATCTGGCAATTCATAATCACCTTTTCGCCCTGGCGGCCGCAACGGGACGACGTTTGACTTAGGGTTGACGTTGACGCTTTCGGATTTAGGAACTTTATCCGCCGGTAGTTCCTTAGTTTTTTCCCTTGTTGGTTTTTCCCGTTTTGCGCCCGAGTTTTCTTTCTCTCGCAACATACCTTGCAAAGTCGATAAAATAGAACTTTGGCTCCGTTCGGGAGTGACGGAATGAATCACAGGGATAGTATTTACCGCCTCCGGTTTTCCGAGATTGGTATCATCTTGGAGCTGGGTTATGGGTGTTGATAGCGCGGGACCAGTTGCCGGCGCCGCCGTTTCAAACGGCCTGGTTCGGTCCGAACGCATACTCGTTATTACTTGAAGTAACGGTCGGTCCAATGCCAAAATGGCAGCGATCGCCAACCAAATCAACATAAAGACGGCGCTGCCGAATTGCCCGAACCAAGCCCGGATATTGATGGCTAGAAAATGACCGATCAATCCTCCGCCACGGTAAGCTTCAGCCCAATGGTTTCCGGTCAGCGGAATTCCGCTAAACATATGTAAAACAATGATAACCCATAAAAACAGCATCCCGATCGCAACCAAATTGCGGATTAAATAGCGGCTGGAACGCCGGGTCAATAAAACCCAACCAATCACAGCCATGATGATAATCGGGAAAACCGCTCCCCGTTCACCGAAGGTGAAATGGAGGGATTGACGCAAAATCTCTCCGATTCCCCCGACAATTCCTACTCCTTCAAAGAAAATTGCCAACAGACATAATAACGAGAGTCCGATTAAAAGAACTCCCGTGATCTCCATCTGCTGTTCGATAAAACGGTCATCGGCTTTCGTTTCGTTGCGCCGATTTTCGGTAAGGTCTTTAGTACGAGACATTATTTTTCACCCTCTTCAAGAACAACATTGACAATATTGGCTGAATGGGCTGCCACTCTTTCCAGGTTACTGATCACTTCGACATAAACAACGCCGGAACCCGGCCAACATTTCCCTTGGTTTAAACGATGAATATGGTTCTGCCGCAACTCTTCTTCGAGTTTGCCAATGCTCTCCTCGCGGCTTTCCAACTGTTTGGCGAGTTCCAAATTGTTTTCTCGTAACGCTTGAATTACTTTGGTATAAAAATCAACCGCCTTGCCGCAAAATAACTCGATTTCATTCAGAGCCAACTCCGAAAAAGGCAATTGTTCCTGATCTTTCTTCTCTGCCAGCTTCGCCATATTGTTGGCGTGATCCCCAACTCGTTCGATATCGCTGACCGCGTGAAGCAACCCGGCCAAACGGTGCGATTGAGCTTCGGTCAGTGAATTCTGCGATAACAAAGCCGATAAATAAAACGTAATCTGCTCTTGTAAATCGTCAACAATCGTTTCATTGCGGTAAACGCTATCCAGCAAATGTACCTGACCTTTAAAAAAGGCCAGCCGAACCGCTTTTAACATGTCAATGGTGATCGCAGCCATGTGATTAATCTCATGACTGGCCAAGATCAAAGCGAGTGCCGGACTCTGCAACGCGCGGCGGTCAAGGTAGGTTTTACCATTGCCAGTAGCTTTCATCGTTTCCGCAAAAAGCGGCATTTGGAGTTTGGAAGCGAAGAAAGTGACCGGAAACCAGAAGAGAATCGTTGTAATGTTAAACAATGAGTGGGCAAATGCAAGTTGCCAAATGTTAAACCAATTATCGCCAATGCTTCCAACCTGAATCGACCATTGAAAAACCGACATCTCAAACCATTGAAAACAATAACTGATGTGACTGCTGAAACTCGAAACGATCAGCAACATCGTTGGCAAAAGCAACAGCCAAACCACGCCGGCCGACAAATTAAACGAAAAATGCAGCCAATTGGCTTTGCGGGCGGTTGGCACCCGATCCAATCCAACCAGCATATTGATAATGGTCGTTCCCACGTTGGCTCCGATAATAATGGCAATGGCGCCGCTCAAAAAAATACTTGAGTTCAACCCTAAGTCGATTCCTACCACCGCTTGGGTGAAAACCACGATCGTATTGCTACTTCGCAGCAAAGCCGCAAGACAAAGTCCAATCATAAATCCCAGCCACGGCTTTTCGAAGATTCCTTTCACGATCGGTAATGCATTATGATCAGCGGCAAGCAGTTGAAATGCTTGATGCAAAACTGCAAAACCCAAATACATTAAGCCAATATTATAAAGAACTTGACCGATATAATGCCAGTTGCGCTTTTTTACATAAAAACTTAGCATGAACCCAATAAATAGTAACAAAAACGAAATCGCGCCCAAATTGATGGCCATCAGATGAGCGGTTATCGTCAATCCCAAATTCACTCCGAGCATAATCCAGATTGCCGGCAACAAACCGAGCAACCCCGCATTAACTAAACCGGAGATCATCCCGAATGTCAAAACATTGCTTTGGAGGGCGGCAGCCATTCCGATTCCCGTCACGATGCTCGCTTGCGGCTCGCGCGCTTGTTTTTCAAGAATGGTACGAATCCGCTCTCCGGCCATTTTTTGAACGCCGTCTCCAAAACGGGAGATTGCATTGAGAAAAAGGCCAAAACCTCCAATAAGAATAAGCAATCCTTCAATTGAAGCAGACACGTACGATCTTCCCCCTATGATAGTCAATATCACTCGTTGCCCTAAAATGTTTATCTTTAGAATTAAGTTCTAGCAATCAAACGGTATTTCCTGCCATGCCAATGAATAAGTTACTGCCAGTTTTTTAAAAGGATAACGATTGCGTACAAAAAAACCCCCAGCTGATGGGAGGTCACTGAAAAACTGCTCGAAATAACATTGACCTACAATATATTGATAGCCTAAAACAAGCTACTCACTATATATTGTAGGTCAATCTTTCAGAGTGGAGTTTTCAGTGGCTTGACTGATGGGGGTCAAGAAATTAACATGACGGTTCCGGGTTGCCATTCGGGCTTTAAATAATCTTGAGGATCGGTACTGATCACTCGCGTGACCTTCCCTTGCCCACCCGCTGTAGGTTCAACGAGCAAACTGACTGAGCCATGTTTGAGCTCTACTTCATTATGACTATTATTCGTGTTATTACAGTCCGCTTCTTCGTCAAAAATTAGTTCGGGGGGTATAACTGTATATAAAATCATTGCTTATACCTCCGCTTGGTTTCACCTTTTAAATCAATAAGTTCTTCCAGTTTTTTTAAGGCGTGACTAACGCCGCCCACTTCATCAATTAACCCGGAACTGACTGCGTCTTTTCCGACGATGACCGTCCCGATGTCCCGGACGAGGTCGCCGGTGCGAAACATCAATTCCCGGAATCTTTCTTCGGAAACCTGAGAATGGCTGGTCACAAATTTGATGATCCGATCTTGCATTTTCTCCAAATATTCATAGGTCTGCGGGACACCGATTAACATCCCGGTCAGCCGCAGCGGGTGAATTGTCATAGTCGCAGTCTCAGCGATAAAACTATAGTCGGTCGAAACGGCAATCGGGACGCCGATTGAATGTCCTCCTCCCAGAACTAACGAGACTGTCGCTTTAGACAAACTCTCCAGCATTTCCGCAATGGCCAGTCCCGCTTCGACATCGCCGCCAACCGTATTAAGAATCACTAATAACCCTTTAATATTCTTATTTTGCTCGATTGCCACCAGTTGCGGAATAATATGTTCATATTTGGTGGTTTTATTCTTAGGAGGTAAGATCATATGGCCTTCGATCTGACCTACAATTATCATGGTATGGATATGGGATTCCGTTGGTACTGGTGTAGTGGTCTGGCCAAGCGCTTTCAGGTTTTGAAGTACGACCCGCTGTTTCCTGGGACTTTGCCGGTTTGGTTCCTCTAGCGGTTCACCCTGGCTTTCTTGTCCCGGTTCAGCAGGGGATTCTGCGATTAAACGCTCATCTTCCAACTTATTTACCTCCTCTTTTGCCATTAGTATTCCATGGCAACTAGAAATCATTCGAGGCGAAATAAGTTTTTACAACTGCAAACGGATTTCGCGAAGCGTCAACCCGTCTTGTTTTGAGATAAATAAAAAAAGAGCCAGATATCTGACTCTTTATATTAATAATGGAGCGGAAAACGAGATTCGAACTCGCGACCCTCGCCTTGGCAAGGCGATGCTCTACCACTGAGCTACTTCCGCTTTTGAATAAAATCGGTTGCTCGTTTAGCTCAACCAATCAATTATTTAAATGGTGCCGAAGACCGGAATCGAACCGGTACGGTCTTTAGGACCGAGGGATTTTAAGTCCCTTGCGTCTGCCAGTTCCGCCACTTCGGCAAAGATTAAAAACTTTGGAGGCGGCACCCAGATTTGAACTGGGGGATAAAGGTTTTGCAGACCTCTGCCTTACCACTTGGCTATGCCGCCAAATTTGCTTTAGTAAAGTTAAACCCTCAATGAGGGTTTATCTATAAATAAAAGATAATTGCGATTTGGAGCGGAAAACGAGATTCGAACTCGCGACCCTCGCCTTGGCAAGGCGATGCTCTACCACTGAGCTACTTCCGCATAACAACGATTCAATCAATGGTGCCACGAGCCGGAATCGAACCAGCGACACGAGGATTTTCAGTCCTCTGCTCTACCAACTGAGCTATCGTGGCAGCTGGTACTTAAAAAGTTTACACCATTCGAAATCGTTTGTCAAGTTCAATTTATTACTGGCGGAGCCGACGGGACTCGAACCCGCGGTCTCCAACGTGACAGGCTGGCATGTTAGCCGACTACACCACGGCTCCGCGTAGAATCGGGTTTGAAGCTTTCGCCTGTTTCAAGGCGATATGCCCTCGACCCGTTAGTTATTCTACCATGGTTTCAACTGGTGGTCAACAACTTTCTTTATAAAAAATGCAAAAAAAATGTTCCAGTTTGTGGATGCGCTTCTTTGGCAATACCTCTGTGTAGCTGCTGTGGATCACCAAGTCAGGACCACCCGTCTAACGGGTGGCTTGCACTGGCCCTATAAGGGCCTGCTACTAGCGAAGTCTCAAGACTTTTCGAATAAAAGCCCGCCAACCGCGTTTCTTTTTCAAGCTGCCCCTAAAGG
>JAEZFP010000041.1 GCA_023417475.1 Bacillota bacterium | reverse complement strand
CGACAACATCAAAATGTCCATCGAACTGATCACCTCGATCGCGATGGAAGAAGGTTTGCGTTTCGCGATTCGCGAAGGCGGCCGTACCGTTGGCGCCGGCGTTGTGACCAAGGTTATTGAGTAAGTTTTTACGATACGACTTAAGCTTGCGATAACAGCAAGCTAGAGGAGGGAAAGATTATGGCCACTCAGAAAATCCGGATCCGCCTCAAGGCATTTGATCATAAATTATTGGATCAGTCCGCAGAGAAGATTGTCGAGACGGCGAAACGGACCGGTGCCTATGTTTCCGGGCCGATTCCACTTCCGACTGAAAAGAATATTTATACAGTCTTGCGCTCCGTTCACGTTGACAAAGACTCGCGTGAACAGTTCGAAATGAGAACTCATAAGCGGTTAATTGATATTTTAGATCCCAGTTCGAAAACGGTCGACGCTCTTATGAGACTTGATCTTCCGGCTGGGGTAGATATTGAAATTAAACTGTAAATTATGAATGTAAATTTGAGATGTTTTCCAGTTAGGAGGTGCACATATGGCCAAAGGAATTTTAGGCAAGAAAATCGGTATGACTCAAATTTTCACTCCCGAAGGCCGCGCTGTTCCAGTTACTGTGATTGAAGCTGGTCCGTGCGTTGTTATTCAAAAGAAAACAGTTGCTAATGATGGCTATGATGCGGTTCAGCTCGGTTTTAGCGAGAAGAAAGAACGCCTTGCTACCAAACCGATGATCGGTCATTTTGCAAAAGCGGGTTCAAAACCGTTAAAGTTACTTCGTGAGTTTCGAGTTGATGAAGGTGAAAATTTCGACTTGGGTCAAGAGATTAAAGCCGACATCTTCAATGAGGGCGAGTATGTCGATGTAACCGGAACTTCAAAAGGGAAAGGTTTCGCCGGTGTTATCAAACGGTGGAATTTCAACCGCGCTTCGATGACCCACGGTTCGATGTACCATCGCCGCCCGGGTTCATTAGGTTCCACTGATCCCGCTCGCGTCTTTAAAGGCCGTAAATTACCGGGACGTTTGGGTGGCGTAAGAACCACGACCTTAGGTCTGCAGGTTGCGAAAGTTGACGCTGAACGGAATTTATTATTGATTAAGGGTGCTATTCCTGGAGCAAAAGGTTCTTTCGTGATGATTCGGAAAACCGTAAAAAACGCGAAAAAATAACGTAAGGAATGGTTACTCTGGAAGGAGGAAATGAAATGCCGACCGTACCTGTCTATAATATACAAGGTTCGCAGGTAGGCGAAATTGCCTTAAACGATAATATTTTCGGTTCAAAGGTCAATAAAGCCCTACTGCATGAAGCAGTTGTTATGCAACTTGCTTCCAGAAGATTAGGTACTTCCGCTACCAAAAATCGGTCTGCTGTTCGAGGTGGTGGACGTAAACCCTGGCGTCAAAAAGGAACGGGCCAAGCCCGCGCCGGCAGCCGACGCTCTCCGCTATGGACTGGTGGTGGAATCATCTTTGGGCCTTCACCCCGGGATTACGCTTACAGTATCCCGAAGAAAGCCCGCCGTCAAGCATTACGTTCCGCTCTCTCCGCGAAAGTTGAAGCGGGTGAGTTGATTGTAGTGGATGGATTGCAAGTTGCCGAACCGAAGACCAAAGTGATGGTTGGGGTTCTTGAAAATCTTAAAGCCAATAAAGCATTGATTGTCACCTCGGAGTATGAAGCCAATATCGAAAAGTCCGCCCGTAATATTCCTGGTGTCGCCATCATGGTTACGACCGGATTGAACGTTTACGATATTTTAGCTCACGACCACATGGTTATTACCAAAGATGCCATTGGTAAGGTAGAGGAGGCGTTAGCTTAATGGAAGCTAGAAGTTTGATTAAACGCCCGGTGATTACCGAAAAAACCACCAAACTGATGGAAGAGAACAAATATTGTTTTCTGGTCGATCCGAAGGCCAATAAAACTCAGATCAAACAAGCGATTGAGGAAATTTTTAAGGTTAAAGTTAAAAATGTCAATACGCTGAATGTCCTGGGAAAAATCAAACGGATGGGCAAATACGAAGGCCGTCGCTCCAGTTGGAAACGGGCGATCGTTACGTTGGAGTCCGGTAGCCGGATTGAATTTTTCGAGGGTGTTTAAACCAAGTTTAAAAAAAGATTGCATTTATTATACGTTGTAGGGAGGTCAGCAAGATGCCGGTTAGAAAATACCAGCCAACCTCACCTGGTAGAAGATTTATGACAGTCTCTGATTTTAAAGAGATTACCAAGTCCGAGCCGGAAAAGTCGTTATTGGAACCGTTACGTAAAACGGGTGGTCGTAATTCATCAGGACGTTTGACAGTTCGTCACCGTGGGGGCGGGCACAAACGGATGTATCGGATTATCGATTTTAAGCGGGATAAATTTGATGTACCTGCGAAAGTAGCTGCTATCGAATATGACCCCAATCGTTCGGCTCGTATTGCATTGCTTCATTACGCGGACGGCGAAAAACGCTATATCTTGGCGCCGGTTGGCTTGAATGTCGGCGACACGGTTGTAGCGGGTCCGAATGCGGATATTAAACCAGGAAATGCGTTGCCGTTAGCCAACATTCCGGTTGGTACGATTATTCACAATATTGAATTGAAGAAAAGTTGCGGCGCTCAACTTGTTCGTAGCGCCGGCGCCGGTGCTCAATTAATGGCGAAAGAAGGCGGGTATGCCAACGTCAGACTCCCTTCGGGCGAAATGCGTTTGGTCTTAATTGATTGCATGGCGACAATTGGTCAAGTTGGTAATGTTGAACACGAAAATATCTCGATCGGTAAAGCAGGCCGTTCGCGTTGGTTGGGAATCAGACCTGCAAACCGCGGTGTTGTAATGAATCCAATTGACCATCCTCATGGTGGTGGAGAAGGGCGTTCACCAATTGGAAGAGCTCCTGTAACTCCTTGGGGTAAACCTGCTTTGGGTCATCGCACCCGCAAGCATAAGGCCTCAGATCGTCTTATTGTAAAACGTCGGTCTTAGGATAAGGGGGAGAGTTAATTGTCACGTTCATTAAAAAAGGGTCCGTTTGTTCAAGAAAGCCTTCTTAAAAAAGTCGAGGATATGAATGCTAAAGGGGAAAAGAAAGTCGTTAAGACTTGGTCGAGAAGTTCGACCATCTTCCCCGAAATGGTTGGACATACACTCGCTGTTCATGATGGCCGGAAACATGTTCCGATCTTTCTCACTGAAGATATGGTCGGGCATAAATTGGGAGAATTTGCACCAACACGGACTTTCAGAGGGCATGGTTCCCATACTGAAAAGACGACCGGTGCGAAATAAATTGAAGATTTACCTCGAATAAGGAGGGATTAGTATGGATTCAAAAGCAGTTGCTCGTTTTGTACGAATCGCTCCACGAAAAGCTCGTCAAGTAATCGACTTAATTCGTGGCAAACGGGTTTCAGACGCTCAAACCATTTTAAAGTTTACACCGCGGTTTTCCGCTGATGTGATTGAAAAAGTTTTAAAGTCAGCGGTTGCGAATGCTGAAAATAATTTCAAGATGAACCGCGATCAACTCGTTATCTCGGAAGCATATGTAGATCAAGGTCCGACACTCAAACGTTTCATGCCGCGCGCCCAAGGTCGCGCTTCCGCGATTCACAAACGTACCAGTCATATCACAATTGTTGTGACGGAGAAGGAGGGCTAAGTTATGGGTCAGAAAGTCCATCCAATAGGTTTTCGAATTGGAGTTATCAAAGACTGGGAAGGCCGTTGGTTTGCCCGTAAAAAAGATTACGCCGACCTGATTCTTGAAGATATTAAAGTTCGTAAGTATGTTAAAAAACGTCTTTATGCTTCCGGGATTGGTAAAATTGAAATTGAACGTGCGGCGAACCGAGTCAAGGTAACGATTCATACCGCACGCCCTGGAATGGTCATCGGCCGGCAAGGTACCGAAGTCGAGGTCATTCGGAAGGAATTGGAAAAATTAACTGGCAAGCAAGTTCAGTTAAATATTGCCGAGATCAAAGTTCCGGAATTGAACGCGCAATTGGTTGCTGAAAACGTCGCGTTCCAATTAGAACGGAGAACTTCATTCCGTCGGGCGATGAAACAGGCGATCGGCCGGGCAATGAAGCTTGGCGCCCAAGGTGTTAAAGTTGGGGTCAGCGGTCGGTTGATGGGCGCTGAAATCGCCCGGACCGAGGGTTATAGCGAAGGTAAAGTTCCTTTGCACACATTGCGGGCCGATATTGATTATGGTTTTGCCGAAGCCAATACGACTTATGGTAAGATCGGCGTCAAAGTTTGGATTTACAAAGGTGAAATTCTCCCGACCAAACGGCGCGCGATTGCCAAAGCCGAAGGGGGAGTAGGTTGAAATGTTAGTACCAAAACGTGTTAAACATCGTAAAGTTCACCGTGGCAACCGTCGTGGTAAAGCAATTCGCGGCTCCAAATTAATCCTTGGAGAGTTCGGCTTACAAGCTTTGGAATCCGGCTGGATCACCAATGTCCAAATTGAAGCCGCCCGTATTGCCTTAACCCGTCATATTAAACGTGGCGGTCAAGTTTGGATCAAAATTTTCCCGGATAAATCAATTACCGCGAAACCAGCTGAAACTCGTATGGGTAGTGGTAAAGGTTCGCCGGAACATTGGGTTGCGGTTGTCAAACCGGGAAGGATTATGTTCGAAGTTTCCGGTGTTGAAGAGGAATTAGCTCGCGAAGCATGTCGCTTAGCTGCTCATAAACTTCCAATCAAATGCAAGTTCATAAAACGAGAGGAAGCGGGTGGGGAAGTCCATGAAGGCTAAAGAAATTCGTGATATGACCAATGATGAGTTACAACTTAAATTAACTAGTTTGAAAGAAGAGCTTTTTAATCTTCGGTTTCAACTGGCAACCGGTCAATTAGACAACCCAATGCGCGTAAAAGATGTTCGGCTTGGCATTGCTCGAGTGATGACGATTTTACGTGAGAGAGAACTTAAGGTTCAACGGGCCTAACTGGTTGGTGAAAGAGGAGGAATAGGCAAATGGCAGATCGTGCGCTGCGAAAAACTCGGGTGGGTCAAGTCGTTAGTGATAAAATGGATAAAACCGTTGTTGTTGCTGTCGAACGTTTAGTAAGACACCCACTATATGGTCGGATTATCAAACTCACCACCAAGTTAAAAGCTCATGACGAAAACAATGAATGTCGGGTGGGCGATAAAGTGAAGGTGATGGAGACCCGACCCTTGAGTAAAGATAAAAGATGGCGTGTTGTCAATATTCTTGAAAAAGCGAAGTAATACTTTACGCCTAATGAAAGGAGGAGCCGACCGTGATTCAGGCACAAACGTATTTAAATGTTGCTGATAATTCCGGAGCTAAGCAGGTAATGTGCATTCGAGTTCTTGGCGGATCGAAAAAGAGATACGCTCGAATTGGAGACCTGATTATAGCGGTCGTTAAGGATGCACTTCCCCCTTCTGCTGCGAGGAAAGGTGCCGGCGGCGCTAGCGTCAAAAAGGGAGATGTTGTTAAAGCTGTTGTAGTGCGAACAACAAAAGAAGTCAAACGACCGGATGGGTCATATATTCGGTTTGACGATAATGCTGCAGTTATCCTAAACGACCAATTAAATCCTAGAGGTACTCGTATCTTTGGACCCGTGGCCCGGGAATTACGCGACAAGAACTATATGAAGATTGTTTCACTCGCCCCGGAAGTTTTATAGGCCAAAGAGAGGAGGATTAAGCAATGGCTGTTCTTCATTATAAAAAAGGTGACGAGGTCGTCGTTTTATCTGGCAAAGATAAAGGACGCCGCGGCAAAATTCAAAAAGTAATACCACGAGATAATGCGGTGATCATCGAAGGCATTAATTTAGCAAAGAAACATGCCAAACCGACGAAAGCCAACCCGCAAGGTGGAGTAATCGATAAAGTTTTACCGATAGGGATTTCAAAAGTGATGGTTGTTTGTTCCGGATGCAGTAAACCCACACGGATCCGCCGCGAACGGGCGGTTGACGGTTCTTTGGTTCGGATCTGCCGTCATTGTGGGAAGACTCTGGACTGATAATGGAGGGAGGTGCGACCCATGTCGCGGCTTAAAGTAAAATATGTTTCCGAAGTAGCCCCCGGTTTGAAAAGCCGATTTGGATATTCGAATGTAATGGAAATTCCACAAGTTAAAAAAGTCGTCATTAATATGGGAGTTGGTGATGCCACCTCCGACGCCAAAGCAATTGATGCCGCTCTTACCGATCTGACAACGATTGCTGGGCAAAAACCGGTAGTTACCAAAGCCAAAAAATCCATTGCGGCATTTAAACTTCGCGCAGGGATGCCGATCGGTTGCAAAGTGACTCTCCGTGGGGAGAGAATGTACTATTTTCTTGACAAACTGATCAATATCGCCTTGCCGCGGATTCGTGACTTCCGGGGCGTTTCACCGAAGTCATTTGACGGCAGAGGCAATTATACGCTTGGCGTCAAAGATCAACTTATTTTCCCGGAAATTAACTACGATAAAGTAGATAAAGTTCGGGGAATGGATATTATTATCGTAACTTCGGCAGAGAATGACGAAGAGGCTTACGAGCTTTTAAAACTAATGGGGATGCCATTTAGGGCTTAAAGGAGTGTGAAGCATGGCTAAGACATCGATGATTATTAAATCAAAACGTGTTCCCAAATTTGCGGTTCGTCAACATAATCGTTGTAAAATTTGTGGTCGACCTCACGGTTATATGCGCAAGTTTGGCATGTGCCGTATTTGCTTCCGTAAACTGGCACATCGTGGCGAACTTCCAGGAGTAACCAAAGCCAGTTGGTAAGTTATTGTCTCCGTTGTAAATGAAGGAGGTCTGATTTCTATGGTTATGACAGATCCGATAGCGGATATGCTTACGAGAATTCGTAACGCAACGATTGTTCGAGATAAAGTAGTCGAAATTCCTTTTTCCAAAATCAAGCACGAACTGGCGAAGATTTTGAAAGAAGAAGGATTTGTACTAGACCAAGAGTTTGTCCAAGATGACAAACAAGGACGGATTCGTATTTATTTAAAATATAACGCCAAAGAAAGCGTCATTACTGGTTTGAAGCGCATCAGCAAACCTGGTTTGCGTGTGTATGCGCCAAAAGAAGAGATTCCCAAAGTGTTAGGCGGATTGGGAATTGCGATTCTTTCAACTTCCAAAGGGATTATCACAGACCGCAAAGCTCGCGTGGAAGGCATCGGCGGAGAAGTGATCTGTTACGTTTGGTAATTTTTACGAGTAGATCGGGGGTGTAAAATCTTGTCAAGAATCGGACGAAAACCAATTGTGGTGCCCCAGGATGTTCAAGTGACAATCGACGGCAACTTGGTGAAAGTGAAAGGCCCAAAAGGGGAATTATCACAACCAGTACATCCTGAAATGAAAGTTACCTTTGATAACAATACATTGACTGTTGAACGGCCTACCGATGAGAAGGAACATCGTTCATTGCACGGGTTATCCCGTACTTTGATTGCGAATATGGTTGAAGGCGTAACCAAAGGTTTTACAAAGGCTTTAGATATTAACGGCGTCGGTTACCGTGCCGCGAAACAAGGAAGCAACTTGGTATTAACCATCGGTTATTCCCACCCTGTTGAAATCACGCCGTTAAACGGGATCGAATTTGAGGTTCCGCAACCGACCAAAATTATTGTCAAAGGGATCGATAAGCAAGTGGTTGGCCAAATGGCTGCCGAAATCCGTTCCGTACGTGAACCCGAGCCATACAAGGGCAAAGGAATCAAGTATGAAAATGAAGTTATCCGTCGGAAAGCCGGTAAGGCTGGAAAAGCCGGTAAGAAGTAATACCGGCAAAGAAGGAGTGAGTCTGTTATGTATCAAAGACCAGATCGTCGTGAGGCTCGCTTACGCAGGCATGTTCGTTTACGGGCGAAAGTTTCCGGAACGCTCGAACGCCCGCGGTTAAGTGTCTTTCGTAGCCTGCATCATATATATGCTCAAATCATTGATGATACCAAGGGTCAAACATTGGTAGCAGCCTCGACGGTGGATCCCGAGCTTCGTGGTCAACTGGGTGGTAAAAATGGCAACATTGAAGCCGCTAAAGTGGTTGGAACCTTAATTGCCAAAAAGGCATTGGAAAAAGGAATTACGAAGGTAGTTTTTGACCGTGGCGGTCAGATTTATCATGGTCGTGTAGAAGCTTTAGCAACTTCAGCCAGAGAAGGCGGCCTGGAATTTTAGGCAGGGGGGATTGAATTGAAACGCATCGACCCAAGTGAATTGGAATTAACCGAAAAAGTCGTTCATATCAACCGCGTAGCGAAAGTCGTTAAAGGTGGACGTCGCTTCAGTTTTAGCGCCTTAGTAATCGTTGGTGACGGTAAAGGCCACGTGGGAATGGGCCTGGGTAAAGCGGCCGAAGTTCCGGAAGCAATTCGAAAAGGCGTCGAAGACGCTAAGAAAAACTTAATTGAGGTTCCGATGAAGGGAACCACAATTCCTCACCAAATTGAAGGAAATTTCGGGGCAGGTAAAGTATTATTAAAGCCAGCGGCTCCTGGTACCGGTGTGATTGCCGGCGGCCCGGTTCGTGCGGTATTGGAGAGTGCCGGTATTCGTGACATTCTCACCAAATCGCTCGGTTCTTCAAACGCCTTGAACATGGTTAACGCAACGATCACCGGTTTAGGTCAACTGAAACGGCCGGAACAAGTTGCGGAGATCCGTGGCAAGGCTTTAAATGAGATCCTCGGTTAGGAGGAGGGAAAAACATGCCGAAGAAGAATGTAGAAGCAACAGCAAAAACCATTACAGTTACTTGGAAACGAAGTGCGATCGGTCGCCCGTCAGACCAAGCCAAAACGATTCAAGCTTTAGGTTTTACCAAATTGAATCAAACTTTGGTAAAGGTCGACAATCCGGCGATCCGGGGTATGGTTAAGAAAGTTAAGCATTTAGTAGAAGTTAAAGAGGCCTAGGGGGTGTCTTCTCATGAAATTATATGAACTTCAGCCGGCCGAAGGAGCGAAAAAAGCTCCGAAAAGAATTGGTCGTGGAATAGGCTCCGGTATGGGGAAGACCTCTGCAAAGGGACATAAGGGCGCCAAAGCCCGTTCCGGCGGAGGAAAAGGACCAGCTTTTGAAGGTGGTCAGACACCTTTACAAAGAAGATTGCCGAAACGTGGATTTACCAATCACTTTCGTCATGAATGGATTGAAGTGTCTTTGGAACGATTGAACCAATTTGACAATGGCACCGAGGTAACCCCGGAATTACTATTGGCGAACGGGATCATTAAAACCCTTGGTGACGGGATTAAAGTTTTGGGTAACGGTGAGTTGGCCAAAAACTTAACCGTTAAAAGCAACAGTTTTAGTAAATCTGCAATTGAAAAAATTGAAAAAGCCGGTGGAAAAGCAGAGGTGATTTAATTGCTGGAAGCTATTAGAACCGCTTTTAAACTCCCGGATTTACGAAGAAAACTCATTTGGACGCTAGTGCTGCTGGGCATTTTCCGGCTTGGATCCCATATACCGGTTCCAGGCCATTGGGATGCCAGAGTATTAGACCAGATGTTCGGGGGTAATAACAGTCTGTTCGGACTGCTTGACCTTTTGGCGGGTGGTAACTTACGAAAGATGACAGTTTTTGCGATGAGTGTGAACCCCTATATCACCTCATCAATCATTGTCCAACTTTTAACCATGGTTATCCCCCAACTTGAGGCGCTTTCCAAAGAAGGGACTGAAGGGCGTAAGGTTATTAACCAGTATGTCCGTTACGGAACCGTTGTTCTCGCCATCATCCAAGGCGCCGCAATGTCGATCGGACTTCGTTCCGCGTTAGTAAACCCTGGGGTTTGGGATTTCACCCTGATTGTTGCTTCATTGACCGCCGGTTCCGTCTTTTTGATGTGGCTTGGTGAAGTTATTTCGGAGCGGGGAATCGGAAATGGAATTTCCTTAATTATCTTTGGTGGAATTGTTGCTCGGATCATTCCGAGTTCTCTTAGTGTTCTAACAACCGTTGGGGGTAAAGGCGTCGGAGTTTCTCCTTTCAGCATTATTGCCTTCTTGATCTTAGCGGTGTTCATCATCGCCGGGGTTGTTTTTGTAACACAAGGTGAGCGGAAAATTCCGGTTCAATACGCCAAGCGGGTTGTCGGTCGCAAAATGTATGGCGGCGGTTCGACCTATCTGCCGATGAAGGTTAACCAAGCCGGTGTTATTCCGATCATTTTCGCGTCATCGATTTTAGCGTTTCCAGCGACAATCGCTCAATTTTTACACCCGTCCAATCCGCTGTATAAGTTCTTAAATTGGTTTTCGCCAGGACGCGGTTTGTATTTATTCTTGTACGCCTTATTTATCTTTATTTTCACTTATTTCTATACTGCAGTGACCTTTAATCCGTCTGAAGTATCGAATAATATGAAAAAATATGGCGGATTTATTCCGGGAATTCGTCCCGGCAAGCCAACTGCTGAATATTTGGATCGAGTTTTGACAAGAATTACATTAGCAGGTGCGCTTTTCTTGACGATTATTTCGCTTATGCCTTACTTTATGAATTTCATCCCCGGATTTCAGGGCATGTCGGTTCAATTTGGCGGTACTGCTTTGTTGATCGCAGTCGGTGTCGCAATTGATACGATGAAGCAAATTGAAGCTCAACTCGTTATGCGGCAGTATGAAGGATTCTTAAAATAAGGAGTCGGTGATCGTGAATCTTATTTTATTGGGACCTCCCGGAGCCGGTAAAGGGACACAGGCTGAGTTGCTCATTAAGAAATATGAGATTCCCCATATCTCGACGGGTGATATTTTTCGGGCGGCGGTAAAAGAGCAAACTCCTTTAGGTGTTGAAGCCAAACGTTATATGGACAGCGGTCAATTGGTACCGGACGAAGTTGTGATTGGAATTGTCAAGGAACGTTTATTGAAGGACGATTGCAAAATCGGTTTTTTGTTAGACGGATTCCCAAGAACAGTTCCTCAAGCCAATGCGCTCGAAGGTTTTTTGGAGGGGATTGGCCGTAAAATCACCGCAGTTATCAATATCGAAGTTGATTTTGCGATCCTTTTGAAGCGTTTAACCGGCCGCCGGGTTTGCCGAAATTGCGCCGCGGTTTATCACATTGAGAACAAAGTCTCCAAGGTTGAAGGAGTTTGTGATCATTGTGGCGGCGAAGTATATCAACGGGCTGATGATACACCCGAGACTGTTGGTAAACGTTTAGACGTTTATCAAGAACAAACCGAACCTTTGATCCAATACTACCGTGAAAAAGGTTTACTCGAAAGCTTTAACGGTCAGGAACCGATCCCGCAAATCTTTGCAAAGATTTGTCAAACGGTGGAGGGTAAATCCTAACATGATCGTACTAAAGTCTCCACGGGAAATCGCCATAATGAGAGTTGCCGGTAGTATTGTAGCAGCAGTGTTAAACGAACTTAGTAAAATGGCTGTTCCTGGAGTGAGATTGATTGAATTGGACCGGAAAGCCGAGGCCATGACTAGAAAATATAAAGCTAAACCGGCTTTTAAAGGCTATAATGGCTTTCCGTCTTCAATTTGCGCATCGGTAAACGAAGAAGTTGTCCATGGTATTCCCGGGAATCGCGTTTTAAAAGATGGCGATATCATTGGTATCGATTTCGGAGTAATTTATCAAGATTTTTGCGCCGATGCGGCTTTGACGGTACCGATTGGAACAGCAACTCCTGAAACAGTTAAATTATTGCAGGTGACACAAGAATCTTTAAATCTTGGTATTCAGCAAGCTGTCAACGGGAATCATCTTTATGACATTTCCGGCGCAGTTCAAAGTCATGTTGAAGCAAATGGTTTTTCCGTCGTGCGCGATTTTGTCGGCCACGGAATCGGTCGGAAAATGCATGAAGACCCGCAAATTCCGAATTTTGTCGGAAACGATTATAACCCAAAGTTAAAAGCAGGAATGACATTAGCAATCGAACCAATGGTCAATATTGGGACATATGAGGTTGATGTCGACTGTTATGATAACTGGACTGTCAGAACCTTAGATCGTAAATTTTCAGCCCATTTTGAACATACCGTAGCAATCACTGATCATGGCCCGGATATTTTGACAGTCTATCGACCGGAGTTATTACCGGAGGTCGAATAGATGTTAACAACAGTGGATGGTTTGCGTTATGGCCAACTCGTCAAGTCCATTGCTGGTAGAGATCAAAACCAATATTATTTAATCTTTGGTTTGGTTGGTGAGAAGTATCTTTTATTAGTTGACGGACAATATCATCGGGTATCAAAACCGAAAAAGAAAAATATCAAGCATGTTCAGGCTCGGATGTTGGTTGATAAGGTGATCGAGGAACAGCTCGTAAGGAGTGAAGCAGTGACAGATTCAAATATTATGACGGCGATACGAAGAATGAAAAATGAACTTGAGGAGGGGGACCGGTTTCATGGGTAAACAGGATGTTATCGAGGTCGAAGGAAAGGTCGTTGAGCCATTACCAAATGCAATGTTCCGGGTGGAACTTGAAAATGGCCACCGCGTTTTGGCTCACATCTCCGGAAAAATGCGAATGAACTTTATCAAAATCCTACCTGGAGATCGGGTTACCGTGGAATTATCGGCTTACGATCTTACAAGAGGCCGAATTATTTATAGATACAAATAATTTACTTCCTCCCCCTGTCCAGTTTTGATATAATAAATTTAGTTTTTCTTTAAGGAGGATTTATTATGAAAGTTAGACCTTCAGTTAAGCCCGTATGTGAACATTGTAAAATTATCAAACGGAAAGGCCGTGTAACCATAATCTGTGATAATCCGAAGCACAAACAGAAACAGGGTTAAGTTGAGGAGGTAATGAGATGGCACGTATTGCAGGAGTAGATTTACCACGTGAAAAACGGGTGGAAGTAGCCCTAATGTATATTTATGGTTTAGGGCGGACTACCTCAAATGAGGTATTGGCGAAAACTGGGATCAACCCCGATACTCGAGTCCGGGATCTGACGGAAGAAGAGGTTAATAAACTTCGTGAAGTCATTGACCGTGATTATAAGGTTGAAGGTGACCTCCGTCGCGAAGAATCAATGAATATTAAGCGCTTGATTGAAATCGGCAGTTATCGTGGTATGCGGCATCGTCGCGGCCTTCCGTTACGGGGTCAACGTACCAAGACCAACGCCCGGACTCGTAAAGGTCCGAAGAAAACTGTCGGCGCAAAGAGGAAAAAATAAGGAGGTAATGAATAATGGCTAAAGTTGCCGCCAAGAAAGGTGTCCGTACCCGTAAAAAGGAACGTAAGCATATAGACAGCGGTGTGGCTCATATCCACTCCACGTTTAACAATACGATTGTGACAATCTCCGACACGACTGGAAATGTGTTGGCATGGTCAAGTGCCGGAAACATGGGCTTTAAGGGTTCACGGAAAAGCACTCCGTTTGCCGCCGGCATGGCTGCTGAAGCAGCCGCCAAAGTGGCAATGGATCATGGCATGAAAAATGTTGAGGTTTTTGTGAAAGGTCCTGGCGCCGGCCGGGAAGCTGCAATTCGTTCGTTACAGGCTGCTGGCTTGTTTGTTAATTTAATCAAGGATGTCACTCCAATTCCGCATAACGGGTGCCGTCCGCCAAAACGTCGTCGAGTATAATTGGAGGTGTTTAGAGCTCTATGGCACGGTATACAGAAGCTGTTTGTAGATTATGCCGCCGTGAAGGCGAAAAGCTTTATTTAAAAGGTGATCGTTGTTATTCGCCGAAATGTAGTGTTGGCCGTCGTTCCTATGCTCCTGGTCAACATGGTCAAGAACGTAAAAAAGTTTCCGAATACGGCATTCAGTTGCGTGAAAAACAAAAACTCCGCCGCATTTACGGAATTCTGGAACGTCAATTTGCCGGTTACTTCACTTTGGCTGAACGCAAAAAAGGAATTACCGGTGAGAATTTGTTGCAAATTCTCGAAAGCCGTTTAGACAATGTCGTCTATCGCTTAGGATTTGGCGCTTCCCGCAAAGAAGCCCGTCAGTTGGTCCGTCACGGACATTTTCTAGTCAATGGAAAAAAAGTTAATATTCCCTCATTTTTAGTGAAAGGTGGGGACATATTAACTGTTAAAGAGGCTAGTTTGAGCTCTCCCAAACTGAAAGAAAATGTTGAAAGCGCCGGTGAACGTACTGTCCCGGAATGGCTGGAATTAGACAAGACCAATGTGGGCGGTAAAGTGAAAGCGTTGCCGACCCGGGAGCAGATCGATACTCAAGTTCAAGAACACTTGATTGTTGAGTTGTACTCCAGGTAGTCGTCTACGCTAGCTCCCGTCGCCCATCGCCCATCGCCCGTCGCCGCTCGCGCAAAGCGTATGAAAATAGGCTAGGTGGAGCGAGATCGGCCCGAGTTGTTTTCGAAGTTGTTTTCGAAGTTGTTTTAGTATCTTTTCTATCGCTTAAGCGAGAAGGAGGGTTAAGTATTGATCGAGATTGAAAAGCCCAAAATCACCATAGAGGAAACGAGTGACCCGGAGCGTCATGGAGTTTTCGTGATTGAACCTTTAGAAAGGGGCTATGGGACGACACTGGGCAACTCGCTTCGTCGGATCCTCCTCTCATCCCTACCGGGTTTTGCTGTAACTTCGGTTAAAATCGACGGAGTACTTCATGAGTTTTCGACGATTCCGGGGGTTGTTGAGGATACCACTGATATTGTTTTAAATATGAAACAGTTATTGGTAAAGATCCATGGGGATTGTCCCAAAAAAGTCAACCTAAATGTCAAAGGGCCCAAGACGGTTACTGCAGCGGATATCCAAGTCAGTAGCGATATTGAGTTGTTGAATCCCGACATGTATATTGCAACTGTATCTGAGGGCGGCACCCTGAGTGCGGAAATAACGTTAGACCGCGGTCGGGGTTACGTATCGGCAGATCGTAACAAGGGAGATAATATTATCGGCAATATTGCCGTTGATGCTCATTTTTCTCCTGTTCAAAAAGTTAACTATGTGATTGAGCATACTCGGGTAGGCCAAATTACGGACTATGATAAATTGATCTTAGAGGTACATACCGACGGGAGCATCAGTCCGGTCGAGGCGGTTTCCTTAGCTGCCAAAATCATGTCCGAGCATTTAATGCTGTTTGTCAATTTGAGTCAAACAGCCGGTAAAACGGAGATCATGGTCGAGAAAGAAGAAGAATCGAAAAATAAGATTCTCGAAATGACCATCGAAGAGTTAGATCTCTCGGTGCGTTCTTACAATTGTTTGAAGCGCGCCGGTATTAATAGTGTTGAAGAGTTAACACGGAAAACCGAAGAAGATATGATGAAAGTTCGAAACCTTGGCCGTAAGTCATTGGAAGAAGTCGAACAGAAATTGGAAAGTTTGGGTCTTTCATTGCGTAAATCCGAGGATTGATTCTTGATGTTTTCTGAGTTTTCGTATGTAAGGAGGATAAGAAGATGCTGAAACGGAAATTAGGGCGCTCAGCTGCTCATCGCAAAGCGTTATTTCGCAGCTTGGTTACAGAGCTGTTCGAGAATGAAAAGATTACCACCACCGAAATCAAAGCCAAAGAAGCCCGTTCGTTAGCTGAAAAGGTTATTACCTTGGCGAAACGAGGCGACTTGCATTCCCGGCGGTTAGCGGCGGCAGTGGTGACCGACCCTGCGGTTCTGCAAAAACTGTTTGACAATATTGCCGGCCGTTACACTGAACGGAATGGTGGTTACACCAGAATTTTAAAAGTTGGGCAACGTCGTGGCGACGCTGCGCCAATGGTCATAATTGAATTAGTATAATTATTACCGCTGGTTTTCAGGTAACTAGGGTCGGTTTCGGATTTCCGAAGCGGACCCTGATTTATTTATATCCGAGCTTATGTTGCTGGTTTGGTAATCCAATTCTTAAAACCAAAGAGGGGTCATGAGCACAAGGCGCAATATAAAAATGGTCATCGCCTATGATGGCAGCGAATATGCGGGTTTTCAGCGACAACGGGTGGGATTGAATACGATTCAAGGAACGTTGGAAGCCAGGATTGCCAAGCTGACCGGAGAAAATGTGACGATAACCGGTGCGGGACGGACGGATGCCGGAGTTCATGCCCGGGGTCAGGTCGTGAATTTTTTTACCGAGAGTACACTGTCATCATCGGCGTTTTTAAAGGCTTTAAACGCCTTATTGCCTGATGATATTGTTATTCTGGAGACAGCTGAGGTTGAGGCGGATTTCCATGCCCGTTATCGCGCAAAAGCGAAGACCTATTCCTATACTGTCTATAATCATCAGATTCGACCGGTTTTTGAGCGTCCGTTTGTCTATTGGTACCGCTACCCTTTGGATTGGCAGGAGATGGTCCAAGCGGCGCAAGTCATTGTGGGAACGCATGATTTCAAATCGTTTCAAGCATCCGGTTCAGCGGTAAAAACCACCGAGCGAACGGTCCACTCCTGTGATATTACGCAATCCGGACCAATGATCCGAATGACGATCAATGCCGACGGATTTCTTTATCATATGGTACGCAATATTATGGGAACGCTTTTGCTGGTTGGGACGAAGCGAGTGACTTTGGCGGAGTTCCAAGCGGTGATCGCGGCCAAGGACCGGAAAGCCGCCGGTCCAACCGCTCCGGCATGCGGATTATGCCTGGACGAAGTTTTTTATTAATTGGCTCCCTTTTTTCAGCAACTTGGTATCAAAAAAACCATATTCTGCCTGGGAGCCACTGAAAAACTGCTCAAAATAACATTGGGGCTGTCGCAAAAAATACCAAAAGATAAAATATAGCGGTAATTTTTAGGAACTCACCCTCGCCCTCTCTTATCCAAGAGAGGGTAACCCCACGCTTTGTTGCCCATAAAAATGGGGTGAGTTTCGCTACAAAGCCAGGCTAATATGTGACTCAAAAAGGGCTATTGCAGAGGCCACTGAAAAACTGCTCGAAAATAACATTGACCTACAGTATATTGATAGCCTAAAACAAGCTACTCACTATCTATTGTAGGTCAATCTTTCAGAGCGGAGGTTTTTCAGTGACTTTTTTGCCTGGAACGGGTTGCTTTTTTTATAAGTGGGCTGCCGCGACCTCCGATAGCGGATCCGGGGTGACTTGGTTTGGATTATAGATCTGGTAGCTTAAATTGGGGAAAATATTGTCTTTTCCCTCCAACTCCGCTAAATAGCCCGGATCGATCCGGTTCAGTTTAATTTGCTCATAGAGATTGTGGAAGCGGTGGATATGGTTTTTCGTCCGTTTTACGGCATAATCGACCATGGTTCCGGTTTTCATGATAAATGCCCAGTCACTGCTCTGGAGGAGCAGTAGTTCCCGGGCGGCCTGATTAAGGGCGCGTTTTAAATCGCCGTCGGCGACAGGGAAGCTGCTTGCTAACTCTACCATCCGGTCGGCTACTTGATGCAGATGCCGGTAAATCCAGTCGTTGCTGCCTTCCAGCCAAACCTCGTTATACCCTTTATAACCCCAGCTCGACATGGAAGGAACCGAAACTTGATTGCGCGGATACATCTCCAGGTAGTCGATGGGTGAAATCAGTTTAATGGTTTTCTGATCATAGGTAATTTTACGAATGAGGAAGTTTAGCCACATCGGTCCTTCAAACCACCAATGCCCGTATAATTCGGCATCGTAGGGCGAAACAACGATCGGTTTGCGATCGAGCATTGAGGCGACATACTCAATCTGTTTTTCCCGGTTGAACATAAAGTTGCCCGCGTGGAGCGCCGCTTTTTCCCGGGCGGCCCATAGGTTATAAGGTTGCTTGTCCGTGGTTCGGCCGGTGATCCGGTGATATTTAATCCCCGTGAAGGTGCGGAGGCCGCATTCCGGCAAATAGGGTCGGACATAGTCATATTCCAGATCAAAGCCAATATCGCGATAAAAGTCCCGGTAGTCGTAATCGCCGGGATAGCCTTCATCCGCACTCCAAACTTGTTTGGAGGATTCCAGGTCCCGGCCGAACGCCGCAACGCCGGAGGGGCAATAAACCGGTGCGAAGACACCGTATTTGGGACGTGGTGAAGCGTGCAGGATCCCGTGGGCGTCAGTGAAAAAGAAGCGGATGCCTTCCCGCCGCAACAGTTCGTCAATTCCCGGTTGGTAACCGCATTCGGGAAGCCAAATACCCCGTGGGGGTTTGCCCAGGATTTGGCGGTGTTGATCCACGGCTAGTTTAATCTGCGCCCGGGCCGCGGTCTGATTGACCATCAACGGTAAAAAGCCATGCGTCGCCGCGCAGGTGATAATCTCAAGAAAACCGGCGTCTTGCAGTTCCTTAAAGGGAATTGTCAAATCACAACGGTATTTTTCGGCAAAAAAGTAATGACAATAGCGAAAATGCTCAAGATACATTAAAGCTACCTCATGAAATTGGGGTAGCCAACGGGTACGCTCAACTTCTTTCTCAGCGAGCTCAATGAGTTTTTCAAGTTTTTCCCGATAGCGCCGTTGGAGGAGATCGTCTTTAAACATTGCGAGCAAAGGTGGGGATAGGCTGACGGTAACCCGAAAATTGATTCCGTCATTGGCTAAACCTTGAAATACTTTGAGCAAGGGGATGTATGTTTCGGTAATTGCTTCGTAAAACCAATTTTCCTCTAAAAATTCAGGTAGTTCGGGATGCCTGACAAACGGCAAATGCGAATGAAGAACCAAGGCCAGATAGCCGCGTTCCATGGACAACACTCCTCTTCCTTACTGGGTCTGTTTTGAAACGATCGGGGTAATGGTGATAGCGTCAACCCCATCGGCTGAGTGACCTGTTACCGGAATATATTGAGTGCCGTCGGGTAAGGCGAATCGCATGGTAAAGGTGCCATCAGGCCGTAACTGAATGAGTTGTCCCTGAATCTCGACCTGCGCGTCGGGTTCGGTCGCCCCGTAAACAATCAGCTCGGTATTGACAACCATCCAGAATTTCCGTTCGTTCGGCTGGTATTTGGTGGGACTGGAAAGGCTGCTGACAGCTCCCGAACTCATCTCGCGCTCAAGTCGTTTGATCAGCGATTCAACCAATGCCGCGGAACTATTGCCCGAGCCACCACCGGCCAAACGATAAAGCCGGTTAAAGTCTTCCTCAATGACCAACCATTCTTCGTCAATGATGTCGGAGACATTGTCGCGTGGCGTTAATACCGAATTTGAACGGGCAATGGTATAAAAGGCCCCGTTATCCATAATGAATCCCAGGTCAATACAGAAAGAACGATTGGGGCCGCCGACATGAACATACCAATTTTTGCATTGGCGATCCACGCTAATATCGAAATAGTAATTACTGTTGGAGCCGTCAAACTGGACCTCGGTAACGTCATACACCCGTAACGTTAACGAAAGCTGTTCCCAAGAACGGATTTGGCCAATCTGATCTCTGGTTTCGTCGCTGACACACCAGTATGTGTATAACCAGTAGGGATCGCGAACCATTAACACAATTTTGGTAACGTTATAATCCAAAGGGATATGTTGTTCTCGTTCTTCGGCAACATTGACCCCCAACAAATGCTCGGGCAAAGGTGGTGGGTTTAACGCGTCAACTTGAACCATTGTCCGGCACAGATGTTGTGCGATCTCCTTTTCATGATCAGGATTGGCAGAGAACGGAGGGTCCAATAGTATAATGTGTTCGATGAGATCTTCCCGAGTCAGTTTTGTAATCCCCTTCACTCCTAATGACTTGGCGATCTCAACCAGGTCTTGTTTGTTTTTTTCCGCCAATTCCTCTCGGGTCATCACTATCCCCCTTTCCTAAACTAGATACGTCGCACGATCGGTTTTTGGGACGATCGCGTTGAAATAAATTAAACATAGCCAGCGCAATTTCTATAATAATATAGCCTTGTTGACAAGGACTTATACGCATGTGGAAAATCTTTCATATCGGGCGCAACACAATAACCCGCTGAGGAAGCAGCACAAAAATTTTTGGGGTCGCATTGGTTGATTTTATACCTCCTTAGCTCGGAACATTAGTATTATTACCGTTTTTATCCAAGGCCATACCGGAAGGAAAGATTCCGGTGGAGCGCGAATTGTTAATTGTTAAATAGTCGTCCACGCTAGCTACCCGTCGCTGCTCGCGCAAGCGAATTAAGAAAATCAGGTGACGACATCGGCCCAAAAGTTAATTTCTAGGTAGTCGGCCACCCCGGCGCGCCGGGGCAAGCGAAGGAATGAAAATGGGGCGCGACTCACCCCCCTTCGATAGCCAATACTTGATCAAACGTTTTACGATCCCCCTCTCTTTTGAATGACAGCCGGTTCGAAGCGGTGGAAGAGAGGGGGCGCCATGGGATATTTTCTCAAAAGCTAACAATTGGAACAAGCGAAGTCTATTTTCTAAGCAGTCCGCCAATATATTATCCAAACCCATTAATTTTGGAAAAGAGATGATGTTAATATAAGAAAGGAAGATAACGATGCAAAAATCGCTCTCCCACAAGTGGATATTCTTTCTCATCGGTCTGTTGTTTATGCAGATTGCCGCGAATTTCGGCGATTATAAAACAACGTTTAAAGACGATCGGTTTTTAATGGAAAGTCTCTTTCAGGTACAAGAGACCGATCTTGATCAGGACAATTCCAGCGAGTTTGTGGTTTGCGGCAAAAACTATACCAGCCGGGAACTTTTTGCGTATTGGATGGTGTTGGGCAGCGACGGCCAGCCGACCGTCAAGTGGCAAAGCCCCAATTTGTTTGAAGACCGCAGTGTGTTATGGGTGGCGTCGGGCAAGTTCGAAGGGGCCCAAAATCAGTTGTTGATACTGACCGAGACCAATTTTTACCTATTTCAGCACCAGAACGGCACTTTAAATCTGGTGAAACGGGGCAGCCATAACATGAAACCGCTGTTGATCTCCGGCGCCGATCTCAACGGCGACGGTCGAACGGAATTGGTGGTTGCCGGGATTGGCAAGATTACGACCAAACAATATGACGACGTCGTGCAGTTTTGGCAATACCAAGACGGCAACTTTGTCATGGCGGGACAAGCGTCAGGTACATTTGGGAATATCCGCGGATTAACCGCCGGCGATCTCAACGACGACGGGAAAGCGGAGATCTTCATTGACGAAGGAGTCCAAAACCGGCCCGGCCAACTCCATATGTACGGGTTGACCGAAAATTACCGGTTGAGCGAAAAGGCGCGAATCGCCAAACCAAACGGTGTCATTTATGCGATGAAAGTAAAAAGCGGCGTTGACGGTCCGCGACTTTTCACGGCGAGTAGCACGGGATGTTTGAATGTCTGGGGTCTGAATGCCAGCGGCGCCTTGGTCGCTCTGCAAAAAGCGCAGACCTTCAATAGCAGTTTTGTTGATTTAGCCGTGGCGGGTCAACTCAATGCCGACCCGGTCATCTTGACCGTGGCTTATCCGCGACGATTTATGGTTTTGTCCAAATAAAGGCGGAGGTATAAATTGAAGCGACTTAAAATATATATCCTCTGGATAGGATGTTTCCTTTTGCTGCTGTTACCGGCGGCGGCGCAAGCGGAGGCGATCGCTACGCAGGACAACACGCTGACGTTAAAGGTTTTAACCCTCAATATTCACGGCGGGGTGAACTGGTACGGCCAATATGATCTGGATAGTATCGCCCGTTATATCGCGGAGATCAATCCGGACTTGGTTGGTTTGCAGGAAGTCGACCGGAGTTGGTCAAGCATGAGCCGGTTTGAGGATATCCCCGGCGAGTTGGCGCGCCGTTTAAATATGTGCTACGCTTATTCGGCTTCGTTGGAACGGAATAACGGCAATTTTGGAAATTTAATTCTTAGCCGTTACCCCTTGGTCAGCGTTTTTACCGAATTGATGCCGGGCAGTTTGGAACGGCGCAGTTTCGGTTTTGTTCAGGTATTGGTGGGCGGGGTGCGCGTAAACTTTGTCACGACCCACTTGGGGCTTTCGGACAGTGACCGCTTGGAACAGGTTAGGGCGATTCAGCAATTTATCGCCCAGACCGACGGGCCGTTAATCATCACCGGCGATTTTAACGGTACCGACGGCGATGTTTCAGTAAATGCGTTTGAAGGCCGTTTTGTCGACGCGCAAGTTCAAAGCGGCCAGAAAGATCGGGGCACCTTTCGGGCAAGAAACGGTGTGCTCGTTCCCCGCATGGACTACATCTTCGCTTCGCCGGAGTTTTCATTGCGGGATTTCCGGATTGACGACAATTATATCTCCGACCATTTGCCGTTGGTGGCCGAGTTTGATCTGAGCCTGAGCAACCGGTTGGTCGCCGGCGAGCCGGTCTTTTATACCTCGCCATTTTAAAATTAAAGGAATTCAATGAAGAGCCTGTAAATGCGAGGCCACTGAAAAACTGCTCGAAATAACATTGACCTACAATATATTGATAGCCTAAAACATGCTAATCACTATATATTGTAGGTCAATCTTTCAGAGCGGAAGTTTTTCAGTGGCTTGGTAAATGCGGGCTCTTTTGTTTTACCCCAGCAACCGGGCGGGAATATTTTGTTTCAGATAAAGAAGCGGTTGAAATAAATCGCCCAATTTTTCAAAGCGTTTTGGAGCGGTCACGATATTGTAGATCCCGGGGTGGAGGTCGGGCAGCTCTTCCCAGCGTACGGGGACGGAGACCGGGGCGCCGGGGAAAGGCCGGATACTATAGACGGAAGCGATAGTTTTGCCGCGTAAATTTTGTAAGTGGTCGATATAGACTTTGCCGGCCCGGTTGGCGATTTTCCGTTCATTGGTTGCCAGTTGGGGAAAGGTTTTGATGATAATTTCCCCGATCTGTTTCACAAAAGCGCTGGTCGCTTCATATGAATAAATGGGATCAACGGGCAGGTAGATATGAATCCCGGTGGCGCCCGATACTTTGGGAAAGGATTGTAAGTTGAGTTCGTTGAGGAGAATCTTGATATAAAGCGCAATTTTGACCGAATCGCTAAAGGTCGCCGGTTCCATCGGATCAAGGTCGAAAATGACATAGGTTGGCTGATCGAGTTGCGGGAACCGCGATAACCAGGGATGCACTTCGATACAGCCCAAATTGATCGACCAGACCAGCGTCTCGATATTGTTTAGTAGCGCGTAATCAATCACCCGGTCCACGGAGGCGATGGGGACGGTCTTTACCCATTCGGGCGGAGCGGGTACATCTTTTTGATAAAAAAAATTGCCGGTGATTCCTTCGGGATAGCGCACCAGCGAGACCGGTCGGTCTGTCAAATGCGGACCGAGCAGCGGCCAGACTGCGGCGTAATATTTCATGATATCCGCTTTGGTATAACCTTCGTCAGGCCAAAAAACTTTGTCCAAATTTTTCAGCGGGATATGGTATTTATTAATCACTATCGTGGGCGGCACGAATTACCCCTCCAAATCAGCCTACGTGAGATGCGAATCTTCCAATTGACAGTCGGCCGGTTGTTTATCGGGCCGGAAACGAATAAAGGTTGGGTGGCGTAAACTACCGTCGTCGGTAAGCTCGAGGTACTCAATTTCGCATGTGATCAGCGGCTTGACCCAATAAACGCCGGATTGCCGCAACGGGGTTCCGGTGAACGGACAAGGCTCGACCGTTATTTGGCGCAACTCCTGGTGAATCAGGGCAAGTTCGCGCATGGTGAATCCGGTCCCGACCATGCCGCGCCAGCAGAGGACGCCGTCGCGGTAGACTCCTAAAATTAACGACCGGAGCGCGCCCCGGGATGTCGTATTTTCAATAAATCCGCATACAATAAATAACCCGTTCCGTTTATGTTTAAACTTCAGCCACGTTTTAACCCGTTTCCCCGGTAAATACGGGGCGGCGGTTTTTTTGGCGATGACCCCTTCCAAACCCAGTTCGGCGGTGGCGTTGAAATAAGCCAGGCCGCGTCCGGGCACTTGACTGGTAGGAATCAGCTCATCCGCGGGGGTGATGTTTTCTTCCAATAACTGACGGCGTTGGGTCAATGGCAGTTCCAGTAGGGAGTCGCCGTTTAGATATAGCAGATCAAATACGACATAAACCACGGGGATCTTGGCCGTCAGCCGCGCGATCTGTTCCGGATTGCGCAGTTGGGCCCGTTTTTGGAGTTCGCGAAAACTGGGCTTGCCGTCGCGTAGCGCAACGATCTCCCCGTCAAGCAGCAGACTCGATTGTTTCGCCCGTTGATGCAATTGGCCAAGATCGGGAAAGACAGGGGAAATATCTTTCAGATTGCGGCTTTGCAATCGCGTCGCTCCGTCTAAAAACGCCAAACAACGGTAGCCGTCCCACTTGATTTCGTAGACGTACTCCGGGGAGTCGAATGGTTTTTCCGCCGCAGTGGCGAGCATGGGCTTCAAGGTATTCGGTAGCATGGTCGGCTCCGATTTAAATGATTGGCCTCCGCTAACTCCCGGTTAATTGTAGCGGGATACGTTTAGTTTGCCCTAATTTCTTGAAAATAGCATGAAAAACAGAGTAAATTGAATTATAGTGAAGAAATAAATAGCTAGATTTCAATAATTAACCTATATCGCCTTATGGTAAATTATTTGCCGCTTGGACGATGTTGCCATTCTGCCATTAGTTATATAAAATCGATTTTAGAGATTAGCACTCGCCATCGATGAGTGCTAATAACAAGTTCCACAATTTCGAGAGGAGGGAAATTCATGAATATTAAACCCTTAGGTGAAAGAGTCGTAATTAAAGTGGTTGAGAGCGAAGAAAAAACCAAGAGCGGCATCGTGCTCCCGGATAGCGCCAAAGAAAAACCGCAAACCGGCAAAGTGGTGGCGGTAGGTTCCGGCAAGGTGTTGGAAAACGGTCAACGGTTAGCGTTGGATGTCAAAGAAGGCGACACGGTATTGTTCGCAAAATATGCCGGCACCGAAGTTAAACTCGACGGCGAAGAATATATGGTTCTCAAAGAGACCGACATCTTGGCGATCGTGCAATAATTTGACCTGATAAAGAGGAGGGATAAATATGGCAAAACAAATTTTGTTTGCAGAAGATGCGCGTCATGCGCTGGAACGCGGCGTCAACACCTTGGCTGATGCTGTTAAAGTTACCTTGGGCCCCAAAGGACGCAACGTCGTATTAGATAAGAAATATGGTTCACCGACCATCACCAATGACGGTGTGACCATTGCCAAAGAGATCGAGTTGGAAAACCCGTTTGAAAACATGGGCGCGCAACTCGCCAAAGAAGTAGCGACCAAAACCAATGATATCGCCGGTGACGGAACCACTACCGCGACCTTGCTGGCGCAAGCGATGGTCCGTGAAGGGTTAAAGAACGTCGCCGCCGGCGCCAACCCGATGATCCTCAAAAAGGGCATCGAAAAGGCCGTCGCCGCGGTTGTGACCGAAATCAAAAAAGTCAGCAAACCGGTTGACTCCAAACAAGATATCACCCATGTCGCTTCGATCTCCGCTGCCGACGAAGAAATCGGCGCTTTGATCGCCGAAGCCATGGAAAAGGTCGGTAAAGACGGCGTTATCACCGTTGAAGAGTCCCAAACCTTTGGCACCAACCTGGAAGTAGTCGAAGGAATGCAATTTGACCGCGGCTATGTATCACCGTATATGACCACCGATACCGAACGGATGGAAGCGGTGCTTGACGAACCCTACATCTTACTTACCGATAAAAAGATCTCCATGATCAAAGATTTGCTGCCGATCCTGGAGAAGATCATTCAACGCGGCAAACCGCTTTTGATCATTGCTGAGGATGTTGAAGGCGAAGCCTTGGCGACCTTAGTCGTGAACAAATTGCGCGGCGTGTTGAATGTCGTTGCTGTGAAGGCTCCGGGCTTTGGCGATCGTCGTAAGGCTATGCTCAGCGATATCGCAACCGTCATCGGCGGTCAGGTTGTTTCGGAAGAAGTTGGTTTGACCTTGGAGAACGCTACCGTTGAAATGCTCGGTACCGCTCGTCAAGTGAAGATCACCAAAGAAGAAACCACCATTGTTGACGGCCGTGGCGACGCGCAAGAGATCAAAAACCGGATCAATCAGATCAAGGTTCAGATCGAAGATACCAGCTCCGACTATGACCGTGAGAAACTCCAAGAACGTCTCGCCAAACTCTCCGGCGGTGTTGCCGTGATCCAAGTGGGCGCCGCGACCGAGACCGAGATGAAAGAGAAGAAACACCGGATTGAAGACGCGCTCTCCGCGACCCGCGCCGCGGTTGAAGAAGGCGTGGTGCCGGGCGGCGGCGTGACCTTACTGCAGATCGCTCCGGTTCTTGACAAGATTCAAGAAAACGGCGATGTCGCAACCGGTATTCAACTGGTTCGCAAAGCCTTATCCGAACCGCTGCGTCAGATCTCTTACAACGCCGGCGTGGAAGGTTCCGTTATCGTGGAGAAAGTCAGCTCGCTGGAATTTGGCAAAGGGTACAATGCATTGACCAACCAATTCGTCAATATGGTTGAAGCCGGTATTGTCGACCCCGCTAAAGTTACCCGCAGCGCGCTCCAAAACGCCGCGAGTATCGCCGCGATGTTGTTGACCACCGAATGCTTGGTCACCGACCTCCCTGAGAAAGAAAAACCGATGATGCCCGGACCTGGCGGAATGCCCGGAATGGGAATGGATTGATCGCAACAAACGTTTGTCAAAAACCCGGCCTCGGCCGGGTTTTTTTGTAGGCAGTCGCCCAGCCCGCCTTGTTGGGGAGAGCGAAGGAATGAAAATGGTGGCGCGACTCACCCCCCTTCGATAGCGAATACTTGATCCAACTTTTTACAATCCCCCTCTCTTTTGAATGACAGCCGGTTCGAAGCGGTGGAAAAGAGGGGGGGCCATGGGACATTTTCTCAAGAGCTAACAATTTGGAACAAGCGAAGGCTATTTTCTAGGTAGTCCGCCACCCCGGCAGGCCGGGGCAAGCGAAGGGAAGAAAATGATGGTGCCATCTCCGCCCAGCCGTAAACGACAGGGCTAAGGTTATCAAAACCATTCTAAAGCCCCGCCAGGGCTCGGCAAAAGCTTCGAAGCGCCACCCAGCCCGCCAGGGCTTGAGATCGGTTTTCAACTTAGCCCTGACCTTTAGGTCTGGGTGGACAGAAGCGCATTCAACGTATTTTCTAAGCAGTCGTCCACGCTAGCTACCGCTCGCGCAAGCGAATTAAGAAAATAAGCTAGGTGACGACATCGGCCAAAAGCTATTTTCTAAGCAGAAATCATCGAAATGGGGGGTTATTGAGTGCGACTACGCAATAAGTCATTGGTGCTTATTGGTTTATTGTCGATGATACCTTCAGTGCTGATCGTTGGCTTGTTGCTTGCGAGCCCGGCGTACCCGCCCTACCTTTTCGTGTTACGGATAAAATATGTGACGGAGCACTATATGGTGCTGATGGTATTGTTCGGAGGCGTTTTCGTGGCGACCGCCTGGACGATCTGGGCGTATTACCATTCGATCACCCACCGGATAACGGATTTGCATAATTATTTAACCCGGATTCTCCAAGGACGGGAAGCCCGCTTGGCAACCGATCCCCACCATGATGAATTGACAGAGCTTCGCGAGGCTTTTCTCCGGATTCTAGCCCAAACGGAGCAATCGCGCCGGGAGTTGGAGTCCAATTACCGCCAGCTGCAGTTCTCCAATATGCAAGTGGAAGAAAAATATGCCCAAGCGTATACGCTGCAGTTGATTCAGGAAGAGATCAGCCGTGAGTTAGACTCGGAAAGTCTGTTGAAGAAAGCGGTTGACATTGTGATTGGGGTTTTGGGTTGTAAATTTTGTTGTATTTATCTGATCGACGATAAAGGCGAAAATTTGCAAAGCTGCGCCTGTTCGGGAATTATCAGCGATTTGGATCTGCCGCAGGAGGTTGCGCTCGACTCCGCCCATCTCTTGGCCCACGTTTTTCATCAAAAAGTCGTTCATACCTATAAAAATCGAAGCATGGAGGCTTGGGCGGGTCAGTTTAAAAATTATGTCGCCGTCCCGTTGATTGGCCGCCGGTCAGTGTTGGGCGTGATGTTGTTCGAACAAGAACTGTTGGATAGCGTCACCGAGGATTTGGTGGATTTTGCCCGGCTCATCGCCCAGGAATTAAGTTTATCCGTCGAAAACGCCTTTCTGTACGCCCGGATGAAACAGATGGCGATTTACGATAATCTCACCGGTGTTTTTAACCGGATGTATCTCATGAACTATGTGGACGAGCTCTTTTACAGTCACGCGGGCGAGGTGTCCGTCATCATTTTGGATATCGATTATTTTAAAATCGTCAATGACCGGTTCGGCCATTTATGCGGCGATGTGGTATTAAAGACGGCGGCTTCTTTGATTCGCGAGGCGGCGGGGCCCGAAGGCGTGGTCGCCCGCTACGGCGGCGAAGAGTTTGTGGTGATCCTGCCGGGGATGGATTGCGACCAGGCGTTGGTGTTTGCCGAACGAATCCGCAAATTGATCAGCGACCATCAGTTCGTCAGCGACGACGGGACCCGGATTCCGGTCACCATCAGCGCCGGTTTGGCGTGTTATCCAATTGACGCCGATAATTATGAACGCTTGTTATACCTCGCCGACGTGGCGCTTTACGAAGCCAAAAATACCGGACGCAATCAGGTCTGTGTCGCCAAAGCGCAGAACCGCCATGATGACAATCTCAACCTTTTTCAGTATGAAACATAGTTTTCTACGGTAGTATATTGTATTATAGTAATAATCAGCGTAATACTGAACGGGATGTTGGCGGAGGAATTATGGAACGTCCGGACGATATGACATTATTAAGTGAAAAAGCCGAAATTTTAAAGACCATCGCCCATCCGGTCCGACTCTGCATTGTGCGGGGTCTGATGGACAAAGGCGAATGCAATGTCAACCATATGCAGTCTTGTTTGGGAATTCCCCAGTCAACCCTCTCGCAACATTTGGCGAAACTGCGCGTCACCGGGGTTTTAAAGTGCCGCCGCGAAGGGCTGGAAGTCTTTTATCAGGTGGCCAATCCCACCATCCAAGCGGTGGTCCGCGTGTTGTTGCGCGACAGCCAAGAACCGTAAACGCTTTGCATGCAAGGCGTTTTTTGTTTAGCCCAAGTGGGGCGGGGCAAGATGGCGAAATCGCCCGAAATTGGCATGATTATTCCCAAACTTCTGCCGGAACACTTGTTTAATAAATTGCGCCGTTTTGTCATACAAAACAGCTACGGCGTTAATGAAAATTCTGTGAAGTCGCTTGAAGAATAGATAGCAAGCAGTTATAATGAGAACAAGTTTTGTCGGACTTATTTTTTGAGAGAAGACTAGAGGAGGTTTGGAGTTTGAGTAAGCGCGTTTATAACTTTAATCCCGGGCCGGCTGTCCTGCCGTTGTCAGTCTTGGAGGAAGCCCAACGGGACCTGTTGGATTTTAAAGGGACCGGAATGTCGATCCTGGAAGTCAGTCACCGCGGTAAGGACTATGAAGCATTACATAACGAGACGGAAAGCTTGTTTAAAGAGCTTTTAAATGCCCCTTCCGATTATCGAGTGCTGTTTATGGGCGGCGGAGCCAGCGCTCAATTTGCCTTGATCCCGATGAACTTTTTACCCGCCGGATCGGTTGCCGACTATATCTTAACCGGCAGTTTCGCCGAGAAAGCGTATGAAGAAGCCGCGCGGGTCGGTACCGTCAATGTGGCTGCCAGTACGCAAGCGACCAATTATGACCGGATTCCTGCCCGCTCTGAGATAAAACTCAGTCAAGACAGCGCTTATGTCCACCTTACCTCCAATAATACAATTTTTGGCACCCAATGGGCGACCTTGCCGGAGTTTCCGGGAACGCCGCTGGTTGCGGATATGTCCAGCGATATTTTAGCGCGGCCGTTCGATGTCTCCAAGTTCGCGCTGATTTACGCGGGTGCGCAGAAAAATCTCGGCCCGTCGGGTGTGACCGTGGTGATGATCAGTCCGGAGCTGCTGGAAAAGGCCAATAAAAACCTGCCGGCCATCTTCCGGTACGGGACGTTTGCCAAGAACAACTCGCTTTACAATACTCCGGCGACCTTTGCGGTTTATATCGTGAACCTGGTGTTGAAGTGGGTTAAAGCCAACGGCGGCGTCACGGCCATGGCGAAGTTGAATCAGGAGAAAGCCGCATATATCTACGATGCGATTGATAACAGCAACGGGTTCTATCGCGGTCATGCCCGGAAAGAAGACCGGTCGTTGATGAATGTCACCTTTCGGCTGCCCAATGAGGAGTTGGAAGCGGCGTTTGTCAGCGAGGCGAAACAGGCCGACTTGGTTGGGATCAAAGGACACCGCTCGGTGGGCGGCATGCGCGCGTCGATTTATAACGCGATGCCGGCGGAGGGATGTCAGGCGCTGGCCGAACTGATGCAAGATTTCGCCAGACGCAACGGGTAATTGAGGTTTAAGGATATGTTTTTAAAGCGCTGCTGACAGAGGTTGGCGGCGTTTTTTATATGGAAGAGTGGTAGGAGTTCAGTTGAGTTTGCCGGATTGCTTGTTGCGCCGTGAAAAGACGCCCATTGCCGCGTCGGTCGGTCGTTCCGGGCTTCAGCGTACATCCAGTACGCTTCCAGTCCTCACTCGGTCCCTCCTTGCACTGTTCGTCTTTTGACGACGCGTATGGGTATTCAGGCAGACAAGCAATCCGGCAAGGTTCCTCTCGGCCAATATTATAAACAAGTGAGGCCGATCGTAGCGGGCGAGTGACAAAGACGGGACTACAGTTCTACAGCAAGACTATGCCATACTTTTGGTTTCGAAGGTATCCCACCCCGGAGGGGTTGAGAAGGATTTAGACTTCAGCCCAGGAGTTCACTCCTGGGGGGTATTTCCCAAAGGATTAATTCTGGTCGTTGTTTCGGCCGGAGCGATCGACGGCTGTTGTTTCTTTGCTGACGGGCTTATGTTACAATGTAAGTACTTGCGATGGGTGCGAAACTTTTCGGCCAGGCTTGCGTTTAGGTGATTAGGAGGGATGATATTTGAATAAGTGGGTTATCGGAATTGGTGTTTTGGTTGTTTTACTTTTGTTGGTCATGGTTCCGGTCGGAATGTATTTCTCTTTTTATAACAGTGTCACGGTCCTTAAAAATGACGTGGAAGCCCAGTTGAAACAGGTGGATAATCAGCTGCAACGGCGGCATGATTTAATTCCCAACCTGGTCAACACGGTGAAGGGTTATGCGAAACATGAAAAGGATATCTTCACCAATATCGCCGACGCGCGGGGGCGGATGATGCAAGCCGGCAATATCCGGGAGAAAGCGGCCGCCAACGCTCAATTGGAAACCGCGTTAAGCCGCTTGATGGTGGTGGTGGAAAACTATCCGCAACTGAAAGCCAACGAACAGTTCAACCGGTTGACGGATAACCTGGAAGGCACCGAAAATCGTTTGGCGGTTGAACGAAAGCGTTATAACGACTTGGTAAAAGAGTATAATAATAAAGTGCAACTCTTCCCCGGCAGCATTTTCGCGGGTATGATGGGTCTGCAAAAGATGGAATATTTTGAAGTCCCGCAAAGCGCCAAAGAAAATCCGACGGTTAAGTTCGACTAAACCGCGGCGCAAAGCGCAGCACGATCAGCGGCAGCCAGAGAACTTCTCTGGCTTGCTTTTTAGCGATTTTTTAGGAGGCATATCAATGAACAAGCGATGGATCTCCGCGATCGTCGCCTTTCTTTTGGTGATGACTTTGGCCGGCTCGGCCTGGGCATTGGAACCCTTTCAGCTTTCCCGGTATGTGACTGATCAGGCCGGGTTGTTGAGTTCCAGTGAACAGCAAGCGTTAGCTCAGGAATTGGGACGTTACCATCAGGCAACCACCAATCAGATCGTGATTGTGACGGTACCCAGTTTGGAAGACCGGGAACTGGTCGAATTTACGGAAGAATTGTTCACGTTGAACAAGCCGGGTCAAAAAGGCAAAGATAATGGCATTATCCTGTTTGTCGCCAAGATGGAACGGAAAGTCCGGATTGAGGTAGGGTACGGCTTGGAAGGGGTAGTCCCCGACGGTCGGGCCGGCACAATCATTCGCGCGGTCATCAGTCCGCGGTTTCAAGCCGGAGATTATTACGGCGGATTACAGGCCGGGGTAGTTTCGCTGATCCAAGCGATCAGTCCGGATTATCAAGGTTTAAATGAACCGGCCCCGGCGCCCCAACGTCGCGACCGGTCGTTGCCGGTCGCTTGGATCGTGGCGTTGATCATTGCGGGGTGGGTTACGTTCAACGGCAACCGGAGTAACCGGATGCGCCAAGGTCGGTACCGCCGGGGCTTTAGCGAACCTTGGTATTGGGGTGGCGGCGGCGGCGGCGGCGGTTGGTCCGGTGGGGGTGGCTTTGGTGGCGGTGGCAGTTCCGACAGCGGTGGGTTTAGCGGCGGGGGTGGCAATTTTGGCGGCGGCGGCGCGAGCGGCGATTGGTAGCGGTGTCGCGATCGTTGGGCGCCATGATACTTTATTTATAAAAACCGACCCAGAACGGCTGAGTGAAGCCGAGGCGATTTTAGCGTAAGAGGTGTTACGATGATTGGAGTGCATAAAACACGACGGTTCTTTTCGCACCAAGAGAAAGAACGGATTATGGCTGCCATTCAACAAGCGGAGGATCAGACCGGCGGGGAGATCCGGGTTCATGTGGAGAGCGGCGACGGCGGGGATCCCATCGCCCGGGCCCAGGTTGTTTTTGGCAAACTCGGTATGGATCAGACGGCGCTCCGCAACGGGGTGTTGATTTATCTGGCGGTGGTTGACCACAAATTCGCCATCATCGGCGATCGCGGCATTGACGCGGTGGTCCCGGCGAATTTTTGGGAAACGACCAAAGACGAGATGCGGCTGTTGTTCCGGCAAGGTCAGTTCGCCGCAGGCGTCTGTCGCGGCATTGCTTCGGTGGGCCAACATCTAAAGCAACATTTTCCGTGTCAGAATGACGATGTTAACGAACTGACCGACGAGATTTCCGAAGGGCTTTAACCACCGATAACAAGCAATCCTGCAAAACAAGCCGTTTTTTGGGAAGAAAGCCGGCTTGTTTTGTCGTTAAATCCGCAGAAAAATTATTAATAACTCAACTTTCGCACTAGACTACGAAAGTTGAGTTAATATTGATAAAAATAGAAAAAATATCGGAATAAATTAACGAAATAAGCGGATAAATATTTTTATGAGGTGAATAAATATATTTGTCTCCTTGAAAAATGAATAAGCAACCTGGATAAATATATTTTCCAGCTTGATAATATTTAATTGACCTGGATAAATATTTAATTGACCTTGATAAATATATATCCTATCTTGATAAATATATATCCCACCTTGATAAATATTTTATTGACCTGTAGAAATATTTTTTGCACTTGACTTATAAAAATATCCAGGGTAAAAAATAAAAAAGTGGAATTAATGATAAAATGAACCTTGCAAAGATTACCGCAATCGCTGCTTGAGTCTTGACATTTGTTTCCGGATTGATCTAGAATTAGCGTACTTAAACGGTTAGATAAGTTGAACTAAATAATTGGATTTTTGTTATCCATCCTTGAAACGCGGCTGGAAAGAAAATGTTGAATTATTTCAACTTATGAATCGAAGGAAATATGTCGCTTTAAGATAGTCCAAAATATTTAGTGCGACATATATAGAAGGGATAAGCAATGAACAGTTTAACGCAAGAACTTTCCGGGATCCTGGGAGAGGCTTTCGCCGCCTGCGGTTTGGATGCGGGGTACGGCAAGGTTGCCCCGTCGGACCGGCCGGATCTCTGTCAATTTCAATGCAACGGAGCCATGACCGCCGCCAAGCAAGCCCGGAAGAATCCGGCGCTGGTCGCCGCCGAGGTGATCAAGGCCATCAAAGATCCGGCGATTTTTGAAGCCGTTTCCCTCGCCGGACCGGGTTTTATCAATCTGATCCTGACCGATGCGTTTTTGGCCCAATTTGTGCAGCGCCTGGCGGACGACGGGCGGCTGGGCTGCCGGGTCGTAGCGGAACCCCAGACAGTGATGGTTGACTACGGCGGGGCCAATATCGCCAAACCGTTGCATGTCGGCCACTTACGCTCGGCGATCATTGGGGAATCCTTGAAACGGTTAGCCCGGTTTGTCGGACATCGCGTGATCGGCGACATTCATATGGGTGACTGGGGTCTGCAGATGGGCATGATCATCTCCGAAATGGCACGGCGTCAAACGGAGTTGCCTTACTTTGACCCGCAATTTACCGGACCGTATCCGGAAGATCCGCCCTTTACCATTAGCGATTTGGAAGCGATCTACCCGGCGGTCAGTCAGCTTGCCAAAACCGACGAACAGGTATTGGAAGCGGCCCGTCAAGCCACTTTCGAGCTGCAAAACGGCCGACCGGGCTACCGGGCGCTCTGGCAACATATCTTTCATGTTTCGGTCGCGGATTTGCAAGGCGATTACCAGCGTTTAAACATTCAGTTTGACCTCTGGTTGGGAGAGAGCGACGCCCAGCCGCTGATTCCGGCAATGGTCGAACGGTTGCGGGCTGAAGGTTTGGCCAAACTGAGCGCAGGCGCTTTGGTGATCGAAGTGGCGGAAGCGGATGATAAAAAAGAGCTGCCGCCGTTGATCCTGACCAAGTCCGACGGGGCGTATCTTTACGGGACCACCGACCTCGCGACCATAGCCCAACGGGTGCGGGATTATCAACCGGAGCTGATCCTCTATGTGGTCGATAAACGGCAGGCCGATCATTTCATCCAAGTGTTCCGCAGCGCCTATAAGACGGGAATCGCTCCGGCAACGTTGCAAATGGAACATATTGGGTTCGGCACGATGAACGGACCGGACGGCCGCCCCTTTAAGACCCGGGCCGGCGGGGTCATGAAGTTGAAAGACCTGATTGCCATGATCACTGAAAAAGCCTTGGAGAAAATCCAAAACTCCGAGCTGGCGTCGGAGCTTGACCCGGAGCAAATGTCGGAGTTGGCGCAGACGATCGGGGTCGCCACCTTGAAATTCGCCGATCTGATGAACCACCGTTTGAAAGATTATCTGTTTGATCTGGAGCGGTTTTCGGTTTTCGAAGGTTGTACCGGTCCCTATCATCTGTATGTGGCGGTCCGGATCAACTCGATTCTCAAAAAGGCGGCGGCTAAAGGATTGGCGGCCGGCCCGATTTTAGCGCCGGCCGGTCCCGAGGAACGGGCGATTCTGTTAAAACTGGTCGAATTCCCGGATGTGATTTACGCCGCGTATGACCAACGTTCGCCGAATTACCTCTGCGATTACCTATATCAGTTGGCTGCGGCTTTTACGCGTTTCTATCATCAATACCGGATTTTAACGGAACCGGACCCCGCCCGGCAAGCTTCCTGGTTGCAACTGTCGCAAACGGTGCTGGCGGTGTTGCGGCAAACCCTTGATATTTTGGGCATCGAAGTGCCGGAACGGATGTAACCGGGAAAAATAAAAAAAAATTTTTTAAAAGAGAGCCGGAATTCCGGCTCTCTTTTTTACGATGACCGCGGTAATCTAAAGAAAGCTGCCGGGGTTTGATTCCAAAACGCCACCTTTTTGGTGAACGTCGCGCTTTTTAGGGCGGAATCAGGCTTTTCCCCGGAAAGTCCTGGAAAATTTTTGAAGGAATCTGATCAAGTGTAGAGAAAGTCTGATTGTCTCAACATTTTAGGAGGTAGAAATGGGTAAAAGGAAAAAGATCCCTGGACAACTGCATTTGGACCTCGATTGGGGCTTTCTCAGCCGGCTGTCGGACTACGGCGAAACGTGGAGTTGCTATGAAGAAACTTCCAAACGGTTTCTCAGCGATGACAAGGAAAAATCCGAACCGTCGCGCCAGCCGTACGCTCCGAATCAAGGCGTCGCTTAAGCGGTTTCGCCAAACGCTAACCGGTCTTGGAACGGCCACGGCGCTTAGGCGTGGTAGGCTTATCCTTTTCGGTCGCGGCTAAACTGGCGCGGAGCGCTTCCATCAGATCGATAATTTTACCGGGCTCGCGGGCCGGTGCTTCGGCGACCTCGCCGCCGGCAATTTTGGCTTGAATCACTTGCATGAGGTTTTCCCGGTAGTTGTTGGTGTACTTGGCGGGATCAAAATGGCCCGAAAGGTTGGCGATCAGGTTGTTGGCCATCTCAATTTCGTTGGCGTTTAAATTAGGTTCGGACTGGATTCCGGTCAATCCGGCGGTAGTGCGGATCTCGTCGGGATAAAAGATCACCGCCATCAATAGGGCGTTCTGATAGACCCGCAGCGCGGCGAGGGTTTCTTTGGTGCGGATAGTGACTTTGGCGACCGCGATTTTGCCGGTCTCTTCCATGGCGCGACGGAGTAAGGCATAGGCTTTTTCACCGCCGGGACTGGGTTCAAGGAAGTAACTTTTTTCAAAATAAACCGGATCAATCTCCGCCAACTCCACAAAATCCAGGATGTCAATGGTCTTACTTTTCTCGTCGGGCAGGCTTTCAAAGTCTTCCTCTTTTAAGATGACGTATTGCCCTTTCTGATACTCATAACCCCAGACAATCTCCTCCGATGTCACCTCGACGTTGCAGGTGGGACAGCGCCGCTGATATTTGATGGGCGTGCCGCACTTCTCATGCAGATAGTTGAATTTAATCTCCTTTTTTTCCGTGGCGGTATACAGTTTAATCGGCACATTGACCAGCCCGAAGCTGATCGCGCCTTTCCAGAGCGTGCGCAATGAAAAATCACCTCGCAAGAAATAATGGCGTAATTGGAGTTTCTTGTGTAGTAGTATAACCCGGGTTGAAGGAAAAATGATGGGACGAACAAAAAAGTAAGTGGTCGGCCACCTCGGCGCGCCGGAGCAAGCGATAGAATGAAAATGATGGCGCCATCTCCGCGACAGGGCTAAGGTTATCAAAACCATTCTAAAGCCCCGCCAGGGCTCGGCAAAAGCTTCGAAGCGCCACCCAGCCCGGAAGGGCTTGAGACCGGTTTTCAAACTTAGCCCTGACCTTTAGGTCTGGGTGGACAGATACGCATTCAGCGATTTTATATGTGAGCAAACCAAAAAACACCGCAAAATGCGGTGTTTTTTGGTTTGGTTATTCAATTGTCCAACTATCAGTTACGAGGCGTTTACGACGAACTCTTCATCGGGTAGGCCGCGACGCACGATCATTTCGTTTACATTCTCCGGATTCAAAGCGTTCTTGAGAAACGCGATGGCTTTCTGAGTCATTCCACCACCGCAGGTGAAAACATCAATTGCGGCGTATCCCCGTTCCGGATACGTATGGATGGAGATGTGACTCTCAGAAAGTAACAGGAGTCCGGTGAACCCTTGCGGTTCAAACTTGAAAGACTCCTCCCCGAGAATTGTCATGTTTGCGCTTTGGGCGGCTTTCCGCAAACATTCCATGAGGTACTGTGCATCGTTGAGCTTTTCGAACTGGCAACCCCAAAAATCGGCCAGAACGTGAGCACCTACAGTATCAAAACTTGACATTCCCCTCAACCCCTTTTCTTCGTCTTCTGGTTAGGAAGAACCCTTTTTTGACCCATAAGCACCCTGATTTCCCTTTACCCGATGATGCACTACGGCTCGCCTCGGGATATATGTTAGATCAGGAGTATTCAGTTGGTTTTTGGAACGATGGTCCACGCTCCTAGAAACAGATTCAAAACAAAAATTATATTAGCAAAAAAACCTACCTCTGTCAATGATTTATACAAAAAATTAATCGATGCCAAACCCCCGTAAAGACTGGAATTGGCATAACTTTTTGACACATGATTAAAAACGGCGTAACGAGGGGGTTTCCGCTTGAGACAAATTCTAGTTTAACCTTCCATTGAATATCATCCAAAAGAGGTAAAAGCAGGCTTGTCAATCGCGATGAAAGGCGGGAGGATGTTGCTCCGGAAACCACTGTTGATTGTGTTACTGCGTGGCGAGTATCTATATTCGCTGGCGTTGCTCGTCTGTTTTGCGGTTGGATTATGGTTGTACAGTCAACCGTCCGTCTGGACCAGTCTGCCGTTGGCGTCGCTGGTTTCCGGCAAAAAAGTGGTTATCGACGCCGGACATGGCGGCATTGATCCGGGCGCCCGGTCGGAAAGCGGATTGTTGGAGAAAGATTTGAATCTGGATGTGGCGTTACGTCTCAAACGATACCTGTCGCAGGTGGGAGTCTACTGCGTAATGATCCGCGAGCTGGACTGCGATTTTACCGACGGTCCGGAAAAATTGCGGCATAAAAAGCGACAGGACCTGCTCCATCGGGCGCGGCTGGCCAATGAGAGCAACGCCGACATCTATCTTTCGATCCACGCCAATAGTTTTCCGGAACGCCAATACCGCGGCGCCCAAACCTTTTACGAACGGGGGAGCGCCGAATCGCAACGGTTGGCGAAGGCGATTCAAAATCAATTGGTGTTGAAGTTGGGCCCGAATAACCGCAAGATTAAACCGGGCGATTTTCGGGTGTTGCAGGACAGCCACATGCCCGCCGTCACCGTTGAAGTCGGTTTTTTATCCAATCCGCAGGAAGCGACTTTGCTTAGCCAGCCGGAATATCGCGAACGCCTGGCGGAAGCCATCTATCAAGGAGTCGTCGCTTATTTCGCCGGGTTAGGGCAAGAGTAGGATATGCGGAAACGCGTGAAAACTCCATTGATTTTTCTCAGTTGTTTGCGCAGGCTAGATTGGAGTATGATTTGATCAAAGGAATTTCTTGAAAAAAAGCGAAGTAATATCCAGAATTTCACTAAAGCGCAAAGACTGAGGGCGCCAACGTCGTTGCGGAAAGGACACCAAAGTGAGAGCGGAAATTATCTGTATCGGAACCGAGTTGCTACTCGGACAGATCGTCGATACCAATGCGGCGTTTTTGGCCCAAGAATTGGCCGGATTGGGGATTGATCTTTATCATAAGACCACGGTCGGTGATAATTTGGGGCGGGCGGTCGCGACGCTCCGACACGCCTGGGACCGGTCGGAGATCGTAATCGTATCGGGCGGACTGGGCCCGACCCAGGATGACTTGACCCGGGAAGCGGTAGCGGCGCTGATCGGGGAGGAACTCGAATTCAACCCGGAGGCTTGGGAACAAGTAACGGCTTTTTTTCGCAAGGCGCAGCGGCCGTTGCCGGAGAGTAACCGGAGACAGGCCATGTTTCCGCCTTCGGGGCGGATTATTCCCAATCCGTTCGGCACCGCCCCGGGATTGTTGGTGGAAAGCCAAGGTCGTTATTTGGCGGCGTTACCCGGAGTGCCTTACGAACTAAAAGGGATCTGGGGAGCGACGCTCCGGAGTTACTTTCAAAACGTGCTGGCGGCGGAGGGCAATCCCATTTTGACCTCGCGGACGTTACGGATGGTCGGAATCGGCGAGGCCGCCATGGAAGAACGGGTGATTGATCTGATCCAAACCCAGACCAATCCGACCATCGCGCCGTATGCCGGCCGGGGCGAGGTCTCGCTGCGGATTACGGCCAAGGGCGATAACGAAGCGGAAAATCAAGCGTTGATCGCGGCTATGGTCGAACAGGTATCGGAGCGCCTCGGTCAATACATTTACGGAGTTGACGCCGACAATTTGGAATCGGCCATCGGCCGCTTGTTGCTGCGGCGGGGTTGGAAATTGGCGTTGGCCGAGTCCTGCACCGGCGGGTTGATGGCCCACCGGATTACCAATATTCCGGGAAGCTCAGCGTATTATTTAGGCGGCGTGAACTCCTATAGCAACGCGTTGAAAACCGGCTTGCTTGGCGTAACGCAGGCAACCCTCCAGGCGCACGGGGCCGTGAGTCCCGAGACGGCCCAAGCGATGGCGGCCGGCATTCGCCGGGTCACCGGAGCGGAGGTCGGTTTGTCGGCCACCGGGATCGCCGGACCGGACGGCGGCAGTTCCGATAAACCGGTGGGATTAGTTTATCTGGGTCTCGAAGGTCCGGGGTTCAGCCGGGTTGAAAAACGGATCTTTCCGCTCGACCGGATCGGCAACAAAGAATCGGCGGCCCAAGCCGGGTTGGTTCTGCTCTGGCAGGCGCTGCGACAACCGGTGTAGGCGCAACCGAGTTCGCTCAAGCCAATGCCGCTTTTGACCTGACCGTAAGCTTTGGCAAATCGTTATAATTCGTAATTTGTATTCTCCGGTTTGACATCATGGGTTCGGTCTGCTATACTAGAACATATGTTTGGTAAAAGGGGGTTTCATCCGTGTCTGATAAACAAAAAGCGTTGGAAGTCGCATTACTTCAAATTGAAAAGCAGTTCGGCAAGGGGTCCATCATGAAGATGGGCGAAAACGTCGACAAGATGAATATTTCAGTGATTCCTACCGGGGCGTTGACCCTGGACCTGGCTTTAGGGGTCGGAGGGATTCCCCGGGGCCGGATCGTGGAAATTTATGGCCCGGAGTCTTCCGGTAAAACCACGGTCGCCCTGCATCTGGCGGCTGAAGCCCAGAAATTAGGCGGCATCGTCGCGTTTATCGATGCCGAGCACGCCCTGGATCCCCTTTATGCCAAAAAGTTAGGCGTAGATATCGATAATTTGTTAATCTCCCAGCCGGACACCGGCGAGCAAGCCTTGGAGATCTGCGAGGCGTTGGTCCGGAGCGGCGCGGTGGATGTAATTGTCATCGACTCGGTGGCGGCGTTGACACCCCAAGCGGAAATTGAGGGCGATATGGGAGATTCCCATGTCGGATTGCAAGCGCGATTAATGTCCCAAGCGTTGCGCAAGTTGACCGCGGTGGTCAGCAAATCCAATACGGTGGCGGTCTTTATCAACCAAATCCGCGAAAAAGTCGGCGTGATGTTTGGCAATCCGGAAACTACCCCCGGCGGACGAGCCTTGAAGTTTTATTCAACCGTTCGGCTGGAAGTTCGTAAAATTGAAACTTTAAAACAAGGCACCGATGTGATCGGTAGCCGGACCAGGGTGAAAGTAGTCAAAAATAAAGTGGCTCCGCCATTTAAAGACGGCGAATTCGACATCATTTACGGTGAAGGGATCTCCAAAACCGGTTGCATCCTGGATATGGCCGTCGACCGCAATATCATCAATAAAAGCGGCGCCTGGTTTTCTTACGGCGAGATCCGGATCGGTCAAGGCCGTGAAGCGGCCCGGGAATTTTTGAAGAAAGATCCGGCGGTGTTTGCGGAGATCGAAAAGAAACTGCGAATTGCCATCGGCCTGCTAACCGAGGAAGCGGCCAAACCGGAGGTTGCTCCGGCGAAAGGCAAATAACGACGATGGAACGAACGCCAATGGCCGTGGCGCTCAAACTGATCAGCCGGCAGTCATACTCAATTCGCAAACTGGAGGAACGTTTGTTGGCCGGCGGATATGTAGCGGCGGAAATTACCGAATGTCTGGAACGGCTGCAACGGATGAAGTATTTAAACGATGCCGCTTTTGGCGCGCGGCGAATCGAACTTTTAAAACAACGCTTGAAGAGCCGGGCTTATGTGGAGGCGGATCTCGCCGCCCAAGGACTGGCCGCTCAATTGATAACCGAATTATTGGCGCAAGATTACCCGTTGGAAGACGAGGTAGGGATTGCGCGGCGCTTGATAGAACAGGGCAACAACATCGCTAAACAAGGCCAAACCCGGGCATGGCAGAAATTGGCCCGCGCCGGGTTTTCGGAAAATACGATTCATCATTGTATTCCCGAGCTATCTCCCCCTTGACACCTTGTTTAAAAATGTTTAGAATGATCTATTGAGGGCAGAACAAAAGCCGAGTTCTAACTCGGCTTGTTTTGTATCTATTTTTCTTTCCAAACTCCAATCCTAAATCCGATCTTTCGTTAAGGCTTCCTAAGAAGTCTGTTAAAAAATTATTAATTATTCAGGAGGTGAGTAGTATCGTCCACATAATTATCGGTTTATTAATCGGAGTGGTCCTTGGCCTGGCGGGAGCTTATATTTACGGAAAAATCCAGGTGGAATCCGCCAAAGAGCAAGCCCGCAAAGTGATTGAAGAGGCTCAACGCGAAGTGGAGTCAATTAAGCGGGAAGCGTTGTTGGAAGCCAAGGAAGAAGCATTAAAAGTCAAAAACGAACTCGAACGGGAAAACCGCGAGCGTCGTGCTGATATTCAACGGTTAGAGAAACGTTTATTACAGAAAGAAGAGTCCCTCGATCGGAAATACGAGGTTTTGGAGAAGAAAGAAGAATCATTAGCAAAAAAAGAAGTCGAAGTCGAACGTTTAAAAAATGAAGTTCAGGAAACCCATCAAAAACACCGTCATGAGTTGGAGAGAATCTCAGGTTTAACAAGTGAAGAGGCGAAAGCCTTATTACTCAAAGATGTTGAGGAAGAGATTCAGCAAGAAATTGCAATGAAAATTCGTGATATGGAAGCCCGCGCCAAAGAAGAGTCGGATCGCAAGGCCCGGGAGATCATTTCACTGGCTATTCAGCGTTGCGCTGCCGATCATGTGGCTGAAGCCACCGTATCGGTGGTGGCTTTGCCCAATGATGAGATGAAAGGCCGGATCATTGGCCGCGAGGGTCGGAATATCCGGGCGCTCGAAACATTGACCGGAGTCGATCTGATCATTGATGATACGCCGGAAGCGGTGATCCTCTCCGGATTTGACCCAGTCCGCCGCGAAGTGGCGCGATTGGCGTTGGAGAAGTTAATTGTCGACGGACGGATTCATCCGGCCCGGATTGAAGAGATGGTCGAAAAGTCGCAAAAAGAAGTGGACACCATCATCAAAGAAGAGGGCGAACGGGCGACCTTCGAAACAGGAATCCACGGAATTCACTTTGAACTGATCAAACTTTTGGGACGGCTTAAATACCGGACCAGTTACGGTCAGAACGTCTTGAATCATTCAATTGAAGTTGCCCACTTGTGCGGGTTGATGGCCAGCGAATTAGGGGCCGACGTCACCTTGGCCAAACGGGCCGGTTTGTTGCATGATATCGGGAAAGCGGTCAACCATGAGGTGGAAGGCCCGCATGTTACCATCGGCGCCGATTTGGCGAAGAAATACCGGGAATCGGCGTTAATTGTCAATGCGATCGGCGCACATCACGGCGATATCGAACCGACAAGCGTAGAAGCGGTTTTGGTCCAAGCCTGCGACGCGGTATCCGCCGCACGGCCCGGCGCCCGCCGCGAAACCTTGGAGACCTATATCAAACGCCTTGAAAAACTGGAGAAGATCGCCGACTCCTTTGAGGGAGTCGAGAAAGCTTATGCTATTCAAGCGGGCCGTGAAATCCGGATTATGGTGAAACCGGATCGGATTGACGACCTGAATGCGGTCCGGATTGCCCGGGAGATTGTCAAACGGATCGAAGATGAACTGGAATATCCGGGTCAGATCAAAGTGACGGTCATTCGGGAAACCCGAGCGGTTGATTATGCGAAATAGCCGTTTTGAACCGCGATCGAAGGGATTTTCCGCGCAGGCGCCCAAAGGGCCCAAAGTGTCCTGAGTTGTACCTTATCGTGGAATAGCACCAAATCATTATAAAAGTTCTATAATAAACGAAGAGGTCTGGAAGGGGGAGGAAACATGAAAGGCATCTTCTGGAAAGAAGGGGAGTCCTTCTCCAATTCCATGAGTCTGATTGCTTTCTTGTTGGTCCGGTATCCTGAGATCGGGACCGTCCGTTATGACCCCGATGGGAAGACCTTGCAGTTCTCCTTTATGATTGTAAAGGCCTTAGAACAGGAAGAGTTTGATAAGTTTCAGGAGCAATTGCTTTTGAGCTTGGACGCGATTTCCGAACTCCAGGGGAAAAGACCTTTACGGACCGAGGCTAGTTTCAATCGTTGTGACAATCTAACCTTCTTGGAGATCTTGCGGGACATTGACTCGCTGAGTCAGGAGGAGATCGGTTTGATTACCGGGATCGTCCACCAATTTTTCGACGGGAATCTCCTATTCGACCAAGATGAAGCAGCCCAGGAAGAGGATGTCGTGCTTCAAGAGGAAATGATCGAACACATGCTGGAGGATTTGAAAGATTCTCATCAGGAAAAGAAGTTGATTGGATTTCGAGAAGAAGGTCGCGTGCTGGTCTTTAATCGCGCCAATCTCCATAAGTAACCGTCCGCGACAGCAAAGAGTGGACGATATAGAGGTCAAAGCTATTTTCTGATTAGAAAAGGTTACGACGGGGGTTGCTGCTTAGCGGCAACCCCCGTTTGCATAAATTCACGGGGAAACGGAAAATATGAAACGATAGACGAAGTTTCGTTTGTCAACGCGGAGGTTCATCGTGTTAAGAATTTTATTCATCGGTGACATTGTCGGTCGTCCGGGGCGTAAAGCAGTCAAACGGGAATTACAGTCGCTCATCGCTTCGGAAGAGTTGGATTTGGTCATCGCCAATGGCGAAAACGCCGCCGGCGGATTTGGGATTACGCTTGAGGTAACGCGGGAGTTGTTGGCGGCAGGGGTCGATGTGATCACCATGGGCAATCATACCTGGGATAACCGTGATATTACCAATGTTCTCGAACATGAATCCCGGGTAATTCGCCCGGCCAATTATCCCAAGGGGACGCCCGGCCAAGGTTATTATATCGCCGAAACCGAAAAAGGTTTTTTGGTCGGCGTGGTAAATTTACTTGGTCTGGTGTTCCTCGACGCCTTGCGCTGTCCGTTTGAGGCAGCCGAGGAACTGGTCAATCAGCTGAAAAAAAAGACCGACCTGATTATCATCGACTTCCATGCCGAGGCAACCTCGGAAAAAGTTGCGTTAGGCTGGTTTTTGGACGGACGGGTCTCAGCCGTCCTGGGAACCCATACGCACATCACCACCGCTGATGAGCGAATTCTTCCACGGGGTACAGGGTATATTACCGATGTGGGAATGACCGGTCCAATCAATTCGGTGCTGGGAATCGATCCCGAGTTAGTCATCACCAAATTTCGGACCAAACGGCCGGTCCGGTTTGAAGTGGCCGAAGGGCCGATTGCCTTAAATTGTATTTTACTTGAGTTGGATGAGTTCGGAAAAACCACGGCGATTCGCCGGATCCGGCGCGTAATTGAGGAATAGGGTTTGGAAGAAGTTCAGCGTTTGCGCTGGAGATTGACATTTTGTAGTGCGCCGCGAACATTCCCTCCTGGAATGTTTCTATCATAATATTTTTAGCAGCAAATAAACTTAGATTGATGCGAACCGAGTATCGAACCTAGCAAAGTATGGAGGGACGAAAATGGATGTTTTAAAAGTATCGGCGAAATCGAGTCCAAATGCAGTGGCCGGGGCATTATCTGGTATTATTCGTGAAAAAGGGATTGTGGAAATTCAGGCAATCGGAGCGGGGGCGATCAATCAGGCGGTCAAAGCGGTGGCGATTGCCCGGGGCTTTGTGGCGCCCAGCGGGATAAACTTGGTTTGTATTCCGGCTTTTACTGAAGTGACGATCGACGGCGAAGAGCGCACCGCAATCAAATTTATCATCGAACCGAAATAATCAAAACGAAATCGGATCGTTCTTGAAAAGATGGAGCCTGCTCCATCTTTTTTTATGTCGTCTCCAAGTGGAGAAAGTACTCTTCTTTCCAAAGAGCGCTAAGTCTTGGCTATAATTACTTAGAGGTAAATCGGCGTCACTGACCGAATTTGTTTTTAAAATCCTGCAGACAACGTAGCAAAAAATTCAGTTCATTGATGAAAACAAATTCAGCCGGGAGGGTTTACCATGGAATTTAAGGGAACCATGGTTCGTGTGCGTCCATTGGTCGTCGCCGACCTGGAAGCGATGGTCCAATGGAATCGGGATGCCGAATTGCAAACTTTTGTCGATTGCGATCTACCGGTAACGCTACAAGAATTAGAACGATGGTATCGGCAGAATGTTCCTGGCCGCCAGTATCAAATATTTGCCATTGAGACGCTGGACGGCGAACTCATCGGCGATATCGAGTTGGATCATATCTGTTGGAACAAACGCGAAGCCGAGTTGCGGATCCGAATCGGGGACCGCCGTTATTGGAGCCAGGGCTACGGTAGCGACGCCATTCACATGGTGTTGGATCATGTCTTTGGCGATCGGGAGTTTAACCGGATTTATCTTCGGGTCTACGAATTTAATCAACGGGCGATCCGCTGTTATCTCAAAAACGGCTTTCGCCAGATCGGAATTTTGCAACGGCAGGAAGCCGACTGGAAAAATATTATTTTGATGGAAATAACCCGGCAGAAGTTTCACCGGTTATATCTTTCCGCCCGTTTTGCGGGTTGAAGATCAACCATTTTCTGTAACTTTGACGAGAGGATTTACCTTTCCCCTGTCGAATTAGTAACATTGCGTTCTGAACGATGAGGAGGGGAATGTATGTCAAAGATCAAAATCGTAGTTGCTGATAATAATCGGGAATTGTGCACTTCCCTATCAGATTTGATCAGCTTGCAAGAGGACATGGAGCTGGTCGGGGTAGCGTATGACGGTATTGAAGCATTGCAACTGGTTGAGAGCATCAATCCCCAGGTGTTGGTATTGGATATTACAATGCCGTATTTAGACGGCATCGGTGTATTGGAGCGGTTGGGAGAACTTCCGGAGCGGCCCATTGTGATTGTGTTGACGGCGTTTGAACAAGAATCGATGATTCAACGTTTAATTTCACTCGGGGCGACTTATTACATGGTGAAACCTTTTGACGCTCCGACGCTTTTTGAACGGATTCGGCAGTTCGCTTCCGGGCATCCTTCGCCGTATCGACCGGGGAAACCGGTCGTTGAACGTCCGGCGGTTATTCCGAGCAACATTCGGCGGGAAAAGACTGAAAATGAGCTGGAGTTGGAAGTAAGCAAGCTCTTTCATGAAATGGGAATTCCGGCGCATTTTCGCGGCTATGCCTATTTGCGAGACGCGATTATCATCGCCGCCAAAGAAGTTGAGGTTTTAGGGAATATCACTAAAAATCTTTATCCGCGGATTGCCGAGAAATACCGGTCCACCCCAAGCGGGGTGGAATCCGCCATCCGTCACACCATCGAAATTGGTTGGGAACGCGGGAATTCCGATTATATGGAAGACTTCTTCGGTTTTGATAATAAGCGCGGACGCTTTCCGACAACCGCTTCGTTTGTAGCCAAGATCGCCGATAAATTGCGATTGGAATCCAAGATAGTCTAAAAAAGACCGAGGAAATCCACTAAATTGGGTTTCCTTTTTCATGTGTGCCCGGCATGAGCAATAACTAAGCGGTGAAAGACCGCCATGGGGCTTGGTAGTGGCAACCATTAGCCAAACGGTAAGGGTGTCCGTCGCGAGACGGAATCTGAAAGAAACCGTAGGCATGATTCGGGTAATTGCCCAAAATTATCGCCTCGGGAAATTTATGATATTTACTCGTAACGGGCAGATTAAGAAGAACAATTCAGTGGGCTTGCCGGGTCGGATTGACAATTTCGTTTGAAACGGAAAAGAGGAATTCGGCGTTTTTTAAAAAATAAACAATAAAGATTCATACTTGGCCAAAGGGGATACTGGTTTGAATATCAAAGGACTGGAATTAAAGGAACTGCAAACTTTTTTGGAGACATATAATTTACCAAAGTACCGCGCCGAACAACTATATTCGTGGATCTATCAAAAACAGGCCGCAACGCTTGACGAAATATCGGTTCTTTCGAAAGAATTACGGGAAAAATTACAAACGGACGGGGTTTCCCTCGGCTGTTTCGAGCCGGTTGCCGTGGAAAAGGACCCGGATGGAACCACTAAGTACTTATTTGGTTTGGAGGACGGCGCCAAGATCGAGAGCGTCTATTTACCCGATGGGGAACGGCACACCGTTTGTTTCTCAACGCAGGTGGGTTGCGCGATGGGGTGTTTGTTCTGCGCTACCGGTCAAATGGGAATCACCCGGAATTTGACCGCCGCCGAAATTATCGAGCAACCGTTGCGGATCAGCCGTTTGCAAGGGGTGCGGATCAATAGCTTGGTCGCTATGGGACAAGGGGAACCGTTTCACAATGAAGAGGCGTTGTTTAAGGCGCTTCGGATCATCAACGACCCCAAAGGGATCGGCCTAGGAGCCCGTCATATTACCATTTCCACTTGCGGGGTAATACCGGGTATCGCAAGATTGGCGGAGGAACCGTTTCAAGTCAATTTGGCAATCTCACTTCACGCCGCCGACAATGAACTGCGGAATCGTTTGATGCCAATCAATAAACGCTACCCGATCCCCGAGTTGTTGGCGGCTTGTCGTCGCTATATTCAAAAAACCGGGCGTCGCGTTACGTTTGAATATACGCTGGTGGCCGGGGTGAACGACCGACCCGATGATTTGCAGAAATTAATCGAGCTTTTACGCGGTTTATTGTGCCATGTCAATTTAATCCCGTTCAACCCGATTCCCGGTTCGGAATGGCGCCGGTCGCCGTTGGGCAGAGTGACCCTATTCGCCCAAGCCCTCCAACAAGCCGGGATTGAAACGACAACCCGTAAAGAGCGTGGAACAAATTTAGCCGCAGCTTGCGGCCAGTTACAGGGGAAACACCAAAATGAGCGTAAAACGCCTGTTGAATAAGATCCTCAACAAACCCGAAACAGCTGATCCGCTGTCGGCTGGGGAAAGGCTGGCGCCCAGCCGGGCGGAAGAAACCGTCTCCAAATCAGCGCGTCTATCATTGGAAAAAACCAGCCGTTGGAACGGTGTTGCCAAGCGCGGGCGGGTGGAAGCTACCGAAGCTTTAGCGACCGAACAGACCAAAATGCGGCAAGCGGTCCGGAACAGTTCCGAAAAACGCTGGGTCTTCACGGTGAACCGGGGCGCGGATCAAGGGCGGCAGTTCGTCGGGGCCACCCCGGAGATTAAAATTGGCCGTCAACCGGATAATCATATTCAACTCAGGGATCCTAAAGTATCGCGGTTTCACGCGGTGATCCTGCAAAAGGGAGCGCGATTGTTCATTGACGATCTGGATAGCACCAACGGTACGTTTGTCAATGACAAACCCGTCTCCCGGAAACAACCGTTATCCCCCGGCGATCTGATTAAGGTCGGCCAAACGGTGATTGAAGTTTCCCGTGAAAATTAACTTATCGCGTCTTTCATGGATTTCCGCGCCAAACTTTGCTATAATTCAAAAAGACGGGTAGCATGAAATAAATAAGCGAAATTTGACACAGCTTTACCAATTAAACAAGATGCCAGTGACACGATTGTTAAAAAGTGCCTAGGCGTAATAGTCAGACAATTCGGGGCGCCATATTTCGGAAGTGAATTGCCGGGTTGATTTTACGAATCTGCGAGGACGAAAAGATGCGAATCGGTTCAAAAACAGATAAAGGGTTAGTGCGGGAACAAAATGAAGACTCAATGGGGTATCGGAATAATTTGTTCGTGGTTGCCGACGGAATGGGCGGGCATGAGGCCGGAGAAATTGCCAGCGCAATCGCGGTCGAAACCATCCTTGCCACTGACCTTGCCCTGAATATTCCGGAAGCGCTGGGCGCGGCCGTATTAGCAGCCAATGAAGCGATTTTGCATGAAGCGGAGCGCCAACCTTCGCTGCAGGGGATGGGTACAACGGTGGTTGTCTTAGCATGGGTTGAAGACGAAATCTTTTTCACTCATGTTGGCGACAGCCGGATTTATCAATTGACTGACGGAACGTTAAAACAATTGACCGAAGATCACTCGTTAGTGGTCGAATTGGTGAAAAACGGCGGTTTGACGGCAGATGAAGCTAAAAATCATCCGCAGCGCAATATCTTGACGCGAGCCTTGGGGACCAAAGGTTTAAGTAATATTGAGGTTCAAACCGTTTCCCATGCCCCCGGCGACAAGTTGCTGCTTTGCTCCGACGGGTTGTACAGTTTACTAAAAGATGTCGAACTCCAAGAAATCTTGTCAGCCGTCGAACCGCCTCAAACCATTGTCGACCGTTTGGTGGACTTGGCGAACGAGCGTGGCGGCAATGACAATATCACGCTAATATTAATTGATTCGGAGTGAAATCGTTCTAAAGTTGCAGGAATTGGTGGAACTGCGGCGAAGGATTGATAAAACGAACAGAACTGAGGTGGGACAGTGATCGGCAAAATTTTGGGAAATCGCTACCGTTTGATCGAGTTGATTGGCGAAGGCGGAATGGCTTTAGTGTATAAAGCTGAATGCTCATTGTTATGCCGGACTGTTGCCGTTAAAATATTAAGACCGCAGTATGCCAGCGATGCGGAGTTTGTTGAGCGTTTTCGGCGCGAAGCGAGAGCGGCGGCCAGTTTATCCCATCCCAATGTTGTCAATATTTTTGATGTCGGTCAGCAGGACGGGATGGATTATATTGTGATGGAATACATTCCCGGGGAAACGTTAAAAAACGTAATTAAGAAAGAGGCGCCAATTGCGATTGACCGGGCGTTGGAGATTACCCGTCAGATTGCTGCGGCGTTAAATCACGCGCATCAACGCAATATTGTCCACCGGGATATTAAACCGCATAATATTTTGATCACCCCGGACGGCCAGATTAAAGTGACCGATTTTGGAATTGCCCGGGCCATCAGCGCCAGCTCCTTCACTCAGACCGGGATGGTGGTCGGATCCGTCCATTATGCCTCGCCGGAACAGGTGCGCGGCGGAGTCGTCGGGCCTCAATCCGATCTTTATTCGTTGGGTTGCGTGTTGTACGAACTGTTAACGGGGAAAGTTCCTTTCTCGGGAGACACCTCCATTGCCATCGCCTTGCAGCATTTGCAGGCCAACCCGGTCCCGGTTACGCAATTGCGCCCGGAGATTCCTCATGTGGTGGAAAATATCGTCCAACGGTCAATGGCGGTTGAACCGGGGGATCGTTACCCGACGGCCTTAGCGATGCTTAAAGAGATTGCCGTCGCCCAATCCAAGGTTCAACGCCAATATCAGGAACCCGATGAGACCGATATGCCAACGCAGGTTTGGAGCGGCTTGGATCCGGCAAACCTGGAACCGAAAAAAGAGACCAAATGGCTCCGATGGCTTCTGTATGGGCTTGGCAGTATGGTGTTGGCCATGATAATCATCGCTTTATTTTTCCTCAATGTGATTCCCTGGGGAGCCGGTCCCCGCCCTGAAGTTACCGTGCCAAGTTTGGTCGGTAAGGAATATAACGAGGCCCGGGATATTTTAAATAAGTTAAGTTTAAATATAAAAGTGGTCAATCGTCTTTATAATCCCGAATATCCGGCGGGATTCATTATTTCGCAGCGTCCGGAAGCGGGTCAGCGCAAAAAAATTAAAAACGATATTGAAGTCGTGATCAGTAAAGGTCCGCAATTGGTGCGCGTGCCACGGGTAATCGGCAAGACCCAGTTGGAAGCGGAGCTGGCGTTGGAAGAGGCCGGTTTGAAGTTGGGAGAGATCCTTTCGGAATCGAGTCCCGATGCCCAACAGGGCGAGGTCATCAAACAGCTTCCGGCGGAAAACACCCAGATTGAGCAAGGAGCAAGCGTCTCAATTACTTTAAATATTGCATCGGCCAATTTGGTTCAGGTTCCCAATTACATCGGTCGGCCGCTTTCCGAAGTCCGGGCGGAGTTGGGATCGTTGGGGTTAATCTATAATCAGGCGACTTTGGCTTCGAGCAACATCTATCCCGAAGGGCTCATTATCGATCAAAAGCCGGTTCCCTATGAAAAGGTTCCGATGGGAACGGCGTTAAATTTTATTGTAAGTTCGGGTCCGGCGGCAAATACTAAGCCGAGTCCTTAAATTATTCCGTTTAAAGTTATCGCAAATTTGGTCGATAAATTAAAATAATGATTGGTTGAGCATGGTTTTGGAGGCTGGATTGGTGTCACTGGGCAGAGTTGTACGGATGATTGGCGGTTTTTATTTTGTAGATTCTCTGACCGAAGCGAAGTTGGTTGAATGCGCGATCCGGGGCCGTTTGAAATTGAAAAGCGAAGGGATTCTCGTTGGCGACTTGGTCGATTTTTGCATCGAGGCCAACGGCAGAGGGGTAATTGATGAGATTAAACCTCGGGAATCCACCTTAACCCGCCCTTATGTCGCCAACGTAAATCTTTTGGTCTTGGTTTTCGCCCATTGCAATCCCGATCCGATCCCGCGCCTAATCGACAAGTTTTTGGTTTTAGCGGAGTTAAGCCGGATTCCGTATTTGATAGTTTTTAACAAAACCGACCTTGTCGGAAAAGGAAAAGCAGATAAATTAGCGAATATTTATCGTAATTACGGATATAACGTATTAAACGCCTGTGTCCGGTCGCACCTTGGCCAACGCAAGCTCGCAAGCGCAATTTCCGGTAAAATCGCCGTCTTTTCCGGTCCGTCCGGGGTCGGGAAGTCGGCTCTGCTGAATCTTTTGAAACCGGGGCTCCAATTGCGAACCGGTGAAGTCAGTGAAAAGATTGGCCGTGGCAAACATACCACCCGCGAAGTACAGCTGCTAAAGATTAAACCGGGTAGCTATGTGGCGGATACGCCGGGTTTTTCGCAGATTAGTCTCGAATCAATCCGTCCGGAAGAATTGGCCCCATGTTTTATCGAATTTCATGAATTTTTAGGCCAATGTCGTTTTAGTTCATGCCTTCACGATTCCGAGCCGGGTTGCGGTGTCAAGACCGCGGTGGCGGAGGGAAAAATTACGAACGATCGGTATCAATCGTATTTGGAACTTTTGGGGGAAATCAAAGGGTTGTGGGAAAATCGTTATCGTTAGGAGCTGGAGAATGGTTCAGATTGCGCCATCGATTCTTAATTCCAATCTACTTGAGTTAGGCGCCGAGGTAAAAAAGATCAGTACCGCCGATTGGTTACATTTTGATGTGATGGATGGGCATTTTGTTCCGAATCTGACATTTGGTCCGATGTTTGTGGAAGCAATTCGTCAAATTACGCCAGTTCCGATTGAGACTCATCTGATGGTTGAAAATCCGGAGTTTTTTACTAAATTATACTTGAATGCGGGGAGCAAACGGGTGATCGTTCACCCCGAGGCGACCCGCCATCTCCATCGCTTGGTGCAAATCATTAAAGATGCCGGTTGTCAAGCCGGTGTGGCGCTTAATCCGGCGACGCCGCTTGATTGCTTGGAGTACGTACTCCCGGAATTGGATCTGGTGCTGTTGATGACCGTTAACCCCGGATATGGGGGACAGACATTGATTCCGGCAATTTTCAATAAAATTAAACGTTTGCGTTCAATCATTGATAATGCCGGTTTGGCATGCAAAATTGAAGTTGACGGCGGAGTTAACTACACAAACGCCCCACAATTGGTAGCGGCTGGGGTTGATGTACTGGTGGCCGGTACGCTCATTTATCGCGATGTAAACCCGGAAGCTGCCTTGCTTAAGCTTAGAGCTTCAGTCAATTAAGGGGGTAATTTCACTGGCATTTGATCACATTGATTCATTTGTTCAAGCTGTCTATTCAGTTATCGAGAAGATGTTGAATCCGGACGTTCAATCGGGTAAGCCATTTTTTAATGAGGAACCGATTCAAAAGTATGACGTGACGATCCTGGTGGGCGTATTAGGCGACTTGCAAGGTCAGGTTATCTGCGGCATGTCACTGCAAACCGCCAAAAACATCACTTCCCAAATGCTGATGACTCAGGTTGAAGAGATTGACGAGATGGGCAAAAGCGCTTTGTGCGAGTTAAAGAATATCATTGTGGGCACAGCGAGCACCAATTTATCCTTGACAGGTTATAAATGTGATATCACCCCCCCGTTGTTTTTAATGGGCGGAATCGTCCCGGATTTTTTAAAACATATTCATACCGCGTTAGCCATTCCGATCCGTACTCCGTTTGGAGAGATCGAGATCAATTTAGCCTTACGGAAAGACACCTTGAGTAGTTAGGGCGCCAATAATCTAAAACGGATTGGGTTACAATAATTTCCTGGTGAAGTTTCAAATATGCAAACTGTGACAGAGGTGAGTATAATGGGAGATCTTTCTGAAAACACACGCCGTTTTTCTCCCAAAGACGAAAGTCGTTCCGAAGTGGATTTGATATTAAGTGAAGTGTGTTTGGCGCTCAAAGAAAAAGGCTATGATCCGTTGGATCAGATTGTCGGGTATTTGTTGTCAGGCGATCCGGCTTACATTACCAGTTACCGTAATGCCCGGGTTCTGATAAAACGCCTGGAGCGGGACCAAATCCTTGAGGAATTGGTCCGGTCGTATCTTGAAAAGCAAGGAATCCGTTAGGATGATACGCAGGGAGTTCTAAAGCGGGTCACCACTCCATAGTCTAATGTAGATTAACGGATAATGGGGTGGAAGGATGTCTGTTTTGTTAGGGACTGAGTTAAACGCCTCCTTGATTGATTTGTTTGAAAAACGGATTAGCACAGTGATTGTTGCGACGGTTGATCGCGAATTTTGTCCCCACACCGCTCCATTTAATCATATTGTAGTTAAGGATTCCAAGAATATTCGAATCGCTATCTCCCGGCACCACCAAACATACACCAACATTATGAACAACGGATACGTTGCAATCTCCGTACTCGACGAGGGCGATATCGCGGTCTCTATTAAAGGATTCGCCAGGATTGTCCGCAATGCCATGGACAACGATTATAATCTGTCGGTGGTGGAAGTCGAAATCAGTGAGATTAAAAAGGACAATTCGGTACTTTTCTTTGTAACCCAAGGTATCCGGACCCGTCACAAAAATGAACCGTCTTTACTCGCCGCGAAACGAATCTTTCAGGAACTTGGACAAATGGACGCAACGTTACCGCCTGAAATTGATCCGGAATGATGGCTATCTTGGCTCCCAATAATTTTTAAAGGAGTTTATGATGCGTAAAGTTTTTATCCTTCTTATTGCGGTACTAGCCCTCTTTTCGCTTGGGTTCGCCAGAAAGCTGCCGTCACCTAGCATGGGAGTTTATGATGCTAAATTACGAACGTTGACCTTTTTTGATATTGTGTCGAAGGACTTCAACTTAAGCAGCGGCGGCGCCGAGGTTTTAGAGACCAAGCCGGAGTCGCTGCAAGTAAAGATCGATTATGACAAGTTGGAAGACGTTAAGTTCGGCTATTTCAAATTAGGAAATAATGAACAAAAAGTCTGGTTTTTACTTGGCAAGAATTCAACGACCAATCGTTTGGACTTTTATATTGATCAGGACGCCAATAATGAATTGGCGGAAAAGGAAAGGGTCGAAAGCTTTCAAGCCTTCGACCGCAAAGCGTCGGGTTACAATATTACCGAATATTTTACGATGATTCCGGTTTCGCTCCGGGTCACCTATAAAGGAGAGAAAAGCCTTTTCCAAAAGAAACTCTATTTCTTTCTTAGCGTCGATTTGATAAGCAAAAAAAATAGCACCGACACCATAGTGTACGCTTATACGGCAAGCTTTTTGGAAGGTGAAATGAAAGTCCAGACCGCTAAAGGGGAAAAATTGGTCAAAATAAGAATTATGGATAATAACGGCAACGCTTGCTTTAATGATTACGGGAAAGACCTTATTTATATGGACGTTAATGCCGATGAGTTTTTTCGAAAGAATGAATTTCAACCGTTAACCGAGTTTTATGATTATCCGACTTCCAAGAAGGAAAAGGTCCAATTGCGTCTAGTGGTGCTGCCGTTGCCGGCGAAGCTTGCAGTGGTCGAGGCGGCGGCGGAGATTGACCGTTCCCTGTTCGAACCGGTTTCGGATCCGGAGGAGCAAGAAAAAGAACCGGTCAAAACCGAAGGCGTTCCCGACGATAAAACCAAGCCAACAACGGTTCCCGATGCCAAGCCGGCTTCGGTCCCGGAAAAACCGGCTGCAAAATCCGAGCAAAAATAAAGACACCGCGGTACCCGCTACCACCGGATCAAAAAGGCTGGCCTATATAGGCCAGCCTTTATTTTTTTTGCGGATTTTTCCAAGTGTCGCTCCGTAAGCCAAGTCGCAAGGCTTCCAGCGCCATCGCCTCCGTAGGGGGGATGTTGCCTAAATTAACGTTGGGCCCGAACTGATTGATCAACCAGGCCTGTTGATTTTTGAGCGGCGCTTCCCAAATAACGCGATTTAGCGGTAAACGGTCTGTAAAGGCGGCGATTTTGTCGTTAATGATATTCCCTTTGCTGTCGTAAACGCCGATCCCTTGTCCCGATTCCCGGGCTTCGATAATCACCCAACTAGCTCCGGCTTCGATATCCGACAAACCCTCCCAGGCAAGCAAAGTCTCCTCCGGTTGGGCAACGGGATTTTTTTTGCCAACTTCGGTGATGACTTTTAAGCCGTGTTCAAGGGCTTGACGAATCGCGCGATTACGATCGGTTACCGGCAATTCGATGGTGCCGTCAGAGATTTCAACCCATTGGAAACCAAGGCGGCGCAAGAGTTGAAAATAGGTATCCGCTTTTTGTTGGGTATAACAGAGTTCAAAAAAGGTTCCGCCCGGGTAAAGCGGAATCTGGTATTCAGCCGCCAACGCCAGTTTTTTAACTAAGGTGGTTTCCGGATAGAGCACGGTCGTCCCAAAAGACAACTTGATCAGGTCAATGTAAGGAGCATTCAGGCTCAGTAAATTTTCAGTTTCCGGCAGCGATAATCCTTTATCGATAATCATGGTGATCCCAACTTGCCGGGGTTTTGTCAAACGGCCGTTTTGTGGCGTTTCCAGTAACGAACTCCATATTTTATCCATCAGCAATCACTCCCTCGTCTATACTATGCTTTTTGAATAACTTTGGTGGCACCGGGTGGCGCCAATTTTTTGCGTGATATATATAACGAATGAAAAAAGCGTCGGAAGAATATTAATAAACGAAGGATGTGACGTGAATGATCCAAGACAACCTGCTGTTACTGATTATTTTCAGTCTCGGGATCGCGTTTAACAACAATTTGATTGCGGCGAGTGCGGGAAGTTTGCTGGTACTGAAATTTATCAAGTTACGCTGGATATTGTTGCTTTTTGAGCGGCGAGCAGTTGATGTGGGACTGCTTTTTCTATTGATAGCGGTCCTAGTGCCGTTCGCATTGGATCGGGTTGGGTTTCAGCAGATCTTGGATACATTTCGCAGTGTTCGGGGAATTGTCGCCATTATCGGCGGGGTCGCCGCCGCCTATCTTTGCGGGCAGGGATTGGTGTTGCTGCAACTGGAACCGGAGGTGGTAATTGGATTGGTGGTCGGGACCATTATCGGTGTCTCGCTACTAAAAGGAATCCCAGTCGGGCCGTTGGCCGCGGCTGGGATTACCGCCATTTTATTTAATGTCTTAGGAATCGGTAAACGATAGGGGGAGAAGTTTTGGAACAGACCGTCTTGAGTAATATGGCGATCCTGCGCGTCGTCTCCGGACTGCTGGAGATTGGGGTCGCCATTATTTTTTTTAAAATCGGACGGGTTGACACCGCCTTGCGCTTAAATGCGTTTTTGGGTCTGATCGGCCCGTTGGTCTTCATTTTGGTCAGTGTTTTAGGGATCGCCACCATCGCTGTTAAACTCTCCTGGTATAAGGTGTTCCTGTTGAGTTTTGGCATGCTGCTGGTGCTGTTGGGGACCAAAAGTTAGCTTGCCAATGTTAAAATTGCAGGTTCCAGCATGCGAAAATTCGGCTTTCGGTCTTATCCGAAGTATGCTTCACTTCATAACCGAAATCAAGCTGGTTGACCTGGGACAAGTTTTTAATCAAATCGGTGCGCAGCCGGTAAGTGGTTCCAATCCCGGTAAGATCGTTAACCGGTCGTGATCCCATCAGCCGATTCTGGAGACTGAAATTACGAGCCAAGTTGTTTTGGAGGAAAAACTCTAAACCGTAAGTGTTGGTGACAAACCATTCGCGAGCGTCGTCGGCTGAGTGGTTCAGGACCGAAGCCGACGGAGTGAAGTTCGGGGAGAGATAACCGGCTTTAACCTCAAAATATCCTTGCTGCTTTGGCAGGGTTTGACTATAACTTACTAAAGCCCCGGGAGTCCAGCCGGTCCGGTAATCCGGATAACGCGGCGAATCGAAAGCGTACCAACCGACCTCGGCCGCGATCCGCCCGGTCTTCAGGGTGGTTGAATAGTCCGCGCTAAATGCTTTTTCCGCCGCGATTCCGCTTGGAACGATATTAAGTCCGACGATGGTTGATTGATTGGACCAACCGAAACGGGCCGCAAAATACTCCTCGGTGGCGGCAATTTGGTTGGAATCGGGATCCATCTGCGTATTGATGCGTGAATAGAGTCCAACTAGATGATAGTCATTGAATGAACGTTGCAAAGCGATCCCTTCGGCCGGATTGTTATAGAAATCCGAAATTAACCCCAAGGGGCCTAAAGTGAATCGAAACCGGCCGAGATAATTGAGGGTATGGGGATATTCCATCTTTAAAAAGGCCTCATCTAGTTGCAACGGGGTATTAAGTGGCGGCAAAGATGAAGAACTCAGATAGTTCAGCCCCCACCCGCCTTCATGGGAGAGCTTCATCGAAAAGTTTAGGTTCCGGTCGATGCCGGCGTTAAAGAATAAGTTCATCTGTTGCGAATAACCCAACGGCGAGAGAGTGGATTGCTCATTTTGAAGATGACTGTCCGCTTCTAGTGACACGTTGCCGCCGATCTGAAAGCGGCCCCACGTCGCTTCCAGTGAATTAAAACGGGTCGCCAAATCGTTCAATTTTCGGTCGACGGAAACAGGCGCTTGTCCAAATACCGGGTTGGCTGTGATTAATAGGGTGATGATGAGTAGTAATGGTGCGACGATTTTTTTCACAGTCTTCCTCCTATCGGTGTCGAATTGTTGATCCGGTACGGATATGCTGTTGGTGATAACCGGAAATTTGAAGCCACGAGCCAAGTGTTATGTAAAAAAATTCGGTTATTTTTCGAGGATACCTGCACTATAAGGTGGTTAAAATATTGTTAGGAATGGAAAAAAAAGAAAGCCGCACAAAGTCGGCTTTTATATATAACCACACCACCAATTTCCTTAACTTGGGTCAGTATCAGGTCAAGCAGTGGACAGACGATTGCCAATCGAACCGGCGGAATAAACTTTAAAAAACGTATAATACAAGGAACTGTGGAGGCGCTACCAATTTGAGAATAAGACTAGGTTTTGCCTCGGGGCATTGGCCATTGTCGCTTCGGAACGAAAACTTAAACTTGATGGGATAGCATATGTAAAAGTGTGAAGGGTTGTGCAAGGTTAGGAGAAAATCTCCTAACCTTGTTGGGATAATAGTTCCTCGGCTTTTTGGATTAAACCGCGAACGATTAGCCCGGCTTCGCGGGTGGTGATATTACCATAGTCGTAGCTTCCGTGATCCACTTGAATACGATCGGCGAAGCCAAGTTCTTTTGCGATTTCGTATTTTACTTGATCGGAAACAATACTGCCGCGACGGGTCAAACAACACACCCCCCATTGGTGGAGTTCCCAAACGCGAACTCCACACATAGTATCTAACAAGAACCGATAAACTATGAATGCCAATGTCAGGTCAGGAAACCAGTGTCATTGACATGAGTGAATTTTCAAAATTAATTCAGTTCAAGCCATCGATGGTATGAAAAATGTGTTATAATGGATTGGTAAAAATTTGAGGGGGGCGTATTCGCTATAATGAAGCATTTCCACTTTGTCGGAATTGGCGGAGCCCGGTTAAGTAGTTTAGCCAAGCTATATCATGACCGTGGCTATACCATCTCTGGCTCTGATTGCCAGCAGAGTAAAGTTACTCGAGACCTTGCCGAGCTTGGGATGCGGGTAGAAGTTGGACATCATCCTTCCAATATTGAAGGCGCCGACCTCGTTGTATATACCAATGCCGTGGGGAACGAAAATCCGGAGGTGTTGGAAGCCGGGAAACGGCAAATTCCGGTCATGGAAGGCGCGGCCCTGTTGGGTCAACTGATGAAGGATGTCGGCAAAGGGATTGCGATTGCCGGAACCCATGGAAAAACCACAACCTCAGCGATGACGGCGTTGATTCTCACCGAAGCCGGGGTTGACCCAACGGTATCAATCGGTGGCGAGGTGCCCGCTTTTGGCGGGAATCATCGCTCCGGTAAGTCAGAATATATGGTTGTTGAAGCTTGCGAGTTTAGACGTTCCTTTTTAGAGCTACGCCCCACAATTGAGTTGATTACCAATATTGACTGGGATCATCCGGATTGTTTCCCAACGATTCAGGATGTGATCAAAACGTTTGCCGATTTTATCAATTTACTGCCTCAAGATGGACTTTTATTGGTCTGGGGGGACGACCCCAATGCGTTGGCGTTAGCGAAAACCTATCCCGGTAAAACCATCACTTTTGGGTATCAACCGCAGTTTGACTGGGAGTTGACTGATATCCGGCCGGAACCGCCGTTGGGAATCGCCGCTCGGATTTGTTATCGCGGTAGGGAGCAGGGCGTGTTGCGCCTGGCGGTCCCGGGCCGTCATAATTTGCAAAACGCGATGGGCGCGGTCGCCCTGGCGGTCGAATTAGGCGTCAGTCTACAGCAGGCCTTGGATACGGTCAGCCGCTTTACCGGGGTTCATCGCCGTTTTGAAATCAAAGGAAAGGTTCACGGCGCCCTGATTGTTGACGATTACGCTCACCATCCCGGCGCGGTGCGGACCACATTGGCTGCGGCCCGACAGGTATTCGACGGCAAAATTTGGTGTGTCTTTCAACCCCACTTGTTTAGCCGGACCAAATATTTATTGCAAGATTTTGCGCAGTCGTTCGCCAATGCCGACACCGTTGTGTTAGCTGATATTTACCCGGCCCGGGAAACCGATCCCGGCGACATTTCCAGCGCGATGCTGGCCCAGGAAACCGCCAAACATCATCCCGATGTCCGTTATAGCGGCAACCTGGATCAGACCTATCAATATTTGCTGCAAGCGATTCAACCCGGTGATCTGGTGATTACCATGGGCGCCGGCGACATCTGGAAAGTCGGCGAACGGTTGGTCCACGAGCTGGCGGAGCTTTGACAAGGATCGTCATTGGAAGCGTAAAGAAAATTCCCCTTTCGGCGTGGAAGGGGTTTCGCTTGCGATTTATCTAAAGAAACAATCGAAATACCGGACCTTTAATAACTGAAAAGGTCCGGCAGCAGCATCCGCCAGACCTTTTCAGTTATTAAAGTTGCACAATGAGCATGCCGTCTTCATAGTCAAAGTCATAACGCTTATCCTCAACGGGAATTTGAAAACGGTTTAGAAACTTTTTGGCCACAATCATCTTTGTGGTCTTCCCTTGGATCTTGAACGCATCGGTCGACGGTTCGTCGACCGGCAGGATTCCAACCTTTTTGGCATCGGGGTCAAAGAATAGCTCTACATAACCGGATTCGTGGAGATATTTTTCAACGACAGGCTTGTAAAAAGCAAATCTACCTTTGCGGTTAATCCCGATTGTTTTGGCTGAAATACCTTTTTTGCTCTTTTCCTTTTGATATTTCACAAAAGCCACAAAAAACCCCTCCTCTTTATTATGAAATTAGATATTCTCCTCAAATTTTACATTTCCTTCAAGTAGTTAAAAATAATTTATTTACTGGTTATTCCTTTATTAATCGACAAAAAATTGGCGATTTACGAGGAATTGCTGGACAAAAGGGTGATCACTACGGTTCGCGCCAAAGATCGGGGACGAGCTGGGCGAGGATGATTTTTGGCTATTTGATTTAAACTTGGTATAATGAATCGGGAAATTGTGGTCAAGCTTTCGCCGATTTTACTGCAGATGGTAATTTTGCATCCAAAAACCGAATGATTTCGTATTAAATTATATTAGGAAGTTTGACAACTAATGATAGCTTAATCATGATTCGGCAAAAAACTTTATAAAAAAGTTTGGGAAAAGCGGCGGTCAATCAATGGGATAATGTTTTGGTTCGGATGTTTTTAGGGTAAGTTGCTAAAAAAGTTGAATATAATGATCTACTCGCACTTTGGTGAGTCCGGAGCCGTAGGAAGCGGAATCGATGGAACTCCGGCCGGAAGAAGCGCGTTAAATTGAAGAGGCGGGCAAACGCGGGAGGTTTTATGGGCTTACAATATTTAATCCTTGATCTTGACAATACGTTGTATCCGAAAAGTTCGGGAATGTTGCAGAGCATCGACGCCCGGATCGATGAATTTATCGCGCAAACGACCGTTTTGGCGCCGGAACAGATCCCCGGGATCCGCCACGATTATTTTAAACGGTACGGCACCACCGTCGGCGGGATGGTGATCAATCACGGCGTCGATCCCGATGAATATTTTCGTTATGCCTACGATGTTCGGATTAAACAGTTTATCAAGCCGGATCCCGAATTGCGACAAGTCCTCGCGGGGATCGATCTGACGAAGGTCGTGTTTAGCAACAGTCCCCTGGAATATGTCGAAAACGTACTGCGGTTTTTGGGCGTCCGGGAGATCATCACGGCGGTATATGACATTCGCTTCTGTAATTATCTGGGGAAACCCGATCCGCAAAGTTATCGGAAGGTATTGGCGGATCTGGGAGCGGCGGGCGCTGAATGTGTTTTTGTCGATGATGTGGAAGCAAATTTGTATGGGGCGGCGGCGGTTGGCATCACCCCGGTGCTGCTGGGAGCAGCACGGGATTCGGCGCATATCTGGCAGTTGGAACAGATTTACGGGCTGAAAACGTTGATTCCGGAGATTTTGAAGGCGCGGCGGTCCGCTTAGAGTTTTTTGAAGCGTTTGGCAAGCCGTTCAAATTTGCGGCGGTCCCGTTCGTCCAAGGCTTCGTCAATTTTAGCCAATAAGAGCTTTTTGGCAATGACGCGGCGAATCCCGGAATTGAGCAACGCCAATTCGAATTGGAATAAAACATGATCGGTGTACGAGCGGTCTCGCGGTCCGGGAGCCTCTTCGACAACGGCTTGGAACGGCTCACTGGTCGTCCGTTCCGAAAAATACAGCGTTAAAAAGAGCGGCTCATCCGATGCCGCTGCGGTCAGCAACCGTCGGATGGCGGCTACATCGGTCAAATCGTGGTCGTCCAGGGTTTTGAGGAGAAGGGGCGGCAGGCCGGTTTCAACGGTGGAGACGACCAATAACGGGCGTAAGTATGAACCGTCCATCACAATCCGGATGCGGGACAAAAACTTCTCATCCCCCGCCAATTGCATCAGGAAATCTTTGGGTGTATTATCCTGAAATGAATAGGTTTCGGTAAACCAATGCAGAAAGTTCTTTTTGGCCCAATCGCTAATAGTTTTTTTCATCATGGCAAAATCCTCGCTGCTTGATAAGATAGCGGATTCGGAACACCGCCTCATGTCAATCAAAGGGCTTGTTACCACTTAACGACCAGTTAGAGGCGTTATTTACGGCATCGGAAAAGACTTATCAATATACTATCATAGTATTCGGGAGAACGATAGTCGCTGCTAGTAGTGAATTGTTTACTGCCAGTTGCCCGCGAATTATGCCCGCTACCTATCTGCTTTTGGACAGACGACTACCCGGGACAAAGTGGGCATATTATCGATGGACAAAATTATCGCGACAGACTTTCCTTGATTGATACGCTGAAATAAATTGCGAAAAGGAGTGGTTGTTATGAAAGACCCGCGGATACAGAAGATGGCGGAGGGATTAGTCAATTATTCGGTAAAATTGCAAAAAGGCGAAAAGTTACTGGTTGAGGTGATTGATTGCGGCATCGATCTGGCGCTGGCGATTGTCAAAGAGGCCTATCGGGTAGGCGGCGTCCCGTTTGTTAATGTCCGGAATAAACAAGTGGAGCGGCAATTGATGCTCGGCGCCACCAGCGATCAGCTTGAGAAGATGGCCGAATATGAACTGGTGCGGATGAAAGAGATGCAAGCGTATATGGCGATTCGCGGTTCCGAAAACAGTAATGAGACGGCCGATGTCCCAGGCGCGCAACAGCAGGACTGGATGCGAAGTTACATGCGTCCGGTCACCAATCAACGGATTAATTTCACCAAGTGGTGCGTGATGCGTTATCCCAATGCGGCGATGGCCCAGTCGGCTAATATGAGCACGGAAAGTTTTGAAGACTTTTATTTCGATGTCTGCACGTTGGATTACAGTAAAATGCGCGTGGCGATGGAGCCGTTAAAGAAGTTGTTGGAAACCACCGATCAAGTGCGGTTGGTTGGTCCGGGTACGGACCTTCAGTTTTCAATTAAGGGATTACCGGCCATCCCCTGCGCCGGCGATGTCAACATCCCGGATGGCGAGATCTTTACCGCGCCGGTGAAGAATTCGATCAACGGCACGATCGCCTATAACACTCCGGCGGTCTATCAAGGATTTACATATGACAATATCCGGTTTACCTTTGAGAACGGCCGGATTGTCGCGGCGCACAGCAATGATGACATCCAGATCAATCAAGTGTTGGATACCGATGCGGGAGCCCGTTTTGTCGGGGAGTTTGCCATCGGTGTCAACCCCTACATCTTATCCCCGATGAAAGACACTTTGTTTGACGAGAAGATCTGCGGCAGCATCCATTTCACCCCCGGTCAGGCTTACGAGGAATGCGATAACGGCAACCGGTCGGCGATCCACTGGGATCTGGTCCTGATCCAACGGCCGGAGTACGGCGGCGGGGAAATCTATTTCGACGGCAAGTTGATCCGGAAAGACGGGCGGTTTGTCCTGCCGGAATTGGCAGCGCTCAATCCGGAGCATTTGAAGTAGATCTGGTGAATTAAAATAGACAAAACAAATCCAGCTTTCGGGCTGGATTTTTATTTTTCGCCAAATTAGGTTGATGATTGAAAATTGTTTACAGTGAGCCTAAATTTTGTTAACCTGAAAATAAAGTTGGACGATTTTGGATCGCCAAAAAGAAAAAAGAGAGCGATGAAAGGATGATTGTCGTGAATCGGAATATTATGAAGGGTTGGTTGAGTGTTTTGATCCTGATTGGGTGTCTACTGAGCAGTGTTGCCGTGGTTGCGGCGGAGCCGATTAGTCCCGATGAAATCTTTTTATGGCCCGGGAACGCCCCGGGTAGTGAAAATGTCAAGCTTACCGAAAGCGTGGTGGAACGGAGCAAGGATCCAAATCTGAAAGACCGGGCCGTTTTGGCCATCACCAAACCGTCAATTATTCCGGTGTTGCCGAAAAAAGCCAACGGCGTCGCTGTCTTGATCTGCCCGGGAGGCGCTTATCAACGGGTGGTGGCGGATAAAGAAGGGTACGACATTGCCAATTGGCTGAATTCGATCGGCGTGACCGCTTTTATCTTAAAATACCGGTTGCCCGCCGAGGGTCATCAAAACGGTTATAACGTACCGTTGCAAGACGCCCAACGCGCCTTACGGCTGATCCGGAAAAACGCCGCCCAGTGGGGAATTAATCCGCAAAAGATCGGCGTGGCCGGTTTCTCCGCCGGCGGACATCTGGCCGCTACGTTAGGCACGCAATCCCTTCTGAAGGTTTACAACCCGGTGGATGAGACCGATGCCGTCGCTGCCCGCCCCAACTTTATGATCCTGATGTACCCGGTAATTTCGATGAAACCCGAGTTGACCCATACCGGATCACGCGATGTGTTGATCGGCAAGACGCCGGCTCCGGAGTTGGTTGAGCGCTTCTCCGCGGAATTGCATGTCGACGCCAATACCCCGCCGGCTTTTATCGGATTTTCCTATGATGACACCAGTGTGCCGCATCAAAACGAGATTCTCTTCTATGAAGCTTTGGAAAAGGCAAAGATTCCGTCGGAGTTGCATGGGTTCCGTCAAAGCGGTCACGGGTATGGGATCCGTGGCGCCAGCGGTTCGGCGGCGTTATGGCCGAAGCTTTGTGAGGAGTGGCTGATCTCGGCGGGGATTATCAGTAAATAAGTCCGGGTGATCGTTACATTTGATCAGGGAGCTGGCCATTGAAGAAGTGATTTTTCAGTAAGCCGCTGAAAAACTTCGGAACCATTGACCTACAATATATTGATAGCCTGAAGAGGGTTCAATACGATATATTGTAGGTCAATTCTTTCGAGTCGGAGGTTTTTCAGGGGCTTTTTTTGTTTAGTTTGAGCGAGCTGTCAAAATGGTTTTGGCACGTTCCAAAACGACTGGGGACTGTGTCGTGCACGGGGCGGAAAACTGCTTGGAGCAAAATTTCCGAGAATATGCCATTGGCCCAAGTTCCTTTTTCACAGTTCCGAAGTAATATATTGTTATAAAGGTTGCTGGTTGGGATTTTAAGCTTCGGTCCGCTACTGACAAGAGAGTTTATCTAGAGTGGAACCGTCATGGTAAGTCGTAATTTCATGAGAGGTGAAATCGTTGATCAATTTTATTCAGGGGATTCGCGATCAACTACTAATCATTCAAGGGAAAATTAGGCAGTTGCCGGTTAAGTCATACATCAAAGATCAGTTTCTTGAAAATATTAGTATCGCGATCAATTGTTTTAATGCGGGGAACATCCAGTGTACGATTAACAATTTGGCTGTAATCAGTGATAAAATTCATTCGCGACAGAGCATTTGCGAGTGCGCCACCAGTTTCTTCGATCCTTTGCTGGCAGATCTGCAACGGTTGCAACAACTAATCGTTAGTTTACCGTTTCCCCATCCCACGGGACCGGCTGGCGCAACCGGCGCGACCGGACCGGCCGGAATTGGATTTTTGGGGGCTACGGGAGCCACCGGACCGGCGGGTGTACCGGGAGACCCCGGTGACTCCGGAGCCACGGGAGCAACCGGTCCTGCCGGGCCTGGAGTCGGGGAAACCGGAGCCACCGGAGCCACCGGAGCGACCGGACCGGCGGGGACGGCAGGATTAGCGGGAGCCACCGGGGCGACCGGACCGGCGGGGACAGCAGGATTAGCGGGAGCCACCGGGGCGACCGGACCGGCGGGGACGGCAGGATTAGCGGGAGCCACCGGCGCGACCGGACCGGCGGGAACGGCAGGATTAGCGGGAGCCACCGGAGCGACCGGGCCGGCGGGGACAGCAGGATTAGCGGGAGCCACTGGAGCGACCGGACCGGCGGGGACAGCAGGATTAGCGGGAGCCACCGGCGCGACCGGACCGGTCGGAGCTGGAGCGATCATTCCGTTTGCTTCCGGGACGCCGATTACGGTAACTACCGTATTGGGGGGATTGCTTGGCACAACGGGGTTGGTGGGTTTCGGTAGCAATTTAAGTGGGGTTAGCATCCTCGGAGGAGCAATTGATTTAACCGGATTAACCAACTTTGCCTTCTCGGCCCCCCGAGACGGAACCATCACTGCCATTGCGGCCTATCTAAGCACAGCGGTGGAATTAGCGCTGATTGGTTCGACTGTGACCGTTACCGCGCAGTTGTTCCAGTCGCCGACCCCTGACGATACCTTCACTGCCGTTCCGGGCGCATTGGTGACTTTGGCGCCGCCGTTTACCGGGATCCTTGCGATCGGCACGACGAGTTCCGGAATCACCACCGGTCTGGCAATACCGGTCACTGCCGAAACGCGGTTGTTAATGGTATTCTCGGCTGCAGTCACCGCCGGAATCGACATTGCGACGGCAGTGGTGGGGTACGCCAGCGCCGGTCTTGCCATCAGTTAATTAACAATCGAATCCGCGGTATTTCCGCGCAAATCAAAAACATCGCAAAAGGCTCTGTCGTTCTTCGGCAGAGCCTTTCCGGTTCTTACGTATTGTTGCTCAAATTAATCGACATTGAAAACTCGGTTCCGGCTTTTTGAGCTTCGTTATAGATCGCTTTAACGCCATTCCAGATATCGTCAGGATTATCGCTATAAAGATAGGTGCTCATATTACCGACCTCGTGTTTGACTCCGGTTTGCTTCAACGCTGCCAGCGAACGGTTCACGATCTCATCGGAATGGACGGTTTCCTGGGGCAGTAACGCAACTTCACAAGTAAGCATGGTTTCACCTCGTCATCATATTGTCACAAATAGTAAATGCGGCATCAATAGATTGCCACGGATGCGCCTTGTTAATCAGGGAGAAAATTCCCAACCGTGATGGGTTTTTGGGGAATCATTGTTAAAAGAGTTAAATAATTTCCCCGCGACTTTCGTATAATGGATAATAGATCGGATGAACGGGATCAAAGTGGTTTTAGCGAGCATTTTTTCCAGCGGAAGCAATTCAGGTTAAAAAGCAGTTCCAAACGGAACAAAGGGAGAAAGTTTTCGGAACTAAACTATCTCCCTTTCGTTTTCTAAAAAGAATTGCAGGAAATTAAATCCTATTGTCAAATTATTTAAAAAACACCACCGTCAAATTTGAAGGGGTGCATTTTTAGTGGTTAAGGAAAAATGTGATATCCTCATTCTCTCCGCCAGCTTCGGCGGCGGGCATAATCAGGTTGCGCGGGCATTGACCCAAGCGTTGCACACCCAAGCGCCGGGACTGCGAATTATCACGGTAGACTATTGCGATCTGCTGTTTCCGTTATTAAACCGTTTAACCCAATTCAGCTATAACCAAAGTATCCGCCATTTTCCGGTGGGATACGCTTTATACTATCAAGCGACCGGCAAGATTTCGCCCGATTCCTTCTGGCAGCGGCGACTGAATCGGATGGGTTATTCGGAGCTGATTACGTTGGTGGGCCGGTTGCAACCGCGAATGATCATTTCCACCTTTCCCCTCCCGGCCGGAGTGCTGTCGGAGATGAAAGAGGCTGGTGAGCTCAATGTCCCGGTGGTGACGGTGATCACCGACATCTGTGTGCATAGTCAGTGGGTTCACCCTCATACCGACCTGTACGTGGTGGGATCGGCCGAAGTTATGCAAGGGTTGGAGGAACGGGGCATTCCCCGGCATAAGATTGCGGTGACGGGGATTCCGATTATGCCAAAGTTCGCGCGCGCCGTGGATCGCGCAACCGCCCAAAAAACCTTGGGATACGGTCCCGATGATCGGTTAATCTTATTTATGGGCGGCAATGACGGGCTTTTTGGCACGACTCAATTTGGACATTTATTAAAAGATCTGCCCGACAATGTCAAAGCGATGGTTCTGACCGGATCCAATCACGAACTGTATGACAAATTGCAGGCGTCCAATAAGAATCAAGCGAATTTGCGGATCTGCCAATATGTGGATGATATGGTCGAGTTGATGGGCTTTGCCGACCTATTGGTCACCAAAGCGGGCGGGATCACCATCTCCGAAGCCTTGGCGCAAGGGTTGCCGATGATCATTTACAAACCCACTCCCGGCCATGAAGAGGCCAACGCCCGGTATTTATGGAACCACCGGGCGGCGATCGTCGCCAAAAGCGAACGGCGGTTACGAATCGCGATTCACCGGTTGATCTTGGATGAACCGTTTCGGGAACGAATCCATCGCAATTGCCTGAAAATCGGGACGCCGGAGTCCGCGGCGCAAAGCGCGAAATTGATCCTGAACCTGTTCACAACAGGTTCGCGGAGTATCCGCTATCTAAAGTCGGTTTCAAGGAGAGAAGTTCGTGCTTAAACAGAAGCAAAATGTTTTTGCCCATCCGGTGATCTTAGCGTTTCTGGCGCTAATCTCCTCGGTTGAGTTCATCCGGATGTCCTTGTTTCTTACCTTATTACCGAGTTTTTTAACGAATTTAAAAATGAGTCCCATTGCTTTGGGAATGATTATGTCCGCCAACTTATTGGCGGACAACTTGTGTAAAAGCGGCGCCGGCTGGTTGGTTGATCATAAGGGACCGTGGCCGGTATTGCTGGCCGGGAGTATCGGCGTCCTCGGCGGGCTGGTTTTGATTCAAATGTTTCATCAGAGCATTGGCGCCTTGCTTCTCGCGGCGATTCTGTTTGGCTTGGGCGCCTCGCCGACCTGGCCTGCGGCGATCTCCGGCACCATCCGGATTACCGGGGAAGAAAAACGGGCGACCATGATCAGCATCATTTCGGTGGTTTGGTTGACCGGTGGCGGCGCGGGTCCCGTCTTAATGGGGTTCCTGATCGACAGCGATTTGGTGCAAAATTTACATCTTCCGGTTTTCAACGCTTATCAAACCGGCTTTTTCTTATTAACGGCGGTAGCGGTGGCCGCGGTGATCATCGCCGCCTTGGGTTGGCTTGGCTGGCAGCGGCTGCCGCATTCGCATCAGATCAAACCGGAATCGGGGCACAAGAAACGGCAGAAGTTAAAGGCGGTTCTGCAACGGTTATGGGAAGTGAAAGGGTTGATCCCCGGCATGTTTTTCCAGACCATGTCGTTGGGTCTGCTTTTTCCGAATATCCTGCGGTTTGCCGTTAATAAAGTGGGTATTACCGAAGCGCAATATAGCGTGTTGCTATTGATCGGCGGCGCCGTGGTGATTTTGTGCATGATTCCCGTGGGTCGCCTGGCCGATCATTGGGGAACCAAAGGCTTTTTAGTCTCCGGTTTTGCGCTCGCGGCCAGCTCGTTGCTGGGGATGGTAATCTTCGCGGACCGCCATAACATCTGGTGGATTGTGGGAATTGTCGGATTCTCCTATGCGTTGATTCAACCGGCTTGGAACGCTTTGTTGGCCGGGGCGATTCCGCCGGAACACCGGGGGGTGCTGATGGGCCTCTTTATGTCGGTGGAGGGTTTGGGATTTGGACTAGGCCCTTTAATAGGCGGGTTCCTCGGAGAAGTTAGCGGCAAGATCGGCGGATTGGCCTTAACCGGTTTAACCACTCCGTTTTACGTCAGTAGCGTTTGTCTGGCCATCATGGCTCTGGTGTATTTGATTTATCCGTATCATCAGTATCAATTAAAAAATGAGGCGTAGTGATGTTTCTTGCGGTCATTTTTTGCACCTTTCTGATCAGTTTTTGGTTTTGGATCTACCCCGCCACCGACTATTACGTCCGTTGGATCGCGCCCGGGGTGATCAGGCGGGGCCGTAAGGATCCCCGGCCCAAAATCTGCTTGACCTTTGATGACGGGCCCAATCCGGAGACGACTCCGCAAATATTGGACCTCTTAAAAGAACGGGCGGTTCCGGCGGTCTTTTTTTTGGTGGGGCAACGCGCCGCGACTTATCCGGCTTTGGTGCAACGGATGGTAGCCGAAGGGCATGAAATCGGTTTGCACACCCACCAGCACACGCATGCCTATGGTTTACTGGCGTCGCAAAGCATCAAAACCATAGGGGAAGGCTGGAAAGTTCTTTCCCGTATCAGCGGAGTAAAATTGCGTTGGTTCCGGCCCCCTTGGGGCGCCTGTAATCTATTTCAATACTTCGCCGCGCGACAACTTAATTTGCAGTTGGTGTTATGGTCGGCCAACGCCCAGGATTGGCAAGCCCGGACCGGGGTCGCGGGGATCTTGCGCCGTTTGAAAAAACGGGTGCGGCCGGGTTCCGTGATCGTGTTGCATGACGCGGGCGGAGAACCGGGCGCTCCGGCCAACACCGTCGCGGCATTACCGGAGTTCATCAGTTATTGCAAGGAGCGGGGTTGGCAGTTTGCAACCTTAGAAGACATGGCGGGAGGATTAAAACATGAACGGCCTACCCATACTGCGGCGGCTAGGACAAGCCATTGACCGGCGTTATCTTAAAAAGGTCGGTGCGGAACCGGTGCCGGGTTCGGCGATTGGTCTGATTTTAGTCTGTTATCATCCGTATGAAGCGAAACAGCCGCTCGAATTGAACGATCAAACCGTGATTCGTCCCGGCGAAATCGTAGGGGAAATCCATTTTTCAAATATTAAAATTACCGAGCTGGCGGCGGAACATTCCGGACGTTCCATGGAATGGCGTTTGATGGAGCTGATCAAACAGGAATTTAAAACACTCGCGAAGGCGGGTTTGGAAGGAAAAGTACCGGCGGCGGTCCGGGCCTTTTATGGGGTCAATGTCTTAGCGGCCGGAGCGCGTCGTTTGGGGTTTACCATGATCCCGATCGCCAAGGGCTGGAATCGGTGGTGGCTGGGATTTTGGGAATCCATGTTGCGGTTGGTTTATTATTCTTTTGAAACAAAAAAGAAAGCAGCGCTCAAACGGACGATGGATCCCTATGAAGTCTGGATGTCCCGCGATTTCATGATCGCCAAGTTTATGAAAGAGCGTCCAGCTAAAATTCAGTCTGAAACCGTTGCGGCGGAGTGAGTGGACGGTAACGGTAGCGGGGATTCCGCGATCCCAATTATTAAAATCGACTCTAGTAAACATAAAAAAGCCGCCTCAAACGTCAAGGCGGCTTTTATGGTATGTGCGACAACCTCAGCTGGTAAAACGTTGAATCATGTTCCGGAGCAGACTGGTCTGCTCGGGAGTCAATTGCCGGAAGATAAATCCCGCGAGGAACTGGCTGTTTTGGCTTCGGCCGATCCATTCGCAATTGGCGATGATATTGTGAACGTTAAATCCCTCAATCGCCAAATTGACCAAAACATTGACGCCTTCGGGAACGGATTCGGATAAACGGACGGTAATCCCGCCGATGTTAAGATCTTCAATAAAGACGGGGATCGAATGACCTTCTTTTAATTGAATGTGGGAGCAATCCGCCGGAAGCTCCGGTTCTTGAATCGGAGCGGCTTTCGTCACCTCCGGGGCCGCTTCCGGCATTGAATGCAAAAACTCCAGGTAAGTATTGTTGGCCGGCATGCCTCCCGGAACGGCCGAATGTTGAAAGAGCGGCGGCAAAGCGGGACGTTCATCGGCTTGGGGTTCGGATAAGGCCGTCGGTTGGGGCGCGGAAAGTTCGATTGGGTTTCCCGGTTTCGCCGGCGGCGGGGGCGCTGCTTGGGAGCGTCCGGTGTTCGTGGTGTCATGCTGGAGCAACATGGTCACCAACATGTCGATGGAACTTTGATCGCTGTTAAAGACAGTATCATTCCCGGCCAGCTCGGGATGTTGCAAATCGCTGTTGAACGGGAAATTCTTTGCCGGAACCGGCGCCGCCGGTTTGGGAGCCTGGGTTGGGGTTCCAACCGGATTGGTTAACGCAACTGCTTTGGGAAGAACGTTTGGCGCCGGATCAGGTTGATTGGTTACGGGTGGGACCGTTTCGGTTTTGGGAACCGGCTGAGCGACTGTCTGGGTGACGGGCGGACTTATTTTTACTGGCGCCGCTTCCGCTTCCGGTGACAGGGCCGGCAACGGGTTAGTACCAACGGAGTTGATACTGGGCTGGATTGCCGGCGGTTCGCTTTTTACCGGAATGGCGGGCTCCGGCTCGACCATTGATGTCACAATTTGGTCGACCAATTTTTGATAAGGCGATTCAAACCCGCCAAAATCGACAAAAGGATTACCCTGACCCTTGGTTGCGGCCGGGAGCGTTTCGGACTTGGCCGCTGTTTGCGAAAGCGTATTGTATAGCGTATTGACGGGTGTCGTATCAATCGAGTCTAAAGCGGTTACCGCTGGCCGCTCAAGCGGTGGCGCCGCCGGTTCGTCCGCGGCAGCGGGTCCGGCGGTCGGCGGGAACGGTTCATTATTGGAATAACTGCTTGTGAACGTTAGGTCAGTCGTGACGGGCGGCTCGGTTTTTTCATTGCCGTTGTTATGAAAAAGATTGAAGAAACTTTGAAAACGCGAACGATTGGCAATCGTCCCCGGCGCCTCGGGATCGAGTTGGGCGTCGTCTTGGAGCGCAGGGATAACGGAAGGCGGCGGCGCCGGCAATTCCAGCTCGCCCAGCCCGACTGGGGCATCCAGGGCGGGTAGCGGTGTTGGCGTTCGCTCGTCCGTTTCCCGAGTGGCGTCGGTCAGCTTGGAAAAGTCAGTTATGACATTAGGTTCCGGTTGAGCTGACGTTGGTTCCGCAGGAGATTGAGGTTCCCCGGAAACCGGAAGGTCCGGAAGCGGCGCCGCGCTCTGACTGGCCGCCACCGGACCTTCCGGATCGGCCATATAGTTCAACGGCGGCAAAGAGCCGTTCTCATCGTGGGAATCCTCGGCGAAACGATCGTTAAATAACGAGGTGATCGTGCTATTGGAGATGGTGGGTCCATCGCCAAACAAACCGAATATATCTTGTAAACGGGGCCGTCCCGGTTTTCCGGGGAAGCTCGGCGCGGTTGTTGCAACTTGGGGGGGCTCCGGTGCTTCGTTTGCCGCGGCTTGGGCTTTATTGACCGGGAGGGGTTGGCAGTCCGGAGCGGACGGGGTAGCGACAGGCGCATCCGGAACCGCCGGAGTCTCTAACGGCGGCGGTTGGGCGACGTTCGTCGGCCTGGTTTGGATCGCGGGTTGCGATTCCGCAGTGGAATCCGCGTCGGAATCCAATAAAAAAGTAACCAAGCGATCAATGGACTCTTGGGTCAGCATTTTTTTGGGGTCCGGATTTTCCTTGAGGTAACAGGCTAGATTCTTCCCATCCGATCGCGGGGCCGGATGGGTCGCGTCGGTCGGATGGACCGGTTCAACCGGTTTTTCCTCCAAAATCGCCTCCTCGCAAAAAACCTGTAACCCTTTTAACGTGTCGACGGTGATATCAAGAAATTTACCGCCGTAATAGACAATGTTCTGCCCGTCCCGATCTTTACCGTGATTTAAATAACGGATTGCGCAACGGATATTAACCTCGCCGATCTCCGGCAAATGAAAAATGAGTTCCAATTCTTCCCCGGGCTGAATCTCGAGCAGACCCTCGGGAACATAGAATTGAATCCCGCCGGAACTGACATTGGTTGCTGTGGCCAACGCCATGGCGCGACCGTTGGACTCGAGCAGCAAGCTCATTTCATTTTTGAAAGCAACCCGTTTCGAAACGCGTCTATTCAAAAGACCTTTAAGCATGTGAGCACCTCGTTTAAGCAACAAGATTAGTGGATGGCAATGCACGGTGGAACGTAACTGGTTGGAAGAAGCTGAAGCACGTACTCGACATGGGATTAAAGATTTGAAACATCCGTAAGGAAATTGCACACTGTTCAATTCCGGCGTAGCGGAATCTATGGTTTTTAGGGCGTTTCGGGAATAAATAAAATTTCCTTATCGTATGTAATTTACTATTTATTTCTCCTAGATTAAAAAATTTCCTGTCAATTGACAAGAAATTTCTGAAAAATCTTTCTTTACGCAGGGACTAATAAAGTAACCCTAAAAATGAAAAAATCGACAAAACGGCTGTAGCTCATGGATAATGAACTTTTGCGGCCAGCGCGCATTACCTCCAAAACGCAGCCGCTTACCGGCCGGCCAGTTGATAGATGAGTGCGCGTAACTCCTGGTATTGTTCCGGTTCAAGTCGGGCGAAGCTGACGCCGGTATAGTATTCATAACGGGCGACTCCGACCGGACGGCTCCAACGGCAGACGCCCGGGAATGAAACGCTTTGGGAATTCAGTTGAAATTCGATTGTCAGAGTGGCTTCCGGTGCGACCGGTTGATGTAACAGCAGTTTCATTCCGCCAAGGCTAATATCACTGATCAAACCGAATTCCGGACGGAGACCATCCCCGGTTAAACGCGCTAAAAGATTGGCTTGGACCCGATAATCGCGGCGATCGGCATAACTTTGAATCATGAAATGATTCCTCCTTGTGATCGAAAACAATTGTGGGAATTACATTTTCGGAAGCGTCACCTGATAATGCGACACATTTTGTTGCATCCGGGAAACCGCTTGCGGCGAGCATGCAAATTCCTCATGGAAATAGTATAGGTTGCTTCTGATGATAATATTCCTAGATTTGGTATTTTCGCCATTGCAAAATAAGCGTTTGGTTATCCCCCGTTTTCCCGATTGACTTTTGTAGTGTAATTTGTTATGATAATATCAGTTTAGTTGAATATGGTTTTAGCTGAGATTAGCGTTGTTTAAGTTGAGTTTGTAGTTGAGCCGAGTGCAGGTTTGTTCAATGTAAATTGAAGCCAGGCGCTGGTTTGCGCCTGGCTTTTTTATATCCAAATTTAGCGGGCGTCGGGTTCCGACGGGAGACGGCCGCTGCAATCCACCGGACGATATCTTCATCCATGGCGTGACATGCGTGAAGATTCGCATAAAAGAAAAAAGAATAGCGTAGGAGGATTCAAGAGATGAGTATTGAGACGAGAGTAGTGGAGCAAAAAGGGTTAAAAGCGGTGGATGTGGCCGTAATTGCGGTTTTGTTTGCGGTTGGCGCGGTATTGCGTTATTTTTGCCCGGCGTTTTTCGGGATCACCCCCAACTTCATTATCGGAATGTATTGTTTAGCCGTATTGTTACTTCGGCCGCGCTTGGGGGCGGTCCTCGGGATTGGCTTGGTGGCCGGCGCGATCTGTCAAATGACAACCAAATCCGCCATCCCTTTCCTAAACTTTATCAGTGAACCGATTGGCGCGTTGGCCGCGGGATTGTTGGCGATGGCGCCGCTCCAAAAAGGATTTTTAAAATATATCCGGCCGTTTGTGGTTACGATTCTCGCCACTTTGGCCAGTGGTTTTACTTACATATCCATTTTCAAAAGCGCCGCTTTGTTTGTGACAGTAACCAAAAACCCGGCTTTAGCGTATTTATCAATGGTAGTGATCATTACGGCGATCGCCAACGCGATTTTGGTTAGTTTCTTATATTTTCCGCTGCGGTCGGCGTTAGGGCGTTCGCGCGAATAAGTCGCATTTCGACCAAAAAAGTTTATTTATTTCTGGAGGGATCCCTGATGGACCCGGTAATCGCTGTTGAAGAGTTAACCTTTGCCTATCCGAATTCGGCCCGGCCGGCGCTGGAACAAGTCGGCTTCCAAGTCCGGCCGGGCGAATTTGTCGGGATTACCGGGCCGGCCGGCGCCGGCAAGTCCACTTTAGTGCTTTGTCTTAACGGAATTATCCCGCATTTCCAGGGCGGCGCTTTCCAAGGGAAAGTCGCCATCCAGGGAACCGATACGTTTACTACCAGTTGCGGCGTGATTTCGCGGGTGGTTGGCAGCGTGTTTCAGGATCCGGAGGCGCAATTGGTCGGACCGACCGTTGAAGACGAGATTGCTTTTGGATTGGAGAATTTTGGCTATCCGGCGCCGGAGATTGAAGAACGAATTGCCGACGCATTACGGTTGGTTGGTATCTCCCAACTACGGGAGCGTTCGGTCGTGGAACTGTCGGGCGGTCAGAAGCAACGGGTCGCCATTGCCGCAGCCGTTGCGTTGCGGCCGCAGATCCTGGTCTTGGATGAACCCACTTCGGAGTTGGATCCCATTGGGACGCTCGAAGTGTTTCAAGTTTTGCAATATCTCAACCGCGAACACCATTTGACCATTGTCGTGGTGGAGCAAAAATTGAATGTGCTGTTGGAATATATCGATCGTTTGTTGATTTTGGACCATGGTAAACTGCTGGCGGATCGAACCCCACGGGAAGTTGTGGCGGAACCGTCTTTTTTGCAAACGATCGGATTGGCCATCCCGCCCGTCAGCGAACTGGCGTACCGATTACGTCAAAACGGATATTACCACCATCCCGATTTGCCGTTAACTGTGGATGAAGCGTATCAGGGATTACAAAAAACGCTAGGTGGACACCGATGATCAAAGTGACTCAATTAGGATTTGCCTATCCAAACGGTCCGGCTATTTTGCGCGGGATCGATTTCCAGATCAAAGCGGGCGAGTTTGTCGCGTTGATCGGTCAAAACGGGGCCGGAAAAACCACATTGCTAAAGCACTTGAATGGATTGTTGAAACCGACTGCGGGAATGATCGCCATCGACGGGATCGATACCCGGCAATCCACCACCGGCAAGCTTTCGCAAAAAGTCGGGTTTTTGTTTCAAAACCCCGACCACCAGATCTTCATGCCAACCGTGGCGCGGGAGATCGGGTTTGGTCCCAAAAATTTAGGGTTGTCAAAAGCCGAAGTGACGCAGCGGGTGGCTGAAGCCGCGGCGGCGGTCGGATTAACGCCGTTTTTGGAGCAAAATCCGATCTTTCTCAGTAAAGGGCAGCGGCAACGGGTTGCTTTCGCTTCGTTGTTATCGATGTGTCCGGAAGTTTTGGTGTTGGATGAGCCGACCACCGGACAGGACTATCGGGAAGGCATTGAGATTATGGAGATGGTCAACGTCCTTAACCAACAAGGCCATACCATTCTTTTTGTCACTCATGATATGGAGTTGGTGGCCCGTTACGCGCAGCGGGTAATCGTTTTGAGTCAAGGAACCGTACTGCTCGATGACACCGCGCGTCAGGTCTTTTATCAACCGCAGATTCTGCAACAAACCAATCTTTTTCCGCCGCAGATTGCGCGGTTAGTCCAAAAGTTCCCCGCCGACCCGGCTTTGGGCGGGCAACCGCTTTCCGTATCCGAAATGACCCAAGCGGTGATCGAACTCGCGGGAGGTGAACCTAATGTCCGTTGTGGCTGATTACATACCCCGGCAATCGCCGGTGCACCGTTTGCATCCTTTGACGAAGCTATTTTGGTCGTTAAGTACCATGGTCTTGAGTTTCTTCTTTCGCGATCCGTTTATTTTGGGCGGGTTGTTGCTCTCCATCATTTTGGTGGCGCTGGTGGCCCGGATTATGCAAGAAATGCTGACCGCCTTTAAAGGATTGGGCATCTTCGTCGGGTTGTTTCTGGTGCTGCAGATCTTTTTTATTACAGAGGGTAAAACGCTATTTACCTTGATTCCGGGAACCAATTGGTTTCGCGTTACCGATTTGGGGCTTTACGGTTCGCTGGCAATGGGCGGCCGGATGCTGGTGATCGCCGCCAGTTTTCCGGTTTTGATCGGAACCACTCAGGTGAAGGATTTGGTCATCGCTTTGGTTGAGAAACTGAAGGTCCCTTATACCTACGCCTTTATGTTCGTCACCTCGCTCCGGTTCATTCCAACGCTGATGAAAGAGATGGACCAGATCATTCAAGCCCAATGTTCGCGGGCCCATCGCTTAGATGGCCGCAATTTCTTTAAAAAATTTCTCTCGCTTTGCCCGTTGGCCATTCCGTTGATGGTCAGTTCGGTGAAGAAAGCCGAGCAATTGGCAATCTCCATGGAGACCCGGGGTTTTGGCTTGGGAAACCGGACGTATCTGCGGCAAAGCCGCTTTACCTATGCCGATTGGTTAGTCTGCTCCGGATTGGCGCTGTTGGTCATCGCCGGATTGATCGTAAATTTGAAAGGAATGTCGGGTTGAGCCGCAAAAATACCGGTTTTTGGGTTTAAAGATTGGAGGAGGCTTCGCTGAGATGATTAACCAGGTGAGTTCAGGAGCGCCGGATGATTTTTTACGGGAAGCGGGCCACGAGCCGGGACGGCCGGCAGAGCATACCGATCACGCGTTGCGAAAGCTGGTGGATCGGGTATCGCGGCATAGCGCCTTTTATCAACGGAAATTTGCGGCAATGGGTTTCAATCCCGGCCAGTTCGGCGGGGCGGCGGACCTGAGTCAATTACCGTTCACTGTCAAAGAAGAGTTGCGTGAGGTCTACCCGTTGGGCTTGCAAGCGGTTCCCGACCGCGAAATCGTCCGGATTCATTCCTCGTCTGGCACCACCGGGAAACCGATCATTATTCCCTATACCAAAAAAGACGTTTATGATTGGGCGGAAATGTTTGCCCGTTGTTACGCCATGGCCGGCGTCACCCGCGAAGACCGGGTTCAGATTACCCCGGGTTATGGCTTATGGACAGCCGGAATCGGTTTTCAGGCCGGTGTGGAACGATTGGGCGCCATGGCGATTCCGATGGGGCCGGGAAACACCGAGAAACAGCTGCAGATGATGGTTGATCTCCAAACGACCGTGCTTTGCAGTACCTCGTCCTACGCGTTGTTGTTGGCGGAAGCGATCGAACACCGCCAATTGCGGGAGCGGATTCAACTGAAGATCGGGATTATGGGTTCGGAACGCTGGGGCGAGAAAATGCGGGCCCGGATTGAGCGGGAATTGGGAATCGCCAGTTTCGATATTTATGGGCTGACCGAAATCTATGGTCCCGGGATCGGCATTGACTGCCATTGCCACCAAGGGATTCATTACTGGTCCGACTACCTTCATTTTGAGATCATTGATCCCCGCACCGGTGAAGGGTTGCCCGACGGCGAACTGGGGGAACTGGTCATTACGACGCTGGTGAAGGAAGGTGCGCCGCTCATCCGTTACCGGACCCGGGACTTGACCCGGATCATCCCCGGCGTTTGCTCGTGCGGCAGCCCGTATCCGCGGATTGATCGGATTTTGGGCCGCAGCGACGATATGATTAAAGTAAAAGGGGTCAATATTTACCCGGGCCAGATTGAAGATGTTCTGAAAGCGGTGGCAGGGGCCAGTAGCGAATATCAGATCCGTTTGACCCGGGTCGAAGCCCGCGATCAGCTGCTTTTGCGGGTGGAAGGCGAAGCGGGAGTCGCGCCGCTGGACTTAGCCGAACGGATTGGCGCGGAGTTCAAGCGGAAGATCGGAATTCAAATCGAGACGGAAGTCCTTACGGTTGGCGCGTTGCCGCGCAGCGAGAAAAAATCGCAACGGGTCTTTGACGAGCGGGATATTTAACCGCCGCGCTTTTTGAAGGACGACCGTCCAACCATTGACCGGGAGCGACGGTCAAACATACTGAAAACTTGATGAATTACCATTGACCTACAATAAACTAATTATTGTAGGTCAATCTTTTTTAAAGTGTAGTTTATTAGCGACCGTAGTTAATCGGTCGCTTTTTTATTGGTTTGGAATTGTATTACAGAAACGTTAGAAATAAACTGCAAAACCGCAAGATGTGGTTATCTGAACTAAATGGATAAAACGTCAAAATAATAACATTTTTGGAATGGATTATATTGCCAGACGAAATAATGTTAAAAACGGAAAATTCACCTTTACTTTTTTGTAATATATCGTTTAGAATGATAATAAGAAATTCGCATATTCTTAAGAAATTTTTTACATTTCTTGAACTAAACCTAAATTCGCAGGAAAGGAGGAGATGCGCAGAAAAACATTAAACACCGTAGATTTGGAATGAATAATAGGGAGGTTGTTTGGTTGCGGAAAAAAATTAGAAATATAACCATTATCGGACTTTTTGTGATGTTGATGGGGTCGGCCATCTTTGCCAAGTCGGTGTATCCGTTGAACACCAACGTCACTTTAACTTGGTGGATGGAGTTGCACGCCAATGTGGCGTTGATCGCGAAAAATTTTGGCGATACCGAGTTTGCGAAAGAATTGCAAAAACGGACCGGCGTGAAGATTAAGTTCTTACACCCGGCCGCCGGCCAATCCCGTGAAGCGTTCAACTTAATGTTGGCCTCCGGCGATCTGCCCGACATCGTCGAGTATACCTGGTACGCGATTCCGGGCGGCTTGAACAGCGCGTTGGAAAGCGGTTATATCCAAAAACTCAACCCCATTATCGATAAATGGGCGCCAAACTTTAAAAAATACTTCAAAACCCATCCCGAGTATGACCGGATGGCGAAAACCGATGAAGGCAACTACCTCGTTTTCCCGTTTGTCCGGGGCGACGAGACTTTGATCGGCACCTCCGGCGATTTTATCCGCAAAGACTGGTTGGATGACCTTGGTTTAAGCGCTCCGGAAACCTTGGATGAATGGTATACGGTGTTAAAAGCCTTTAAAGAAAAGAAAGGCGCCACCGCACCGTTGTGTGTCCAATTTATCGACATCAGTCCGGCTTTCGCCGGCGGCAGCGATAACTTCGGCGGTTTCTACGTTGATCGCGGCAAAGTGCGAAACGGAATGATCGAACCCAGCCGCAAAGCCTTCCTGGAAACCATGCGCAAATGGTATGCCGAGGGCTTGTTGGACAAAAACTTCTCCACAGTCAACCGTAAGATCATCGACGCCAATATCTTAGGCGGCAAATCCGGCGCCACCTTTGGTCCGGCCGGAAGCACCCTGGGCCGTTATTTAGAAGCGATGGAAGCCAATAAGGATCTCAAGTTCAATTTGGTCTCCACCAAATACCCGAGCCCGAAAAAAGGTCAAAAGCCCCGTTTTGCCAACCGTTCGTTAGTAATCGGCGGTGGCGGCAACAACGGTAACGCCGCCATTACCACCAAATGCAAAAACGTTGAGGCCGCGGCCCGGTTGTTGGACTACGCGTACAGCCCGGAAGGTTGGATGCTGTATAACTTCGGTATCGAAGGCGTAACCTACAAAATGGTTGACAAATATCCCCAATATACCGAGTTTGTCTTAAGAAATCCGGAGAAACTCTCCAATACCCAAATCATGTCGAAGTATATGCGGGGACATACCAACGGTCCTTTCGTTCAAGACAAACGGTATCTGGAACAATATTACGAACGGCAACAACAAAAAGACGCGGTGGTCAATTGGAAAGCCAACGACTATGGCAAATACATGATGCCGCCGGTCACCCCGAGCCCGAAAGAGAGCGAGGAACTGGTGAAGCTCATGAACGAACTCAACACCTATAACGATGAAATGACCCTCAAATTCATCATGGGTGTCGAATCGTTGGACAACTTTGACAAATACGTCGCTCAACAAAAGAAATTGGGCATGGATCGGGCGATCCAGCTCAATCAAGCCGCTTACGAACGGTATATGAAACGGAAATAAACCGGGAAATTCTACCAAAGCCTGCGCCATACGGTGCAGGCTTTTTTTTACTCAAAGCAACGGTTAGGGGAGAGGAAAGCGGGGGCGCTTCGCGAATATAACAGCAGATGCGATAGATAGGAGCGATTTTATTGCTAAAAGTCGAACATTTTAAAGTATATAATTTTGAAGGGGCCTTTCGCGGGATGCGCAATCCCAAAGCGAGCTGGCATCTGTCGGACTCGGTCTTCAATCCGGAGAGCGGCGCGTTAGTCCAATTGGGCGAAAATGACCGCCGGCTGGCTTTGACGCTGGCCACCGCCGGGAGCGACCATGGCAAATTTCTGCGCCAAATCTTCGTTTCAGTCGATATCGCCGCTCCCGATTACTGGTGGAAGGAGATGGATACATACAAAGTGGCGACTGTCGCCAACTCTACCAGCACCATGCATAAATTGACGGCGCGGCCGTTGTCGCCGGCCGACTTTAGTTGGGACGAACTTAATCCCTACCGGGAAACCCTGCTGCAACACCTCAACGGGTTGATCGACCGTTATCAAAGTTTGGTGAAGGAAACGCCCGACCAGGCGAAGCCGGTATGGCGGATGTTGATTCAGGACTTGCCGATGAGTTATCAATTCACCCGGACCTGGAGCGCTAATTATGAGACGTTGCGCAATATCTATCACGCCCGTAAAGGCCATAAGCTTTCGGAATGGCATTCGTTTTGCCGGGCGATTGAGGATTTGCCGTTTGCGGAGTTGATCACCGCGCCGCGTGGCAAAGGGTGAAGCGTAGCGGTGGCGGCGAACGAAAAATCTTCGGGAAATAATCGGGTGAAGGCAGAAAAGTAATTTTGGTGGCAAAAAATTATAATCCGGGAGATAAAAATATAATTCTGAAACCTGGAAATAGAATTCCGGTGACTAGAAGGATAATTCCGGAATTTGGAAATAGAATTCCGGTTCCGGAAAAGCGAATTCTGGTCCCGGGAAATACAATTCCGGGCGTTGGAAATAGCAAACCGGGGAGCGAAGGAATGAAAATGGGGCGCGACTCACCCCCCTTCGATAGCCAATACTTGATCAAACGTTTTACGATCCCCCTCTCTTTTGAATAACAGCCGGTTCGAAGCGGTGGAAGAGAGGGGGGGCCATGGGATATTTTCCTCAAAAGCTAACAATTTGGAACAAGCGAAGGCTATTTTCTAAGTAGTCGGCCACGCTAGCTACCGCTCGCGCAAGCGAATTAAGAAAATCAGGTGACGACATCGGCCCAAAAGTTATTTTCTTAAGTAATTCAATCCGGTTAAGGAGTTTTGCCATGCGCAATCGTTTACCCGAATGGCTGCGGAATCATTCCCCGTTGCACCCCGCCACCAATCCGGTCCGGGAGGTGTTGGGCGATCTGAAATTACATACGGTTTGCCGCGCGGCGCAATGTCCCAACCGGGGGCAGTGTTATGCCGAAGGAGCGGCGGCGTTTATGATCTTGGGGGACGTTTGCACCCGGTCCTGCCGGTTTTGCGCGGTGGCCAAAGGACCGCCGCAAGCGGTCGACCCGGACGAACCGGAGCGGATCGTCGCGGCTTGCCGACGCTTGAATTTGACGCACGTGGTGATCACTTCGGTGACCCGGGATGATCTGCCCGATGGCGGGGCGGGGCAGTTTGCGGCAGTGGTGCGGCGCCTCAAGTCGGAGCTGCCGGCAATGACGGTGGAGGTGTTGACGCCGGATTTTGGCGGCGCGGGCGCGGCGTTGCAAACGGTGGTCGCGGCCCGGCCGGATATCTTCAATCACAACCTGGAGACGGCGCCGCGGCTGTATTCTGTTGTCCGGCCCCAAGCCGACTATCGCCGTTCCTTAACGGTCCTGGCGCAAGCGCGGCGGTTGAATCCAACGTTGCGAACCAAGTCCGGTCTGATGGTCGGTTTGGGCGAACGCCCGGACGAGGTGGAACAAGTGCTGGATGACCTGTTGGAAGTGGGTTGCGCCATTCTGACCATCGGACAATATTTGCAACCGACCCGGGCGCATCTGCCGGTATCCGAATATGTTCCGCCCGCCCAATTTAAAGCCTGGGAAGAGCGGGCCTATGCCAAAGGATTTCGGTATGTGGCCGCCGGGCCGTTGGTGCGGAGTTCGTTCCATGCCGCCGCTTTCTGGGAAACGGACCGGGGCGACGCCTGATCCGGAGTTACGCGGTTTGGGGTCAGCTGAACTTGTTCCGATCCGGGTGATGGAAAAGGAATTTTTTAAGTTTTGTGGAATAATAGCTTGTTGCCAAGAAACGAAATTTAGGAACTGGAAAAACGATTCAGTTAAGCATGGCAGCGTTAGCTTTGCTTAACTTTTTTGTCTGGAGGACTGCCGATGAAAGCCTGGGGAGGGCGCTTTGCGAAAGAGACCGCGTCCGTTATGGACGATTTTCATTCTTCAATCCATTTTGACAGCCGTTTGGCGGAAGAGGACATTCGGGGCAGTATCGCCCACGCGCGAATGCTGGGCGACTGCGGCATCATTCCCACCGCCGACGCGGCCAAGCTAATCGAGGGTTTAACGATCATCTTGGATCAGGTGAAAAACGGCGCGATCACCTGGGACCCCAAAGCCGAAGATATTCATATGAATGTGGAGCAACTGCTGGTCGCCACGGTTGGCGAAGTCGGCAAGAAACTCCACACGGCGCGTAGCCGCAACGACCAAGTGGCGCTGGACGCCCGATTGTACCTGCGGAAAGAGATTTACCATATCCAAAGTTTACTTAAGGAGTTAAGCGCGATTCTGTTGGAGCGGGCGGAGCGGGAACGGGAGACGATCCTGCCCGGCTATACCCATCTCCAGCGGGCGCAGCCGGTTTTGCTCGGTCAGCACTTATTGGCGTATCTATGGATGTTCCGGCGCGATTATGAACGGTTGGATGATTGTTTGAAGCGGACCGCCCTGTCCCCCTTGGGCAGCGGCGCTTTGGCCGGGACCGGTTTTCCGATCGACCGGGAACAGGTCGCCCGGGAGTTAAATTTGGCCGGGATCGTCCCGAACAGTCTGGACGGGGTCAGCGACCGCGATTTCGTCACCGAATTTATCTTTGACGCTTCATTGATTATGATGCATCTGTCGCGGTTCTGCGAGGAACTGGTCCTCTGGTCCTCGATGGAGTTTAAATTTGTCGAGATGGACGACGCCTATTCCACCGGTTCCAGTATCATGCCGCAAAAAAAGAATCCGGACGTAGCCGAACTGGTCCGGGGTAAGACCGGCCGGGTTTACGGCGATCTGATCGGGATATTGACCGTTATGAAAGGGCTGCCGTTGGCATATAACAAAGATATGCAGGAAGATAAAGAAGCGCTGTTTGACGCGGTGGATACGGTCGTCGGTTCCTTGACGATCTTCAACCCGATGCTGCAAACATTGACCTTCAATCGCGCCCGGATGCTTGACGCGACCCGGGACGGCTATTTGAACGCCACCGATTTGGCCGATTATTTGGTGACCAAGGGGATGCCTTTCCGGGAAGCCCACGCGGTGGTGGGGCGGTTGGTCCGGCTAGGCGTGGAGCAAGGCCGGCGGTTGGAAGATTTGACGTTGGCGGAGTTGCGGACGGAGTCGGAGTTGATTGACGCCGCTGTCTATCCGGTGTTGGATATGACGAATGTGGTCAAGGTCCGCAATTCGGCGGGGGGGACTGCGCCGGAGCAGGTGACTAAGCAGTTGGAACTGGCGAAGGCGTGGCTTGAGACCTTAGGCTAGATTGGGCTGGGAGAAGACGGAGTTGGTTCGGATGTTGTAGTGCCAATCTTCGCCAAGCCGTAAACGACCTGGCTAGGTATATAAAACCATTCGAAAGCCCCTCCAGGGCTCGGCAAAGCTTCGAAGCACAACCCAGCCCGGCCGTAGCCGGGGTTGAGACCGATTTTAATCTTAGCCCTGACCTTCAGGTCTGGGCGGCTATAAACTAACGATTGAATTAAAAGGGGAATTGGCATGCGGATACTGGTGCAGAAGTATGGCGGGACGTCGGTGGCGACGGAGGAAGGCCGGGCGAAGGCGGTCGCCAAGATTGTTCAGGCGAAGCGGCAAGGCTATTCGGTGGTGGTGGTCGTTTCGGCCATGGGGCGGAAAGGCGAACCGTATGCTACCGATACGCTGATCGGTTTGGCCCGGGAGATCGAACCGATGGTGGCGCCGCGGGAACTGGATCTGTTGATCGCGTGCGGTGAGATCATTTCAACCATTGTGATGGCGCAGACCTTGGAGAAAACGGGCCATGCCGCTGTGGCGCTCACCGGCGGCCAAGCGGGAATCCTGACCGATAACCATTTTGGCGAAGCGCAGATTATCCGGATCAATCCGCAAAATATACTGCAACACTTAGGGGAGGGCCAGATCGTCGTAGTGGCCGGTTTCCAGGGGATCACCGCCGCCGGGGACGTCACCACCTTGGGCCGGGGCGGTTCGGATACGACGGCGACGGCGTTGGGCTCGGCGCTGGAAGCCGAATTGGTGGAGATCTACACCGACGTTGACGGCGTGATGACGGTTGATCCGCGGATCATTCCGGAAGCCAAAATACTGCGCGACATGACCTATCAGGAGATCTGCGAGATGGCCAATCACGGCGCGAAGGTCGTCCACCCGCGCGCCGTGGCGATTGCCCGCGATAAAAAAGTGCCCGTCAAGGTGAAAAGCACCTTCTCCGAAGATGGCGGAACCCTGATCAGCGACGGACAGACCGCCCGGGTGATTACGGGCATCGCGCACCAGGCCGGTTTAGGCCGGGTGATGGTCACGTCCAAAGGCGCGCCGTTGGATGGGGCCGCCGCCGTCCAGGTCTTTAAGGAGATGGCCGATGCCGGGATCAGTGTTGATATGAACTCCATCTCCACCGGTCAAGTTAATTTTGTCGTCAAACAAGAGCTGCTGGGTAAGGCGGGTGAACGGCTGCTGGCACTCGGGCTTGAGGTGGAATTGGTTCCTCATTGCAGTAAAATCGCCTTAATCGGCGTGGGAATGCAGGAGATCCCCGGCATCATGGTGCGGGTTGTCGAAACCCTGCACCGCCATGAAATTCAATTGTTCCAGACCGTGGACTCGGAGATCACGATCTCCTGTTTGGTTCCGGAAACGCAGATGGAAACCGCCATGAAGGTATTATACAAAGAGTTTGGTTTATAAAAGGAGGAAGAGTTGATGGATTTACGCGCATTGATTCGGGAAGTACCCGATTTTCCCAAACCGGGAATTAGTTTTAAGGATATTACGACGCTCTTAAAGGATGAGCGGGCGTTTCGTTATGTCATCGACACGTTTGACACCCACTTTCGGCCCGCCAAACCGGACGTGATCGTGGGGGCCGAATCCCGGGGTTTCATCTTTGGCGCGCCGTTAGCCTATAAATTGGGCGTCGGGTTTGTTTTGGTCCGGAAACCGGGGAAATTGCCGGCGGTAAAAGAGTCGATTACGTACGATCTCGAATATGGTCAAGATACGTTGGAGATTCACCGGGATGCGATTCAACCCGGTCAACGGGTGCTGATTGTCGACGATCTCTTGGCGACCGGCGGCACCATCTCGGCCACGGCGGAGTTGGTGAAACGGCTCGGCGGAGTCATTGCCGGATTTGCGTTTATTATCGAATTGGACGCGTTAAAGGGTCGGGAACGGTTGCAAGGATATGACGTGTTGAGTCTGGTCCATTATGAGGATGAGGAATAACCCGAATTCGGTCGGAACAGCAAAAACAGCAAGTGCAAACAGACTGCTAACTTTGGTACGGTTAGCGGTCTTTTTGTTGGAAATGAAGCGACAAATATTGATTGTTTTGTAAAATTCTGATTTTTTTCAGAAAGAAGTATACAGATTTTTCGTTAATCTGACGATAAAAGATAGAGGGAAGTTATGAGTAAAATCCACTCCAGAAGAAGGATGATTGCGTTTAGAATCGATAAGGAGTTAGACGATGGATGTATTTGTAGCGAGACAGCCTATTTTTGATCGGCAATTGAAAGTCTTTGGCTATGAATTATTATTTCGGTCCGGATATGATAATTTTTACTGTAACCCCGACGGCGATCAAGCAACTTCGACGGTGATCGCCAATAGTTTCTTGATTATCGGTATCGATGCTTTGGTCGGAAAAAAACGGGCTTTTATCAATTTTACCCAAAACCTCTTACGCAACGAAACTCCGGCAATTTTACCAAAAGATCTTGTGATGGTGGAGATTTTAGAAAATGTGGCGGCCGATCCGGAAACGGTCGCGGCCTGTCAACGCTTGAAGCAACTCGGTTATACCTTGGTAATGGACGATTTTGTTTTTAGAGACGAGATTACGCCGTTACTTGATTTGGCGGATATGATCAAGATCGATTTTATGGCGACGACCACTGCGGAACGGCAAGATATGTTGCGCCGGTTCTGCAACCGGCCGCTCAAATTTGTCGCGGAAAAAGTCGAAACCCGTCAAGAATTTGAAGAAGCGGTGGAGATGGGGTATTCGTATTTCCAGGGCTATTTCTTCAGCAAACCGGTGGTGATCACCGGAACCGATATTCCGGGTTATAAAGTAAATTACTTACGGGTTTTGCGGGAACTGAGTCAAACCGTTCCCGATTTTGATCGGGTGGAAACCTTAATCAAACAAGATCTGTCGCTAACTTATAAGTTGTTGAAATTCATCAACTCCGCGGCCTTTGGTTTTCGAACCCGCATTCAGTCGGTGCGGCAGGCCGTTGTGTTGCTGGGATTGAAGGAAGCCATCAAATGGATCTCGCTGGTGGCGATTCGCGGTTTGGCGCAGGACCGTCCCGATGAACTGGTGGTCAGTTCGATCTTTCGGGCGCGGTTTGCGGAGCTGTTAGCGCCCTTGGTGGGACTGGAGACCCGAAGTTCGGAGTTGTTTTTGATGGGGTTGTTTTCCATGATCGACACCTTCATCGGCCGGCCGATGGAGGAGATCATGGTGGAGTTGCCCATCTCCGAAACCATCAAAGAAGCCTTGTTGGGACAAAAAGGGCTTTATTTGGATATTTTGACGCTGGTTTTGGCCTATGAAAAAGGCGACTGGCCGCAAGTGCTCCGGAAAACCGTCGCGCTGCAAATCCGCGAATCCCAGCTGCCGGGGATCTATAATGACGCCTTGGAACACACCAAGATTTTCACCGCGGTCAGCGGTTTTCAGGTTTCGTAAAAAGTCGCTGTCTTCGCAACCCCGGATTACCGGAGGCCACTCAAAAACCACCGCTCCGAAAGATTGACCGACAATAGATAGTGAGTCACTTGTTTTAGGCTATCAATAGATTGTCGATCAATGTTATTTCGAGCAGTTTTTCAGTGGCTCGGATTACCGGGGTTTTTGATTATGGACTATTTCACCCCAAGCAGTTCGGCGCAGTTCTGGCCGAGAATTTTCGCCCGTTCGGTCCCGGTCAACCAGTCGATCTGCCGGAATAATTCCAGCTCTTGTTGGGGTGATTTTAAGGGATAGTCACTTCCGAAAAGAATCCGGTCGGTACCGTGTTTGTCAATCAACCGCCGCAGCAACCCCCGGTCGATATACGAAAGCGTGCTTGAGGTATCAAAGTAAACTTCACGACCGGCCAAATCCGCCAACGCTTCTTCCCAAAAACAATATCCCCCCATATGCGCCGCAATCACTCGCAGTTTCGGGAACCGGTCCAAAATCGCCGCCAATTTCCGGGGCGTGCTATAATTGGCCGGAGTTTTCAATGGGTCGCCCATGTGGATCATTAAGACAAAATCATGACAAACTTCCTCGAAAAACGGGTATAATTCGGGCGAGCCCAAATCGATTCCCTGAAATTCGGGATGAAGTTTGATGCCGTTAAAGCCGGCGGCCCGGAGCCGTTGGATTTCAGCCAGCCAATTGGGGTCGGCCGGATGATACGTGCCAAAAGGGATGATCCGGGGCGGCGTATTGATCCCGCTGATCGTCTGCAACGCTTGCGGCGACAGGCCGGCGATGGACAGAATAAAGTCATTGGCCGGTTTGACCTGTTCCGGTTTGGTGGCGGCAACGAGAAGGACCAGCGCGTCGAGGGCGGCCTGATCGCCCAACTGCAGCAGTTGGCTTAGCGTACCCTGAAAATCGGTGGGGATATGATAATAGTTGATCAGTTGCGCCACGGCTTTTTCGGCTATCTTATCGGCAAAGGCATGAGTATGGCAATCGATAAACATCGCAAGACCTCGTTCTGACGAATTTTGAACCAACCTTGTTGGATTCGACGCGCGGAAGGCCATTCCTGTCACGGTAAAACCGGTTGATTGTTAAAACAGCGTTAAAAACCGGATGAATGAGGGCATGGTTTTTAAATTTTGGAGCAGGAATCTATTGCTTGATGGTAAATACTAATCCGTAGAAAACGAGCATTTTTAAAATATGGAATTAAGAGAGAATTCGCGAATTAATGAAGATACTACTGACCACGCTCAACGCCAAATACGTCCACACCCCGTTGGGGATCTGGTCGATCTATCAATATTGCCGCAAGCAATTCCCCGGTTTGGCGCTGTCGGAATATAACATCAATCAAGATTTGCATTGGATCAGCGGCGAGATCTATTTGGAACGGGCTGAGGTCGTGGCCTTCTCCTGCAACATTTGGAACCTGGCCCAAACCCTGTCGATCAGTCATTGGTTAAAGCGGGTCGCTCCGGAGACCACCATCGTCCTGGGCGGTCCGGAAGTTTGGGAAGACCCGGTCGGGCTTTTGCGGGAACACCCGTGGATCGATCAGATTGTCGTCGGCGAAGGGGAGTTGACCTTCGCGGAATGGCTGCGGGAGTATACTTCGGCCGAACCGCGCTGGGAGAACGTTTTGGGACTGGTTTACCGCTCGGGTCCGGAGCTTGTTCAAAATCCGCCCCGGCCGCAAATCGCCGACCTCAATCAGTTGGCTTTTCCCTATCCGGAAGACTTGGCCCCGTTCCGGGAGAAGATGGTTTATTATGAGACGTCGCGCGGTTGTCCCTTTCACTGCCAATATTGCCTTTCCGCCAACGAGCACGGCGTGCGTTATTGGGATGTGGAACGGGTCAAATCCGAATTACTCCGTTTTATCCAAGCGGGGATCGGTCAGATCAAATTTGTCGACCGTTCGTTCAATTGCCATCCCGAGCGCGCGAAAACGTTATGGCGTTTTTTGCTGGAAGAGGGCGGACAGACCAACTTTCATTTTGAGATCGTCGCCGAATTATTGGACGAGGAGTCCCTGGAGTTGTTGGCAGCGGCGCCGCCGGGGTTGTTTCAAGTGGAGGCCGGGATTCAGTCGACCCATCCGGCCACATTGACCGCAATCCGCCGGACAATGGATTTTCAGAAGGTCAGCCAAAATATTCAGCGATTGATTCGGCAAAGTAAGGTTTTTGTCCATTTGGACCTGATCGCCGGTTTGCCGGGGGAGGACTACCAAACTTTCGGTAAAACCGTGGATGACGTTTTGCAACTGCGGCCGCACCGCCTGCAACTGGGCTTTTTGAAACTGCTGCATGGTTCGGGCATTCGGCAACGGGCTGCGGAATACGGCTACCAATACACCCCGGAGGCGCCCTACGAGGTGTTGGCGAATCGCTGGATCGGCTATGACGAGTTGCTCCGGTTGAAAGTGATCGAAGATTTGCTCGGTCGGTATTACAATTCCGGTCATTTTCAGCTGTCGGTGGAATGGTTCTTTCAACGGTACCGGAGTCCGTTCCGGTTCTTTGAGGAGTTTGGCGCGTGGTGGAAGACGCGCGGACTGGACCGGGTAGCGCATAAAAGCCGCGACCTCTATCAATATCTGCTCCGGTTTTATGAGACGACGGCCGGTGCGACCACGGAGATTCGGAACCTGTTAAAATTTGACCTGTTGCAAGCGGAACGAATGATCGAACTGCCGGAGTGGGCCGGACCGGGGCATGTTGACTTGCAAAAGTTGGGTTATACTTTTTGGCAGAACGAGGCGAACCGGGAACGCTATATACCGGACTGGGACGGTCGGTCCATCCGGGAGATTCAACGGCGGGTGCTGTTTGGGCAATTTGAAATCGATCCGTTGGGAGCCGCTCCGCTAACAAACGGCCCCCCGACTACGGTATGCCGTTATCTTTTTGTTTATCGCGGCAACGCGGTCGCCACCCATCGATTGGAGGAGTTCGGATGAGAAAGCCGTCCCTGCTGGGGTTGGTGCTGGTAATCATCGGATTGTTCTGGCTTGCAAAAAATTTAAACCTGCTTCCGGAGCACTGGTTAATCAGCTACGGGTGGTACTTCCGCCAGTATTGGCCGGTCCTCGTTATCTTAGGCGGGATCCGGATCTTGGTGCGGCGGGCTTATCCCGGACTGGCGCTAATCTTGAATTTACTAATCATTTTCGCGTTAATTGCGGCGTTACTATATTGGTTTAGCGCCGGGCGCGGGTTGATAACTATCTAGAAAACAGACTTGGGCCGATGTCGTTCGCCTAGCTTCTTTTCTTAATGCGTTTGCGCGAGCGGTAGCTAGCGTGGACGACTATCTAGAAAAATCGTTTTGTTTAATTTGCCGGATTGGTATTTTAATTCATATTTTTAACTTGGTCGTCCCTTGACAATTAAGTTGCTTTCCCGTAATATTTAATATTATTGGTAAGTTTTAAAGGAGGTGAAGCCATGCCGACGTACGAATATTTCTGTGAAAAATGTGGTGTCTTTGAGACATTTCACAGTATCAGCACCTCGCTTACGGAATGCCCGAAATGCAAGAGTGAAGTTCGCCGCTTAATCAGTCAAAACAGCAACATCATCTTCAAAGGGTCTGGCTTCTATATTACGGACTCTCGCAAAGCTTCTGCCGACAACTCCGGCAGTAGTTCCGCCACTTCAAAAAATGATAGCAAAGCCTCGTAACGAAAGGTCACTTCGGTGACCTTTCTTCTTGGTTAACCTTGGTTACCGATAATCCAGCTTGAAAAAGTTTATGCCGGTTCGGGTCAGCTTTCCATGGTGTTTGCAAATTTGGTTTGTTGTAGGAAGTTTCGGCTCCGGACACGAAGCTAGCGATCAATTTATGGATTGGGAAGGAGGCCCCAATGAAAAAGTTACCCTTATTTCCGACCCTAGGTAAGGTGCTGAAAACAAGTTTTATCGAAGCCTATCGATCGCTCGGATTTACCTTTTTAATCAGTCTGATTTGGCAAATTGGGTATTTGCTCATGTTTTTTGCAGCGTCTCCGATTTTAATGATCGGCAGTCAAAAAAATAGCGGCGGGTCCGTCATTTTGGGTATGTTGGCGGTTACGGTTGTGAATGCGTTGCTATTGGGTCCATTAACCGTAACCTTGTATGGTCTGTACCAACAGCGCAAAGCGGGCTACCCCACGTTTAAAACGTTTATCGATATTTTTAAAAAGGTCTACCTCCGCGCGGCGGGGATCAACGGTCTGTTGTGGCTGATCAATACCTTGTTCGTATTTAATATGGTAACCGCTTTTCCCAGTCAAAACTTGCTTTTAAAGATTTCCGGACTGTTTTCCCTTTATTGCTTGTTATTCGGCGCCATGATGCCGTTCTTCTTTCACCCGTTGATTTATTTGGGTTATGGCATCAAAAAGACGATTCAGAAAGCCTTTATTTTGATTCTCGATAACTTTGGGTTGAGTTTTTGGTTGAATTTGTTTTTAGGAGTTTTACTGGCCGCCAGTACGTTATTCATATTTTTGCTCTTCTTATACGGCGGTTTAATGATTTATATACTTGATGCGGGATTTGGAGCGATTTGGGATAAATATGACGAACCGCAAGCCACGGAGTAATTGTTGCGCGAACTGATTTGCTTTTTTTTGGTAGTCGTTCGAGTCAAGCGATTGATAAGCGGTTGACGCCGGACTACGAAGCACTATATGTAGGAGGATTATTATGACGAAATTTATCTTTATCACCGGTGGAGTTGTTTCTTCGCTGGGCAAGGGAATCACTGCGGCGTCATTAGGGTGTTTATTAAAGTCCAGAGGCGTGTCGGTCTCTGTCGTCAAATTGGATCCCTATATTAATGTCGATCCGGGCACCATGAGCCCTTATCAGCACGGTGAAGTATTTGTAACCGATGATGGCGCCGAGACCGACCTTGATCTCGGTCATTATGAACGGTTTATCGACGTCAACTTGAGTAAAAGCAATAATGTGACCACCGGGAAGATTTACTGGTCGGTAATCACCAAAGAACGGAAAGGCGATTATCTGGGCGGCACGGTTCAGGTCATTCCGCATATCACCAATGAAATTAAGGACCGGGTGATGCGGGTCGCCAAAGAAAGTCAAGCCCAAGTGGTCATCGTTGAGGTCGGCGGCACGGTCGGCGATATTGAGAGTTTGCCGTTTCTGGAAGCGATTCGCCAACTCAAAAACGATGTCGGCCGCGATGACGTGATGTATATCCACGTTACGCTGATGCCGTTTATCGGGGCCGCCAGCGAATTGAAGACCAAACCGACGCAACACAGTGTGAAAGAGCTCCGCGGGATTGGGATTCAACCCGATGTGATCGTCTGCCGTTCGCAACAACCGCTTTCCGATGATTTGAAAGGGAAAATCGCCCTTTTCTGCGATATTAATAAAGAAGCCGTGATTCCCAACCTGGATGCGGAGACCATTTATGAAGTGCCGTTATTGCTGGAGCAAACCGGGCTGGATCAATTGGTGCTCAAACGGTTGAACCTGGCGTGTAAAGAACGGGATCTGGCCGAATGGCGGGCGATCGTCGCCAAGATCAAGGCGCCGAAGGAGAAAGTGACCATTGCCATCGTTGGCAAATACGTCTCGCTTCCCGATGCCTATTTAAGTGTTGCCGAAGCGTTACGCCACGGCGGCGTGGCGCATGAGACCCAAGTGGAGATCAAATGGGTCAATTCGGAAATGATCGAGCAAACGAACGATGCCGGCGCAGTCATTGGCGCGGTGGACGGCGTTCTGGTCCCGGGCGGTTTCGGTAATCGGGGGATTGAGGGGAAAATCGCCGCGATCCGTTGGGCGCGTGAGAACAATGTGCCGTTCCTGGGAATTTGTTTGGGCATGCAATGCGCGGTGATTGAGTTTGCCCGCAACGTTTGCGGCTTCGCTGGCGCCAACTCTTCGGAGTTTGATCCGGTGTCGCCGTATAAAGTGATTGATCTGCTGCCGGAGCAGAAAGAGATTGAGGATATGGGCGGAACGATGCGGTTGGGTTTGGATCCGGTGCGGTTGGTTCCCGATACATTGGCCAAGCAAGCTTACGCCGAGGAATTGATCTACGAACGGCACCGCCACCGTTATGAAGTCAATAATGAATTTTTGGCCAAATTGCAAGAGCAGGGTTTGCGGATCAGCGGAATTCTCCCGGACCGCCAATTGGTCGAAGTGATCGAGTTGCCCACTCACCCTTGGTTTGTCGCAACCCAATATCATCCCGAGTTTAAGTCGCGTCCCCAACGCCCGCAACCGCTCTTTCGCGATTTCGTCAAAGCGGCGTTGGACTATACGAAACGGAACGCCAAATGAAATAACGGCGTCATGTATGATCACCCTCCCAATTGTCAACACTGACACGGGAGGGTGATTTTTATGAAGACCAAAAACCTGCGACGCGTTACGATCGGCCTGATATTATTACTTGGATTCGGTAACCCCTGTTTTGCGACCCAGACAGTCGTTCGCAATTACTACGGAAACTTAGCCGAGGTGCAGCGAATCCGGTTTGCGACACCGGGGTGCCGGGAAATATATGGCGAGGTCGCCGCAGTTTCGGACCGTGAAATTACGGTTAAGGCTCAAAATCAAACCCGCCAATACCGTTTCTCCCAACAGGTTCAGTTTTATTGCAATGCCCGGGCGTGCCTACGGCGCGCTTTGTTTCCGGTGACGACCGACGCATTCTTTGAGGCGCAACTGTTGCTGGACGCCCGGGGCGAAGTTATTGTGGTCAACGGGTTTTATTATGGCGAAGAGTGTATCGTCAAAAGCTGGAGCAAAACAGCGAGTTTGACGGTCACCTTGGAAGCGGTGTCAACCGGCGCGCGCTTCACAATGAAAGTCAGCGATCAGGCGATTTTGCCGCAAACGGCGGATTGGTTGCAGGAGGACCAAGTGGTTTTCGTCCTTTATGGGATGAACAATCAGCTTCGGCGGGTTTATCTACCGTAAAGATGGGTTAATTGATGGCGACGATCGAAAATCATAAACCGTTCCGGGGATTTCCGGGACGGTTTTTTGTGCCGGAAAGACTCATTTTGAGCAGCCGCAATATTGAGGTGAATTCCGGGATTAGCTGGAATTAACCTATAATTATTCTTAATTGCAGGAATAGACGGAATTGTGTCGAAAAATACCACTAAGGTCGCGGTGCGGAACGCGAAACGATTCGGCGCGACGTAGTTAATAAAAATGCTATTCTTGGGAAGGTCGCGATGGCTGTTCGAGTCTTAGTGGTTGACGATTCTGCGTTAATGCGCCAGATAATTACCCGAATGCTTAGCGAAGATCCGGTAATTGAGGTCGTGGGTACGGCGTTTGATGGTAAGGATGCTCTTGACAAGGTAAGGCGTTGGGACCCGGATGTGGTAACCCTTGATGTGGAAATGCCCAATTTAAACGGGCTGGAATGTTTGCGACAATTAATGGATACGCAGCCGCTCCCGGTGATCATGGTAAGTTACTTAACAACGACCGGCGCCGAATCGACGCTGAAAGCGTTGGAGCTGGGAGCAATTGATTTTGTAACCAAAAGCACTTCTAAAGATCCCGTGGAAATTGCCACAATTCAGACCGAGCTGATCCAGAAGGTTAAAATTGCCGCAGCGATCGACCGTTCCACCTTAAATCGGGCGATCGGTTCCGAGCTGCAACGGACTGACCTGACGAAACTGCCGCCTTTAAAAATAAAAGGCCTGGATCTGATGATCATCGGGTCCTCAACCGGGGGACCGCGGGCATTACACCATTTACTGGCCCGGATCCCGGTGGATTTTCCCTTAGGCATCGTCGTGGCGCAACATATGCCGAAAGAGTTTACGAAAGTTTTTGCCAAACGCCTCAACGACATCATCCCGGTAGAGGTTATTGAGGGAAAAACCGGGGACGAGGTGAAACCGGGCCGCGTGCTGATCGCCCCCTCCGGGAAACAAACTACTTTGCAATGGGTAGGTGACCGGCTGGTCTTGGAAGTTTCCGAGCAGCCCAACTTGTTATATAAGCCCAGTATCGATCATCTCTATAAGTCGGCCGCGGCCTGTTGTGAAGGTCGAGTGCTCGGTATTCTGCTGACGGGGATGGGTGCCGATGGAGCGCAGGGTTTATTGGACCTCCGGAAATTGGGAGCGCGGACTATTGCCGAGGCTGAAGCCACCTGTGTGGTTTACGGTATGCCCCGGGCTGCGGCGGAGATCGGAGCCGCCGAGTTTGTGGAAGGATTGCCCGATGTTTTGCCCCGGGTCGTCGCGATAATCCAGGAACACCAGAAATTATAAGCGAATCATTTTTAAATATGTAACCTTCTGGGAAGGGGGTAAAGATCATGTTGATCGCCACGGAGCGTACGTTGGCGTTGCGCTGTCCGGTTTGCGGCCGATTGGAATTTCATAAAGTATCCTGGTTTGATTTTTCAGGCCGGTCTTCTTTGCGGATTCAATGTAAATGCGGTTTTAATAAAGCTATTTTACATACAAAAAATCTTCAAACGTATTTGTTGCAAATGTCCTGCCTGGTCTGTGAGGAGGTTCATATTTTACGGTTTGCCAAAAAGGAGTTCTGGAACGACCTCCTGATTCCGTTGCAATGCCCGGACACCGATCAGGAACTGGGTTATATCGGGAGTGCCGCCGAAATTGAAAAAGTCGTTAATGATAAACGCGATAACGCGGACAGCATCTTTAACAATCTCGGGTTCGACGATTATTTCTCCAATCCGCAGGTGATGTTTGAAACCTTAAATCACCTTCACCAATTGGCCGAAGAAAGCCAACTTTTTTGCCGTTGCGGCAATGATCAGATCGAAATCGACGTATTTCCGGAAAAATTGGAGTTGCGCTGTCCCAATTGTCAAAGTTTGCATATCATCTATGCCGAAACCATCGACGATTTGAAAATCGTCAAAAAAGCCAAGCTGATCGCCCTCAATGAGAAGGGTTTTACCAGCTTTGATTCGAGTAAAGTCCATCCGGTTTAAATTCACAGTTTTTTGGATGTATATTTTTTCTGATTGATCCAGTATAATAATTAGGTAAACTCCAAAATCGAACTTCTCATCCGCAGCATCGATTGACGGTTTAAATGATATTACAGTCATTGTTCGGGTTAATTGTTTTGAAAAACGAACAATCAAACGTTTCGATCTTCAAAACCCCTCCTTCTCGTAAATATCAAATACTCCACCGTAATCCGTTACAAACGCAGAATTATCGAATTCTATAGTATTTTCCATGTCAAAATCTGGAGCGAGCCGATGGATAATTGGAATTGCCGTTGAAGTTGATGCGACTTTTTTCGGCAATTGTAATAAAAATAGATCAACAGTAAACAGAACGATTAACCGATAAATGAGAAATAAACAGATAACAAGATAAATAAATAGATAAATAGCTAAGAAACATTGAATTAGGGGGGGCATTAATGCAATTAGCTGAATTGGAGAACAAGACCCTGCAAGAACTGCAAGATATGGCTATCGATTTGCAGATTGAAGGGTATTCCAAATTCCGCAAACGGGAATTGGTCTTTGAGTTGTTGAAAGTATTGGCGGTGAAGGAAGGACTCATATTTTCCCAGGGTGTTTTGGAGATCTTACCGGATGGGTACGGTTTTTTGCGGGTGGAAGGTTATTATCCCGGACCCGAAGATATTTATGTTTCGGCGTCGCAAATTCGCCGATTTAATATGCGGACCGGCGATTTGGTTTCCGGCCAAGTCCGTCCGCCGAAGGATAATGAGAAATACTTCGCTCTGCTTAAAGTACAAGCCGTAAATATGATCGATCCCGACTCATTAAAAAAACGGACGCATTTTGAGGAATTAACCCCGATCTATCCCAATGAGCGGATGCGGTTGGAAACGGAACCGAAAGAAACGGCGATGCGTTTGGTGGATGTGATGGCTCCGGTTGGCAAAGGCCAACGGGGCATGATCGTTGCTCCGCCGAAAGCCGGAAAAACCACGCTTTTGAAGAAAATCGCCAATAGTATCACCATCAATCATCCCGATGTCCATTTGATCGTCTTGCTCATTGATGAACGTCCCGAAGAAGTTACCGATATGTCGCGTTCGGTCAAAGGCGAAGTCGTCAGTTCGACGTTTGATCTCCCCTCGGAGAATCACGTCCGAGTGGCCGAACTGGTTTTGGAACGGGCCAAACGAATGGTTGAGGTTGGCAGGGATGTCATGATCCTGCTTGATTCGATTACCCGGCTCGCCCGCGCCTACAATCTCGTCGAACCGCCTAGCGGTCGGACTCTCTCCGGCGGCGTGGATCCCAGCGCCTTGCATAAACCGAAACGGTTTTTTGGAGCGGCCCGGAAGATTGAAGAAGGCGGCAGTTTGACCATCATGGCCACCGCCTTGGTGGAAACCGGTTCGCGCATGGACGAAGTGATTTTTGAAGAGTTTAAAGGGACCGGCAATATGGAGTTGCATCTTGATCGGAAATTAGCCGACCGGCGCATCTTTCCGGCCATTGATATTATCCGCTCCGGAACCCGTAAAGAAGAGCTTTTGCTGCGCCCCGAAGAACTGGAATGCACCTGGGTGCTGCGTAAGGTGCTTGGTTCATTAGGCGCCAACGAAACCGCCGAGCTGATTATCGACCGGATTAATCATACCAAATCCAATGAGGAGTTCAGGGAGTTAATCATGACCTCTTCGTTTGCGGAGAATGTGCTAAAGAACAAACGTAACGGCGATCATTAATCGCGGGAGAGTCCTGTTCTAACCCTTGATTTGAATAATTGGCAAATTATGCTAGAATTCCATCCTTCAGGAAGAGTAACAATAATGAAGGATGGAATTTTTTATTGCAGGGGTTGATCGCTGGAGTGACATGGGTAAATAACTGTACCAGGCGGCGGATCTGCTTTATGGGATTGCTCATCTTGGTGGGAATCGTAACTTCCGCTTTTCGGTTCGGGGGATTAACGGAACGTAACCAAACGGACCGGGTCCTGTTTTTGGCTGAAAACGAACAAACCCGCGCCGAATTGGTCAAACTGTTGCCGTCGCACCGGGTAGCGCCCGGGGAAACATTGTACCGGATCAGCCGTTATTATCTTGTCCCGTGCGTGGTTCTCGCCGCAATTAACCGGATCGGCGACCCGACTTGCCTGAAGATCGGACAGCGGATTTTCATACCGCCGACCGATCCCCGGAATCAATTGACTCGGGAATACCGGGTTCAACAAACAAACAGCTTGCGCGCTATCTGTCAACTATTGGGGCTGGATCCAATACAGGTTCAGCGCCTCAACCCTACCGTGGCTGAGCGGGGGATTCCCGCCGGTCAGCTCTTGTTGTTGCCGAAGGTTCAAACCGCCAGCGCGGACCGGAGCGCAATCCTCCGAGTCGCCCGACCGGTAATGCAAGGCCGACTTACTTCGCGGTTTGGTCGCCGTTGGGGACGCATGCACTACGGTATCGATTTGGCAGCGCCCACCGGAACGCCGGTGCGCGCGATCGCCGGGGGACGGGTCAGCTTTACTGGATGGCAGAGCGGTTATGGGTTATTAATCCGGATTGGGCATGGCAATTTAGAGAGTTATTACGGACATCTCTCCCAAATCGCAGTCAAGCCGGGTCAAACGGTTTATACCGGGATGATGATCGGTCGGGTGGGAAGCACCGGCCGGGCTTTTGGCAGTCATTTGCATTTGGAAATTGCGGAACAGGGACGGAAGGTCAATCCGCTGAAATATGTCAATTATTAACGAAATACTTCGAAATCGGAAGCTGAATAGCGATAAAACGGCTATAATGGCATTTTTTGAGAAGGGAAGAAACTGAATCTTCCCTTGTTTTTTAAAGAAAGGCACGTTACAATAAGGTCAGTGAAGGTCAGAGGTGAAGCTATGGGTAACTTGGCTGATTTTATCGAACAATATTTACGGAATATGTTTGCGGGGAAGAGTAATATTGAGTTACAACGGTGCGAATTGGCAAAAATGTTTCGATGCGCCCCTTCGCAAATCAATTATGTGCTGGAGACCCGCTTCACAATTGATCGGGGTTATATCATCGAAAGCAAACGGGGCGGCGGCGGATATATTCGCATCACGCATGTAAAATGGGAATCTGCTCCCGATCTTCCCGGTATGATTGATCAATTAATTCCCGGGGCTATCAACGCCGACGAGCTTGACGATCTGCTCTACCGTTTGGCGGAACACCGGTTGATCACACCCGAAGAAGCGCAAATGGCGCAATTTCTGCTTGAAAAGAATTTTGGGGATTTACCTGCTGAGATTGCAGCCGGTCTCCGGGCTAAATTCTTAAAAATGTTATTAATGGTGTTAGGAAGTAAATCCAGGCAATAAAATGAAGCGAGGTGAGTTTATTTGTTTTGTCAACGCTGCCAAGAACGGCCCGCCACTGTTCATTTGACGAAAATTGTCAATTATGAAAAGACCGAACTGCATCTCTGCGAAATCTGTGCCAAGGAAGCCGGCAACGAACTGGGGTTGGTCTTTGAACCGAGTTTTTCATTTCAAAATTTGATCGCCGGACTTTTGGAAGGGGATCATAACTATAATCAAGTTCCGACGCCACAGGGAAAAGAAGTTCAATGTCAAAGTTGCGGTTTGACATTCTCTGATTTTCGTCGGGGCGGTCTCCTGGGATGCGGCGATTGTTACCGGTATTTTCAAGTCGGTTTGGAACCTCTGCTCAAAAAGGTACATGGCAGTAACCGTCATGCCGGCAAAGTGCCGCGTCGGACCGGAGGCAAAGTCCGAATGCGCAAAGAGATCGAGACGTTGCGTTCACAGCTGCAGGAGTCGATTCAAACGGAAGATTACGAAAGAGCGGCTTGTTTACGGGATGAGATCCGCCGTCGCGAAAATGAGTTATTAGGGAGTTGATGGCCCGTGCCGAATCAAAACTATTTCAATGATATGCCCACTTGGGTTAAGAACGGCGGCGATGCGGATGATGTGGTGATCAGCAGCCGGGTTCGGGTTGCCCGCAATCTGAAGGGATTGCCCTTTCCGAATTACGCTCATGAAAAACAATTACAAGAGACCATTCAGCGGGTGTTAAGCGCTATAAACACGGCAGCGCCGTTTGGACCGCTGCAGCCGCTCGCGCTCGAAGAGCTAACTCCCAACGAACGAATGGTTTTGGTCGAAAAGCACCTCTGCAGTCCGCAATTTGTCCAAAACCCACATCTGCGGACCTTAATCGTCAATTCCGAACAGACTGTGAGTATCATGGTGAATGAAGAGGACCATTTGCGGATTCAAACCTTGTTGCCGGGTTTTTCTTTGGATAATACCTTGAACCTGAATAGTGAGGTCGATGATTATTTGGAAGCGACCTTGGAATACTGTTTCGACGAAGGATGCGGTTATTTGACCGCCTGTCCGACCAATGCCGGAACCGGCTTGCGGGCTTCGGTGATGCTGCATCTGCCGGGATTGGCGTTGGTGGACCAAGTGCAACGGGTGTTGACGGCGCTTTCTCATGTCGGAATTAACGTCCGGGGGTTTTACGGTGAGGGAACCGAAGCCTACGGCGATATTTATCAAATATCAAATCAGGTTACTTTAGGCCAGTCCGAAGAGGATTTGACCAATAATTTAAAGAGTATCTGCCGTCAGGTGATTGAGCAGGAGCGGAATGTCCGCGAAGCGTTGCTTAAGGAGTCGCGGGTTCAGTTGGAGGATAAAATCTGCCGGTCGTACGGCATCTTAAGGGAAGCGCGGTTGGTTCCGTCCCAGGAAGCTTTAAAACTGCTATCCGATGTCAAATTAGGCGTCGAGTTGGGTATAATAACCGGGGTTAGTGGAGAGAAAGTTAAAGAATTGATGTTTATCACCCGGAGTTCTTTGATCCAGCAAGTGATCGGTAAAGAAGTGGAGACCGTGGAGCGGGATTTTTACCGGGCTTTGGCGATCCGGGAACAACTCAATGCTCCAAACGTTGATCCGAACTCATAATCACAGAAAAAATTCTTAAATTCATTAAGGTGGTGAAGTAGCATGTTTGAACGATTTACCGAACGGGCCCGCAAAGTAGTATATTTGGCGCAACAGGAGGCTGCCCGCCTTGGACACAATGTGGTTGGCACCGAACATTTGTTGCTCGGTCTGGTCGCGGAAGGCGAGGGTGTCGCGGCGAAAGCCCTGGAGACCATGGACATCCGTTTAGATAAGATCCGTCAGGAAGTGGAAAAGATCATCGGGATTGGCGAGACCAATCCGTTTGGGGAAATTCCCTTTACGCCCCGGGCGAAACGCGTACTGGAGTTGGCGGTGGATGAGGGCAGGCAATTAGGCCATAACTATGTGGGGACCGAACATATCCTGCTCGGATTGATCCGGGAAGGGGAAGGTGTCGCGGCTCAGGTTTTAAAGAACTTAGGGGCCGATCTGGAGAAGGTTCGGAAGCAAGTGATGAATTTGTTAGGGGGCGGGTCGACGGCTCAGTTCCCGGGACAATCGGGCGGCGCTTCGCAACGGGGACAGTCCAAAACCCAAACGCTTAATCAATTCGGTCGGGATCTGACCGAATTGGCGAAGATCGCGAAGCTCGATCCGGTGATTGGGCGCGAAAATGAGATCGAACGGGTCATCCAGGTGTTGTCGCGCCGGACCAAAAACAATCCGGTGCTCATCGGCGAGCCGGGGGTTGGTAAAACCGCCATCGCCGAAGGATTGGCCCAAAAGATCGTCAGCGGTGATGTCCCGGAAATCTTACGCAATAAACGGGTGGTCACCTTAGACATGGGTTCGATGGTGGCGGGCTCCAAGTACCGGGGTGAGTTTGAAGAGCGGATGAAAAAGGTGATGGAGGAGATCCGCAATGCCGGCGACGTGATCCTCTTCATTGATGAGATGCATACGTTGATTGGCGCCGGAGCAGCCGAAGGGGCGATTGACGCCGCCAATATCCTGAAACCGGCTTTAGCCCGGGGCGAGCTTCAATGCATTGGCGCGACGACTTTGGATGAGTATCGCAAACACGTTGAGAAAGACGCGGCGTTGGAACGGCGTTTTCAACCGATTAATGTCGGCGAGCCAACCAAAGACGAAACGCGGCAGATACTGGAAGGTTTACGGGATCGCTATGAAGCCCATCACCGGGTGAAGATCACCGATGCCGCCATTGACGCGGCGGTCAGCATGTCCGACCGGTATATCACCGACCGCTTTTTGCCGGATAAGGCGATTGATTTGATTGACGAAGCGGCGTCGCGGGTTCGTTTGCAGACCACGACCACCCCGCCGGATCTGAAAGAACTGGAAGAACAGGTCACCCAGTTGCAAAATGAAAAAGAAGCGGCCATCAAAAACGAAGAGTTTGAAAAAGCGGCCCAACTTCGCGATAGTGAGCAGAAGCTCCGTCAACAGCTCGATAATCTGGTGAATGATTGGAAAAACAAGCGGGGGATGGCTCATCCGACCGTGACGGAGAATGAGATCGCTCATGTGGTTTCCACGTGGACCGGGGTTCCGGTGGTGAAGTTAAAAGAGGAAGAAACCGAACGTTTGCTGAAGATGGAAGAGATTTTGCATCAACGGGTGATCGGTCAGAATGAAGCGGTTGAAGCCATTTCCCGGGCAGTGCGGCGGGCGCGGGCCGGATTGAAAGATCCGAAACGCCCGATCGGCTCGTTTATCTTCCTCGGTCCGACCGGCGTCGGCAAGACCGAGTTGGCCCGGGCTTTGGCCGAAGCGCTGTTTGGCGACGACAATGCGGTCATCCGCATCGATATGTCGGAGTATATGGAACGCCACACGGTGTCGCGTTTGGTCGGGGCCCCGCCGGGTTATGTCGGTTACGATGAAGGGGGCCAACTGACCGAACGGGTCCGCCGTAAACCCTACTCAGTGGTGCTGTTGGATGAGATCGAAAAAGCCCATCCCGAGGTCTTTAACATCCTGTTGCAAGTGTTGGAGGACGGACGGTTGACCGACTCCCACGGACGGACGGTGGATTTCCGGAACACGGTAGTGATCATGACCTCCAATGTCGGCGCGAACCTGATCGAACGTTCCGGATCGATCGGCTTTCAGATCGGTCAGGACGAAGTCCGCGACCAATATGAAAAGATGAAGGGCAATGTGTTGGAGGAGTTGAAACGGACGTTCCGGCCGGAGTTTTTAAACCGGATCGACGAAACCATCGTCTTCCACGCGTTAAACCAAGAGGAGATCAAGGCTATTGTCGACCTAATGGTCCGACCGGTCGCCCAACAGCTGACCGAACGCGGCATCACCTTGGAGGTCAGTCCGGAAGCCAAGGAGATTTTGGCCAAAGAAGGTTACGACCCGGCGTTCGGGGCGCGACCGCTACGCCGTTCGGTGCAACGGCTGATTGAAAACCCGCTCTCGGAAGAATTGCTAAAAGGAACGGTCGAGCCGGGAACCACCATTCGGGCCAAAGCGCAGGAAGAACAGATCGTTTTTGAAACTGTGCAAAAGTAAATCACAGCGGTATTGGCGAAACCCCCTGACGGGCAACTGTCGAGGGGGTTTTTTATGGTACTCACCGGACGGCCGGGGTTTGGAGGCGATGAATTGAATTTTGCCGAATAACCAATGGCGGCAGGTTTTTACTTCGCGACCACGAATCTTCTTTTTGAGTAGTTTTTGAAAGTTGTTGGCGGTGTCCCGGAGACTGGGAACGGCCGGTTGCGATGATGAACGATTGAAGCGCATAATGAGGTGTAACCCATGGATAACGAGATAATGACCGTTAATGAGGTGGCTGAATTTTTACGGATGAATCCGATGACAATATACCGGATGGCGCAACAAGGCAGGATTCCGGCCAGTAAAATTTGGGGATGTTGGCGGTTTCAACGGTCGGAGATTGAATCGTGGGTCAAAGCTCAGGAATATCAAACCAGTCGGTTGCTGGTTATCGATGACGATCCGGCCATGGGAGCGACAATCCGGGAATTTTTGGGCAAAAGTCATACGGTGGTGGCGGCGGAGACGGGACAAGCGGCTTTGCAAACTTTAAACAAGGATAAATTCAACCTGATCTTTTTGGATTTGGGGCTGCCCGATACCGACGGAATATCGTTATATCGTCAGATCAAAGCCCTGGGGAAAAATATTCCGGTTGTTATCATCACCGGGTTACAGGACCCGGCGACGTTAACTCAGGCCGTTGCCGAGGGGGCGCAGTTTATTTTGAACAAACCGTTTACTGCGGAAGAGATTCGCCAAATGATTAACTTTATTAAGGTTTGAGCGATGCGCATATTTAGAACGGAGCGGTTATGGGTAGGGGCGTTATTGGTCGGGGTTGTTCTGGCCGGCATTGCGTTTGCCCTATGCCAACCGGACACGCGGCCCCGGACCATCGGTATTCTGGTTCGTTCCAATCGCTCTGCGGTCCAAGACTTCCTGACGGGGATCGGCGATAGTTTGGAATGGCAAGGTTATTTCTACGGGCAAAATTTAATACTCCGGACCATTCGCCAGGAGGGAAAGGATCCGGAACGGATTGTCAAGCAATTGGCAGGCCTTGATCTGTTGGTCGTGGCCGACCCCGAGCTGCCGTTGCAATCAATTCGTTCCAACCTGCGTCAACCGGTTCTCTTTGGCTTTATTGCCAAGCCGGTTTCGGAAAAACTTAAAAATGTTATTGAGAAGGAACCGCTGATGACGGGAGTTTCCTTTCTGATCCCATACGAGCGGACATTGGAGTTGGCGCAGCGGATTTGTGGCCGCTACCGGCGTTTGACCGTGATTCTTCCACCCCGTTCCGCCTGGCTGGACGGCCCCCGGCTGCGAAAAGCGGCGGCGGCGTTGGGAATCACCGTATCCGTCCGGACGTTGTCCCCGGACCGAATCCCGGAGTTAACGACATTCAAAGGAACGACCGATCTGATTTATCTTCCGGATGAGCCGGTTTGGGTGGCGCGGCGTCGTCAAATTGCCGCAGTTGCGGCTGAGACTGGTTTGCCGATCATCGGAAATTCGCCTGATTTTCGTGATATCGCGGTGTTTGTCAACTATCCCGATACTGTGACCATGGGTGAAATCGCCGGACAAATGTTGATCAAGATCATGCATGGTTCGGTCACCCGATATATGCCCATTGAATTTTCGAATGATTTTCGATTTGTGGTGAACCTTACAAACTGCCGTCGCCTTAATCTACCGATTGCTGAGGAAGATTTGAGCTATGCGAATGAAATTATTCAATAAGCCGGTTTCGCTACAGGAGAAACTGACCTATCTCCCTTTGCTGTGGTTGGGAGTGGGTTTGCTGTTGACGTTTACTGTCACTGCGATATTTATCAAAACGGCGCTGGATAATTACCTTATGTCCCAGGTGAAAGGATACACCCAACAGATTGCGAAGGATGTCCGGAGTATCATTGAACAGGATCAGGAGACTTTGACGGCTTTTAGTTTGGCCGGCGTTTTGGAAGCGATGAACGAACCGCAGCGCCTGACCATCGCGCTGGAACGGTTGTTGAGCCGGAATAAGAATTTCCTCGAAAGTTATGTGCTTGATCCCACCGGAAAAACCGTGGCGGGAGCTTCCCGGCTCCGGGCGGCGGAACGAAGCGGGTTGGCCCCGTGGAATCGTGCGATTTTTCTCAAAGCTTGCCAAGGTCAGATTGCGGTCGCCGGATGGGAAAACTTTACCCAAAAATATCAACCGTATTGGCATATGGCCTTGCCGATCACGGGGTATCCGGGTAAAGTCAAGGGGGTATTACTGACCACCATTGATTTGCGCCGTTTAAGCGACACGATTTTGACTTCGGATGGGGCGAGATATGGCGAGCCGTTATTACTGGATGACCAGGGGATGATCCTGGTTCATTTGGACCGTTCAAAGTTGGGCGCCCGCTGGCAAAAAGCTTCGCTGACCCGGCGCGTGATTTCCGGCAAAATCGCTACTGCCCAATATTCCGATGCCGGGAAATATGTTCTGGCGGCCATCCAGGAGTTAAAACCGTACGGTTGGGTTTTGGTGGTTCAAGTGCCGCCGGGACAGACCATCTACTATATTCGAAATCAAGTTATCCTCTTGTTGGGCTTAATGACCATTGTGATGTTTGTTTTAACGGGAGGGATGACATACGCCGCAGCCGGTAAAATTGTGAATCCGCTCCGGCAACTGACCGAGACGACCCGGCGGTTTGGGCAAGGCAAACCGGTGGAATACGCGGAAGTTGAAGGGGAAGATGAAATTGCCGAGTTGGCGGCGGCATTTAACCAGATGGCACTCAATCTGACCGATCTGGAGAAGCAACGCGCCCAATATATCTCGATGATCGCTCATGATTTGCGCAATCCCATCACTGCCATCGGCGGGATCTGTCAATCGCTCCAAATGGCTCCGGCTGACGCCGGTCAAGGGGTGCAAAATGTCCCGGCAGTGCAAACCAAGTTGGAACAGGTCAACCGGATGCTTAATGATCTGTTGGATTTTTCCCGGCTTGATCTGGGTAAAGTCAGGCTTCAACCGGAAGCGGTCAGTTTGTATTATCTCTGCCAGGATGTTGTCTCGGGATATCTTAACCGGCAACGCCTGCGTTTGACGAGTTTCCCCGAAACAATCCTCGCTTGGGCCGACCCCGTCCGGTTGCAGCAGATTATTCAGAATATTTTGGACAACTGTTTAAAATATACCCCGGACGATACCATGGTTACCATTACCGGCGCCACCGAAGACGGCGTCGTTTCTTTGATCATCAGCGATGCCGGTCGCGGAATGTCTCCAGCAGTGCTGGAAACCTTGTTCCAACCGTTTCAGCGCCACGCGACCCCTAATCGGGATAGCTATGGTTTGGGGATGGCGATCGCCAAAAAGCTGGCGCTGGCGATGAACGGCGATATTTTCGTATCTTCCCGGGAACAGATCGGTTCGGTTTTTACGATCGTCTTGCCGCGCGCCGCCTCGGATTCAGCCCCGTTGTCTTCGAAGCCTGACGAGGCTTAGTTGCATTTTCATTTACCTTAACGTTACCCTTGAATCAATTTCCGAATAGCAATGAGACCCCTGATCGCTTGATCGCCGGGAACGGTTGATGATGACAGATCAGGGGTTTGTTTTTGAACACGATGTTTCGAACGGTTGCATCCGGAAATTTGGTTTATTCTGGTTACATAAATGGTGGAGAGGTATTTTTAATCATTGATATGTCATTTGGATGTTATATAAATTGATGGATCCAGTATACAAGCAAACTTATGTTGATTATTGAGTAATGTTTGTGTTAGAATATGTTCAATTAGACAACGTTATATTACATTATACTCTATTATCACATGACGATGGCAACTGGTTGCATTCCACGCTGAAGTTGCCGTGTGGAAGGAGGAGAACTGTTTCACTAAAACGTACGGTGTGGTAAATATCAAAAAAATGGGGGATTGTCATGGAAACAAAGGTCGTTTTGGATACCTTATGGGTCTTAGTCGCTGCAATGTTAGTTTTCTTCATGAATTTAGGGTTTGCCATGGTTGAATCGGGCTTTGCCCGGGCCAAAAACTGTGTGAATATCTTGTCCAAAAACTTTATCGTGTTTGCCGTATCGTCACTCGGTTTTTTATTACTGGGATGGGGTCTGATGTTTGGTGATGGAACCCCGTTTGTCGGTTTACAAGGTTTATTTTTTATCGGCGGAGCCGACAACTCGCCGGCAATTGGCGACGCCTATAAAGGGGTTTATTCGGCCATCTCCTGGACCGGTGTGCCGTTGCTTGCGAAATTTTTCTTCCAATTGGTTTTCTGTGGTACCGCGGCGACCATCGTTTCCGGAGCAGTCGCGGAACGGATTAAGTACAAATCGTTTATTGTATTTTCATTTGTGATGGCGGTCTTCATTTACCCGGTGGTCGGTCACTGGATCTGGGGCGGCGGTTGGCTGTCACAACTTGGAATGTTCGATTTCGCCGGTTCCACCGTGGTGCACTCGGTTGGCGGTTGGGCGGCATTGGCCGGCATCATCGTGTTGGGCCCGCGTTTTGGCAAGTATGGCAAGGACGGCAAGATCAGTCCGATTCCCGGTCATAATCTGAGTATCGCCACCATCGGTGTTTTCGTATTGTGGTTGGGTTGGTTCGGTTTCAACCCCGGTTCGACCATGGCGGCTGACCCGATGGCCATTTCGCATGTGTTAATGACCACCAATACCGGGGCGATCGCGGCGACTTTAAGCTCAACGATTATCTCCTGGATCGTGTTGGGCAAACCGGACCTCGGGATGACCTTAAACGGTTGTTTGGCCGGTTTGGTCGCGATTACGGCTCCCTGCGCTTTTGTCAGTGTCAGCAGCGCATTGATAATCGGCGCAATTGCCGGTGTTTTGGTTGTCTTTTCAGTGATCTTCTTTGATCGGGTGAAGATTGACGATCCGGTCGGCGCGCTTTCGGTGCATTTGGTCAACGGGGTATTCGGAACCTTGGCGGTCGGCTTGTTTGCGCAAGATAAACTAACCGGCACCGCCACCGGTAACGGCCTGCTCTTTGGCGGCGGCGTCAAATTGCTCTCCGCGCAGTTGATCGGCGTGATTGTCCCGGCAATTTTTGTCTTTAGTTTGGCCTTGGTTGCTTGGTTAGTAATCAAATATACGATGGGAATCCGGGTATCGCTTCAAGAAGAAATCGAGGGTTTGGACATCGGCGAACATGGCAACAGCGCGTATCCGGAATTCGTAACCCGCAAACCGTCGCTTTCGTATAGTTCAAGTGCTGCCCAATCCAACGTTCCGGCAAGTGTGGGCGCAGTACAGGAGGGGAGATAAATGAAACATATTATTGCGGTAATTCGGCCCGAAAAATTGGATGACGTGCGTCAAGCGCTGGAAAAAGTGGGTTATTCGGGATTGATGATCTCGGAGATCGAGGGTCATGGCAATCAAAAGGGAATTGTTCAACAATGGCGCGGTGAGAAGTATAAGGTGGATCTCATTTCAAAACTCAAGTTAGAAGTGATCGTCAAAGATAACGAAGCGGAGCTGATCAAAAAGACCATCATTGACAAAGCGCGCACCGGTGAGATCGGCGATGGGAAGATCTTCGTTTCCCATATTGACGAGGTCGTCCGGATTCGTACCGGCGAGGAGGGCGAAGCTGCTTTATAAGTTTTGAAACGTTGCGTAGTTGCGAGATCACCCGTTAAATGGGGTGATCTCGCAATTTGCAATTCCACCCGTTGTTTCCTTGACGTTTTCTTACGGCAGTGAACTATTGAATATTGGAGGGATGATCGATGAGTGACATCAAAGAATCAAAAGACGGTCAACCCAACTTGAGCGGTTTGGAACTATCAAAGTTATTGGCGGGTATCCGCAAAAAGTGTCGGAACATGGATGTCGACGATCCGCTCGCGGCGTGCAAACAACAATTGAAAAACGGCGCGCTGGTCGGTACGGAAGAAGTCCCGGCGCGTTTCCCCAAGTTTAACCGGAAAGCGATCCGTAAACAACTGGTTGAGCAAGTATTGGAGCTGAGTTTGGAATATCCCGAGTGGGGCAGTAAACGTCTGGCGGAAGAGTTGGTCGCGCAAGGCATCGATATCAGCGCCGGGACGGTTTATAATATTTTAGTCGAACATCAGATGAGCTCGCTGCAGGAACGTCTGGATAAAAGGGCCGATAAACAGCCGGTCCGGCCTGAATTGCTGCAGAAAAAGCAACCGGGTCGCGGACGCAAAACGGTTCAAAATGTCCGGGGCAACCAACCGGCCGAGGTTTTGGAGCAAGACATGATCTATGTCGGCAGTTTCGGAAATTTAGGCGCGCTTTATTTACAAGTGGTTATCGATACCTATAGCGGTTACGCATTTGGCTTGTTATATCCCAATGATCATCAAGACAATGCGGTCGTGCTTTTGCATAATGAAGTCGTCCCCTTTTTCAAAATGTTGCAACTGCCGATCAAGGTCGTTCATACCGACTGTGATCGCGCCTATAGCGGCAAGCCGGACCACAATTATGAGTTATATCTGTCGTTGCACGAGATCGAACATTCGACTTCCCAAACCAAACAGCTCGCCGCAGACAGTATCGTCCGCCGCTTTAGCCAATGGGTTGTCGCGGAGTTCTTTCAAACGATTGATCCGTCCCAACCTCAAAGCCTGGAACTGTTACAATATGAGTTTAAACAATGGCTCAATCAGTATAACCATCGTCGCCCCGCGCCAGGCGCCGAATCCAAAGTTCCGCCGTATGCCGTAATCATGAAACATCTTTCCTTTTTTTCAGGAATTGTTGGCCCGACCCTATCCTTAGGCGAACGCTAATCGACCCTGCCCGAATGGGTGCGGGTCCGAAACTTACACTGACGTTTTTGAGCTCCCATGTGTTTTTGGGGATGCTTTTTCATAAGATCAAACAGACAACCGGCCAAATAACGGCCGGTTGTCTTCGATTAGGGATGGGGGTATGGAGGAATCGCAATATGCTGGCAAGGCGTTACGCGAGTTCGGTTTGAATCTCTTGAATCAGTTCGTCGATCATCTGGTTCAAACGGTCGGATTTTTTTCCTAACAGATAAGCGACCCGGACCGGGGATTTCTCCGCGATCAGCGTTTCCATGGCGGAACGAAAATGTTGGTAATAGTTCTTTAAAAAGAGTTCAAAGACGCTGAAAATCTCAGCGGCCGCTTGAGGGGATTCGGTATTCAGGCCCCGGCAATGCTGGAAAAGCTCAAATAAGGAAGTATAAACTTGGTCCCGGATCTTCTGCGCATTGACGGCTGTCGCGTCGCTCACCTGCTGGACGGATTTCATCTCTAAAATATCCTGAAACAACGCTCGTTCAAAAAATTCTTCTGTTGCCACCATGGTTGGGGATTCGATCAGACCGGATTCGACTGTCAGCGGTTCGTTCATCGTAAGTTCACCCTCCTAACTAAGATTCTACCGGTAGTATCTACGCGTAATTGGATAATTATACCTCAATAACCTAAATTTTAAATACGACCTGAATCGCCGTTGAATAAGGCCGATGTCATCACATAAGGCAGTTGAGAACATTAAGCGCGCTATTAGCCGAAAAATCGGCCTGAAGTTAAGATAAACTTGCTATTGACAACATTTTCGATTACAATGGAATCAGTCTGAATTGGCGGTTTTAAACACTTTATAAAGACCGTAAGCTTTCCCTTTCAATCCCATAATGAATTGGAAGGGTTATTTCAATGTTTTTATAATTAATAAAATAGAATCAATTTTTGTAAGTGGAGGAGATTTGTTGTGAAATCCGCGAGTCAGGTACGCCAAGAATTCCTTGACTTTTTTAAGGAAAAAGGCCATGAGATTGTTCCAAGCGCATCGTTGGTGCCGCATAACGATCCGACCTTAATCTTTACCAATGCCGGGATGAATCAGTTTAAAGACGTCTTTCTGAACACCGGGACCCGCTCCTACAAACGGGCGGCCGACTCTCAAAAATGCATCCGGGTGAGCGGCAAGCATAACGATCTGGAAGAAGTGGGCCGGGATACCTACCACCACACCTTCTTTGAAATGCTCGGCAATTGGTCGTTTGGGGACTATTATAAGAAAGAAGCGATCGAATGGGCTTGGGAATTGTTGACCGGACGTTGGGGATTGCCCAAGGATAGGTTATACGCCACCGTCTATCAGACCGATGAAGAGGCCGAGACGCTCTGGAAAACGGTTACCGACATCGACCCGGCCCATATTATGCGGTTCGGGGAGAAAGATAATTTCTGGGAGATGGGGGATACCGGACCGTGCGGACCCTGCTCCGAGATTCATATTGATTTGGGGCCGGAACGTTGCGACAAAAGTCATCTTCCCGGCCACGTCTGCGCCGTCAACGCCGGTTGCGCCCGTTATATCGAGCTGTGGAACCTGGTCTTTATCCAGTATAACCGCAAATCCGACGGCGGCCTTGAAGAGCTTCCGGCCAAACATGTCGATACCGGCATGGGTTTTGAACGGATCGTCTCCGTCTTGCAACAGGAACGCTCCAACTATGATATCGATCTTTTCCGGGCGATCATCAAAGGGATCGAAAATGTTACCGGTCAAAGTTACGCCAAGACCGAAAATCAAGTGCCGATGCGCGTAATCGCCGATCACGTCCGGGCGTTGACCTTCGCCATCGCCGACGGCGCTTTGCCGTCCAACGAGGGCCGGGGTTACGTGCTGCGCCGGATTTTGCGCCGCGCGGCCCGTTTTGGCCGGACGTTGCAGATGACCGAACCGTTTTTGTTCAAGATCGTTCCGTCGTTGGTGGCGGCGATGGGCGCGGCCTATCCGGAACTGGTATCCCAACAACGCCACTGCGAGATGGTGATCAAAGCCGAAGAGGAAGGGTTCAACCGGACCCTGGATAAAGGGATTGAACTGTTTGAAAGTATCGCGGCGCAATTGGCGAAAGGCGGCGGGAAAACCATCGCCGGCGCCGACGCCTTTAAATTATACGATACCTACGGGTTCCCGCTGGATCTGACGCAACTGATGGCTGAGGAACGCGGCTTGGCGGTCGACTTGGACGGTTTTAACCGCGAGATGGACAATCAACGGACCAAAGCCCGCCAAAGCGGCAAGTTCACCATGTCCGAGGACCAGACCCGTTGGGAGAGCCTGACCGAGGAACCGCATTCCCGTTTCGAAGGATACGAGCATTTGGAATGCCCCGGTAAACTCTGCCTGATCGGCGAGGATCAGGATTACTGGCATCTGGTCTTTGACCAGACTCCTTTCTACGCCGAATCCGGTGGTCAGGTCGGCGACGTTGGCGCCATCACGGCCGACGGGCAGGAATTTGCCGTGGCCGATACGGTGAAACTGAACGACCGTATCGTTCATCTGGTCCGGAAAGCCGGGACGTTCCCTAAGAACACCACCCAGTTTATGCTGAGCGTGGCCGCGGAGCGCCGTCAGGCCACCGCCGCCAATCATACGGCCACTCACTTGCTCCAGGCCGCCCTGCGTCAAGTGCTTGGCGATCACGTTCATCAGTCGGGCTCGTTGGTCACGCCGGAACGGTTGCGGTTCGATTTTACCCATTTTGAGAAGGTTACCGAGGAACAGATCCGCGAGATAGAAGGATTGGTCAATCAAGTGATCAGTCAAAGCATCCCGGTCTGCACCCAGGAGACCAGCTATCAGGATGCGGTCGCCGCCGGGGCGATGGCGTTGTTCGGCGAGAAATACGGCGACAAAGTCCGGATGGTCCAGGTGCCGAATGTCAGCGCCGAGCTTTGCGGCGGAACCCATGTGGCGAACACCGCCCAGGTCCGCCTCTTCCGGGTTTTGAGCGAAAGCAGCGTGGCCACTGGCGTCCGCCGGATTGAAGCCGCCACCGGCAGTGAAGCGGTGCGGCTGGTTAACGTCGAGCGGGCCGTTTTAACCGAAGTTTGCGGGTTGTTGAAGACCGACGCCAATCAAGTGGTGGCGAAACTCCAAAACTTGCTGGACGAGTCGAATAGATTACAGAAAGAGCAGGCCAAAGCGGGACAGGATCAAGCGGCGCAACAGGTGAAAGCGTTGTTCGATCAAGTCCAAGCGGCGGCGGCCGGTAAATATATTGTGGCCCGGGTCGACGGCTTAAACATCGACCTGATCCGCGAAGCCGTCGATAAACTCCGCGATTACATGGGCAGCGGCGTGGCGGTGCTCGGCGCGGTCACCGAAGGGAAGATCTCTTTTGTGGTCGGCGTGACCAAGGACCTTACCGGCAAAGTCCAAGCCGGCAACGTCATCAAAGCGGTCGCAACCGAAGCCGGTGGTGGCGGCGGCGGCCGGCCCGACCTCGCCCAAGCGGGCGGCAAAGATATCGCCAAAGTCGACCAGGCCTTAGCGGTCGGCGCGAAGCTGGTCCGGGAGTTGCTGGGGTAAGTGCGGGGCGACTCACCCCTTGGAGAAGTCGTTAAATTAACCGGTTGGCGGGGCGTAGGATTGATGCGCCCCGCCAACCGGTTAAATTTTTGTAAAGGGAATCCTTCCTGCCGTTTTTGATGTATTATAAAAATGGCTCGGTAATTCAGAACATTACCGTGGTAGGATTTTTACAAAGGAGTCGATTGTCATGCCGATTTGCCCCAGTTGCAACCGGGATTACCTCTTTACGGTGCAATACTGCCCGGACTGCCAATTGCCGCTGCTCCCGGTCTACGAGAAATTAAGCGGTGCGGAACTGTTTAAACTGGCCTACAACTACCACTACGAACAGTATGAATTTAACGCCGCGTTCAATCTGTACCAACAGTTGATCAAGTTATATCCCGACAGTGTCCAGGCCCAACAAGCCCAAGCGTTGCTGGCCGAGATTCAACAGCTGTCACCGGAACAAAAGGCGGCCTATGAAAAGATTAAAAACGAAAAACCGCTGATCAACCTGACACCGCCGTCGACACCGATGTTGGCGGTAGTGTTTTATCTCTTCGGTTGCCTAACGCTGTTGGTTGGACTTGGCGGCGCGGCAGTGCTTTGGCCGGGCGTAACCCTGGTGGCCAACGAGATCCTGAAGTTTGGAGTACCGTTTGTACCGAGCATTTTATTGTTGATGACGGGTGTCATCGGCGGGTGTCTCTTCTTCGCCTTGGGCCAGATCATCAAGACCTTGCGTTCAATCGAGTATGCAACCTACCGGGCGGCGGTGCAGCAGGTTCAGTGCAGTAAGCCGGTTAAAAAGAGTCAAGTGCTGGCGGGATAAGTTGTGGAGTGTGGTTTGCCGAGCTTGCGTGACTCACCCCCCTGAGGCGAGTTGTTGCCAGTTGAACAATTGTACCGTCCCCCTCTCTGCGACGGCGCAGCGAGGGGGCGCCATGAAACCTATTCCGAAAAGAACGGATATAAGGAGACACAACCAGACGTCATTTGGAGTGGCGTCATAGGTGACGGTTGGATGCGCAGTCGTCGAGCAAGGATGCGCAGTCGTCGAGCAAGGATGCACAGTCGTTGAGCAAGGATGCACGGTCGTTATTGGGCGACTTTGCTGTTGTTGGTCGCGTGCTTATTTGTTAAAAAAATGCAATTGGGAAAATTGTAAAGATACAAATTTGTTAACTTCAGTGCTTGTGAAAGATTGGATCTATAAGGTTGAATCTGGTATAATGGGAGAAAATCCAATCCAATCCGTACATTTTCAAGTACCGAAGTAATAATTTTGGAGGAACGATGTTATCGGATATCGAAATCGCCCAAAATTGCGCGTTGCAGCCGATTCAAACCATCGCTGACAACGCCGGAATTCCTGAAGTCTACCTTGAGCCCTATGGGAAATATAAAGCGAAGATCAGTTTGGATCTACTGCAGTCACTGCAAGAACGACCCGACGGGAAACTGATCTATGTTACGGCGATTACGCCAACTCCGGCCGGTGAAGGGAAAACAACCACCGCCATCGGACTGGCGCAAGCGTTTGGCAAGTTAAACCAGTCAGTCATACTCTGTTTGCGGGAGCCCTCTTTGGGACCGGTCTTCGGCGTGAAAGGCGGAGCGACCGGCGGCGGATATTCGCAGATTGTGCCGATGGATGAGATTAATCTGCATTTTACCGGCGATATTCATGCGGTCACCGCAGCGCATAATTTGTTGGCGGCGATGGTGGACAACCATATCCATCAAGGCAATGAATTGGGGATCGATCCCAAACGCGTGGTCTGGCGGCGGGTGATGGATATCTCCGATCGCCAACTGCGGAATATCGTTGCCGGACTTGGCACGAAAGGCGATGGCGTTACCAGGGAGTCGGGTTTTGATATCACAGTCGCTTCGGAAGTTATGGCCATCCTTTGCTTGGCTGATGGAATCGCTGATCTAAAAGAGCGGTTGGGCCGGATCGTGGTTGCCTACTCGTTTGACAATCAACCGATTTACGCCCGCGATCTTGAGGCGACCGGAGCGATGGCGGTTTTGCTGAAAGAAGCGATCAAACCCAACCTGGTGCAAACGCTTGAGGGACAACCGGCTTTGGTCCATGGGGGTCCGTTCGCCAATATTGCCCACGGCAATAATTCGGTTTTAGCAACCCGACTGGGATTGAAATTAGCTGATTATGTAATTACTGAAGGCGGCTTCGCATCGGATCTAGGCGCGGAGAAGTTTTTTGATATTGTTTCCCGGGCCGGCTTTAAACCGGCCACGGTTGTTTTGGTCGCATCGGTCCGGGCTTTGAAGTTCCATGGCGGAGTGTCCAAGGAAGCTTTAAACGAGGAGAATCTGACGGCGTTAACGGCGGGTATCGTCAACCTGGAACGTCATTACCGGAATATTCATGAACTCTATCATCTACCGGTGGTCATCGCCATCAATCGTTTTCTCAGCGACACGCCGGCGGAACTTGATTTGCTCACGCAAAAATGTCAAGCGCTTGGAGCGCGTTCGGCTGTCTCCGAAGTGGTGGTCAAAGGGGGCGCGGGAGGAACCGAGTTGGCTCAAGCGGTTTTGGAATCGCTTAATGAACCGGCGCCATTTGAACCGCTTTATTCTTTGGACCTTTCGTTGAAAGCAAAAATCGCGGCAGTGGCGACCAAAGTGTACGGCGCCAGCGGAGTCAATTATACCAGTCAGGCGGAGAAAGCGTTGGAACGGCTCACGGAGCTCGGTTATGGCAATTTGCCGGTCTGTATTGCCAAAACCCAAATGTCTTTTTCCGACGATCCGAGTTTAAAAGGGGCGCCGACCGGTTGGACCTTGACCGTTCGGGAAATACGGGTGTTGGCCGGAGCGGGATTTGTGGTGGCGATTGCGGGAACCATTCTGACGATGCCGGGATTGCCCAAAACGCCCGCCGCCGCGAAGATCGATTTAATGGAAGACGGCCGGATCATCGGACTGTTTTAGCGATTGAAGCAATGATATGCCGCATTTATACTTTGATGCTTACGACATATTTGCATAAACAACTGTGGGGTGTTTTGGTAAAGTGAAGACGGAAAAGATTGCAATTTTAGATTGCGGTGGGCAATACACCAAGGTGATTGACCGTAAAGTTCGGGAACTTCTGGTCCAATCGGAGATTTTTCCAATCGGGACGCCGGTTGAAAAGCTGCAAGATTATCAGGGAATCATCCTTTCCGGGGGTCCGGCCAGCGTCTGGAGCGAACAAGCCCTCCGTTACGAACCGGAACTGTTGGAGCTGGGAATTCCGATCTTGGGCATCTGTTACGGCATGCAACTGATCAATCAACACTTTGCCGGCAAGGTCGTTCCCGGTCTGCGCACCGAATACGGAGAGACCGCAATTGATTTGGAGCAGGATTGTCCGCTGTTTTTGGGATTGCAGCCCCAGGAAACGGTCTTGATGAGTCACGGCGACACGGTGGCGGAGTTAGCCCCGGGGTTTAAGGTCGCCGCCCGTTCCGGCCAGGTGGTGGCCGCCATTTATCATCCGGAACGAAATATCTACGGCGTTCAATTCCATCCGGAGGTTGATTTAACAGTCAACGGCAAACAAATCCTCACCAATTTCTTGTTCAATATCTGTGGGCTTCATGGGACTTACGCGTTGGAAGACCGGATTAATACTTCGATTGCCAAGATTCGCGAAAAAGTCAAAGACCAGAAAGTATTGGTGCTGGTCAGCGGCGGGGTGGATTCAGCGGTTACCGCGGCCTTATTGTTGAAGGCGCTTGATCCCGACAATGTTTATGCGATTCACATTGACCACGGTTTAATGCGGAAAAATGAAAGCGATCTTGTCTGCGAGAACTTAAAAGAACAAGGTCTCAAGCATTTGATTCGGGAAAATGCCGAGGACGTCTTTTTTAACTCGGTGATTGAGGTTGACGGCAAAACGGTTGGACCGTTGACGCAATTGATCGACCCCGAAGAAAAACGGAATCTGATCGGCGAAATCTTTATTCGCGTAGTGCGGAAGACCGCCGAGAATCTGAGCCTGGATTTTGATACCACTTTCTGGGCGCAAGGGACGTTACGCCCCGACTTGATCGAAAGCGGCAATCCCGATGTGAGCGGTCACGCCCACAAAATTAAGACCCATCATAATGATGTCGATATCGTGCGTCGCGCCCGGGAAAAAGGGTTGGTGATCGAGACCAATTGGGATTGGCATAAAGACGAGGTCCGGCAAGTTGCCCGCACTTTGGGGATTGACGAAAGTATCGCGTCGCGCCAACCGTTCCCCGGACCGGGACTAGCGGTCCGGATCATGTGCAACGACGCCACCAATCAGGTCAGCGTCGCACAACATGCCCAGGTGGTAGAATTGATGAAAGGTTTCGATCCGGCTTACCAAGCGGTGACCGTACCGATCCGTACCGTCGGAGTCCAGGGCGATTGCCGCAGCCACCGTTATCTGGCGCTAGCCGCCGGGAAAGGTTTGGATTTGGACTGGGATAAAGTGTACGCCATCGGAACCGGTCTGCCGAACCAGGTCGATTTCATCAACCGTGTCGCGTATTGTCTGAACAAAGCAACGTTAGACGGTCCGATTCACTGTTACCCGCTTTATATCAATCATGAAAGCGCCGATTTATTGCGGGAGTTGGACCACCGGGTGGTATCAAAGTTAAATATCAAACCGATCAGCCAAACGTTTGCCGTGTTGTTGCCGATTGGAATCACCAAAAAATACTCCGTGGCGATCCGGACGATTATTACCAACGACTTCATGACCGGCCGCCCGGCGGCGATTGGCAAGGATATTACCAAAGAATTGATGGAAGGATTGACCGCCGAGATCGTCAAGGATTTCCCGGAGATTGATCTGGTCCTGTACGATGTCACCAGCAAACCCCCGGCGACGGTGGAGTGGCAGTAATTAGGAAGGTTGTTAATCCCCTAGCGCCTTGAAGGTGATAGGGGGTTTTACTATGCGCCCCCGATTTTCCAGGTGAAAAATGATTGTTTCCGGCAGGAATCTCACCATTTATGTAAAAAATATGAACAGAAGAATTCAAACGCATACATAGCTTAGGCGGAGGAAGAAACGATGATTAAGCTGACCTTCGATACATACCGGTTCCAATTGGAACTTTTTTTGCAACACCTGGCTGATTTCTATGAATTGCAACAACTTTCGGAAGCCGCCGTCGTGCGATTCTTTGGTTATGATGAACCGAGTGAATGGATTAGCGAGATTACCCCGCAGGAATGTGCGGAAAAACTACGAAACGGGGAGATGCTCTACTTCCCATTTAGTGATTTCAATATCGGCGTTCCGGTCGCCTGTGCGGACGGAGGCGCCTATGATTTGCCCGTTGTCGAGGAAGACGAGTCGGAAATGGCTTTTTGTGCTACGGAGCTTGAATCGCTCGGTTATATCATTCAAATGAATGCGGAACAAGTGACGGTTCACGCTGCAGTGCTGGTCGGCGGGGAATTATCGTTAATTGAGGATACGCCGGTTTTTGATGCGAATCCGTTGGCGGAGCCGATGGAACAATACATCCGGCAATTTGTCGGCTAAAAAACGGCGGTTCGCAACTGAAGCGAACCGCCGTTTTTTAGTATCTCGCACCGCAAAAGCGACAACCGCTTAGCCGGGATGATCCAGCGCTAACAGACTCATCATTAAGATTCCGGTTTCGAGAATTTCGTCATTAAAATCAAAATTTGGGTTGTGCAGCCGCGGCCAGTCGATACCGGCGCCTAATAAAAACAACGCGCCGTCATGATTTTCAAGATAAAAGGCAAAATCTTCGCAGACCATCTGCGGATTCGGCTGCAACTGCCACTGACCGGCCGGCAGTACTTGCCGGGCGACTGCGGCGACGCGGTTGACGCCTAGCTCGGTGTTGATTAGCGGCAGGTCGTAGATTTTGGGATAATCGAGGGTGACCGTGATTCCCTCAATTGCAGCGGTGGATGCAACGATCTGCCATAAAGCCCGCTCAATTTCCAAACCCGAAGTCGTGTTTAAATAACGGGTAGTGCCGCGAATGACAGCGGTATCGGGGATGATATTTTGCGAATCCCCGGCCAGCACCGAACAGACCGAGACGACCGAACCGTCGCGTTGGTTCACCTCCCGATGGAGTTCATGCAACTTCGTGACCAGCGATGCCGCCACCGGGATCGGATTGTGACCTTGTTCCGGCATTGCGCCATGACAGCCTCGTCCGGTGATCAGAATATTAAACATCACTCCGGCGGCAAAGAGCGGGCCGGGCCGGGTCGCAACTTGACCGACCGGAATTCCCGGCCAATTATGCAAGGCATACGCTTCAACCGCCGCGCCGCAAGCCCCTAACCGGACCAAAGTTTTGCCGCCGCCGACCACTTCCTCCCCCGGTTGAAAAACGAAACGGACCGACACCGGCAGTTGCTCCCGGAACGAATCAAGCACCAGTGCCGTCCCGACCAAAATTGCCGTATGACCATCGTGACCGCAGGCATGCATCGCTCCGGGATGGCGGGACGCATAATCAAGCTGTGTCGTCTCTTGCACCGGCAAGGCGTCGGTGTCAGCCCGTAAGCAGATCGTTTTGACTACCGGGCCTGGTAACTCCGCAATCAAATCGCTCTCCATTAACGGCGGTTGGAAGGTTAAACCAGTTCCCGCCAACGCTTGAGCGATGGTTTGACGGGTTCCCGGCGTCGCTAAACCGATCTCCGGCGCTTGATGGATTTGGTGTCGTAATTGTTTGATCTCCGGCAAGATCGCTTGGATCTTCGCTTTAACTTTCGCAAGCAATTGTTCATCCACGGCTGTAAATCCTCCTTATTCCGGTTGGGGACGGTGCAGTTTGGCCAAGCCGCCGGTAGACGTTTCCCGATAAGAATTTTTCAGATCGTTACCGGTCTCCATCATGGTTTGGACGACATCGTCAAAAGTAATCCGGTGAGCGCCACCGGCCAACATAGCGTATTTGGCCGAATCCAAAGCGCGGGCGGCCGCAAACGCGTTCCGTTCGATACAGGGAATTTGCACTAAACCGCAGACCGGGTCGCAAGTTAGTCCAAGATGATGTTCAAATCCCATCTCCGCCGCATACTCAATCTGTTCGGCGCTGCCTCCGAACAATTGGGTCGCCGCTCCTGCCGCCATGGCGCAGGCAGTACCGATTTCGCCTTGACAACCGACCGCCGCTCCGGAGATTGAACCGTTGGTTTTGACGATATTGCCGATTAAACCCGCGGTCGCCAATGCCTTCAAAATCGTCTCGTCCGGAAAGTCTTCCGCGAGTTGTAAGTAATACAGGACGGCAGGGAGGACACCACATGAACCGCAAGTGGGCGCAGTAACGATTACGCCGCCGGCGGCATTTTCTTCGGAGACGGCCAAGGCATAGGCAAATAAACGCCCGGTTCGCTGCAGCAAACTGCGGTAGTTGGTTTTATTATAAAAAACCGGACTTTTCCGTTCCAGTTTCAAGACGCCGGGGAGAACGCCTTCGGTCGCAATCCCGCGGAGAATGGTTGCCTTCATCGTTTGCCACACCGAACTCAAATACTCCCAGATGGAGGCCGATTCTTGGGCTTCGACATACCGCCAGAGCGACTGGTTGGTCTGATTCCCCCAAGCGACTAACTCTTTCATGGTCTGTAACTGGTAGATCCGGACCGGTTGATTGTCGGTAAACTCGTCGCGTAACGCGCCGCCGCCGACACTATATACCCGCCAAACAGCGCAGGGAGTCTTGGGGCCGGTGTCCTGAAAAGCCGCAAACTCCATTCCGTTGGGGTGGAGTGGTAGAAACTGGTCGGGTCTCCAGATAAGTTCCGTCGGCATCGGTTGCAGGGCGGATTGAATGGCGCGATCGGTGAGATGTCCGACTCCGGTCGCGGCCAGACTGCCAAAGAGAGTCACACGATAATGGGTTGCATTGGGGGTGCGTTCCCGAAAAATTTCGGCCGCCCGTTTCGGGGCCATAGTATGACTGGAGGAAGGACCGCTTCCGATGCGGTATAATTCGCGTAGCGATTCCATGATCAAATTCCTTTTTTATATTATTTACCACCAAGTAATTGAACCTTGGTGGTAAATAGTATCGTAAGTTTTTAACTGAATTATTTGGGCTTAGGGGCGGGATACCCGATGCGCTTTTAAGATTTGCAGACACTCTTGAATCAAGGTTTCCCGTACGGATTCGTCTAGTAAATTGATCTCGAGGGTTTGCGACATGGTCAAACGGTTTGAGTAATAAAAAAACGGAATCGCGGAGATTGCAAACATATACGTTTCAAACGATACCTCGGTCCGGAAATATCCTTGTGCTTGACCGGCTTGATAAAGTTTGCGCAAATGTTGAAAGGTTTTGGTCCGGTGACCTTTTAACACCTTGAGATGGCGTCCCCCGTCGAGGTTCTCCCAGGCGATGAGTCGCCAAAAATCAGGATGACTTTGATGATATGAAAAATAGTGTCGCAATAAGATCTCGTCAAGCTGAAAGAGGTCGTCTTCCAATAAATTCAAGAAAGACTGTTCATCGGCGACAATGCCGTCAAATGAACTTTTAAGCACCTCGGCAAAGAGGTTTTCTTTATTGGTGTAATAGGCATAAATTCGTTGTTTGTTAACTCCCGCCCGAGCACAAATCTCGTCGACGGTGGTCCCATGAAAACCTTTCTCAGAAAACTCATGGAGAGCGGCAGCCAAAATTTTAGCCTTGGTTTCAATCGCGCGTTGTTGCATGAATCCGAATCATTCCTTTAACCATTGTTCTAAATGTTCCGCCACAAACTGGTCATCGTGTAAATCGGGATACGAGCGATATACCCGATCAATCTCGGCACTTTGACCCGGGGAGAGGACTTCCCGGGGATTAAGGCACCAGGTGCCAAGCATTAATCCCTGACGACGCAACACTTCATGAATTCCCGGAATACAACCGGCGAAAGAATGCGCCGGATCAAAAAATGCCGCGTTACTGTCGGTAACCTGAACGGCCCGCGTCAACAGTTCGGCCGGAATGGGTTGGCCCGAAGCGATCAATGAATGAATTTCATCAAGCAATTCCACGGCGCGACGGGTCCAAACCGCCCAATGACCGAGCAGTCCGCCGACGATCCGCACGTTTTTGACGCCGGTTGCGGTGGCAATCCGGTATTCCGTTAATAAGTCGCTAACAATATTATCGTCGTTTCCGGTGTAAAGTGCAACCTCTTTTTCACGATTGGCGTCACAAAGTGCGCGGACAACGTCAAATGTCTGATAGCGGTTGAACGGGGCCATTTTGATGGCTAAAACATTATCGATTTCGGCAAATTGGCGCCAGAATTCATACGGCAGGATGCGACCGCCAACCGAGGGTTGGAGATAAAACCCGATTACCGGCATAATCTTGGCAATCTCGCGGCAATGTTCCACCAGCGCCGGAAGCGCGGCGTCGGCCATGGCGGCGAGACTGAGCAGGCAAGCATGATAACCGGCCTCCCGCGCAAAGGTCGCTTCGTTTACCGCTTGGGCGGTTTTTCCGCAAACTCCGGCCACTTTTAAAATTTGACGGCCTTGCGCGGCGCAATATTCGTCAATGGTCTCAGAAGCAAGGGTCAGCACCGGCTTGAAGAGACCGATTTGGGGATCGCGAATCTCAAATTGGGTGGAATGAACTCCGATGGCAATTCCGCCGACGCCGGCGTCAATATGGTAACGGAGTAAGGCCTTTTGGTAACGCGGGGCGAACTTCCGCGCGGCGTCCAGCGCCAAAGGACTGGCGGGAATGACGGTTCCTTGACGGACTTTCGCTAAAATTGCGGCAGGAATCTGGTTGATCTGCATCATTAATACCTCCCGTTGTTGGTTTCAAAATGGGTTGGTTTGTTCAGAGAACGCCCGCCGTTCATAATCCAATGAGCGGTCCAAGTAAGCATCTGTTGCAAGGAGACGGAGGGGTATCCGAAAAGTTGAATGGCCTTGGCTGCGTTAGCCAGATAAGCGGTTGTACCTTCTTCGGAACCAAAAACAACTTGCTTGCCCATTATTTTTGCCAGCTCCGTCGCGGCATAACGAACCGGAATGGTTTCCGGGCCGGTGATATTCAGGATATTGGCGGGAGAACCGCAGTGTTCCAGACACAGCAGGGCTTGGTTACAGGCATCGCCTTGCCAAATCGCGTTAAAATGCGTGACTTGCAGATCAACCGCTTGATCTGCCCAGATCTTCTTGCCAATATCAAATAAAACGCCATAGCGCAGATCAATCGCATAATCAAGCCGGTAAAGGCAGACCGGCGTTCCGTTGGTTTTGCTGTAATGACCAAAAACCCGTTCCCGGCCTAAACAAGATTGGGCATATTCCCCGATCGGCAGGGCCGGATCTGTCTCCACCGACCCGCCGGAGGTGACGGGCGCCAGCGGATAAACGCAACCGGTGGAAAAAACCACGATCCGGCTATCGCGGAAATGCTCCGCAACGTTATTCGGGACTAAGACATTCATCGCCCAGGTTAGTTCTTCGCTGCCATCGGTGCCGAATTTACGGCCGGCCATGAAAATAATATTTTTAACTTTGGGAAGTTGCGCCACAGCGGCGCGGTTCAGCAGGTCGCAAGTGATGGTTTTAACGCCCAGTCGCTGGAGATTCGCCGCAACCCCCGGTTCCGAAAATCGGGCAACGCCAATTACTTTTCGCGTAATACCAGCTTCCTTCGCTGCGTTGACGGCAATGGTTGCGAGGGTGGTGCCCATTTTCCCGGCGATTCCGAGAATCATGATATCTCCATCAAGCCGTTTAAACATTTCGACAACTTGTGGAGCGGGGATTCCAAGCACTTGATCTAATTGGGCTTCCGTGGTAATTTGATTTGGAAATTTCATTGTTTCACCCATCCTTTTCAAAAACCAAATACTTAGTTACATTTTAACAAAGACACCTCGCCTTGTCAAATTGACCTTAAAAAAATTGCAGTTCATGTCGTAAAAATCCGCAAATTCCGTATATGGAGGGCTCAGTTGCGATGAAAGAAAAAACCGCCGATCGAACACTGTAAAATGTTTGATCGGCGGTTTTTCATTGAAAGATAGTTAGGGGTGGCCTGGGGCAGGCAGTTGTTGAACAAAGTTGAAAAAGTCGTGATAACTTCCTTCAAAATCCGCCCGGATCGGCGTGACGTCCCGGTGAATCAAATAGTCCTTGATTAAAAAGGTGGGGATGCCGACCGTGGCGGCAATCAGATCTTCTTGGACATCATTGCCAACCATTAAGCATTGGTTGGGTTCTTTCCCGATTTCCGCAAGAAGTTCCCGATAAAATAGCGGTTGGGGTTTGCAGTAATGGTTTCGTTCATACGAGGTGATATACGAAAATTCGGTCGGTTCAAACCCCGCCCAACGAATGCGGTGATGGATCGCTTTCACGGGGAAGAGGGGATTGGTGGCGATTACCAAATTATAACCCCGTTCTTTTAAGTGGCGTACCGCCGCTTGCATTACCGGAGTATCCACCACACTGGCCCGGGCGTTTAAAAATCCTTGGTCGTAAAACTGCTCAAACCGTTGTTGATAGATCGCGAGATCGCCGCCGATCAATTGGCCGAACTTTTCCATAAAAACTGTTTCGTTAGTCCGTTCATCAGTGCTGTTGACCATGGTGCGCGTCGCGTCCCAAATATGTTTCATGATTAACTTTGGCTCCATTAGATCGGAGAAAGTTTGACCGATTTCGGAAAAGTAAATTTGAATAAATCGTTCTAAGTCCAGGGGCAGCAAGGTCCCGTCAAGGTCAAACAAGATTGTATCCAACATCAGCAATGTCACTCCTAGCGTTTGTTATCATTCTTCCATATTGGCGAAAAAAAGACTGTTTCCTCCTTATTTCCTCCTTATTTCCAAAATTTCGTTTTTGGATTTCTATGTTTAGGTTTTGTTAAGAAGTGGCTCGTTCCGTTGACAAACGAAAGAATCATCGCAATGATTATAAAAGAATTCAAATAAGCAAACAGAGGCGTAAACAGCATGACACCGATTTTTTTATTAATAATTTCCAATATTTTCATGACCTTCGCATGGTATGGACATCTCAAGTTTAAAAGCGCACCCTTGTGGCAGGTCATTCTGATCAGTTGGCTGATCGCTTTTGTCGAGTATTGTTTTCAGGTTCCCGCCAACCGGCTCGGGTCGTATCAGTTTTCAGCCGCGCAGCTGAAAGTGATTCAGGAAGTGATTACGTTAGTCGTTTTCTCCGTCTTTTCGGTCTGGTATTTAAAAGAAGGACTACGCTGGAATTATATCGTCGGTTTTGTTATGATGCTGGGAGCGGTATTTTTTGTTTTTAAAAAATGGTAGGTAAATCGGTGAACAAACCCCATGCACCCGATTTATTGATAAGTGAGCTGGCGGAGTTGTTCCGCAAGCTGGATTTGTGAATAACCGATTGATTTTTCGGGGACAAGGGCCGTTGTTAAATCCAGAACCAGTTTGGGAAGATATTTTGATGAATAATATAAGAGGTTGCCCCGGTTCGAGACAACCTCTGCCACTATTGGAATGTTTGGCGCTGTTTGGTTACCAACCGCAGTGTTGCTTGATTCGTTCCACTACGCTTTCCGGGACAAAACCAAACTCCGGCGCCAGCTTTTCATAGGGACCGCTTTTTCCGAAATGGTCCATGGAGATCACCAGGCCGGTGGTCCCGGTCAATTGATACCAACCCGTGCCAACCCCGGCTTCAACGGCTACCCGGGGGCAACCTTCACCTAAAATGCTTTGAATATAGGAAGGTTCCTGGCGTAAGAACAATTCAAGCGCGGGAACGGAAACCACCCGGGCCTCTTTACCGGACGGAGCCAACTGTTCGGCGGCGGCTACGGCCAGGGAGACTTCGCTGCCCGAAGCCAGGATTACCAGATCGGGCTGGGTTTTGGCGGCTTCCCGGACCACATAACCGCCGCGTTGAAAACCGGCGAACGACGTGCCGGCAAGGGTGGGCAGTTTTTGCCGGGTCAGGATCAAGCAGCTTGGTCCATCAATCCTTCGTAAAGCTTCTAACCAGGCCCAGGCGGTTTCGTTGGCGTCGGCCGGACGGAACACCCGCATTTCCGGAATGATTCGCAACGATTGAATGTGTTCGACCGGTTGATGAGTCGGACCATCCTCGCCAACATAAAACGAGTCGTGGGTCAGGACATAAATTACCGGTTGCTGCATCAGCGCAGCTAAACGTAACGAATGGCGCATGTAGTCGACAAAAACCAAAAAGGTCGATCCAAAAACCCGGAAACCGCCATACAACGACAGTCCGTTTAAAATTCCGGCCATGCCGTGCTCGCGAACTCCGAAATGGAGATTTCGTCCCGCATAATCGCCTTTTTTAACATCGGGAATACCGTTTAGATAGGTTTTGGTCGACGGAGAGAGGTCGGCGGAGCCACCAATCAACTCCGGCAGTTTGGCCGCCAAGATATTTTCGACTTTACCGCCGACATCACGCGTGGCGAAGGCGGTCCCAACTTCAAAGGTCGGCAGGCTTGCCGCCAGATCGGCCGGGAGTTGGCGTTGGCGGACCCGATCCCATTCCTGGCGTAACTCGGGGAATTGAGCGGACCAGGCGGCGAACTGTTCCGCCCAGGCTGCGGATTTATGTTGCCATTGTTGCCGTTTTTCCGCGAAAAACTGATAGACTTGTTCCGAGACATGGAAGTCAGCCGGTGGCAGACCCAAAGTTTCCTTTAAGGCCGCGACATTATCCTTGCCGAGCGGCGCTCCGTGCGCTTCGGCGTTATTTTCGAGCGGGCTGCCTTTGCCGATCCGGGTTTTTGCGACGATTAAAGCGGGTTTGCTTTGATCGGCTTTCGCCTCAAGGAACGCATGATGGATCTGTTCGAGGTCATGTCCGTCGATTTTAATGATCTGCCAACCATAAGCTTGATAACGCGAGGGAACGTCCTCGTTAAACGCCAGATTGGTGGAGCCCTCAATCGAAATATCATTATCATCATAAATGACAATCAATTTTCCGAGACCCAGATCCCCGGCAAGCGAGGAGACTTCCGACGAAATTCCCTCCATCATGCAACCGTCACCGGCAATCGCGTAGGTATAATGATCGATGATCTCATATCCGGGCCGGTTGAAGCGGGCCGCCAACATCCGCTCCGCCAACGCCATGCCTACGGCGTTCGCGATTCCCTGGCCTAATGGTCCGGTGGTGGTTTCGATGCCGGGAACGAGGTCGTGTTCGGGGTGGCCCGGAGTTTTGGCGCCCAATTGCCGGAACCCTTTCAAATCATCGATGGTTAAGCCATAACCCGTTAGATGGAGCAGACTATAGAGCAAAGGCGAGCCATGGCCGGCGGATAGGATAAACCGGTCACGGTTTGGCCACTCCGGATGGCTGGGATCATGGTTTAAAAGTTCCGCATAAAGAGATGCCGCAATATCGGCAGTCCCCAGCGGCATTCCCGGATGTCCCGATTTAGCCTTTTCAACCATGTCTGCGGCTAAACCGCGAATTGTGTTAGCGACGAGGCGAAGCAATGTAAAAACCCCTTTCCTTATTTAGATTTAAAATGGAATAAAGATTTTGATAGAAAACAATCAAACCGGCGGTTCTTCATTGAAAACGCGACAGCAACAACTGCATATCTTCCGGTAGGTCAATCCGTAATCGGACCCGTTGCCCGGTGCGCGGATGGGTAAAAACGACCCGGGTGGCATGCAAGGCCGGTCTTGGAAACAAGGGGTCATCCTCTCCGTAAAGCGGGTCCCCCCAAAGCGAATGACCGATATGATGAAAATGGACGCGGATCTGGTGAGTTCGTCCGGACAGAATCCGCACCGCGACGAGCGACGCCGTATTAAAGGCCTTAAGAACATGATAAACGGTGCTTGACGGTTTCCCTTCCGCCGCAACTTCACGGCGCATGACATATTGAGTTTCTTTTAACGGCGCCGTGATTTTCGAACGTAATTGCTCCGGAACTCCATGGCAGACGGCCAAATATAAACGGTGGAACGTTTTGTCATGCAATTGCAGCGCCAATTGTTGATGAGCCCAGGCGCTTTTGGCGATGAGGACCAAACCCGAGGTCAATTTGTCCAAACGATGGACCGGGTGAAATGAGGCTGAACAATTTCGGTCTTGCCAATAACCCAACAACGCGTTGGCGACAGTTCCTTCAGTATGATTATGGACGGGGTGGACGAGCATTCCCGGACGTTTATTGATCACGATCAAGTCGGCATCTTCATAGATGATATCCAGCGGGAGCAATTGCGGAATAATGGCTTGCGTCGCTGGCTGAAAAATAATCTTTAAGTGCTCGGCGGTCTGTAAATGATAAGTGGTCCAAACCGGATTGTCATTGACTAGGATGCCGTTGCTTTTTTTGAGTTGTCGAATGAAGGTTCTCGAAAAAAGCATTTTTTGTCTAAGAAATGAATCAACGGTGCGACCGTGCCATTCAGGAGGAATGGTGATGCTCAACGGCGGGATAGTATCTGCCAAAAAATCAAATCCTTTAGCTTCGGAGTTTGCTCATACATAAGTTATATGAAATTAATTCTAAAGTAAAATAAGGTTGGGGTCAAGTTTGGTTAAAAAAGAAAAAAGGAGGGTCGCCCCTCCTTTTTATTTAAGTAATTACTGTTGATTTCCAAAATTAAAGCTAGATTTCAATTGATTTTGTTGTTGGTATTGGCTTTGCTGTTGGCCTAAACCGGCTTGAAAACCTACTTTCACGTCAGCCAGGGTTTGTTCGGCCAAAGTCCGCTCCGCAGCCTCGATCATCCGACGAACCATGTTACCACCGATTGCACCGGTATCCCGAGTTGCGACATAACCCCAATAACCACCTTGAACCTTCGACTGGTCGATATTCAATTCGTTCGCGATCTCATATTTGAACTTATTGAGAGCAGGACCAGCGCCTTGTACCAGATAACTGTTGGATTTTTGTCCAGTACCCATTGTTGAATCACCTCCTCTGACAATAGCTTAACCGTTCAAGCAGGAGCTATGTAGTATCATTTTTGGTATTATCGGAAAATTCCTGGTAAGAAGGATTTTTATCAGCAAAAGCCGTCGCGGTAAAACTGCGCTGTAATTCGGAAAGGCTACGTTCATAAAGATATTGCTGCGCAGCTTCCATCATCACCCGTGTTAATTCCCCGCTGACTTTGCTAATCATATAGGGGGAAAGCGAAGCGTATACCGAGTCGGTTGAAAAATCGGCTTCATTGCGCTCGGTCCGGACCTTGAGTTTGGTTGCTTGATAATGCCTTTTCATCTATTTTCACCTGATTTTATTGATTGATTATCGTCCGGATTCCGGACAAAAATCATTCTATATTATTAGGATCATTGTTCGTCGGATTAGCGAAGATTATTTTGAAAAAGGTTAGCAAAAAAGCTTCTCAATGGAATTTTATTAGGATTAACCAAGGGAATCATTGACTTTTCAAAAATTAACCGATATAATAATCGAAGGTGATTTTGGTGAAGGTTAGTATTGGCTCCATTCGTGAGCTTCGGGGCGGTTCCGTTGCTTTTTCAGGAACGCTTCAATTTGACGTAGACTTAGCAATTATAATCATGGCTCCCGTGATGGTTAAAGGCATGATGACCAATACCGGAGAAGGCTTTTTGCTTGAGGCGGAGGTTGATTTTACATATCAGACCTCTTGTTCTCGCTGTTTAGAGGCTATTAGTAAACAAGCAACCATCACGGTGAGGGAGCAGTTTGCTCAAGACAGAGAAGCGGCTGATTCCGATAATGTTTATTATTTCCATGGTGATTTTATTGAGATTGACGAATGTATTCGTGAGCAAATTGTGTTGTCCATTCCCATGAAGATCCTTTGTCAGAATCACTGCAAAGGGTTATGTCCGGAATGTGGCAAAAATTTAAATCGGGAAGCCTGTATGTGTCTTCCTGCCGAAATTCATCCGCAATTAGCCAGGTTAAAATCATTGTTACCAACAGAAGGAGGTGGAAGTAATGGCAAATCCAAAGAATAGAACCTCCCGTACCCGTAAACGTATGAGACGTGCCAATTGGAAAATGTCTGCACCGCAGGTTGGAACCTGCCCGCAATGTCACGAACCGAAATTGCCGCATACAGTCTGCAGTAACTGTGGATTTTATAAAGGTCGGGAAGTAGTTGCTCAAAGCTAAAAATTTGGTTGGTAAGGAATTAAGGTCATCTTGGCCTTAATTTTTTTATTTCCAAAAATTTCCTTGACATTTTAGCGGTTTTGGCTATACTACTTTTAGAGTGGCTACATATTTTTGCGAATTAGTGAGAATTTAAAAATCGCTATATCAAAGTTCTGGAACGATCGCTTTACGGTAGTAATCTGGCATATTTCCTTATTAATTTATCACGGAATGAAGTTTCCGAATTGAGGAGCCGGTTGAATGAGGATTGCATTGGATGCTATGGGCGGAGATTTTGCACCACAGGAGATTGTGGCGGGTGCGGTCGAAGCCTGTCGTGATTTGAAGGCCGACATCATTTTGGTTGGCAATCAGACCGCGATTCAAACGGAATTATCGAAATATGCGACAACCGACTTGAAGCTGGAAGTGGTTCATGCCTCCGAGGTGATCGGCATGGATGAACATCCCGCCAATGCCGTAAAGCGTAAAAAAGACTCTTCGCTGGTGGTGGCGAACCGTTTAGTTAAAGAAGGAAAAGCGGCGGCGGTTATTTCGGCCGGAAATACCGGAGCAGCCATGGCAACGTCTTTGTTAACGCTCGGCCGGATTCCGGGTATCGACCGTCCGGCCATCGCTTCGCCCATGCCTACCAAAGCGGGCGTAAGTGTACTATTGGATGCCGGCGCCAACGCCGATTGTGAACCGGAATATTTGCAACAATTTGCGGTGATGGGGGCAATTTATGCCGAACAAGTACTCGGTCTAGTTAACCCGAAAGTCGGTCTGTTAAGTATTGGCGAGGAAGAAACCAAAGGTAACAAATTGACGATAGCGGCCCATCTTTTATTGAAAGAAACCAAAGTGAATTTCATCGGCAATATCGAAGGCCGGGATGTTCATCGTGGTGTCTGCGAGGTCATTGTCTGCGATGGGTTTGTCGGCAATACCGTTCTGAAATTAACCGAGGGCTTAGCCTCGGTGTTAATGGGCATGATTAAGGAAGCGGTAACCGCTAACTTGGTTTCTAAAGTAGGGGCGTTGTTAATTAAAGGCGCTTTAGGACAGTTAAAAACCAAACTGGATTATACCGAATATGGCGGAGCGCCATTGCTAGGGCTGAACGGGGTTAGTATGATCAGCCACGGTAGTTCCAATGCGAAAGCGATTAAAAATGCCGTCAAGGCGGCTCAGAAAGCGGTAGCCGAACAAGTGGTTGCAAAAATTGCCGTCTCGGTTCAGTAAAAATAAGTCGACGTGTAATCCTAATATTTTTTAAAGAATCGGAGCGAAACGAATGTCCAAGATTGCCTTTATGTTCCCCGGCCAAGGCGCCCAAAACGTTGGTATGGGCAAAGAGCTGTACGATAATTTTGGTCCCGCCAAAGCTGTCTTTGATGAAGCCGATGCGATTTTAGGCCGCAAGATCTCTCAATTATGCTTTGAAGGACCGGAGGAAGCGTTAAAAGATACCCGGAACGCTCAACCGGCCATCTTTACCACGAGCGTCGCCGCTTGGAAAGTGATCGAAGAGGCGGGAATTGTTCCGAATTTCGTCGCCGGACATAGCCTTGGTGAATATAGCGCTTTGGTCGCCTCCGGCGCCATTGCTTTCGCGGAGGGACTGAAGCTGATTCAACGTCGCGCGCATCTGATGGCTGGCGCGGATCCGGACCAAACCGGAACCATGGCGGCCGTATTGGGATTGGATCGTGAGAAATTACTGCCGATTTTGGTCGAAGCTTCGAAAGTCGCCACGGTTGAAGCAGCCAACTTTAATTGTCCCGGTCAAATTGTTATTTCCGGTTTAAAAGAAGGTATAGCCAAAGCCCAAACGTTAGTTGGGGAAGCCGGCGGCAAATTTATACCGCTCGCCGTCAGCGGCCCGTTTCACTCAAGCCTCATGCGCCCCGCCGCGGAAGCGTTTCGGGATGATCTGAACGCGGTTCGCTGGCAGGAACCGACGATCCCCTTAATCGCCAATGTTTCGGCTCGCCCGGTGGCCGATAAAGAGATGGCGGACAGTCTCTATCAACAAATTTTCTCCTCCGTATTGTGGGAAGACAGTATTGGGTTCTTGCGTTCCCAGGACGTTACCATATTTCTAGAGCTTGGACCGGGAAAGGTCCTTAACGGTTTGGTTAAAAAAACCCTGAAAGATGTGACTCTATTGAATTGTGAGGATTTTGGGTCGTTTAAAAAAGCTCTTGCAATTTTAAAGGAGGTTTAGTAATATGAGATTAGCGTGCGAGGTGGCAATCGTTACCGGTGCTGCCAGGGGAATTGGTAAGGCAATTACTTTGGCGTTGGTTCGCGAAGGGGCAACTGTTGTAATATCCGATATCAACGAAGAAATACATAAGGTGGCGGAAGAGATCCGTAATGCCGGCGGACAGGCAACGTCGGTGGTAGGGAATGTTACCAGGACGGCTGATTGTGAAGCTTTGGTGGCTGAAGCGATCAAGCGATTCGGTAAAGTTGATATTTTAGTCAACAATGCGGGAATTACCAAAGACAATCTGCTGCTGCGTATGAGCGAGGAAGATTGGGATGCGGTTCTGGATATTAACCTCAAAGGAACGTTCTTGTGTACGAAAGCCATAATCAAACCGATGATGAAACAACGTTCCGGTAAGATTATTAACATCGCTTCGGTAATCGGACAGATGGGCAACGCCGGCCAGGCTAATTATGCCGCTTCCAAGGGCGGCGTGATCGCTTTCACGAAAACAATGGCCAAAGAGTTAGGTTCCCGCAATATTCGCGTCAACGCGATCGCTCCCGGATTTATCGAGTCAAAGATGACGGATGTTCTTTCGGACGATGCCAAAGCCAATTTAATGCGGTTAATCCCGTTGGGTTCTTTGGGCAAGCCCGAATATGTGGCGGAAGCGGTGGTGTTTTTAGCTTCTCCTGCGGCATGTTATACAACCGGTCAAGTGCTAAATGTTGATGGTGGTATGGTTATGTAATTATTGGAGAAAATAAGTTTGTTTTGATATAAAACCAATTCTAACCAACCCGGTGGAAGGAGGTGAAGTGGTTGGATATCTACGCAAAAGTTAAAGAAATCGTTGTTGAACAATTAGGTGTTGATGAAGAAGAAGTTTCTGAACAGGCTTCTTTTGTTGATGATTTAGGTGCGGATTCATTGGACATTGTTGAGCTCGTTATGGCTTTGGAAGAGGAGTTCGACTTGGAGATTCCGGATGAAGACGCCGAGAAGATCGTAACTGTCGGTGACGCAGTAAATTACATTAAGGAAAACGGCCAGTAAGACAAAACAGAGAGTCTCGTTGTTACGGGACTCTCTTCAGTATCACAACCCCCTCTGCGAAGGAGGTAATATCATGTCAAAAAGAGTAGTAATAACCGGTTTGGGTGTCGTTTCATCCGTTGGGATCGGTGCAAAGCAATTTTGGTCATCGATAATTGAGGGTGTTTCGGGAATTGATCTTGTAACAGCCTTTGATACAACAAATTTTGACGTTAAAATTGGCGCCGAAGTCAAAACTTTTGATCCTGGGCAATTTTTAGATAAAAAAGAAGTCCGCCGTACCGATCGTGTCGTTCAATTCGCGGTCGCCGCGACTCAAATGGCATTGGAAGACGCGAAGTTCACTATTGATGTCGCGAACGCCGGTGAGGTCGGAGTAATAATCGGTTCCGGAATTGGCGGAATTAAAACGTTTGAAGAACAGACCCGGGTGTTTGTGGAAAAAGGTCCGGGAAGAGTCAGTCCGTTCTTTATTCCGATGATGATCCCGGATATGTCCTCCGGTTATGTTTCAATTTTGACCGGTGCGAAAGGTCCGAATCACACGGTCGTGACCGCATGCGCATCGGCGGCGCATTCAATCGGGCATTCGTTTCAAATCATTCAAAGCGGTAAAGCCAAGGCGATGATTACCGGTGGCACCGAAGCAGCGATCACCGGTATCGCTTATGCCGGTTTTGCCTCAGCCGGCGCTCTTTCCAAAAATAACGCCGATCCCAAACACGCCAGTCGTCCGTTTGATTTGGAGCGCGATGGCTTCGTGATGGGTGAAGGGGCCGGAGTAATCCTACTGGAAGAGCTGGAGCACGCGGTTGCCAGAGGAGCCCGTATATATGCCGAAATCATCGGTTTCGGCGAGACGGGTGATGCCTATCATATGACCGCTCCCGATCCGGAAGGGAACGGAGCGTCCCAGGCAATGGTCATTGCGATGAAGAACGCAGGGATCCAGCCGGAACAGGTCTCGTACATCAATGCGCATGGAACTTCTACTCCGCCCAATGATAAAATCGAAACCCTGGCGATCAAGCGAGTCTTCGGAGAAGCCGCTTATTCCTTGCCGGTTAGTTCCACCAAATCAATGACCGGACATTTGCTGGGCGCCGCGGCGGGAATCGAAGCCGTGATTTCGGTGTTGGCGATTCATGATGGTATAATTCCGCCCACTATGAACTATACTACACCTGATCCGGAATGCGATTTGGATTATGTTCCGAATCAAGCTCGGAAAGCATCATTAAACTATGTTTTATCAAATTCATTAGGATTCGGCGGCCATAACGCTTGCCTTGCATTTAAGAGATACGATGATTAAAAAAAATTACCAGACAACTGACTATCGCGAATTGAGACCGTCAATTGATAAATTGGCGGTTTTATTTGGCTTTCAGCCAAAGAACGAAGCCTTGTTCATTGAAGCGTTAACCCATTCCTCATACGCCAATGAACATCATCTCCCAAGTAATGAACGGTTGGAGTTTTTAGGTGACAGTGTGTTATCGATTATTGTCTGCCGGTTTTTATTTGAGCAATTTCCCAAACAAGACGAAGGCCAACTTGCGAAGTTAAAGGCCATTATTGTCAGCGCCCAAGTTTTAGCCCAATTTTCGTTGGATCTCCATATCGATCAACTGTTATTGCTGGGAACGGGCGAGTTGCGTAATAACGGCCGCGCCAAGATAAATATTCTGGCCGATTTATTTGAAGCGTTTTTGGGCGCCTATTTTCTCAATTTTGGTTTGGATGAAACCACCAGACTAGTGATCCCGCTGATTGAAAAAGTCACCCCGGCAATTATTCGCCAATATGAAGCCATTGACGCCAAAACGACTTTACAGGAGATCACCCAAACTAAAGGCATTAAGCCCACCTATCAAACGGTAAAAGAGGAGGGGCCTCCTCACAATCGCTTATTCACCGTCGAGGTTTCGTTAAACGCCGCTGTGATCGGAACCGGCATCGGCCGCAGTATCAAAGAGGCGGAAAACAAAGCCGCGCAAAACGGGATCGTGTTTTTAAAACATAAATCGCATTAACCTTCATAACATCGCGGAAGATAAAACAGCGATAATAGGTTTCGATGCAGACGTGCTAAGGTGGCACGTTTTTTCTTTTATTGGGTTCATATTCCGGACAACCGCTCATATATATTAGGTGAGTACCGCAGAGGGAGGTTGTTCAGATTGAACCAGGAAAAGGATCTGGCATTATTGGCGCGAATCCGTATCGGACAAGAAACGCAAGCCAAGGAAGAATTAGTTAAAAAATATCTGCCGATGGTAAGACACATTGTTAAGAATCAAACCCCTTCCTTTAACGAATTTGAGGATTATTTTCAAGAAGGCGCGATCGGGCTTTTAAAAGCGATTGACGAATACGATCCGGACAACTATCCAATTAAATTCAGTACATTTGCCTACATCTGCATCTTGCGAAAGATTTTTAACACCATCAAACAATCAATGAGCAAGAAAGCGGTGTTATTAACCAAAGCGCTTTCATTAAATACCCAACTGAACGAGGACGATTCACGAACATTGCTTGATTCGATTCCGGCTGAGGATTCGGAACCTTCCAGTCATTTGGAAAACGAATGGGTGGTGTGCACCGTAAACGCCGTAATGGAAGCTTATCTTTCCCCCGTCGAGTATCGGGTGATTCACTTGTTGCTCAGTGGCCATACCATTCACGATATTGAAAAACAATTGGCGCTTTCCCCCAAAGTGATTGATAATGCCCGAACCCGGGCGCGTCTCAAATTAAAACGGGTTTTGGGCGAATACGGATCGCTGTTGAGCCCGAGGATTCCCTTGAAAACACGGAAACGGAAAGACCTTGCGATTCGGTTGGAAGTCAGTTGATGCCCGCATTTAGCGGGTATTTCTTTTTTGCCCATCTTGTGGTAAAATGTTTGAGCAAAGGAGGAACCAACTTGTACTTAAAACGCCTAGACATCGTGGGTTTCAAATCGTTTGCCGATAAAATCCGGTTAGAGTTCTTGCCCGGAGTTACGGCGGTCGTTGGACCCAACGGCAGTGGTAAAAGTAATATTTCTGATGCTTTACGCTGGGTTTTAGGCGAACAGAGCATTAAGAATTTACGTGGTTCCAAAATGGATGATGTGATCTTTGCCGGCAGCACCCAGCGTAAAGCGCTTGGCTTAGCCGAGGTTACCATGGTGCTCGACAACACGGATCGCTCAATCCCGGTTGAATTTTCAGAGATTGCCGTCACCCGAAAATTGTTTCGTTCCGGCGAAAGCGACTACCTAATCAATAAGTCGTCGGTACGGCTGAAGGATATTATTGAACTTTTTTACGACACCGGTTTGGGCAAAGAAGCCTATTCCGTCATTGGGCAGGGTAAAATTGATTCCATCCTATCGGTTAAAGCAGAAGATCGGCGCGCTATTTTTGAGGAAGCAGCCGGAATTAATAAATACAAAACCCGGAAACAGATTGCGGAACGCAAGTTGGAAGAGACCGATCGTAATCTGGTTCGGTTAAAAGATATTTTAAGTGAATTGGGGTGTCAGATTGGTCCGCTGGAAGCGCAGTCAGCTTTGGCGGAGCAGTATCTAGCGATTAGAGAACAACTAACCAAGGTCGAGATCAATTATCTCGGAGGATTGGTGCTCCGGCTTCAGGCCGAGCTGGAAGAGTCGCTCCAGCATAAAGCGACTTTGGAAGAGGCTTATCGCAGTTTTGAAAGTCAGGAGAATGTAATCGAAGCCGCCATTGAGGAGCAACGATTATTGTTACTGAATCAAGATAACCAACTCTCGCAAGCGAATGAGGATTTCTTCCGGCTGCAAAATCAGATCGATAAATTCAGTGAACAGGTTAATTTTTTAAATGAGAAATTGGCCGATCTCGACAAACAAGAGCAAGAACAGCAAGGAAGTTTAGTCGCGAGTGAAGAACGACAAACCGCTATTCTGGCCCAACAGCAGGTCATCGAATCCGAAACGAGTGGCGTAAAAGAACAACTGCTGGTCGATCACCAAACATTGCAAGAAAAAGAGTCGGTAATGGCGGCTCATAACCAATTGTTGGCTCAGCTTGAAGCGGAAGAACAGACTTTTAAGGATGAATTTATTGAGACTCTGAATGAAATCGCCGCGTTAAAAAATAAAATCAACAGCACGTCCCTGCAAAAGGACTTTATTTCCCGGCAAGCCCAGGACTGTCAAAAGCGCCAAACGATTTTAGAAAAACAGGTCATTCAATATCAATCCGAGGCTGAACAACACCAAGAACGTTTGGATGAACTGGAGCATGAAATTAACCATTGCCGGACTACCGCAGCAGACCAAACCACGCAACACGGTCAGATCGAGCAGAAGCTAGCCGGGGTTGAACGGAAAAATGTCGAGTATAAGGATAAGATTCGCGGACTTGAAAGCAAAATTTCTTTATTGGATGAAATGGAAAAAGGTTTTCAAGGCTATTTTCAAGGGGTTAAAGCCCTGTTGGCCGAGGCAGTCCACGAACCGTTCCATCAAAGCATCAAAGGGATTATTGCCGATCTGATTCAGGTCCAACCCGGCATGGAATTGGCGCTCGAGACCGCCTTGGGCGGCAACTTGCAAAATGTGGTCATTGATACCGACCAACAGGCGGAAGCGGCCGTGGCCTACCTGAAGAAATATAATAAAGGCCGGGCGACTTTCCTTCCTTTAAATACAATTCAAGCCAGCGATAATCGGATGCGGCAACTGCAAGGCGTATTGGAACAGCATGGCTGTCATCCGGCCATTTCCCACCTGACGTTTGACCCCACATACCGGAAAGCGTTGATTTATCTAATCGGCCAGACGGTTGTGGCTCCCGACATTAAAACCGCCATCAAGATCAGTCCCAAGCTGGACCGGAGTATCCGGATCGTCACGCCGGAAGGGGATCTGGTGGTGCCCGGCGGAGCGATTACCGGCGGGAGTGTTGATAAACGGCGCTTAGGCTTGTTAAGCCGGAGAAAAGAAATTGAGGACTTGCGCAAGGAAAAAGCTGACAGCGAGGTTGCTTTCCAAAAAGGACAGGAAATTGCCGGTCAGTTCCGGGCTGAACTCCAACAGTTGTTGGAGTCGATTAAAGAATTAACCAAACAAGAGAATGAAGCCAAGATCCGGAAAGCTGCGCTTGACCGTGAATATGTCACGATCCAACAGAACATCAAAAAAACCGCTCAAGAGACGGCGGCCTATGCCGAACAGCTGCAAGAACTACTTTCGGAAAGCGGGAGATTTGACTTAGGCCAGGATGAATTGGCACAGTCAGTTACGGCGAAAGAACAGTACTTAAAAGAGTTGGAGAATCAACTAGCCGATTTGACCGCCAAAATGAAGACGGTCAAAGAGGATAAGGAACAATTGGTCGAGGTCATTACTGAATTGCGGTCGCGTTTAAGCGCCCGTCGTCAGGAAGAACACGGCAAAAATGCTCTCAAGGAACAATTGAATCGTCAATTGGACGGGGTCTGCAGCGCGTTTCAGGAGATTAGCCATAAATTATCCCAGATTGCTTCGGAACGGGAAAAAATTAAAGAAACCATTGTTTTGATCGGTGAAAAGTCGTTTGAGACCAAAGTAAAGCTGCAAGGACAAGAAACCGCAATTAACCGCTCGAAACAGGAACGCGAGCTCACCCAACAAGCGATTCGCGAATTGGAAAGCAAGCAACGCAGCCACCACCGGAAAAGTAACGAATATCAAAACCAACTCCACCGGTTGGAGCTTCAATATAATCAGAAATTGATGGAGATTGAGAATGTCCAACATAATCTGAGTGAAGACTACGGATTGGATTGGCTTTCCCAATACAATCCGGAATGGCCGCTCCCGGCAGCGCCGCAACAACAGATCGACGATTATAAAGCGAGCATCCGGGACTTAGGTCCGGTGAATGTGGCGGCAATTGACGATTTTCGACAGGTAAAGGAACGTTTTGAATTTTTGACGGTTCAGTCCGAGGACTTGACCAAAGCAAAAGAATCACTGATCAAGGTGATTAATGAAATTGAGCGAACGATCACCAAAAAGTTCAATGAGACTTTCGATCTGATTAAAACCGAGTTCAAAAAAATCTTCAGTGAATTGTTTGAAGGGGGAAACTCCGAACTGATCTTGCTTGATCCCGAAAAACCCCTGGAGTCGGGAATTGAGATCATTGCCCAACCGCCCGGCAAAAAGTTACAAAATTTATCGCTGTTATCCGGCGGTGAGCGGGCAATGACCGCCATTGCCTTATTATTCGCCATTTTGGCCGTTAAGCCGGCGCCGTTTTGTGTGTTGGACGAGATTGACGCGACTTTGGATGAAGTGAATGTCTCCCGTTTCTCGCATTTACTTGAACTCTTCAGTAAAGAGCTGCAGTTTATTGTGATCACCCATCGCCGTGGCACCATGGAAGCGGCCAATACCCTTTACGGGGTGACAATGGAAGAGCTGGGCGTCTCCAAACTGATCTCATTGGACCTCAACGAAAAGGCCGGTTGACACCGGCTGATGAATAACAGCGAATCGATGACTATGAAAAGGATATGAATCATGGCTGAAAATAAAGGGTTATTTGCCAGACTCAAAGAAGGGCTGGCGAAAACAAAAGAGTCGTTCGTCGCTAATTTGGAAGGGGTTTTTTCCTCGTATCAAAAGATCGACGACGAGTTGTATACCGATTTGGAAGATACGTTAATCATGGCCGACGTAGGGATGGAGACCACGACCTATCTCTCCGACCGTTTACGTGAACAGGTCAAAGAACAAAAGGTGAGCGATCCCAATCAGTTAAAGCCCTTGTTGATCGCTGAGATCCGTAAGATCATTGAAACTGCAGGGAAAGAACAGTTTGACTTCGAAACCCGTCAAAAAGTAATTTTGATCGTCGGGGTCAACGGAGTCGGCAAGACAACAACCATCGCTAAAGCCGCCGCCCGTTTTCTTGACAACCAACGGCAACCGTTGTTAGTGGCCGGGGACACCTTTCGGGCCGCCGCTACCGAGCAGTTAATGCAATGGGGCGAACGGATAGGGGTTCCGGTCATTCATCACCAGGAAGGGGCGGATCCGGCGGCAGTGGTTTATGACGGAATGGCCGCCGCGCACGCCCGGAAATCCGATGTCGTCATCGTGGATACCGCGGGACGCTTACATACTAAAGTAAATTTAATGGAAGAACTAAAGAAAGTACGGCGGATCATCACCCAAAATCTGGCCGATTATGAACTGCAAACGATTTTGGTTTTGGACGCTACCACCGGGCAGAACGCATTGCATCAGGTGAAAGTGTTTAATGAAGCGGTTGACATTGACGGGCTGGTCTTAACGAAACTTGATGGCACCGCCAAGGGTGGTGTGGTGCTGGCCATTGCCCATCAATTCAAAATTCCCATTTATCTGATTGGCGTTGGGGAGAAAAAAGAGGACTTGCAAGTATTTGATCCGGCTGCGTTTACCCAAGCGCTATTTGAGTGAAAAAGAGATTGGATATAGGAGATAGCGACTTTGTCAGAGCAGTATTTTATCACCACATTTGGTTGTCAGATGAATGTCCATGACTCGGAAGTGTTAGCGGGGATTCTCAACGAAATGGGCTATACCCAGGCTGCTTCAATTGAAACGGCCGATCTGATATTATTTAATACGTGTTGTGTCCGGGAAAACGCCGAAAACCGGCTTTACGGAAACATCGGAAATTTAAAAGCCTTGAAGGAACAAAACCCCAACTTGATTATCGGGGTTTGTGGTTGCATGGTACAGCAACCGACCGAGGTCGCCAAGATTAAAGAGACTTATAAACAAGTTGATCTGGTCTTTGGAACGTATAATCTCCATCAGTTGCCGGAGTTGATTCAGAAAATCAAGTCCTCCCAATCACGGGTGTTTGAGGTGTGGGACACCGAAGGCGCGATCTACGAAGGGCTGCCGGTGAAACGGGAGAACCCTTTCAAAGCGTGGGTTACGGTGATGTACGGCTGTAATAATTTTTGTGCCTATTGTATCGTCCCTCATGTCCGGGGGCGGGAGCGCAGCCGCCAGCCTGCGGAGATTATCAAGGAAGTCAAAGAATTGGTTGTTTCGGGAGTTAAAGAAATCACCTTATTGGGTCAAAATGTCAATTCGTATGGCTTGGACTTTCCCGACCACCAATGGAATTTCGCCCGGTTAATCGGAACCATTGCCGAGACCACCGGGATCGCCCGGATCCGTTTCCAAACGTCTCATCCGAAAGATCTTTCCGATGAGTTGATTGCAGTGATGGCCAAGCATCAAAATATTTGCCGCCATCTTCATTTGCCGGTCCAAGCCGGCAGCTCCGCGATTTTGGAGCGAATGAACCGCAAATACACCAAAGAAAGTTATCTGGCGTTAGTCGCCAAATTGAAGCAAGCGCTCCCGGAGATCGCCTTAACTACCGACATTATCGTCGGGTTCCCCGGCGAAACCGAAGCTGATTTTGCCGAGACCATGAATTTGGTCGAACAAGTTCGTTACGATGGCGCGTTTACTTTTATCTATTCATCCCGGGTCGGTACGCCGGCCGCCAAAATGACCGACCAAGTTCCCGAAACGACCAAAAAAGCGCATTTGGAGAAGCTGATTGGGTTGCAAAACCAGATTTCCTTGGAGAAAAATCGGGAGTTTATCGGAACCTTAACCGAAATCCTGGTGGAAGGACCCAGCGAAAAAAATCCGGCGATCTGGTCCGGCCGCAACACCCAAAATAAATTGATCCATTTTGTCCCCGTGGCGCGGCTACAGCCGGGTCAATTGGTGGCGGCCCGGGTGACGGACGCGCAAACTTTCACCTTGGAGGCGGAGTTACTCTGTTAAGTGCTTTAACTGATGGGTTAACGCTTCAAAATCTTCCGGCCAAGCCGCCGTTACGGTGGGAATTGGCAGGTTCGAATGATCAAAACGAAGTATACCGGCATGTAATGCCGGTCTTTTTATGTACGGCGATTTGATCCCGTAAACCAGATCCCCGAGGATCGGATGGCCAAGGGCTTGAAGGTGGATCCGGATCTGATGCGTCCGTCCGGTTTCCAATTCCAACTCCAATAACGCGGAATCAGGATATTGGGCAACGGTTTTGTAGTGAGTCCGGGCCGGTTGACCGTTCGCCGCAACCCCGCGACCGCGTCGGGTCTCGCCAAGCGGCCGGTCGATCGTTCCCGTTGGGGAGCTGGGAATGCCGTGGACCACTGCGTAATAGATGCGTTGAATCGTATGGTCATTGATGGCTTTGGTCAGCGTTTCCTGGGACGCGGCGTGTTTGGCGAACAGGACCAAGCCCGAGGTTCCCACATCCAAGCGGTGTACTGGCCGGACTTTGCTCCGAATGTTGTTTTCCTGATAATAATAAGCCACGGCGTTGGCCAACGTTCCCGAGGTAATTGTTTTCACGGGATGGACCGCCATCCGGGCCGGTTTGTTAATGATCAATATATCGTCATTTTGATAGATAATGTCAAGGGGGATTGGTTCGGGCCGGATTGGACTGGCCTCTTCGGTCATCGGCAGGACCACAACCCGATCACCGGGCCGTAAAACCTTCTCGGAATGGGCTTTTTTATGATTGATTAAAACAAGGCCTTTAAAAAAATACTTCCGTAAACTCCGGGCGGAGATCGGAGAGTTCATTTTTAGAAATTGAAAAATGGTTTGAGCGGTCGAATCCTGGTAAGTCGTTTCAAAAAAAGCTTGGTTTTTTGACATCGATCGTTGCTCCGTTTACATTGTGTAAATTCAAAGTCAAGGTTATTGTATCCATTTTTCCCAGGACTGTCAAAGGAATTAACCGGATGTTTATTTACAAAGATTTTCCGGGTTGTTATAATTATTTTTAATCTCCGCCCCAGCATGATTTAGAATCCGGGGCGGAACAATGTAGGATGGTAGGAGGAACAAATTATGATCATTGTTATGCAGGTCAAAGCGTCGGAGGCTCAGATTGAGCACGTCAAGACGCGGCTGGAACAGGCGGGTCTCGGGATCCATCTGTCGCAAGGGGTAGAACGGACAATCATCGGTGCGATCGGCCAAAAACCATCAGGAATTATGGAAGCAATCGAGGCCATGGACGGAGTAGAGAAAGTTGTTCCAATTTTACAGCCCTTTAAGTTGGCGAGTCAACAGTTTAAAAAAGAGACCACTGTGGTAAAGGTCGGCGACGTCGCGTTCGGCGCTGAAAAGGTCGTGGTCATTGCCGGACCTTGCGCGGTCGAAAATGAAACGCAACTCCTGGAGACCGCGAAGGCCGTCAAAAAAGCCGGCGCATCAATGTTACGCGGCGGGGCTTTCAAACCGCGCACCTCTCCCTATGCGTTTCAAGGATTGGAAAAAGACGGGTTAGTGATCTTAAAAGAGGTCAGTCAGTCGGTTGGCATCCCTTTTGTCACGGAAGTGGTTAACCCGTTGGATGTGGAACTGGTCTGCGAATACGCTGATATGTTGCAGATCGGCGCCCGCAATATGCAAAATTTCACCCTACTCAAAGAGGTTGGCAAAGCGAATAAACCGGTCATTTTGAAACGGGGTTTGGCTGCGACCATTGAAGAATGGTTAATGGCCGCCGAATATATTTTAAGCGAAGGTAACTTTCAGGTTGTCCTGTGTGAGCGGGGGATTCGTACTTATGAAACCGCTACTCGCAATACGTTAGATATCAGCGCCATCCCGCTGGTGAAAAACCTAAGCCATTTGCCGATCATCGCCGATCCCAGCCATGGGACAGGCAAACGGCCGTTGGTCGCTCCGTTAAGTCGGGCGGCCGTGGCGGCAGGCGCGGATGGCTTGATCGTCGAGGCGCATCCCGATCCGGAGCACGCCTTGTCGGATGGCCCGCAGTCATTAACTTTCGAACAATTTGCAACATTAATGGCTGAAGTTGAACCGATCGCAACAGCAGTGGGACGGAAACTTTGATGACCGAATCGGCATTTGCGAAGGTAGCGGTCATCGGCCTTGGTCTGATGGGCGGTTCTTTGGCGCTGGCTTTAACGAGAACCGGGTATGACGTTGCCGGTTGGGATGCGGATTTTGATTCGATTACGGAAGCATGGAATTTAGGCGCGATAAAAAAAATACCAGTGTCGCTAGCCGAGGTCGTGGCAGAAACCGAAGTGGTTTTTGTCGCCACCCCGGTTTCTGCTATTCCACGCGTAATTGCGGAATGTTTACCGTTGACCAAAACGGGAACTATCTTTTCCGATCTCGGCAGTATTAAACAGACCATTGTGAATCAGGTCAAAGAATTTCTACCGGATTCCCATTATTTTGTACCCGGGCACCCGATGACCGGTTCCGAACAGAATGGCATCGCGGCAGCCGATCCGTTTTTATTTCAAAACGCCGCTTACATCTTAATCAAGACCGAATTTACACCGCCTTCGGTTTTGCAAACGGTCTACGATATCGTTAAAACGACCGGAGCGCATTTATTGACATTGCAGGCTGAGGAACATGACCGGATTGTGGGGATGGTTTCCCATTTGCCGCATCTGATTGCGGCGGTGCTGGCCAAGACTGCCGGTTCGGCTGAGGAAATCTATCCCGGCACATTACGGCTCGCCGCCGGCGGATTTCGGGATACGACCCGGATTGCTACCGGTTCTCCCCGGCTTTGGGAGGGCATTATCTTTGGAAACAAACCCATGGTCCTGGAAGCGATTCGGGCATTTGAGCAACAGTTGGCCAAGTTGCGGGAGATTGTCAGCTCGGGTGCGACGACTGACCTAATTTCGTTTCTCGCCGCGGCGCGTGACGTTCGGCTGCAAATCCCGGCAAGAAATAAAGGCTTTTTAACCCTTCTATACGAAATGGTTGTTACGATTGAAGATAAACCGGGCGCGATTAACGAGGTTATCCAATACCTTGCCTATGAAGGAATCAATATCAAAGATATTGAAATCTTGCGGGTGCGGGAAGGCGACGGGGGTACGTTGCGTTTGGCACTCGAAGAAGATTCCGCGCTGGAGCGGGGAATTCAAATTTTAACGGCAAAAGGTTTTAAGGTGAAACGCCGCTAGCTTCAACCGAGCCTGTTACCCAAATCGCTCTCGGAAGCGCAGGAGTGATCCGGGGAGCAGGTTAAATCTTTGTCGAAGACGCCGGAAGTGTCGCGACAGCTCCCTTAATCATTGCGGGCTTTACCCGAAGGGTTTTGATCTTTTCCGGTGCCCGGTATGCTTGGCTGTGGACTACGACGTACGAAGTAAAGAGGTTACGCAATTGGGGTATGATCTCCATGTACATTCAAGCTATTCCGATGGAACGTTTAAACCGGCGGAACTGATTGCCAAGGCAACTGCAAAGCGGTTGCAGGGGATCGCTTTGACCGATCACGATACAATCGCCGGAATCCCCGAGGCATTGGCCGAAGCAGCGAAACGGCAGATAATCCTGGTTCCAGGGGTCGAACTTACCACGGACTGGGGTGAAGACGAAGTCCATATTCTGGGGTATCGCTTTGATCAAACAAACCGTACGCTAAATCAAAAATTGAATGCGGCGATGGCGGCGCGCAACGGTCGCGCCCGGGCGATTTTAGCGAAACTAAAGCAGCACCGGATTGATTTGTCATGGGAGAAAGTAAAAGCTCAAACCACGAGCAATTTTGTGGGGCGCGCCCATATCTTCAAAGCGCTTGAGGCTTCCGGGCAAATTGCCCCGTGTCATCGCCGTAATGCCTTTGACTATTATCTTGGTAAACAGGGGGTCGCCTATGTGCCCCATGACGAGATCACGACGATCGAGGCGATTGAGTTGATTAATCAGAGCGGGGGCGTTTCAGTGCTCGCTCATCCCGGTCGGATGGGAAACGATGATCTAATTAAACGCTTGGTTGATGCCGGTTTGCAAGGAATCGAAGTGTTTTATCCCACCCATACGCCGGAGATGGTTGAGTATTACGCGGATTCGGTCAAAAAATATCATTTGATTGCGACCGGAGGTTCCGATTATCATGGCGTGTTCAGCCGGACGCAACTCGGGCAAGCAACTGTTGCGGAAATTCCTTGGTTTTTCGGGATTTGAGATCGCGACAGCCATTCCATTATTTTCCGGCATTTTTTTGACTGAAATCGCAAAAAACCTATTTACAGATGCGCTTTTTTCATGTATACTAATTTATGCGTTCGGGCGAATAGCTCAGCTGGTGAGAGCACCTGCCTTACAAGCAGGGGGTCGTAGGTTCGAATCCTACTTTGCCCACCAAATTTATTATTGTTAACAAACTCTTGCGATCAAGGGTTTGTTTTTTTTTTACAGCAAAAGCTACGGATTTTTGTATTAAAAAGAAGGAATATTTTACAAGATATGTAATTAATAATCATTCTTCTCGAAAGATTTTTCCTGTATTAATCAAATGCATTTGAGTTTACGCTTAACTAGGCTGGATTTTGTTGTCATGGCAATTTTAGTACTGGGGGGATCGCCATGTTAAACAAATCAAGACGCTGGATCATCTGGATTTTAATGATGATAGCCTATTCCACCTGCGCCGCATCGGAAGAACCGCCTCCGCTTCCGGAAGTTGTAACCAATATCAGCTTCGAAAAAGCGGATTTGGTTTTATCTTTACAGCAACTCGCTGCGAAAGCCGGTTTCAACTTAGTGATTACTCCTGATGTCAAAGGCGAAATCTCCATTCAATTAACCAACGTCAGTTATATCCAAGCTTTTAAAATCATTGTTCAATCCTATGGTTACCAATGTGAATCCGAAGGAAATTATTTATTTATTGGTAAACCAGGGCAAGTGATTACCAATCAAAACAACATTACATTTTTTCAAATACATTACACCGATACTAAATTACTGGCGGAAATGTTAAAGAAACTTTTGGGGGTGGGCGACCAGATTATTAGTGATGATCGTTCTCGGATGATCGTGGTCAAAGGTTCCAAATCATTGATTGAACAAGTGGAAAGAGTCATAACTACTTTGGACCGGAAAATGCCACAGATTACGATTGAAGTGAAAGTGATCGCCGTTAGCACCACCGCCGTTCGGAAAATGGGTATGGAGCTTCAAGTTGATAAAAGTAGCTTAAGCTGGAATGAGACTTCGTCCGGAGCTTCAATTATCGTTAATTTAATTAAGAAAGGCGTCACCTGGAACACAATTTTTAAGAATTTAATTAGTAATGGCAAAGCCCGCCTGATCAGTTCCCCGTCGGTTTCAACCATGAATGGTCAAGAGGCTTCGATTATCATTGCCGACAAAATTCCGATTGAGCGCTCTGATGAAGACGGTAATATTAGTGTTGATTTTGTCGATGTCGGAATCAAATTGGTCTTTACACCGATTGTGCAAAATGGTAATGAGCTTGTTATTGATTTGAACACTCAAGTGAGTTCTTTGGGCGACAAAATGGGCAGTAGCTATCGGATTATTAATAAAGAGGTTAAGTCGCGTATTCAAGCTAGTATTGGTGAAACCGTCTTTTTAGGCGGTTTGATTAGCCAAGAAGAACGGGAAAGTGTTGCCAAAATTCCTAAGCTCGGCGATATTCCCGTATTGGGAAAGATTTTTCAAAACACCGAACGTTCAAACACCGAAAATGAACTGATTATTACCATGACTCCAAGCTGGAATAATACAAGTTTTATATTCCTCGATAACAGTCGAAACTGATACAATCATCAAGGTTTTAGTCCAAATTGTTCTTCATAGATAAACACTTCGGATAAAAACTGATTGACTTTTTTGTGGAAAATTATTACAATTATTTTACAAGCACCTCAAAAAATCATATGAATTATTAACAACCGAGGTATGCGGACAGGTAAAAAGGAGGTGATATTAGTAAGTTAATTGTTCGATTGCATCAATAGAAATATTGTGGCTATTTTCAGGTAAATTCAAAAATTAAAAAGGAGAAGGTGATTACTGATGTCAAAAAGTAAATTTTTATTCGTAAGTTCTTGTATTCTGGCATTGACAATTGCAATGGCTGTAACTGCTCAAGCCGCTACGGTTACCATTACCGAAACGATTGTGGTAAAAGCTGGACAAACCTACAATGGCAACGGCAACACCATTATCGCCAAAGGAATGGGTGACGGCAGTCAAGACGAGGATCAAAAACCAATATTCAAACTGGAAAACGGAGCAAAATTACAAAATGTCATCATCGGTGCGCCGGCTTGTGACGGAATCCATATGTACGGGAATAATACGGTTACCAATGTTAAATGTTCGGATGTTGGCGAAGACTTCTTTAGCGTCAAAGGCGGCGATAGCGCAAACGCCGGTACCATCACTATTGACGGCGGATATGCCAATAATGGCGAAGACAAAATCGTTCAGGTCAATGCGCCTTGCACCCTAAAGATCAGCAATTTCAGTTCCGACGGCATGGGCAAATTTTGCCGGCAAAACGGCGGCAAGACTTGGAAAATGACACTATATTTAACCAACATTACACTGAACAATGTTAAAGAAGCAGTTTGGCGTTCCGATTCCAGCTCGTCGGTGGTATACTACCGCAACCTAAAGGTTAGCAACTTTAAGGGTTCCAAGGGTTGGTGGTATGGTCGGGATTCCCAAGCGCACACCTATTGAGCGATTGTTTTTACAGCGAATCCAAACCGAGATGGGGCTGGCTTATAAGCCAGCCTCTTTTGGTAAATTAGGAAATCATTCTTTGGTCGTTTTACTTTTAGGAATCGTAATTCGGTCTCTTTCGCAGATTGTTAAGAAGCGACAAGGAGATATGGAAGATGGTTAAAAAAAGATGGTTCGTTATCATTGTGATACTTTGTTTGACTTTAGCAACTGTCGGACTCGATTTCTACGGAGATTCTTTTACCCGGGAAGTTGTGGCGGAAGAAGTATTAAGTAAGATCGATTCGTTCTCGGGGATACTGGATTCAATTAAATTAAGTCCGGACGGTAAGCGAATCGCTTATATCGTACAGGTTGGAACAAAGAAGTGTATGGTGATTGACGGGAAAGCTTCCAAAGAATATGACAGCATTATGGATGGATCACCTTATTTTAGCCCTGACAGCAAACATGTGGCTTATACCGTGCAATCCGGGAACCAGTGGACCGTCGTACTGGACGGCAAATTCTTCGGGATGTATGACGGCGTCAATACTACCCCGACCTTTAGTCCGGACAGTAAACACCTGGCATTTGGTGCGCGAATTGGCGAGAAGCGGTTTGTTGTTGTAGATGGAAAAGCAGAATCACAGCCATTTGACTTTCTAGGCAATATTCTACTTTTCAGTAACAATAGCAAACATCTGGCATATACCGCGCAAAAAAACAAACAGTGGTTAACCGTGATTGATGGAGAGATCGGAAAACCTTACAACGAAATCTTTTTACTTACATTCAGTCCTGACAGCCAACACATCGCATATTCGGCCAAATTGGGGAAAAAACAATTGGTGGTTGCCGATGGAGTCGCGGGAAAATTATACGACGGTATTTTAGACGGGACCCCGATTTTCAGTCCGGACAGTAAACGTTTAGCCTATGGAGTCAAATCCGGTGACCAAAGATTAATCGTGGTTGATGGAATAGAAGGAAAACCATACGCGGGAATCGCCAAATATACGTTGGATTTCAGTCCTGACAGCCAACATCTGGCCTATGCAGCGAAAACAATCGATAAATGGTTGGTAGTTCTGGACGGGAAAGAAGGAGAGGATTTTGACGGAATCGGAACCCAATTGATCTTTAGCCCCGACAGTAGACGTATGGCGTATACGGCAATGCTGGGTGAAAAATGGCTGGTCGTAGCCGATGGTAAAGCTGGGAAACAGTACGACGGGATTGGAAGCGGTACTCCGTGTTTTAGTGCGGATAGTCGTAAGATTGCTTATGTTGCGATAGACGCCGATAAACAGTTTGTAGTCACTGAATCCAGTGCCGGGAAATCGTATGATGGCATTGGCGAGCAGACATTGACCTTTAGCCCGCGTGGGCATGCCCTTGCTTACGTTGCGCAAAACGGCGCTCAACAATTCATTGTTAAGAACGGGGTCGAACAGAAACATTACGACGGCATCGGTTCCGCTCCGATATTCAATCAAGATGGCAAAAGGGTAGCCTATGCGGCTTTATCCGATAATGGTTGGTTGGTGGCAGTTGATGACCAAGCGGGTAAAAAATATCATGGCGTAATCATCGATGCCCGCGAAAAAACTATCTTTCAAACCATTCATGACCTACGGTATTTTGCTCATGAAAATGGAACAATCTATCGCGTTAGTGAAAGGATTCGTTAGTATATTGAATAATCGCCGACTTTGGCAAGGTTTAAACACTGTTAGGCCCGGACGTTGATCGATTCCGGGCCTTTTATTGTGTAAACGAAAACCCCCGGCTAAGCCGGGGGTTCAAAAAAGGCTATGCCTATGAGTAGAAAAGGGAAACCTCCCTTGCTAAAATGAATGTGGTTCGCCAACCGCATCAAAAGCAAAGGA
>JAEZFP010000025.1 GCA_023417475.1 Bacillota bacterium | reverse complement strand
AAGGGGATTTAACAATCTCTACATAGATGGGGGACAAACCATTCAAAGATTTCTCAAGGAAGATCTGATCCATGAGATGATCATCACCACAGCATCAGTTATCCTTGGTGATGGAATACCACTCTTCAATGGAATTTCTGGAGATATTAAATTCAAATGCAAAAGAGTTGAAGTTTTAAATCCGTACCTCGTGAAACATTACTACGAGAGGGAAGAATAAATTTAATCAAAAAAAGAGAAAGTAATTTACGAATTTTTTTTATTAAGATATATTTTCTATGATATTTTCCAATAATTGCTTATCTTCTGGAGTTGTGTTGATATATCCAATTAATTCAAAATATTTACCATTTTTAATAAAATGATAATCCACTACTCCATTATCGGATATTTGTAAATTATAACTAACTCCTTTAGGTGAAGTGAAATTTCCTTTATCTGTCCAAGATGGGTCTTCTGTTAAACTATCTTGATAATCTGTCTTAGGTTCAACTATAATGTCCATTTCCATAGGGTTACCTAAATTATCTTTATGATTACTCATGATAGCTATTGTGTCACTAGCATTTTTTCCAGTTATGACATCTCCAATATCACTTACATTCATACCATTTGGGTACTGAAAACTCATAAAACTATTATTAAATGTAGCATTATCCGTAGAAGTACTATTACTCGATGTACATCCACTTATGGAAATTACTCCTAATATCAACAAAATTGGAAATATTAAAACTTTTTTCAAATAATCCCCCTATAAATATTCACTTTGAACTATAATTTATTATTTCCGATAATGCTACTTCTGAGATTTATCAACGTTTTTATTAAATATCAAATAAATCCATTAGCCGGTGAAAAAGTAGATATTACACAGTATAAACTATTAAAATATAGCTAACTTTAAGAAGAAGCTTATTTTTAAATTATAATATTATTTTTTTTAGATCTCTTATCACTTTATTGTGAGTATCAAATTTTTTATTCATAATAGCAGATACAAGATATCTTACGATAATTTCAAATGAAAAAATAATTTATAGAAGATTTGTGATTAAATTTTTTTGTTTGGAATTAAAAAAAATTTAAAAAATCTAGAATTTAATTTTGAAAAAACAGGCCAATTTTCATGAAAAATATAAAGTTTCTAAATTAGGCCTAAATACATCGTACCATCTATACCCACTGCACCAAATACGCACATTTCTACGATTATTAAAATTGGCCTAATTTTTCGATCTTAAGGGATCACCTAAAAAATTGGCATGATTATGCCGAACTTCGTTATAGTACAGTTTGACGAAATAAATTTATTAATAATTGATTAATTAGTGTCATAATTTGCATTGGTTCATAACGAAAAATTAAATTTTCCATTTTTCAACCCAATTGTTTTATTATATCTAGATAGTTCCTAAGTGATCTTAATTACATAATTCCCGATTTGTAAATTATTATTTAATATGTTAAATTCAATATGTATATAAAAAGTAAAAAAACTTTACTTGAAATAGGATGTATAATTGAAGACAGATTATCTTATATAATTCAAATACAATATTTTATATCGAATTAAATTTAATATTATTTTAATTTATAATTATTTTAGGTAGAGTTCAACATGAAAAATAATAAATTATTAGATTAATTACAAAGATGCGATTGTAATTTATTTAATTTTTATTATTTCAGTCTTGTAATTGATTTTTATTTTATCCTAAGTGAGTTTGTGAATTAATCCTAAAACAAAAAAGGAAAGAAAGAAAACAATTTTAGTATTGAATATTTTAGGATTTAATTGATTGTGATTAAATTTCAATATCAAACAACTTATATCGTTCTTTGTCCCTAGGGAACCATGTGTCAAATTCATTTCGAATATATTGTTCTGTTACCATGGTTATAATATTAGATATGAAAAAAGAGAATGACAACCCTTTAAGATTATACACAGAATAATAACGACTATTCTGTTCTTCCCAATATTTAATAAATAAATCCTCACTTAATGATAAATGGTTAATTTCCCATTTTTCATGGGTTTGACCTCTTTGAATATGATTTTCCAGTCGAGTTTTTAATCTATCAAACTTATATGAACCATTTGAATCCCTAATATAAGTATCATTATATGAGAATATTCCTAAAAATGGAGTTTTGGTTGTAGGTTGTCTTCTATAAAGCATATGGCCTATTTTGTTAAGTTTTTCAATTGATTCTGATAAATTGTTTGTAGCATTAGTTTTCACTTCAATGACTGCTTTCACACTATTAGGCGTAACTATATAAAAATCTCCTTCTGAAAACAAGGTAGGATAGTCAGAATTGAAAATTAATATGTCAATTTGAGTTGATGGGTCTATCTGACCTTCATTAACTTCTGCAATAAAACCAGAACCTACAGTATATTTTGCAGGAAGAAACTTTTTAATCATATTCCTTAATATGGCTTCTTTATAACTTCCATCTTCGCCATTGTGTTGAAATCCAATAAGGTTTCGAACTCTATTTTCTATGGATTTTAATTCTTCAGAAGTAGATTCATGAAATTTTTTAAGGTTGAATATATTTTCATTTTCGGGCATGATATCAACTATTCTTTCTTAATCTGCATTGTAGTATTTTATCAATAGTGTGGTTTAGTTTAATAAAAGATTCATTAAACCTAATTTACGATAATTCGACTTCATGATCTAAAAGATAATTTTATTAAAATAACAATTATATCTATCTATATAATAGTAATAAATTTTCTTATAGAAATTTTGAATGTGGGGGATTATTTTGGGGACAAATGAAAATAAATTAGCAGAAAAATTATTAGTTGAATCTTTAAAAGAGCTAGATTCAAGTAATGGAAGCGTAATTAGTGGAGTTCAAAAATTGTCTCGGGCATCGGATATATTGGAAGATAGGAATACACATTTATGGTGTGAAATTCAACTTGGTAATTCAAAATACACAAAACCTTTAAAGAAATATAGCTCCTTAACTTTAATCTCTCTTAAAGAATATCAAGAATTAGGTAAATTTAGTAAAAAAACTGAAGAAGATATTGCAAATTTTTATGAAAAATTTGATGAACTTGGAATATCCAAAAAATTGTATGATAATTATGATGAAATGGAAATAAAGTTAGACAAATTCGGAGGAGGATTTGCAGGTATTGGTTTTATTGAAGAAAGATATAATGATTTAGTTAGAACAAAAACTGCACATGACGCTCTGTATTATAAAGGAAATTTGAGTAAACATATAAATTATGTGAAAAGAGAAGCTCATAATAAATCTACTCAATTATATAAAAAAGTAGTATTTTCAGATGCACCACATACTGTTTTTGATGTTTTAAAATCTGAAATTGATGATAAACTCTTAGATTTGGATCCCGAATTAGCAGAAAAATTGATGATAGCTTTTAGAGGCGTGATGACCAATAAACCTGAGGAATGGTCACAATCTCTTACAACTTGTAGAAGATTAATAAAAAATTTAGCTGATGATCTTTATCCCCCTATAAATGGTAAAATAGATGGCAGATCACTAGATGAAACTCATTATATGAATCGACTCTGGATGTTTATGGACAATTCTATAGAAAGCGAATCAGATAAAGAGTTGGCAAAAAAACATGTATTGTTTATAGGAAATTATTTAGAATCATTACATAATAAAACTCAAAAAGGAGTTCATTCTACTCTTACACGATATGAATCAATTAAAGTCGTGATCCACATTTATATGATTATTGGAGACATTTTGGATTACCTCAATAAACCTGTCCAAAAGGAAAAAAAATTAAATATCCACTCTGCAAGTTTGGATGAATTGGAAAGTATTTTAGGTTTAAAAAGAAGTATAGCTAAAGAAATTATTAAACTTAGAGTAGAACATAAAGAGTTAGATATTAAAAAATTAAGGTCAATAAAAGGAATTGGACCCAAAACAATACTGAAAATCGAAGATATGCTATCACTAGATCCTGCCTGAATTTCAATAATTATTTTTTTAGTAACATTAGTATATTAACGCTGTCAACAATAGATATTAATAGTATGGGGGAATTAAATTAGTTAAAAAGCCAAATAAAGCGGTTCATGATGGAATTTTAAAACCAGAATATTTAAAAATTGAAAATCCTTTTTTTGGAATGTCCGAAGGAGAACGAATTGAGTTTCTTAAAGGAATGAAAGAAATAAGCGAAAAGGAATATGAAGAAAATCTTAAAGAACTACAAAAATATATTACTAATTTTGATATCATTACAATGTTATGTCATTTTTCAATGTATTTTTTAACTGATAATAAAGGATTAACTTATGAACTTCAAGATAATTCACTAATTCAGTTTCATATAGAATTGCTTCAAGCTTTATCTTTACAAATAGAAGTAAATAAAGAAATAAAGCCCTTTCTAGGAGAAAATGCAGTAAAAATTGAAGAATTAATTAAAACAATTTCCTACTCTTTTATACACAAAAGAATGGCTAATATAAAATCTGATGATGAAAATGAACTAAAAAAATTATCTCAAATTGAATTATTTAGAATTCAAAATATGACAGTTAGAAATTGGGGATATCGCGAACAGGTTTTAAGAGTAACAAAAGAATTATTTAAGCCAATAGATGAAATAATCAAAAATGAAATGGATATAAGTATAATTAAATTACTTGACATGTTAGAAAGATTATTAAATTCTATGGAAACTAAATTGAATGAAAAAACTAAATTAATGAGGGATATTTTAAAATCTGAAAACATTGAAGAAATGGTAGATCTATTTGTAAATTATTATTCATTGAATGATAAAGAAAAATTACTTGAAATGGCATCAGAAGCAGAGAGTAACGAAGATTTTGCCAATTATCTTAATTTTGTTTTAGGTGATCAATTAATTAGTTATGTTTTTTCGTTTGATGTTGAAGATTGTATCAAGCATTATTCTGGAGATATTGATAAAAAAATATTGAAAAAAATCTTAGATTCATGGTCTTATAAATTTGGGGAATTGAAAGATTTTGAGACGGAACACATTTTTTTTGGCAATCCTATTTGGAGTAAACCATTAATAAATTTTGATGGAGGACATTACTGCTGGCCAGTACCAGGTCTCTTCATAAGTTTTTGTATAGAACTCATGGAAAGTATTTGTAATAGTAATAGTAGAATTAAGAGGATATATGAAAAGAGAAGATCTAGTTTTTTAGAAGATCAAGTTGAAAATTTATTTGATAATAGTTTTCAAAATATTGAAGTTTATCCTAATTTGATTAGGGTGGATGAAGATGGTGAAAATGATTTGTTAGTCCTTGTTGATACGCATGCATTTATTGTAGAATCTAAATCTGGTAAAATTAGTGCTCCTGCGAGAAGAGGTGCACCTAAAACTCTTAAAAGAGAAATTGAAAAATTATTAATTGAATCTTCGGAACAAGCTAAAAACTTTGAAAATTATATTGAAAATAATTTAAAAAAAGTTGAATTCACAAATAAAGATAAAGAAAAAATTATTGTAGACTTGTCCAAAGTGAAACACATTCATTCTTTCAGTGTTACGTTGGACCTATTTGGCCCACTTGCATCTAGAACACCATTGTTATTAGAAACAAAACTAATTGAGAAAGTTTCAGATATTATTCCCAGTATGTCATTGGTTGACTTAGAAATAATATTTGAAATGTTAGAAACAAATTCTGAAAAAATTCATTATTTCATAAGGAGATCTCAGTTAGATAAAAATACCATATATCATGCGGATGAACTTGATTTATTGGCTTTTTATTTAAAAACTGGTTTTAATATTGGAGATACTGAATTTAGAGGTATGCCTCTGGAGTTATATGGTGAATCTGAGGAAGTATTCAATGATTATTATTTAAAAAAAATAGGTAAAAATAGTAGACCAATACCAAAACCTCGTCCAAGAAGAACAAAATGGTTCAATGATATTATCAAAGAAATTGAAAAAAGAAAAACTCCAGGATATAGTGAAATTACATTTATGTTATTGAATGTATCTTTTGAAGACCAAATTATATTTGAAAATGGGATAAAAAAAGTTAAAAAAAATTTAAATAGAAAATATAAAAAACGAGACAAAATTAATAGTATAATTTTAATTAATGGCCCGGAAGAGAGGAAAGAATTAATATTGGCGTATTGTTTTAAAACTTTAGATAGAACTCTAGTGCAGGAAAACATTAAAAACTTAGCTATCCAATCAATAATGGAATCCGGAGTAAACCCTGCTTTAGTAATAGGAATTAAACTCAAAAACCATTATCCATACAGTATTATTGGTTTAATTGACAAATAGTTTTATTTATCCTATTGAATCCATTCGGATATTATTTGATTTTTTTTGTAGTTCAAGGCACCATGTAACTATGATTTAAGATTCTGCAACATAGTTGACTTTGAGTTTTCCGGATGTTTTCCATATCATTTCATGAATGGGTTGGGGGAGTGTTAAACACACTTGTTTTTCATTTTTCATTTAAACAAACCTTTATTTACTATTTTTTAGTTTGTGGATTGCTTTCCACCAGCATGTTTGGTATCCACATTCTTAACATTCGAAATAGATCCACCGTGGCCTTCCTTTCCATGAGTCTCACACCATGGGGATCAGGAAACATTTTTAGTTTTCCTTTTTTTGAGCTGCAGCTTGCACATCCAGTTTTTTTTGAATAGTTGGATGATTCTTTTGTCCATGCAGATTCAGTTCCTTCAGGATCTTCCATGTCTTCTTCAAAAATGTTTTCATGGATAGTTCCACATGATGGCACCATCCACAGGGTGTGAATCCTGTTCAATTTGTGGCTATTTTATGGTCTTCCCTCATCATATCAAGGCACTAGAATCCCATGAATGTAATCTTCCAGTGTTACTATTTCCTATTAAACATTCTCCATATCCATGATAGTTAGGTACAAAAACCATTTGTCTCATATTTGGTTGAGTTTTCATTTGAATCAACTATAATACTTTTACTATTATAAGTAATATTATGTCATCTAGACTATATAAATATTTCGATTTAAAATGCTTAAATTCTCTTATAAAGAAATAATTAGTGTACTTACCTGTTAAATATGAATTATAGTAATATTATGTTTTTGTGACTGAGGATCTTGCGCCGAATGAACTTTGCAGGATTTAAAATAAGATTAAATAGTATTGTAAAAATAATCTGAATAAATTATAATTTTAAGGCCGGGTGATCTATAATTTTGATATCTGAATTTTCTGAATATAAACAATCCGGTTCTAAATCTTCTATTATTTTATTTATTTTACATGTTGCTAAATCAAATAGTTCTTGATGATTTGGGATATGTTTAAATGATTCTAATGTATTAGAAAGATTTTTTAACGATTTTATCATACTACTTTTTGTTAATTGATTTTCATTTTCATCGCTTTTTATATGTTCCCCTATATCTAAAATTTCAATAATTAAATATCTTAAAGATTCATTATTATCGTATTCTATACTTAATTTCAATAAATTTACTAGTAATGGACAAACTAACAAAGCTGTTGTGAACATTTTATTTTTAATACATTCTTCTCGTATTCTTGACATAAATTTTAATGAAATAATTGTTTCTTCCCTTAGCTTATTTTTTATCAAATTTTGCATTGTTATATAAGTTTCACCAAGTAATAGAAAAGCTAATGTGTCTTTTTCATCTTCAACAGCCTTATTTATTAAATTAAACAAAATCGCCAATATATTAATTGATGGGGGGTTTTCAATTTTATTCATTATTAATAAATTTTGAAGTTTAACAAGAGATTGTGCTCCTTTTGATGCTAACAATTCAACATCGTTATCAATAGCACTGCTGATAATACTATCTAAAGAAAACCTTATTTCATCTATAACTTTACTGTTATTATTTTCAACGGCAATTTTACTTATTTTACCAAGAGTTATGACTGTCTTTTCTGATGCAATATTCATTCTTTGATTGGTTGCTAATTTACCAATATCTATAATAAATGATGAGGATAATTCAAAGATTTCTTCATCATATTTCCATTCAGATGACAATATTCCATTTTTTAAATAAATATTAATTATCTGAATAAGAGATTCTTCATCTCTCATAATTATAGCTAAATTACTAATTCTTTTGAAATGATGGAGAAAAAAACCAATTACGTTGTTCTTTTCTAAAATATTTAGATTCCTAAATATCTTTTTAAGTTTTATATCTATATTAGCTAAACCTTCATTAACGGTTGTATTATCATATTTAAGTAATGAAGCTTGTAAAATGTCAATTATTGGTTGGATGGGGTCTTCTTTTTTTTTATCAGATATATGATCTAAAATATTATCTTTTTTTATACTTTTAGAAAGTTCTTTAAGTATGTGGGATGGTTTTAACAGATTAAATATTTCCCAAATGAAAAGAACTAATGCTAAAACTGATACAATACCTATATAATAATCGATTAAGATTAACTTTTGAATAATGAGAATTTCTATTTTATTATCAGCTAAAATTAGTGTGAATACGCCAAATATAATTGCAAAAGTATATAGTGCTAAAATTGCTCTAAAACTGTTATTTTTTTTAAATATCTCAATTACTCTCGTAGAATATGATTGGGCTGCTAATTGTACTGCAACTAAACTTAATGTAATTACTATTGCTATTATGGTGGCTTCAATTTGCACAAGGAGATTAATTATGTCTAAACTACTATTCGCTTTAATAGGATCATAATATGGAAATATTCTGGAAAATATAAAAAAAATTAAAGAAATAAGGAATATAACAAAGATTATACTCTTCCAATTATTTTTAATTAAATTTACAATGTCATTACACCATTTAGGAACATCAGTTGAAACCATTTTAAACCCTCATTTAAATAATTTTCTCATGTGACAATAAATAATCTACAGCTTTTCTGTTGTCTTTCGTTAAATTTTGTTTTTAATAGAGATGAAACATTATATTTTCTAATGGCCCCAACTTCCGGATTTGATTTCAAACAGTGAATCGGGTAATTTCAAAGAATATTTATTTAATTCAGCTTTATTATGTTGCTGTTTTTATCTATTTCGTTTGTGTCGTGTGTGATGATAATAATTGTTTTGTTTGTTAAATTATTTATGACGTTGTTAATGGATTTTCTTGAATCTATATCAATAGATTTTGTTACTTCATCAAGGAGTAAGATTGGGGAATTCTTTAAAAGAGCTCTTGCAAGGGCGATTTTCTGTTTTTCACCACTTGAAAGTGAAATTCCATCTTCCCCTATGAGTGTATCATATTTATTGGGAGTTTTATTGATGAATTCGTCTATTTTAACTAACTTGGCTACTTGGTATATTTCCTCCTCTGAAGCACTGAGATTAGCAATTCTAATATTTTCAAATATTGTATCATCGAACATGTACGGATCTGAAAATATGGTTGAAATATTATTTATCAATTCTTCTTTTTTTATCTCCCGTATATTTTGATCATCAATGAGTATATCCCCTTTATCCACTTCGTAAAGGGCGCAAATCAATTTTAAAATCGTACTTTTTCCCGTTCCATTATCTCCGACAATATAATTTATACCTTTATGAAAACTGGCATTAAATCCTTCTAAGATAGGTTTGTTATCATGGGAAAACCACACATTTTTAAATGTAATATTTCCATCATTTACCATCAGATTTTTGGTTCTATGTTTATCTTCAACAACCAGGTCAAATAACTCTTTAACCCGGTCTATAGCAGGCAATGAACTTTTGTATGATGTCCATATTCCAGATAATTGTGATATGGGTGAGAAAAAAATTGAGGTATAAGCCATGAAAGCAGTGAATGTACCCAAGGTAATTGTATTATTTATAACCATAGATCCTCCAAATCCAATGAGCAAAACAATTGGAATTCCCATGATTAAAGAACTAAGGGATGAATTTAATGATGTTGTCTTTGTATAAGTTAGGGAAATATTATAGTAATCGCTCATTTCTTTATCAAATCTGTTTTGTGACCATTTCTCTAAATTAAATACTTTGATCAGAGGTATAATAGAAAAATTTTCCTTTATAAATGAGTTTAATGATGCATTGGTTTCTAAAAATATTTTTTGTATACTTTGCATTCTTTTTCCAAAAAATAAGGATAATACTATGAATAAAGCCACAGGAGTCATTACTATGACTGCTAACTCTGAATTTAAAGTTAGCATTATGATAAATGGAACAATTATACTGGTTATGGCCATGATAAATTGAGGGATGATGCGTACTGGAATATTGATGGCAATTTGAGTGTTACCTAAGATTCTGGTTATTAAATCACCTATCTTCATGGATTGAATCTTTTTATAGGGTGCAAGATTAATTACAGAAAACACTTTTCCTGAAACATCTTTCAAAAGGAGTAACTGTAATTTTCCAGTCATATAACTGTATAAATAGCTTGAAACAAATGATAAGAGATACATTCCTACAATAGCCGCAATTATATAATAAAATAAGTAAAGTTTTCTACTTAAAAATACATCATCCACAAGTGCTTTGATGAGTAAAGGACTTATGAATGAAAATAAAAGACTAGAAAAACTTAAAGCAAGAATAACTATTAAAAATATTAGATAATTTTTGATAAAGTTGTTATAAAAAAATTTAAAATTTTTATCTAACATTGATTACCTTCTCACAATAATTCTATATATAAAATTGGATTATAATATCATTGTTCATATTTTTAATACTATTTGTTGACATAATGAATATTTTTTAACATATTATGAAAAAAATATAAATATTATAACTTTAAAAGTATACATTAAAATGGGATTACACAGCATAGTATATAAATTGTGCTAGGGCAAATAAAAAAAAGTTAGTGGACAGGTGAAAAAATATGAAAAATAATCAATTGAATATATGTGACATAAACACATCTTCAGACTATTCTCCTACGGAACATGGTCACTGGTATTGTTATTTTTGTGATTATTATTTCCTATGTGAAAAAAAAGGAAACGTTTGTTAAATAATAAAATGTATTTATTATTTTTTTTTACTTTAGATTTACGGGGCTCATATCTACAATAAGTAAAACATAGCCAACATTATCTTTTTTAATGTTAATTCTGTTGTACTGTTAAGCAAAATTATAAAATTTCTCAAATATACAGTTAATTCAGCATTGCATGAAGATCAAGGAGCTGTACTCTTATCAGGGATAAACAATCCTGACATATCTACCTCTTCATGTTCAAGAAGTTTAACTTTTTTATCTATGCCTCCGGCATAACCTGTTAAACTGCCATTTGTACCCACAACACGATGACAAGGAACGATAATAGCAATGGGATTATGACCTACAGCTCCGCCAACTGCTTGACTGGACATATTTTCTTTGTTCATCTGAATTGCAACCTTCTTAGCAATTTCACCATAGGTAATGACCTCTCCATATGGAATTTCACGTAAAATTTTCCACACAACCTTTCGAAATTCTCCACCCCTGGGAGCTAAAGGTAAATCAGAAATAGGAGGTTTTTCACAGGCAAAATATTTATCTAGCCACTTATTCGTTGTATCAAATATTTCTAAATCATCTTTTTCTGTTATTGTTTCTGTCAAGGTATTTGCAAAATATTTTTGGCCTTCCATCCATAATCCAA
>JAEZFP010000005.1 GCA_023417475.1 Bacillota bacterium | reverse complement strand
CGCTTCGAACCGGCTGTCATTCAAAAGAGAGGGGGATTGTAAAAAGTTGGATCAAGCATTCGCTGTCGAAGGGGGGTGAGTCGCGCCCAATTTTCATTCCTTCGCTTGCCCCGGCGCGCCGGGGTGGACGACTACCTAGAAAATTCGCCATAATATCGTTCAACGCAAATCCCAACGATTGGTTTCAAGTCATGCGCCCGACCCCAATTTGCGCCATTTCGTCTGGCAAGGAAGGATTATCCAACTCGGTAACGAATTTTAATCTGATAACGAAAACCGAATTGTCCGAGGTATTTATCATGTTCGATCAACTCAAAGCAACCGCCGCAAAACAAGGTGACGCCTTGCGCCTGCTCCCGATTGAACGGATGGCCGATTTGCGGCAGGACCTTGCCGATTTCCAAAACGAGCAGAATCTCAACGGATTTCAGCAATATATTGTCAACCGCCTCTATCAGTTGGAACCGCCGGAGACTGATTTTGCAATCCGCTCCATTATCATCATTGCTTCGCCAACCCCGGCCTACGCCAAGGTCAATTTGGCCTGGCGAGGGCAGACCTTCTCCACGCGGTGTCTAGCCCCCTCCGCTCCGGACAGGCCAGCGGCGGGGCTCGCTACCGAGCAATATTTGACCCAACTGTTGGAACCGACACCCTACCGAATCCACGCCGCGCCGTGGTTACCCCGGAAACGCTTAGCGGCAAGAAGCGGTTTAGCGAAATACGGGCGGAATAACATCTGTTATGTCGAGGGCATGGGCAGTTTTTTAACACTGGTAACATACTACTCGGATATCCCGTGTCAAACGGACGTTTGGCAGGATATTCAAGTTATCGGGCATTGTCAAAATTGTACGGCCTGCTTAAAGAACTGCCCGACCGAGGCGATATCCCAGGAACGTTTCTTAATCAACAATGAACGCTGCTTGTCTTATTTTAACGAACGCGCCGACGCGTTTCCAGATTGGCTGCCGCAATCTGCCCATCATTGTCTCTACGATTGTTTGATGTGCCAACTTAGTTGTCCCCAAAACAACAATTACATCCATAATATAATCGGACCCATCGAGTTTGATGAGGTTGAAACTGAGCTGCTCTTGTCGGGTAAAACAATTACCGATCTGCCTCCCGCACTCCAAGCGAAGGTGCAATTTCTGGGAATGGATCAGTGGTTTGACGCCATTCCCAGAAACATGAAGGTTTTGATCGACAACGATGAGCTTGGCTAATTGCCGGCAACATTCGAGCTTAATCAATTTGCAAACAAAAACCCTCGATTTTTTCGAGGGTCCTGGGATAAAAACAATCAATTAAGCTTTCGCTTTTGACTTTGAGTAGACATCAAAAGTCACCGCCGCTAAAAGTACAAAGCCTTTAATCGCTTGTTGCCAGTCGATGCTCACTCCTAAAATGGACATTCCGTTATTTAAGACTCCCATCAACAGTCCGCCGACAATCGCTCCAACAACAGTCCCTACTCCGCCGGAGGTCGAAGCGCCGCCGATGAAACAGGCCCCAATCGCATCCAGTTCGAAGTTGATTCCGCCTTTGGGTGTCGCCGAATTCAGCCGGCCGGTAAAGATAATTCCGGCCAAGGCTGCTAACACTCCCATGTTAACGTAAACCCAAAACAGAATCTGCTTGGTTTTGACGCCGGAAAGCGCGGCCGCCTTGGGATTACCGCCATAGGCGTAGATATGCCGACCGATAATGGTCCGGTTGGTAATAAACGAATAGATTATCACCAAGGCCGTGACGATAATTAACACGGTGGGAATCCCTTTATAAATTGCCAAGGTATAGGTGAAGACGTTCATGACACAGATAATAGCGAGAATCTTCCCGATAAACGCTTGGGGGGTGGAAACTTCAAACTGAAACTTCTTTCTATTTTGGCGTTCAATCACCTGGCTGATTATAAAGAGGATTGAAGCGATCACCCCGATCAGCACCGCCAACAGATTAATCCCGTTAATATTGACGATATCCGGTACAAAACCGGCGGCAAGAAAATTATAGCTCTCAGGCAACGGCGCCAGACTGGTCCCTTGTAATATCACCATCGTCAACCCGCGAAACGCCAGCATACCGGCTAAGGTAGCGATAAAAGCCGGGACGCCCACATAGGCAATGAAAAAACCTTGGATGCTACCAATCAGGAAACCGATGATTAACGAGATGAAAATCGCCAATTCAACCGGTATACCCATCTTCAAAATAAATACCGCCGAGACGGCTCCCACAAACCCGGCTACCGAACCGACCGAAAGATCGATATAACCGCAACACAATATGCATAACAGCATTCCGATGGCTAAAATTAAGATGTACGCATTTTGCGAGATGAGGTTGGAGACATTGAGCGGCTTTAATAGGATCCCATCGGTTACAATCTGAAAAAATATAATCACCATCACCAAAGCGATGATCATCACATATTGACGAAGATTCCCCCGTAGAATATGGTGCAGATTCAAACCACTCCGGTTGTTGTTAAGTACGTTATTCGCTTTCATTGCTTTGCAACCCCCCCGTTACTTTGCATAATACATTGCATGATCTTTTCTTGCGATGCTTCAGCGTTGTTTAGCTCGCCGACGATTCTGCCTTCATTCATAACATAAATTCGATCGCACATCCCCAATATTTCCGGCAACTCCGAAGAGATCATCACAATTGACTTGCCTGCTTCGGCCAGCTCATTGATGATTGAATAGATCTCAAATTTTGCTCCGACATCTATGCCGCGGGTCGGTTCGTCCAAGAATAAAACATCCGGGTCGGCAAAGATACATTTGCTAAAGACAACCTTCTGTTGATTACCGCCGGACAAATTCCCCGCCGGCTGAAAAACGCTTGAGGATTTGATCCGTAACTTATAGCGATAATCTTCTCCAACTTGAATCTCACTATTTTCATTCACCACATTGCATTTAGCGATTTTGGGAAGGGCTGCCAGCGTAATGTTGCGTTTGATATCGGATGACAAAACAAGGCCGGCCGTCTTACGGTCCTCGGTGGAATAAGTGATCCGGTTGGCAATCGCAGCGCTGACATTGTGCAACTCGAGTTTTTGACCGTCCTTGACAATACTGCCGGATATCTTTTTCCCATAGGCTTTCCCAAAGATGCTCATTGCCAGCTCGGTCCGGCCCGCGCCCATCAGTCCGGCAATTCCCACCACTTCGCCTTTTTTCACATTCAGACTGATATCTTTTATAACATGTCTTGATTCATCCACCGGATCATAGACGTTCCAGTTTCTGATCTCAAAACGTATATCTCCAATTTGATGATTCCGTTTGGGAAAACGATCTTTGATCTCCCGTCCAACCATTCCCTTGATGATCCGGTCTTCAGTTATTTGGTCCTCCCCTTTAACCAGGGTTTCAATGGTCTCCCCATCGCGAATGACAGTGATCGCATCGGCGACCTTGATCACTTCCTGTAATTTGTGAGAGATAATAATACAAGTGATTCCATGTTCTTTCAGATCCAAGATTAAATTTAAAAGGTGGAGAGACTCCTCATCGTTCAAAGCCGCGGTTGGTTCATCTAAGATCAGAATTTTGACATCCTTGGACAATGCTTTGCTGATCTCAACCAACTGTTGTTTTCCCATGCCCAGATCCATAACTTTAGTTTCGATATTGGCGTGTAAGCCAACTTTTTTGATGATCTCAATCGTTTTTAACCGGGTCTTATTCCAATTGACGGTAATCCCATTGCTCGTCTGTTCATTCCCGACGAATACATTCTCCGCAATGGATAACGTAGGGATTAAAGCGAGCTCCTGGTGGATAATGGCGATCCCTTTCGTTTCACTCTCCCGGATATTTTTGAAATGGCAGATCGCGCCATTGACAATAATATCGCCTTCATAACTCCCATAGGAATAAACACCGCTTAGGATATTCATCAAAGTAGATTTTCCCGCACCGTTCTCCCCGACTAACGCATGGATCTGATTGGGTTTGATCTTCAGATTAACATTATTAAGCGCTTTGACGCCGGGGAATAACTTGGTGATATTATCCATCTCCAAAATATAATCCATGTTGGTTCTCCTTTATTCGATCATAAAGGCTATTAAAAAAGCGAGCACTCCTCGCTTGGCTTGATCACGCAACGATTCAGTCCAGCCCTTCATGGGAAATTTCAATCGGTTAGCAAGGAATCTACTAACCGATTGAAACAAAATGCGCTTCTTATTTAATATCCGACGGTTTTAAGTAACCGGAATCAATCACTAACTTTTTGTAATTATCAACTGTAACAATGTAGGGCGCCAACAGATAGGAAGGAACAATCTTGACATTGTTGTTATAGGTTTTCGTGTCGTTGATCTTCGGTTCGCTCCCTTTCATAACCGCATCAACCATATCCGAAGCGACTTTTGCCAGATCACGGGTGTCTTTGAGAATTGTCGAATATTGTTGCCCGGCAATAATCAGTTTGATTGAAGCCGCCTCCGCGTCTTGACCGGTAACGATCGATAAGTTTTTAAAATTATTGCCCGGTTTGTGACCAAACGAAATCAACGCCGACAAAATCCCCCGGGATATTCCGTCATAGGGGGATAACACGCCATGAAGAACTCGTTTGCCCGAAGAATAGTTAGCGGCCAAAATTGCATCCATTCGGGCTTGCGCAACTGCGCCATCCCAACGTAAGGTTCCGATCTTATCCTGGGTAATTTGTTTGGACGGAACAACGATTGTCCCTTTAGCCATTAACGGTTTGAGAATATCCATGGCGCCTTGGTAAAAATAGAAGGAATTGGTGTCATCGGGCGAACCGGCAAACAACTCGACATTATAGGGGCCTTTGCCTTTGAATTTTTTCAATCCTTCAACTAACGACTGCGCTTGTAACTGACCGACTTTCCGGTTGTCAAACGTTGCATAGTAGGAAACTGCTTTAGTATTGACCAACAAACGATCGTATGAAATGACTTTCACACCATCTTTGGCAGCGGTATCAAGCGTTGCCGAAAGGGTCGAACCGTCAACCGCCGCGATTACCAGTACATTGACGCCCTTGGAGATCATATTTTCAATCTGCGCCTTTTGGGTTGGAATATCATCTTCGGCATACTGGAGATCGACTTTGTATCCTCTTTTTTCGAGGATCTCTTTCATGGTATGGCCGTCTTTGATCCAGCGTTCAGATGATTTGGTAGGCATCGAAACTCCTACAAAATCTTTGGTCTTGGCATTTCCAAAACCCATACATGTGAAGATCATTGCGAGTGCTACCATGTAGGCAAATAATTTTCTCATTCAATCTCCTCCTAGATTTTTTTATGCTGAAACTATAGTATAGTTGAACTATAGTTTTTGCAAAAATGTCCGTACAAGTAATCCCGCCATTTCGAAGGAGTTCATTCCTAATCATGGAAGTTTTATTGCAACAGCTTTAATCCGAATTTCTAGTCGATATCAAGATTATGCCGTCCAACTTTCAAGCCCGCCCGATGCGATAAACTTTGATAATAACACCTGGAGGAGGGTAATGCAAAAAGGAGTGTCAATCCGCAGTATTCGTGGTGGAAACCGAGACCCAAGCGACCCATGTCCGTACATGTCATTTCGCAATCAATACACGATAAAAAGATAGTATTGAATTTATTTCAACTGACGAGTCAAGGAATATAGCTCGCGATAACAACGGTCCCAATCTTCAGCGCGACAATCGAATTGCGCTGATTATGTTCAATTAACGCGACGTATAATTTTAACAGTTTGTTAACTAAATATTAGCATCGGTTCTTTTGTTTGTCAAATCAAACCATTATCTTATTCGTTATGATTCTACAGATTGATTGCTCATCATCCTTTCTATACACTGAAAATCAAAACAATTATCAGAACTACCCGTCAAACGGGCAGCTTGCTGTCCATATAAAAAAACTTGTCACTAACGAAATCTCAAGACTTTTCCAAATTAAAAGACCGCCAACCGCTTTTCGTTTACACAATAAAACCCGCTCAAAGCGGGTTCACTCTAGTGTTTCTTTCTTATCAGTCTCTTTTAAAAACTCAAACCCGCCATACTCCCTCGATCACTACAAATAAGCGCCTTCCCCAAAAATTCGCCGCATCATGACATCAATCCGGTGATAGAAAGTATGCTTATGCCAGACCCGGTTTTGACCTCGGGCGGCAATCTTTTGCCGTTGGGCGGGATGATTCAAATAATAGCGGATGAGCTGGATCAACCCCGGCAAATCGTCATAGAAGACCAAATGGGCTTTGTCGGTGAGAATCGTGCCCAGTGCCGCCGTCCGGTTGGTCAGCAACAATTTGCCGTAGCTCAACGCCTCAAAAATTCGGGGATTGACACCGTTGCCCTCGCCAAAATTGAAGACAATCTTACAGTTGGAGTAAATCTGGGCAATCTCCTCCGAGGTTGCCCACTCCTTAAACCAACATTTAAAGAGCTTTTGCAAGGAGCTCAAATAATAAATCCGGTTTTGGTAGAGTTCGGGGACAGACCAGCAAGTTCCCACAAAACCCAGATCGTACGGCTCCGCTTGGGAGAGGGAACGTTGGGTCTCCGGATCACACGCATACGGCAACCAAAAAGTCTTGGCGCGGCAATACTGTTGAAAATAGGCTAAATAGTCCAAGTGGGTAATAAAAACATAGTCAAAGCAATTCCCGATCCTAGCGTGGTTCTCATAGCGGATTAAGGTATCCAGCGACAAAAACACGGTTGGAATCGAAACCCTCCCGATCAGGCTATTCGGATCAAACCGAAGCGATATCGGATAACTCTCTACCGATAAGATCAAGTCGGGGTGAAATCCCGGACAATGCTTCAGCAACTCCGGATACCCAAAAGGAATTTCGCCCGGAATTGTTTCGGATCCAATCGCCCGCACTTGATGGCCCATTTTGACCAGGTACTTATAGAAATTATAAGCATAAGGGCGAAACGGAAAAATACTCGGGTTGGTCTCCCCGATAAACAACACCTTTTTGCTTCGATGCGGACGAATGTTATCCGGAAGCATTCTATAGGCTCCTTAGGTTTTATTGTAGTTTATGCAGTCCTTTACGCATAAGGAATAAGGAGAAAGGCATGATGGCCGAAACTTTCCTACCGGAAAAAATGCTTGACGGGCAACCGGTCCGCCCAAGACCCAAACAGGGAGCGCTACCCGGCGGCGAAATTAAAAAGACCGGCACCGTTCCCGGTATCGGTCTTTGCGTCTCTCATCCAACCAATCCTTCCATCAATACTTGCCAAAATCCTCGAAAAGCAACCGGTCGTTGGCGGATAATTTGCTCCCAGTCACATCGCGGCTTCCTCTGATTGGTTGATCATTGCCAACCGACGCCGGCGCCGGCAGTTTCGTTGCGCCTTTTAAACGGAACCGTCCGACCATGGCCCGTAAAACTTCGGCTTGACTGGATAATTCCTCGCTGGCGGCAGCGCTCTCTTCGGCGGTCGCAGTATTGGTTTGGGTTGCCTGGGCCACCTGGGTGATTCCCAGATTAACCTGGGTGATGCCGGTGGCTTGCTCATTGGATGCAATCGCGATATCTTCGAGCAGTTGCGCAGTATGAATCGAACCGTCGAGGATCTCCGTTAAGGATGTTGCGGTTTGATTGGCGATTTCACTACCCGCCTCGACCCGTTGCAGCGACCCTGCGATCAGCTCCGTTGTTTCCTTGGCTGCGTTGGCGCTGCGGGCCGCCAAGTTGCGAACCTCTTCGGCAACCACCGCGAACCCTCTACCGTGTTGACCCGCCCTAGCCGCTTCGACTGCCGCGTTTAACGCCAGAATATTGGTTTGGAATGCAATTTCGTCAATCACCCGGATGATCTTGTTGATGTTGGTGGAAGCTTCACTGATTTCGCCCATTGCTTGCAGCATCTCCCGCATTTGCCGGTCGCCGGCTATCCCTTGCGCTTTTGATTGGGCCGCAATTAGGCTGGCTTCTTTGGCATTCACCGCATTTTGCTTGGTCTGGGCGGCGATCTCCGTCATCGTGCTGGTAATCTCCTCAATGGTGCTGGCTTGCTCCGTGGCGGCTTGTGACAAGACCTGACCGGCATCAGAGATATGTCGGGCTCCCGCCGCCACTTGCTCGGCCGCCTGATTGAATTCGCTCAAGACTTCGTTGAGAATCGTAATGGTTTTGTTTAACGCGGCGGCGATTTTCCGGTGATCGCCCCGATACTCTCCGGTGACCATGACGTCCAGGTTTCCGTGGGCAATCTCTTGCAACACGGCGGCAGCTTCATTGACCGGTTCGATCACCGCGTCCAGCGTCTGATTGAAGCCGGCGACAATCTTTTGATACTCGCCCTCAAATTGTCCGACCTCGCCCCGCGCTTGCAGATCACCGTTGACAGCGGCCCCGGTCAGCCGTTCGACTTCGTTAATCAACTGTTCGATCACCTCCATCATTGCCATAAAGGAAGGAACCAAGCGATCATTATCCGAGCGCCGTCCGATCTGCCGAAACTCCGGCAAACGGCTCAAATCGCCGTTGGCAAGCCGGACCGCGATATCCTGCACGCTAAGCAGACGACTCCGGACCGTGTTGATCGCTTTGCCGAAATCCTGCAAGGCGCCTTGATATTTTTCAGACTCCACCGCAACGGTATAATCATTCACCGCCATCAGTCGCAGCACTTGCTGGGCTTCGTCCAACGGTTCCACGATCGCGTCCAAAGTTTGGTTTAACCCTTCAATAACCCGGCGGTATTCTCCGGTAAAACGCCGTACGTCGCCACGTTCCGCCAACTGTCCGGCGCTGGCGGCTTCCGATATTCGGACCGCTTCTTCCACCAGGGACTGGACATTCTCCATCATGCCGATAAACGCCGGCGTCAGATAATCATTGGCGCTCCGTCGCTTAATCGCCCGCAACTCTTCCAACCCACCGAAATCCCCTTCGGCAACGTTCTCCGCAATATGTTGCAAGCTGATCATCCGTTCCCGAACAATATTAATGGCTGCGGCAATCTCTTGATACACGCCGCGATAATTGCCCTCGATCGCCATATCGTAATCATTGACGGCCATCTGATGCAACACCTTGTTGCTGGCCACTAGCGAACCCAATCCGTCGATACAGGCGTTAATACTGTCTTTAATGGCGGTAAAATCACCATGATAGGTTTCGGTAATTGGCTCCGGAATCACCCCGCGCCCGATTTGATCGATGTAATCGGCAGCCACGTGTAACGGACCGACTACCGCATCAAGGGTGTTATTTAAGCCGGTGATAATCTCCCGGTATGCTCCGTTAAATTTCGGCGCATCGCCCCGATCGGCCAGTTTTCCCGCGGTCGCCGCTTGGGAAAGTTGGTTGACCTCAATGATTAAATTCTGCAACGAGCCAACCATCTTATTCATGCTATCGGCTAAAACGTCTACTTCGGACCGGGAAACGATCGTGACATCCAGGTCCCCGTTGGCGATTTTTTCGGCCACGTTTGCTTGCTGGCGAATATTATCCGCCATGGCATTGAACGACTGCGCCAACCTTCCCACTTCATCGTTAGAATCCACTTTGACATTCACATTGACATCGCCAAGCGCTAACCGGTCGGCCGCATTGACCATTTTTTTGATGCCGTCGGCAATCCGCTTGGTAATTAAATACGCGATGAGCACTCCGAACCAACAGGCAATTACGGTACCGATGATTAAAGCCCATTTTGTCTCAGCCATCGCCCGCTCCGCTTCGCTGGACCGTTCTGTTAAAAACGCTTCTTCCGCAGCTTTCGAACTGGCAATCAATTCCCGGATTTGATCCATATCTTGTTTCCCTTGGCCTTGTTGGACAATCCGGACTAACTCATCCATGCTTCCCTGACCCTTCGCAATACTCCTTCTCAAGTCGAGCAAGGTCTGAATGAAATTCAGCCATTGCGTTTTCGTCTGATCGAGCTGATCGAGCTCCGCCAGAACTTGGGGAACTTTCACTAAACTTTTGATCCGCCGGTAATTGGATTCCAACTCGCTTTTACCGTTATTATACAGTTCCAAAAACCGCTCGTCCCCGGTGATCAAAAAACCTCTTTCACTCGACTCCATATCGGACAAATTTTTAGAGAGCGCGTCTAAACTAACAATAACCTCGTATGTATGACTGTTTAGTTGATCGGCTTTTTCAATCCGTTGCAAATTGACATAGGATATCGTACCCATGACCAACAAGATCACCAAGACAATCCCAAAGCCACCGAATAACTTCTGCCGGATTTGCAAATTATTCAGAAACCGCCTCATGTTGTCACCTCATTTAATTATTTTTTCCCATTGCCATTCCCATTTTTCCAAGTAATTTGCTAGCGTTCAGCGATAATATTTATCCAAACCCCGTCTCATCCCTCCGTTTCCAAAAGATAAACTTTACAATTGCGCTAAAACCGTCCTTGACTGATTACAACTCAATTGTCATCGAAATGTATTGTCTGTGTTTAATATTAATGTAATTAATATTAAACGTTGTTATTATTATATTCGAATTGAATAAAATTATCAACTATAACAATATTTAATTAGGTTAAATTTATTATCAGGTTGATTATTGCTTAAACATCATGAAAGGTTATTATCATCGTATAAACAAAAGCAAAAAACCGCCCTATTCGACGGTTTGTTGCTTTTGTAACCACAAGTTTGTCAAGAAGCGCGACGATTTCTCCGCGCTAAATCATCCCAAAAGGTAGGCCTGCAGTCCGGTCATGATCATCCGCACAGCAATCACAGCCAGCAACAACCCGGACAAACGTTCCAAAGCGATCAGCAATCGGGCGGGAATCAATCCGCCCATCATCACTCCCAACAATAAAAGCCCCGCTGTGAAAAACCATGCCAACCCCATCATCACCAAACCGCTCAGCGGTTCGGCGGCGGACTGCGCAGCCATAATCATCACCGTCGCCAGCGCCGACGGCCCCACCATCAACGGAATAGCCATGGGGACGATAAACGGTTCATTGATTTCCTCTTTGCCATGCGTGAGCCGTTCATCGGGAAATACCAGCCGCAAGGCGATGATTGCCAATACCACACCCCCGCAGATCTTCAGATCCGACGGTCCGATGTCCAGCAATTTTAAAAACCACGGACCCACCGCATAAAAGATCACCATCAGCAAAAGCGCAATCAACGACTCGCGCAGGACGATGCGCCAATGGCGTTTTCGTTCGATATGCGTCAAGAGACCAAGCACCACCGGAAGATTGCCGAATGGATCCAGCACAAAGAAAAGGGTGATCGCTAAGGATAAGGTTTTCATGACAATGTTCTCTCCAAATCGCGCGAAATTGCATTAATAATTTTTTTTTGCTAAAAATGAAAGATTCGCGCAATTTTTGAAAGAACCTCTTTGAAAATTACCAATTGGCGCAAAAAAGTTGTTCGCCATCCGTTCGAATTTTATCCGGCGCACATGGGAAAACGTTGCGTTGACGCCGGACGAGTAAGCTCGTTTCGTATTTCAACGGCGCGATGGGTTTTTTTATCAAATTACAATTGACAATGTCCTGATAATTGGATAAGATATTTTAAAATCATATCATTCCAACTGAATTAGTAAGAATTAATTTAACGCTTAGGGGTATTTACGATGGATGTGATCATTTTCGGGGGAGACCATTTAGGAAACATTCCGCACTTATTACACAATCATGGCGTCCAACTCGTCAAACACGTCACCGGGCGAAAACAAGCCGACCTCAGATTCGATATTCCGCCAAAAATTTCGGCAATTCTGGTGTTAACCGATTATCTCAGTCACAGCATGTTAATTGAGGTAAAAGCCAATGCCAAACGCCAAGGAGTGAAATTAGTCTTTGCCAAACGCTCCTGGTCCCAGATCAGCAAAGCCATCAACCAACACCTGGGTGTTTAACCCCACGCCGGACCGATCAGTTCTTTTGATACACAATCTTTCCGTTAAAGATCGTCAGCAACACTTCGGTCTGATCGATATCGATCGGATTGATAGCGAATAAATTCCGGTCGAGCACCACCAGGTCCGCCAACTTGCCCACCTCGATCGAACCAATCGTCTCCTCCATGAACATACAATAGGCCCCGTTTTTGGTAAAACTGCGGATCATCGCTTTGATCCCGACCCGTTCGGTAGGATTTAAGAGGTACGTCGGATCGTCCGCATCAGCGATATCGTCCAACCCGTACATACTGCCTTGCGCCATATTCCGGGTGACTCCAATTTCCATCGCTAAAAACGGATTGGGTACCGGAGTGACGGGATAATCGGACGAAGCGGTCACAATCAGACCGGCGTCAAACAGACTCTTCAGCGGATACTCGCGCTCAGCCCGTTCTCCCAAAACCCGGTAATCGACACTATGCCACCAATAAGGCGTTTTAAACTGCCAATACGGCTGAACGCTCGCAACCACTCCCAGTTCTTTCATCCGCCGAATATCCGACGGATCAACCAGTTGCAAATGGGTGATGGTGTTGCGATAGTCGCGGTCGGGGAACCGGGACTTTGTCCCCTCCAACACATCCAAAACTTTACGCGTGGAAGCGTCGCCGGTGGAATGAACATGAATTTGCATTCCCGCTTGATTGGCCCCATCAAAAGCTTGTTGCAGTTTATCCGTATCCCATAAAAACTCACCGTACCATCCGGCGCCCTTACCCGTCTCTAACGTATACGGTTCCAAAAGAAACCCGGTTCCGCCCTCAATCACCCCATCGGTAAAAAACTTGGCGGTGGTTATTTTTAAGTCGCTCAGATCCAACTGTGCTTGGAGCTTCCGGATCGCGGCGAATTGTTCGCCTAGATCCTGCTTGGCGTTGATCGTCACCGCGCCACGGATCCGCAATTTAAGTTGCCGTCTTTTGCGCATCTCGGTAAAAGTCTTGAAGACAAGGGGGAACGTCGGGCCCGCCAGACACAGAACCCCGGTAATCCCTAAACGGTGCATCTTGGCTTGGAAGGCGGTCATTGCCTCCAAATACTGTTCCAGGCTGTACTCCGGCAGCGCGATTAACCCCATGGCCCATTCTTTCAACGTTCCCCAGAGTTCGCCGCTGAGCGGATCTTTCGGAATCTCGCCTCCGGTCGACACAACCGTTGCCCTGGTTATGCCGTTGACCGCAAACGCTTTGGAATTCACCCACAAGGTATGTCCGTCATCGGCGCGTAAGGCGATGGGAATGGTGGTCGTAATGGCGTCGAGATGTTCCTTGCGGGGGCCTTTGGACAACTCTTCCCCCTGCAGCAATCCCCACGACCAACCCCGGCCATACACCAGCGGGGCGTCGGGATGATCGGTGATGAACTGTTGGACGGCGGCCAAATAGCCTTCAAACGTTTTGATCCCGGTGAGATGGACCTCATAAAGCTCGGACAGGGATAACCCCGGCGGGTGAATATGGGTGTCGATCAGCCCAGGGATCACCATTTTCCCTTGAAGGTCCATCCGGACGGTTTCCGGCCCGACATAAGCTTCAACCTGCCGCGCGTCGCCCACAAAGAGGATTCGCCCTCCCTTTATGGCAACGGCTTCATTTACGTTATCCCGGTCATCCACTGTATAAATGATGCCGTTTGTCAAAACCAGATCTGCCAAATCATGATTGAACATGTTCCGTCTTCTCCCCCATGCTATTGTTTGGTATTGCGATGGGAATTGTTATATTTCATTTTATCATTAGTAGGCATGGGAATGATAGCATAAAAATCAAAAGTTTTGCGCCCGCCCAACGGCATTAAACGAAAACTCCGAGTCCAAAAGCTAAACTACGATGAATGCTCTTCATCGGTGTAACCGGCAATGATCCGGCGAACTTCCTTTTTAAAGAGATCGCCACGTTCTTTGTAATTGCGGAACATGCCGAAACTGGCGCAAGCGGTGGACAAGAGGACTACTCCGCCGGGGGCCGCTTTCTGAAATGCGGTGATTACGATCTCCGCCATATCAGCGCAACCGTAAACCAGTTCCGGAACGGGACGTTGGGACCGCGCCGCGATCATTTCCAACGCGGCTCCGATTTTGGGCCCGGTTACCCCGATTAAAACCACCGCGGCGACATTGCCGAGCAATATCTCCTCCGCCAGTTGCGAATAGTCCGCTCCTTTATCGGCGCCTCCGGCGATTAAAACAATCGGTTCGGTAAACGCTTTGAGCGCGATAATGGTTGGGTCGGGCGCAGTCGCGAACGAATCGTCAAAAAATTGGACGCTATTGACTGTCCCCACATACTCCAACCGGTGTTCCAAGCCGCGATAACCGGAAATTCCTGCTCGGATCGATTCGATATCGGCGCCGGCGATCCGGCTGGCTAACGCCGCCGCCGCAATATTCAATAAATTATGCTCGCCGCGGACTTGAATCGCTTCGCTGGCGATCAGCACTTCCGGTTTGTTGCGCAGATTCCACCAGATCCTGTAAGTTTGCTGGTGCTTTTCGAACCAGGCGCCCAACGTTTGCGGTTCGTCGCCGTAGGTGATCAAACGGCCCGGAACCAACGCTTGCAGCTCCCGGCTCGTCGGATCGACCATATTTAATATCGTCACGCTTTTGGGGTCCTGATGCCGGAAGAGGTTGGTCTTGGCTTCGATGTAAGCGGCCCGACTTTTGTGGTAATTGGGATTGACCGGATCGGCCGCAGCCAAGTGATCCTCGGTAATATTGGTAATCACCGCAATAGCGACGCTTTGGTCGAAATCTTCCAACTGGAAGCTGGACAACTCCAAAACAACCACGTCGTCGGGCTGTAACTCCGCTAAAAAATCAAACGGCGCAATGCCGATATTACCCCCTAAATAAGCTTTGCCACCTTTTTTGGGGTAGCTTAATTCAAGAATCCGGTGAATTAACGACGCAGTGGTTCCCTTGCCTTTCGTTCCGGTCACTCCGATCGTGATGCAAGGAGCTAAATCGATAAACAGTCGCATCGCGCTGGTGACCCGGACCCCGGCCGCCTGCGCCCGCACAATATTGGGCTCAAAAAGGGGCAGCCCGGGCGAGCGGAAGACCTCGGCAAAATCCGCCAAATTGTTCAAATAATCCGGCCCCAACCGGAACGTAACGCCACAGTCTTTCAGTTCATGATAGCGGTCTCCCAACGTTGTGGCATCACGGCTGTCGCAGACCGTCACCAGCTCGCCGCGGCTTAAATAATATTTCACCAACGCCAAATTTTCGATTCCCAGACCCAATACCGCGCGTGACGTCATTCGTTAGGCTCCTTTATCAACAAAAAGATTCATCTCTAAAATTATATTATACTCCAATTCACCGATGGTGCAATGGCTCACCCTCGAAAACGAACGAACTGGGATTATGTAAAAAGCCAAACCGTATCGAAATCGGTTTGGCTTTTGCCGCTAACAATCTTTCACAGCGGCGCTTCCTTTTGTCCGTAACTTCCGTTCCCGATATCGCCTTCCGCCGGTTCGGTCAGCCACCGGTTCAACTCTTTCACCCGCTCCCAAGTCATTGCGGCTTGCTCCAGATAATAACTCATCGGATATGCTGATCCATAAAGCTCCTGCTTATTGGCGCCGGGGAACCGCGCTTCCAATTGCGCGTCCCGATACTTCAGCCAGGCCGACTCAGCTTGAGTCAACTTCGCTAAAAATAATTTGTTGCGCTTGTACTCCACAAAAATCTGTTTATAAATCTCGTTGAGTTTCGCATCAGCCCGTTTTAATTCCTGATAGGCTTTCTGGTTTAACTCGGCTTGCGTGCCGTCCAATCCGGAGTAATCAACGGCAAATTGGTTTTGATCCGTCGGCGCGGCTTTCGTTTGATTCGCGTAAAGATACCCGTAATTGCCGATCAATACGATACATCCCAATACGCTAAGGCTCCATAGTAATTTTTTCAAATGGCTCCTCCTTCATCAAACCGGTTTCATGGAAAAGATTATACCGTAATTGATTGCATCTCTCCTAGCTGTTTTTTCTACCAAATTCTCCATCTCCATCAAAAAAAATGGACCGCTTCGCCGATACGCCGATAAGTCGGCTGTTTAACCTAAGGAAGCGCTGATTTAATCGAAATTTTGCTGGGAAACACTAGAAACAGCTCCAAGATATTGCCTAATTATGCTATCAGGTTAATTAATCAGTGTTTCCCTAACAATCCGACTTTCTCAAGCGCTTGGCGGATATCTTCAAGAATATCCTCGGTATCCTCAAGTCCGACGCTGAAGCGAAAAAAACCGCCGTGAAACGCTTCCGGGTAGAGATATTGGCGCTCGTCTTCCTCACCCAAAAATACGATCAAACTTTCATCGTGACCTAGGGATACGGCGGAGGTGATGACTTTTAAATGACTGACAAAACGGTTGTGCGTATCATGGTCCCCATTAAGCCCAAAGGCCATTACTCCGGAAAATCCCTTTTCCATCTGGGCTTTGGCGACCTGGTGCCCCGGATGGCTTTCCAACCCGGGATACGCCACAAAACGGACCGCAGCCAGACTTTGCAAAAAACGCGCTACTTGCAACGCGCTGTCATTATGCTGTTTCATCCGGAATGGCAGCGTCACCGCTCCGCGCATAATCATCCAGGCGTTAAAGGGACTGAGCACCCCGCCGTTGTTGATCATCGCTTCCGCTTTGATCTTCGCAATGATGGATTTCGGTCCGATGACGGCACCACCCATCGCATCGCCATGCCCGTTAATGTATTTGGTTAAGCTTTCGACGCAAAGGTCGGCGCCGAGTTCCAGCGGCCGTTGATTGTATGGGGAAGCGAAGGTATTGTCCACCGAAAGCAGCGCCCCGCGCTCATGGGCAATCCCGGCGATCGCTTGGATATCGCTGATTTTCAACGTGGGATTAGCGGGGGTTTCAATATGAATCAACTTCGTATTGGGTCGGAGCGCCGCTTTGACCGCCTCAAGATCCGCGGTATTGGCAATGGTCGTTTCAATGCCGTATTTAGCGGGCAACAATTCGTGAAGTAAACGATACACCGCGATATAAGTGACATCAGAAAAAATAACATGGTCGCCGCTTTTCAGCAAGGTAAAAAACACCGCCGACAGCGCCGCCACTCCCGAGGCCAGCGCCACGCAATCTTCGCCGCCCTCAAGCACAGCCAGTTTTTCCTGCAGGTATTGTTGGTTGGAACCACCGTTCCGGGTGTAAAGGGATTTTCCGGCGCTGCTCCAGTTAAGTTCCGCCGGGTCGTAGGGCAATTCATAACTGTTGGCCATCGTAATCGGGCGTTTAATCGCCCCGGTATCTTTGTCGACATCATTGCCGGCATGGACCGCCCGGGTTAAAAAGCCATATTTCTTCCCATACTTCCGTTCGCTCATTATTCATTACTTCCTTATTTTGTTAATCGAGCAATCCGCGTAAATAGCATATCGGATTACTGTGAATTCAATGCTAATCCATTTTCGAATATCTGTCAAACAAATTGGTCGGGGCGCCATGGAAATTAACCGAAATGTAAAACCGGCCAGGATTGAAATGATCCCAACCGGTTTTAAATATTGGAGTATCAATCTTCCTACGTACATTTTACGAGTGGAAAACGTCCTTACTCCGGAAACTTCCGGAAGATGAAGAGCATCAATTTCGTCAAGGCATAAAATAAGATCAATACCAGAAAAACCCCGGCCAAACCGAACCCGGCCGCGGTCAACCCGTGATTGAAAGTTTCGCTATTCATTGCCACTCCTCCTATTTCAACAAGATCGGCACGATCGCCAACAATAAGCCGCCGGCGACGATCGAGCCCAATTGGCCCGCGACATTGGCGCTGATCGACTGCATTAAGATGTAATTTGTCGGGTCTTCCTTCTGAGCCATCTTATGAATCACCCGGGCCGACATCGGGAAAGCGGAGATGCCGGCGGCGCCGACCATCGGATTGACTTTCTGTTTGAGGAACAGGTTTAAAAACTTAGCAAAAAGCACACCGCCGGCGGTGTCGAATACAAAAGCCACAATCCCCATCACCATAATCAGCAGCGTCGCTTGATTAAGAAACTGCTCCGCCACCATCGTCGAACCGATGGTGATTCCCAACAACAACGTGATCAAATTGGCCAGTTCGTTCTGGGCGGTTTTTGATAAACGTTCCAAAACGCCGCATTCGCGGATCAGATTTCCGAACATTAACGAACCGACCAACGCCACGCTAATCGGCGCGATCAGCCCGGCGACCACCGTAATCATGATTGGGAAAATGATCCGCACGATTTTGGGGATCTTTACCGCGCGGGCTTCCATGCGGATCAACCGCTCCTTTTTACTGGTCAACAACTTAATAACCGGCGGTTGAATAATTGGGACCAGAGACATGTACGAATAGGCGGCAACGGAAATCGGAGCTAAAAGATCCTTGGCAAATTTGGTGGCCACATAGATCGAGGTCGGCCCGTCCGCGGCGCCGATAATGCCGATCGAAGCGGCTTCCTTCAAATCAAAACCCATCGCGATCGCCACCAACATCGTGGCGAAGATTCCAAATTGGGCCGCCGCCCCAAAGAATAGCATAAACGGATTTTGCAACAACGGGCCAAAATCGATCATCGCGCCAACCGCCACAAAGATCAACACCGGGAACAACTCGGTGATAATCCCGGCTTGATAAAGGATGGACAGGAACCCTTCATGGCCGATCGCCGATGAAAACGGGATGTTGGCTAAAATCGCTCCGAAGCCGATCGGCAACAACAACATCGGCTCGTAATCTTTGGCAATCGCCAAATAGATCAAAAGGCCGGCGACGATCATCATCACCGCTTGCCCCCATTGAAATCCCGTCACCCCTTGAAACAATTCCTGCATCTGAAATAAGTATCGCATCAAAACTCCTCCACCATGTCGTATTGAAATAAAAAAGTCAATTCAGCAATTGATTTCGACTTATTTCGTTCCGGCTCGGAATTTAAAATATTCCAACGCGACTTCCGGGAAGAGCACATAAGTCAGAACATCCTCTTCCTGCTGGTAATACTGGATAATTTCTTTTCTGGCTTGGTCCAACATCGGTTCGAGATCGTCGGCCGGCCGGTGCGTGACCGGCGTCTCGTCGCCGATGATCAGCCGTTTGATCTCCGGATTGAGCGCCGCGGGGGGACGCCCGTAGAGCCCTTTGACATAGTCGCGAATTTCTTTCGGCACCACGCTGTACCGTTTCCCGGTCAAAACATTTAAGACCGCTTGGGTTCCCAACATCTGACTGGTGGGCGTGACTAAGGGTGGATACCCTAATTCGGCCCGCACTTGCGGCAGTTCGACCAGCACCTCGCCATAACGGTGGGAAGCGTTTTGGGCGGCCAGCTGATTGCGGAGGTTGGAGATCATCCCTCCCGGAATCTGATAGGAAAGGACCGCCGTGTCAACTTCCATGGGCGTGGCGATATTTTGGTAATTTTGCTTGAGTTCTTTAAAATGTTGATTAATCGGAGCAATTTTCGCTAAGTCCAGTTTGGTGTCGTATTCGGTATCCTGCAGGGCGGCGATGATCGATTCCGTCGCCGGTTGGGAAGTACCCATCGCCAAAGCTGAAAGCGCGGTATCCACCACGTCGACGCCGGCTTCGATGGCTTTCAGATAAGTCATCGAAGCTAAACCACTGGTATAATGGGCGTGCAATTGGATCGGTACCGCAACCGCCTTTTTGAGACTCGTGATTAATTCCGTCGCCGTAAACGGTTTAAGCAATCCGGCCATGTCCTTGATGCAAATCGAATCCACGCCGAGCCGGACCAGTTCTTGGGCCAGTTTGACATAGGTCTCGATATGATGGACGGGACTAATGGTGTAAACCACCGTGCCCTGAACGTGGGCCCCCGCCTCCTTGGAGGCCTTGATGGCCATCTCCATGTTCCGGAGGTCGTTTAAGGCGTCAAAAACCCGGATAATATCGATGCCGTTATCCACCGCCCGGCAGCAAAACGCCCGAACCACCTCATCGGGATAATGCCGGTATCCGAGAATATTCTGTCCGCGCAATAACATTTGCAACGGGGTTTTGCGAATCAACGCTTTGAGCCGGCGCAACCGGACCCAGGGGTCTTCTTTTAAAAAACGCAAACAACTGTCAAACGTCGCTCCGCCCCAGGCTTCCAGGGAGTGAAATCCCACCTCGTCAAGGGCCTCGGCGACCGCCATCATCTCTTCCGTCTTCATCCGGGTCGCCCACAACGATTGATGGGCGTCACGGAAAATCGTCTCGGTAATCCTGATCGAACCCAAATACTCCACCTCATTTACTCGAACTTTTATGTCGCTGTCAAGCCAAGCGATGGGCATTTACCGTTTACGCCAATGTCAGCAAGACATCTCCCACATTGACCGCTGAGCCGTTTTGAATAAAGATCGCTTTGACCGTTCCGGCTTCCGGAGCCACGATTTCGTTCTCCATTTTTAACGCTTCTAAGGTCAGTAACACTTGTCCGTATTTGACCGATTCGCCCGGTTTGACTTTGAGACTGACGATCGCTCCGGATAACGGCGCGACCACCGGTTTGTCCCCGGCGTCAAGCGTTGCCGACCCCGCCGCATGCGCCGCGGCGGGTTGGGGCGTTTGAACCGGCGTAACCGCGTCGGCCGGTTGGGGTTGCAATACCGCCGGTTCATTGCCCGGAGTCATTTCTGTGACGCTTACGTCATAATTTCTCCCATTGACAGTCACGCGAAAGTTGTACATTGAATTTCCTCCATTCAAATCACTTATTTAAACCGACTTTATTTGAATATCCGCCAGCCTAACCCCTGGCAACAATTTAGCCATGACCGCCATGATGGCCGCCAGGTCTTCCGCGGGGATCTCCGCAGCGTAAGTCTGAAGCGGCCGTTCTTCCGGCACGGCCGCCCGTAACGTCCGTAGATCCTGTAAGATGCTAATTAATTTCTTGACCATCCCGATTACGATCAGCAACAAAATGGCGATAACTCCCAACATCGAAACTCCGATCCAAACTATCATTTCCGCAACAGGTATCTGCCCAAAATTCATCGTCTAACCCTCCTGGAGATAAATGTGAACTTTTTTACTTGTCTGGATAACATATCCGATTTTTCAAATCGTTTGACGTCACTTCACTTTGACGGTGTAAATTGTTTCTATATGTTCGACAAAATACCCTTCCAAGTCCAAGAAGGGATTTTAATAAAATTGAAATATTCATGTAAGATTTGACGAAAATCCTACTTTTAACTTTTTTTATCGGATCGGCGCGATAACGTCAAATCGCTCCAAATCGAAAGTTCATCAAATCGATACAGGAGCTTAATCAAGAGACTATATTAGTATATCCCTAAATGACCGATGAATTTGTATACCGTTATTGTTGATTCGGAGAATCCACTTCAAGGAGGAAGCCTACGATCATGAGAAATATCCGTTTCCGCTTGCGTCTCAATGTTTCATCAAAAATCATCCTGTCGGTTGTCGCAATTCTCCTCATCGGATTCTCGGCAATGTTCTACGTGCTCTTGCAACAGATCTATACCTCCAGTTTCAAGCAGGCGCAAACCCAAGCCGATCAGATTACCCGGTTGAACGCCAATCTGATTGAAGGCCAATTTGACAAGTTAAAAACTATTGCCGAAACCTTAGGCGCGCAAGTCGAAAGCTTACATCAACAAGGTCTGACCGATCGCAATGCCACGATCGCCATTCTGAAACAGATCATGGCGAAGAACCAGTTTGTCTTTGGGTTGACCGTCGCCTATGAGCCCAATCTTTTTGACGGCCAGGATGCCCGTAATATCGGCAAACCCGGTAGCGGCGCCGACGGTCGCTTTATTCCCTACGTGTCCCGGTCCGGGAACGAGTTGGCGGTCTCCGCCGCTTACGACGCCACGACCGACATGAAATGGTACGACGTGCCCAAAGCGACGCAACGTCTTTATCTTACCGAACCCACCTCGTATGCGGTGAACGGCGCAGACGTCTTAATGACTTCCGTCGTCTACCCGATCATGACCCAAGGAAAGTTCCTCGGGGTGATCTCAATCGATTACCGCTTGAACGATTTCCAAAATGTGGTGGCGAAGATCCGACCGCTGGGGGGGTATGCGACGGTCCTCACCGACCAGGGGACCATTGTCGCCCATTCCACCAAACCGCAACTGCTTACCAAAAATATCAAAGCAATTGAAGCCGATCCGACGGTACTGGAACGAATCCAGGCTGGCAAAGAGTTTTCGGTATGGTCGCAGTCCGGCGCCGCCAACGGCAATCCCTTTAAACTGTATCAACCGATCCATCTCGAAGGGACCGACAGTTATTGGAGCTTTTCGGTGGTGATTCCCATCGCCAATATCCTGCATGACTATTATCAGTTGCGGAATTCGATCATCGGCATCGCCGCTATCGTCATCGCAATTATGATCCTGACCATGCTGCTCCTCATCGGTCGCCTGATCCGGAAGCCGTTGCAAAAGGTCGTAGCCATGATCCAGGAACTGAGCAAGGGCCATTTGGGCCAGCGGCTCAACCTTGCCCGGACCGACGAAATCGGCGTCATGGCCGCGACCCTGGATCGTTTTGCCGACAATCTTCAACATACCGTCGTCGCTTCCATGCGGCGGATTGCCGCTGGCGATATCGCGATCGAGCTTTATGCCCATGACAAGGACGACGAGATCACTCCCGCGCTGCAAACCACCGTCCAAGCGCTCCAAGGCTTGATCGCCGAAACAGAAACGCTCACCGCCGCCGCCGTGGCCGGGAAACTGCATACGCGAGGCCGGCTTGATCGCTTTAACGGTGGCTACCGGCAGATTATTCAAGGCATCAATGACACCCTTGACGCCGTCATCGTCCCGCTTAACGTCGCCAGTGATTACGTCGACCGCATCAGCAAAGGCGATATCCCGCCGCCAATTACCGAGGAATATCAAGGCGATTTCAATACGCTGAAAGCTAATTTAAATATCTGTATTCATGCGATCAACGCCCTGATAGCCGACGTCAACCTGCTGGCTAACGCGACCATTGCCGGCAAACTGGGGACCCGGGCCGATGTAACCCGCCACGGCGGGGATTTCGCCAAAATTATCGCCGGAGTCAATCAGTCGTTGGAAGCGATTGTCCAACCGGTCGGGGTAACGGCGCAATATATCGCTTTGATCAGTAAAGGCGACATCCCCTCCAAAATCACTCAGGAGTTTCAGGGAGATTTTAACGATATTAAAGAAAACCTCAATACCTGTATCGACGCCATCAATGCCTTGGTCGCCGATGCCAATTTGCTGGCGGACGCCGCAATCGCCGGTAATTTAAGCGTCCGGGCCGACGCCGCGGGGCATGGCGGCGATTTCGCCCGAATCATCCATGGCGTCAATCGTTCCTTGGACGCGATCATCGCGCCGCTCAATGAAGGAATTGAGGTATTGCAACGGATGGGGATGAACGATTTTTCCCAGGCGATGGATGGCCAATATCAGGGAATGCTGCAACAGTTCGCCACGGAGATCAATACCGTTCGCAACCATTTCTTACATATCATCACGATTATCGTGGCGATCGCCAACGGCGACACCACGCCGCTCGCCGAAACGCAGCAGGCCGGGAAACGCTCGGAGGACGATCAACTGATTCCGGCTTTGATTCAGATGATGCAGACCATTCAGGATCTGATCGTCGAAGCCCATCGTCTCAGTGAAGCCGCAGTCGCCGGCGACTTAACCGTTCGCGGCCAGGTGGAAAAGTTCTCCGGAGGGTTCCGGACGATCATAGCCGGCTTGAATGACACCCTTGCGGCAATCACTACGCCAATCAATGAAGCCGCGGCGGTTCTCCAGGAGATGGCCCAAGGCAACCTCCAGATGCGCGTCGCCGGGGAATATCAGGGCGATCACGCGTTAATCAAAGAAGCGCTCAATCAGACCGTCGCCTCGTTCAATAAAACTCTCGGGGAATTCCGGCAGGCGTCCGAGCAGGTGGCGGCCAACGCCCAACAATTGTCACAATCGAGTACGGTTTTATCGCAAGGCGCTTCCGAGCAAGCGGCGACTGTCGAAGAGGTGAACGCCACGATGGCGGAGGTCGCTTCCCAAACCCGGCAAAACGCCACCAACGCTGCGGCTGCCAACCAGTTGGCGAAGACCGCCGCCGCCAACGCCAATCAAGGAAACGACTTAATGACCGCCATGCTGGCCGCGATGAATGAAATCAACGAATCGGCCCAAAATATTTCCAAAATCATCAAAGTGATTGATGAAATCGCGTTCCAAACCAACATTCTGGCTTTAAACGCGGCAGTGGAAGCGGCGCGGGCCGGGACCCAAGGCAAAGGTTTCGCGGTGGTCGCTGAAGAAGTCCGCAATCTGGCCGGACGGAGCGCCAAAGCCGCCAAAGAGACAACCGTCCTGATTGAAGGGTCGATCGCCAAAACGCAAACCGGGACCACGCTCGCCAATGAAAACGCGGTCGCGTTAAAAGCCATTGTCGAAAGCATCACCCAAGTCAATACACTGATCGGAGCGATCGCTTCCTCTTCCAACGAACAGGCGGCGGCGATCGGCCAAATCAACCAGGGAATAACCCAAGTCGCGCAAGTAACCCAAACCAACACCGCCACGGCCGAGCAGAGCGCCGCCGCCAGCGAGGAACTTGCCAGTCAAGCCGAGCTTCTCAACGAGCGGTTAAGTCAGTTCCGGATCGAACGCGGCGACGACGGGCGGGATGAACCAATCAAACTCCTCACGCCATCCGGCAAAAAAACGGCGATCCGCAACACCGACCTGTCCGGTGGGAAAACCGCTCCGTTTGGTTCCGACTTCGGGAAATATTGATTTAATTCTTTGATCAAAAAACGGCTGTCCAAGTTCAATTTGGACAGCCGTTTTGCTCTGTTTGGATATATTTGCAAGCTTACTCATCCATCGAAGAATACGGTGCGACTATTGCTACTCGCGTAACTGTTGCTCGGTTTTGGTCAAAAAGTTCTGCAATGCTTGACAGCTATCAAGCTGCATCCGCTCGGCCAAAACAATCAGCCACCAGAGACATTCACCGAGTTTATGCTCCAATTCGATGGTTGTTGCTCCCCCGTCAGGCCAACGTCCTTGTTCCGCCATCACCAGGCGACCGACCAAACCGGCATCGGTCAGGAACGCTAACGCGTCTTCGGTTACCGTCCATTCTTGCCCATGATACCGTTTTTCCAATTGATGATAACTTTTTCGTATTTGAACCGCTCGTTCGACTGCTTCCCGAAAGTTCATTTCCGGCATCCATCCGCTTTCCTTCCGATTCAATTATAGTGAAACTACAGTCATTATATTGCGATGGCTCGACACCGATATGTCATATTCGATTGACGTTGGCGCAAATTTCTCCCAACCGGCCGGCTTCAATTACGCTATTATGCTTCACCAAAATAGTCGAGAAATTTTGCGGCTCGCGTGGAAAGGTAGCGCTCTTTAACCCAGATGGCGGCGATCCGTGTCCGTAAGGCGTCACAGGCAATTTCTTTGCAAAGCAGCTTGGTATGACTGATGAACGCCAAGGCCGATTGCGGGACAATACCGATCCCCAACCCGGCATTGGCCCACCACAGTGTGGTTCGGGCATCGTCATTCTTACAGAAAAAATCCGGTTCAAAGCCTTGGTCGATACAGATCGTGGCCAGCAATTGCTCAAAACGGCGATAGATAATTAACGGTTTATTGCGCAATTCGGCAATGGTGATCCTGGTTTGGGACGGGTTGTCATCATATTCGGCCGTCATGACCGCGAGCATCGGCTCGGTTTGAGTGTAACGGCACTCAAACGGCGTCGCGTTAAACGGCGTCCGGACGATTCCGACCTCGATAATCCCCCGGTTTAACAGGTCAACCACATGGAACGTATTTCCCTCGTGAATCTCAAAACGAACCCCCGGGTATTGACGATGGAACCGAATAATCCGCTCATTTAACAGCATTGCCCCGGATGAGGAGACGGCGCCAATGACCAATGTGCCATGTAAACCTTGATTATAATCGTTGATCTCCCGGATGGTCGATCCGGTCAGCTCCAAAATCTGCCACGCCTTATTCCGTAATATTTCTCCCGCCTCGGTGAGTTGCAGATGACGCGGACCGCGTTCAACCAGTTTAACGCCGAGTTCGGCTTCGAGCAGTTTCAGTTGTTGACTCAACGGCGGTTGGGCCATGTGCAATTTTTTCGCCGCCGCCGTGATCTGCCCTTCCTCGGCAATTGCTAAAAAATACTCGAGTTGTTTCAGATCCATGGTGATTCCCCCGTCAACATACGATTTTCATATCGCAAGGATATAAAACAGATATTTTTAATATCGAAACTGGCATGCTACGATTATAAGCGAAATAAAACGCGTCGGCAATTAAAAAAATTGCGATCGCAACGGTTTCCGCGCCAACAATGCAAGCGCGTGGAATTAGTTGTCGCGCGCGCGGGGGAGCTAACCAAGCCAATGGGTATATTATTGAACTTCCTAAAACCATACCGGAAAGAATGCCTCCTCGGACCCCTCTTCAAGCTATTGGAGGCGATTCTTGAATTGCTGCTCCCGACCATGATGGCTTTGATCATCAACCGGGGTGTGGCGCGCCACGACCTCACTTATGTGTTCAAAACCGGCGGGCTGATGTTAGTAATGGCTGTGCTTGGATTTGGCTGTTCAATGGTTTGCCAGTATTACGCGGCCCGCGCTTCCCAAGGATTCGGCACCACATTACGAAATGCGCTCTTTCAACAGATCGCTTCGCTCTCCTACACGGAACTCGACCGCTTTGGCACCGCTTCGTTGATCAACCGGCTCACCAATGATCTTAACCAACTACAGTTGGCGATGGCGATGTTAATCCGCTTGGTGATCCGGGCGCCGTTTATCTGCATTGGCGCTTTGGTGATGGCGATGTGTTTGGACTTCAAGTTATCCTTAGTGTTGCTCGCCGCCACCCCGGTCTTCGCGGTAATCCTCTACCTGATCATCCGGAACGCTTCGCCCCTGTACCGGGAGTACCAGCAAAAGCTAGACCGAATGGCGTCAATCCTGCGTGAAAATCTAGCGGGGGTAAGAGTGATCCGGGCTTTCGCCCAAAACGGTAGAGAACGGAAACGTTTCCACAATGCCAATGACGAATTGACCGCTACCGCCATTCGGGCTACCAAGATCGCGTCGTTATTGAATCCGTTAACCGCTTTCGTGATGAACGCCGCTGTGATCGCCATTCTCTGGGCGGGCGGCTTTCAACTGGATGCCGGCCGGCTCTCCCAAGGAGAGATTATTGCTTTTGTCAATTATATTACCCAGATTTTGCTGGCCTTGATCGTCGTGTCCAATCTAATCATCATCTTCACCAAAGCGTATGCCGCAGCCGGGCGCGTCAGTGAGGTACTATCCGTAACCGCTTCCATCGCCAACCCCCTGCAAACATTGCCGGTTACGGTTGACCCAGCGACTCCGGCAGTCCAATTCCGCCATGTTTCCTTTGGTTACAACACCGGCGGCGCGATGGCTTTGACCGATATTTCCGTCAGCATTCAACGGGGTGAGACGGTGGGCCTGATCGGCAGCACCGGCTCGGGAAAATCGACGTTTGTCAACCTGATTCCCCGGTTCTATGATGCAACGGAAGGCGAAATCTTAATTGACGGGATGAATGTGAAAGCGTATCCGCTCCGGGAATTACGGCAAAAGATTGGGTTGGTCCCCCAAAAAGCCCTCCTGTTTAGCGGCACTGTCGCTGAAAATATCCGCTGGGGAAATCAAGCGGCTAGCGACGCGGCGGTGGTGGCGGCTGCCCGGGTCGCCCAAGCCGACGCGTTCATCGCCAAACTTCCCGAGGGCTATGATACCCAAGTAGCGCGGGGCGGCGTCAACTTTTCCGGCGGGCAGCGGCAGCGCCTAACGATCGCCCGGGCGATCGTGGCCCAACCGTCCATCTTAATTTTGGATGACTCCTCCAGCGCCCTGGATTTTACTACTGATGCGGCGTTACGGGGCGCGATTAAAAAAAATGGCGTCGGGATGACTGTCTTGTTAATCTCCCAACGGGCCAGCACCATCAAAAACGCCGATCGGATCCTGGTATTTGACGATGGCGCACTGGTTGGGACCGGCCCACATCATGAATTACTGAAAAACTGTCCGGTGTATCGGGAAATATGCCTTTCGCAGCAGGTAACGGAGGAGGTAAGCCAATGAGACGGAACCACGTCATACGGATAGTAAAAGCGGTTGAAGCAAACCGCGGGCGCCTCTGTTGGTTGCTATTGGCGGCGATTGTCAGCGTGCTGGCGAGCTTGGCCGGACCGTGGCTGATTGGCAAAACGATTGACGCCATGGTTGGAAAAGGCCAGGTCGATTTGGGGACGATCTTCAAAATTTTAAGCCTTTTGGCCGGACTATATACTATCGGGAATCTTTTTGGCTGGCTACTCGCCTACCTCTCCAACCGGGTCGCCTATCTGACCGTCAACAACCTGCGCCAGCAACTGTTTGACAAATTAAACAACCTGCCGTTGCGCTTTTTCGATTCCAATCCCCATGGCGATACGATCGATCGGTTTATCAACGACCTTGACACGGTATCTGATGGGATAACCCAAGGGCTGGCCACGCTGCTCACCGGACTGGTCACGATCGTCGGCGCCATCGCTTTTATGTTATCCCTTAGTCCAGTGCTGACCCTGGTCGTCGCGCTAGCGGCGCCGGTATCGTTGTTGGTGGCCCGGTTTATTACGAAACGTTCCCAACGGCTGTTTCGGGAGCAGGCAAAAGATTTGGGCGATTTGAACGGCTATATTGAGGAGATGATCAGCGGCCAAAAGGTAGTTCAAGCCTTTCGTTTTGAGCAACGTTCACTGGAGCAATTTAAGAAGATTAACCAAAAGCTTTATCAATCGGGGGTCCAGTCGCAGTTTTACGGTTCGCTGGCGGGACCGACGACTCGTCTGGTTAACAATATTGCTTATTCCGCCGTTGGCTTAATCGGCAGTATCGCCGCGATCCTCGGCAAAGTTACGATCGGCGATATCTCCAGTTTTTTAATCTATGCGACGCTGTTTGCCAAACCGTTTAACGACATCACAGCCGTACTCACCCAGATTCAAGCGGCTGCCGCCGCGACCCGACGCATCGTTGAAGTCCTTGACTTAACCCCGGAGACTTCCGACCAGCCGGATGCGCTCCAGATCAATCCCCAACAAGGCCGGATCGGTTTTCATCATGTTCATTTTGCATATCAATCAAACCAGCCGCTAATCGTTAATTTCAATCTCCAGATCGAACCCGGCAGTAGAATTGCCATTGTCGGTCCGACCGGCGCCGGCAAAACGACCTTGGTCAATCTATTGATGCGCTTTTATGAGGTGGATCAAGGGGCCATCACTATTGATGGAATCAACATTAACCGGATCAGTCGCGACAACCTGCGGCGGAGTTTTGGGATGGTGCTGCAGGATACCTGGCTGTTTGCCGGGAGTATCCGGGATAATATCGCCTATGGCAGACCGGAAGCCAGCGACGCCGCGATTATCGCCGCTGCCAAGGCCGCCGATGCGCATGGTTTTATCCGGCGCTTGCCGCAAGGTTACGATACACTGATTACCGATGCCGGCGAAAACCTGTCCCAAGGGCAAAAACAATTACTGACCATCGCTCGGGTGATGTTGGTCGATCCGCCGATGCTGATTTTGGATGAAGCCACCAGCAATATTGATACGCGGACCGAACTCCGCATTCAACAGGCGTTTTTAAAAATGGTAACCGGACGGACCAGCTTTATCATCGCTCACCGGCTTTCAACGGTCCGGGAAGCGGACTTAATTTTAGTCATGGATCAGGGAAATATCGTGGAAAGCGGGACGCATGAGCAGCTCCTGGCTCAAGGCGGACCCTACAGCCGACTCTATCACAGTCAGTTCGCACCGGTATAATTGATACCAGTCAAACCTTCCAGGATCTCCCGTCCGACGTCCCGTCCATTGACAGATAATAAACTGTTGGTCAGCCCCGTTTTCATTCCTTTACGGAAAATTCGTTGTTCATTCAGCACGTCGGCGGTGAGTTCCAGTGCGCCGGTGATCCCGGAAACTTTCACGTTAAAAATACTTTGTTTGATTTTGACGCTATCCGGTACGGCCATGACTTTTCGGCGGAAGGCGCTGAATTTTTGATCGTCACTGATTCCGTCACCGGTATACGACCAAATAATAATTGTCCCCCGTCCCCCGGTTTTGGCCTGCGAATGCGTGGCGGTAAGACGGAGCGCTCCATAGTGAAGTCCGTCATTGGCAAGGATCAACGGAACCGGGCGACCGGAGACATCCAACGCTTTGACCAACCGGAGCGCGGCGACGACGTCACCGCGTTTAACGAATAGATTCTCACCCTCACCAATTACCAATCGTTGGGAGATGGCTTCCTTGAAGTCAAACCGGGCGACGATCTTCGTTGCATTGCCGGCATCGCTTTCCTCCACGCTCAGGTCGTCAAGCAATACTTCGGTGGTATTTTTAATTGGTGAATAGATCCAAGCCTGGCAATAGCTCGCTTGTTCGGGCGCTTTCTCAACGATCTCATTCCAGGTATAATCGTCTTTTTTCAACCGGAATCCACGTTGGTGTTCGCCTTGGATCAACTGGTTGTTGCGGTCGTAGAAGTTAAGATAAAGGGAGACGGTTTGCCCTTTCATCCTCGCCTTCAGCTTATACGTTTTTCCCGGGCTCACCCGTAATTTCTGTTGGAGGCCGATTCCGGCGTTTGGGTCGCGGTCGCTGATTTGGACCACCGGTTTGCCATTCATGGTTACAACCTTGAACCGGGTCGTGGTGGAATTGGCCGCCGGCACGGTCTGCCACGCCGAGCGCGAGTTAAAAACATCCAACTGCTGATTATCCAACCAAAGCTCGGCAGCGGCCGGGAGCGTGACAACCGACTCCAGCTTGTCGGCAGTAGGGTCGCTATCGTCTTTGCATGACGCCAGGAACAACACTTCGCCGTCATTTTGCACGCTGGTTATAAACGGCTTCAAATGAAGCGATTTCCGATGGCCCGATTTTTCCAAAATGGTTTTAAAACCGTAATAATCTTCGCGGCCGTCTAGAAAATAATTAATGACCGGAGTCTCGTAACCGCCGCCCAGATTAATCACGAGCGGCGTCTTGTCCATGTTATGATAATTGGCTTCGGCCGACGCGACGCTGAAGTTTCCTTGATAATAATTGGAAACCCGCTGATATTCTTGCTCGCCCCAACGTTCCGAGACGAACCGGGGCAACGGCGCGGTCAGATATTGACGGACCGGCGCGGCGGGCGGCACAAACGCATAATAATTAAAAACCGCTGGAGCCGGTTCTCCGGTCGCTTCGATATCGCTCCAACCGGCCCGCTCGACTAACTGGTCAACCGCGTTATGCCCGTATAGCCGGTCATAATCGCGACTATGCGTACCGCCCAGCCGTTGGGAGGGTTCGTACCAATTGACCGCGATATCGGTCCAGAGGTATTCCAAAGCTTTAGCGGCGATTTCCCGGCTTTCGGCATGTTTGGATAGATGATAAATCAGGGACAGGTTTTCAATATCCACCGCATAATAGGTGGGACTAAGGAACTCGCAAAGCCCGTTGCGATAGGTATAAACGACCCATTCCCGTAATATTTGGTATCCTTCCTGCGCTAACGCGGGCCGGTCGCAGGACTCTCCCAGCAGGATCAGATTGGCGGCTTTCATTAAAATAATGTTGGTGTAGGACAAGGCCACCTGATGCCGTTTGATCCCCTCAATGCTGAACTCAACGATCTCCCGGAGCTTCTGGCGGGCCTTGGGCGACAGTTGCTCCCGGTACAAGATCCAGATCAGTGCGGCATGCCGCATGCAAAACTCGACGCCGTTGCGGTCGTTGATCACCGTATCGCCGTGATACCAAAAAATATTGCCGTAGGTCGCCGGATTTTTGGTGGAACGATTGATATTTTGATTCACATAATCCAAAGCGGTTTCAATCCGCTCCGGCCGGTAGGCGACGGAAGCGGCGTTTAAGGCGAACGCGACGACATCGCGGAGCGATGTACCCTTCTTTAATTCGGGTTCAAACATGTTTGCCCATTGTCCGTCAAGTCTTTGGGTCAATACCGCTTTTTGCGCGGCAGTCAATTGAAACCGGCCGGTTTGGGAATAACCAACGGTTGTGATCATTACGAGAAACAAGGCTACGATCAATCCGGTTTTGCGCATGCCGTTCCACCCCTTGCGAATGCTTGGTTACGATCAAAAACAATCGTTAGTTACTGACGTGAAAAGAAACAAAAGGTTCACCGGGAAGGCCTTCGGCAGATCCATTATATGCAAAACCGGTTGGGAGATCAAGCTCCCGACCGGTTCAGGTTGTAACTATCAATATGCTATCCCCGCAATTCAGGTGCTTTTCAAACTGGCCGCTTCTTTGCCAGCAATCCGCCCGCTAATAATGCATTCGCTCAAATTCCCACCCAATAGATACAGATGGCCAAAGAAGGAACCTAATTCCCCAACGGCGTAAAGGTTGGGGAGCGGATTGCCGTAGGGATCCACCACCCGCTGTTTCACGTCATGTTCCGGACCTCCTTGCGTATTCGTGCAGACCGGCCAAACCTGAACCGCATAGAAAGGCGGTTTTTTGATTGGGACGATCGTACCCGCCGGCCGGCCGAAATCTTCATCGTTTCCAAGTTCCACCTGTTCGTTCCAGCGATTAATGGTATTCGTCAGCTTGCCGGGGTCCAATTGAAAAGCACCGGCTAAATCGGTCAACGAGTCATATTGTTTGATCCAACCGCGTTCCACTTCGGCACTATTGTCAAAACTCCAGTTATAATTATGTTTTTCGTAGGCTGTCAAAGGATTGGCAATCCTCCCCAGCTTCCGCCCGTCTTCATCAAAGATCATCAGCGCCGGAATCCGGGGATACCCCGGCAGATCCGGATCAAAATATTCCAACGGTCGATGCATGGTATCTTGCGGGGCGGGATGATACTCATTCATAAATCTCCTTCCCAATTTGTCAACTAATATCCAAGCAACTTTCCGCTGATCATTTCTGGCCCCGCCAGGCGCAATCCGGATCGCCGGTTCAAAATCGGAAAATTTAAACCCGTATGAACCGTGAAAATGCCACATATGCCATAAGGCAGCCCCGGCTTTTTGAGCCATCAAAATTCCGTCCCCGGTATTCCCGGGATTGCCCATGGAGTAGACGGGGATGGCTTCAAAATATTCTTGCTTTAATTTTTCGTTAAACTCAAAGCCGCCTGAAGCTAGGATAACTCCCCTTCTCGCTCTGATAAACAGTTGTCTTCCCTCGCGAGTAGCCTCTACCCCGACCACCGCACCAGCATGGTCAAGGATTAAACCGTTGACGGGGGAATCATAAAAAACACTTATCCCGCGTTGTTCAACATTATCGACTAACAATTTGATCAAACGTTGACCGTTTAAATTGCCACCGGTATGACTCCAATCATACCCGTTGAAGCCGGGAATCTCCTGGATAAACGTTGTAAAGAACGTATCCGCGCCCGGAAACGGATATAATCCCGCGCTGGCATTGGACGGCCGAACCGAAACCGTCGCCCCGTTCACTTTGGCAAGTTCGTTAAGATAATCCGGAAGCTCATAAAGGCCTTGCGCAAATGTGCGAATCATTGCCGCCGGGACTCGCCCGCCCTGGGTGGCGCTGAGATAATCGACCGCTTTACTCACATCATGAACCGCCTTTAACGCACCACCCGCTAAAATTGAGGCTCCGCCCGGATTTTTCATCTTTTCAAGTATAATCGTTTCCGCTCCGAAATCAAAAGCGTTAATCGCAGCCGCCGCTCCGGCGGCACCGAAACCAACCACAACGACATCCGTTTCAAAATCCCAGTTGATTTTGGTGATATCCATGCACAGTCACTCCTATCATCATCAAAGACAGTCTACGCAATCATTTCAATAAAAGCATTAACCCGGTTTTGCAATTGTTCGGACTGCCGTCCCCGTTGTTCATGTTCGACAATCAGCGTCGCGATATTGGTTTCCGCCTTAACCGCGTCGCAAAGCGCCCGCGCAATCGCCGACTGGGTATTGCAGCCCCAATTGTACATAAATAAAACCCCGTCGGCGCGCGATTGCCGCAATTGCTCCACCGTCCAACGCGCCCGCTCCCGGATGGACTGCTCGTAAGGATAGGATAAAATCGCCTTGGCCAGATTATAAAAGGGGTCGCCCGCTTCGGCCACGATGGTTGTAATATCGCTCCAATGATTATCGGTGCCGACGATAATTCCGCCGGCTTCCTCGGTTCGGTAATTATTCGGGAATACGCAAGGGCCGCACAAAAATAACCGGGCCGGATCATTGCTGATGCCAATCCCTTGGATTGAATGGTTTACGCGGTAGGCGATGGTGTTGCGCGCCTCTTTCAACACGCTTAGCGTAGCCACCGGATCGCCGTGGATTTCCATTCCGCCCATTTGAAACAGGCAACGGCGGTCTTCGCCGTTGGTCGGCGGGACTCCGGCCGACCACCACAGTTCCGCAATTTCAAGCGCCAAGCGGCGCCCTTCATTATGCAATTTGATTTCATTTTGCAAATCAGCGGGAGTCATTTGTTTCCCGGTCAATTGACCGATTTCAGCGGTTAGCCGGCGTAGTGTCGCGGCAAAATATTCAATGGCCCAAGTTTTATCCTTCTGATTCGCCAAGGGGTAGTCGGCCAAAAACAGTTTGACGTCTTTCCGTTTGCCATGGCGGTGCGCCTCCAGCCCGTACGAAACATCGGAGCACCGCAAACAAGAATAAGGCGCAATCATATCCACCGGCACCGTGCCTTCTTGGATGTTTTCGTAACCCGCCGAATTGCAGATTTCAAAGCTAATGGCCTGATAGGCTTTTTCTTTTTGATCGGCGCGCCGCACTTCTTCTTGATTCAGATTCAGTCCTTCCTGTTGTCCGCGCGCCCAGATTCCGACACTCGCCGGCCGGAGACCGATCGCTCCGGCGGCGTAATACGGATCGACACTTTGACCCCCTTGAACAAAAACTACCGGAACTCCTTGGGCTTTCGCTTTTAACATCCGATCATTCATTGTTAAGATAAGATAATTATGTTTCAATGAGTATGGCAGCGTCACATCCCCGGAGATCCTGCGTCCGAAATAACTGCTTTTGTCAAAAGCAAACGGATAACGGACCGGCGCTTCTTGGGTTAAAAATTCCCAAACCTCCGCGGCTGTTACCCGCGAGCCGTCACGGAATACAATGTCATCCGATTCTAAAAACTCATCTTTCATCGATTCAGGGTATCGAAACAATTCACTTGAACCGCTCATGCCAACCTCCGAATTCCAATATATCAGTTGAACTACATACCACCGGGTTATTTGGTAAAACTCAGGTCGATAAACCGCTCTTGATCAAAAACTACGTTGGGATCGATCTCCTTCAGTTCTTGAAGGGTTTTCAACGCGCCTGCGGTACCGGAAACATCAACTTTGAAACTAAGATCCCATTTGGGAATCAGATTTTTCCAGTATTCACGAACGATTCGTTCGTCCATGTTGAGTTCTTTCACGGTATAGGCGATCAACTCTTCTTGATGGGTTTTGGCATATTGATACGCTTCGCGGCTCGCTTTTAAAAAGTTGTGAATCGCTTGGGGATTGGTTTGAATCAATTTCGTCGTTGCAAAAACATAGCTATGTTGATAATTTTTATAATATTTGGCGGACTCCGCCAATAAATGACCGGTTCCCTCCAATTTTGCCCGGATCGCCACGTCCCAGTTGGTCTCCACCGCCGCAACCCGCCCCGAAGCCAAAATCATATAAGCGTCGGTCCCGCCGGTGGCGACGATCTTAACGTCGCTTTCGGATAAACCGTTGCCCGCCAAAATCTTTAAAAACGATTGGTGATTGCCGCCGCCCAGCGCGCCGGTAGCAACGGTTTTTCCTTTCAGGTCCTTTACCTTTTTGATGGAATTGGTTGCCACTAAGACAAACTCGATTCGTTTACTCGGTGGCGAAGCCACAATTTTGATCGGCAAACCTTTCGCGATACCGGTAATGATCGGGCTTCCGTAAGAACCCATATCCACCTGTCCGCTCGCGACGCCAGCCGTGGCTTCGGCCCCTCCTTTAATAAAGTTAATCACTTTTAAATCAATGCCATGTTTTTTAAATACCCCTTTTTCTAGCGCCAGCGCCTGCGGCATGCTGCCAATCCCGATCGAGAGATTGGCAAGACGAATGGTTACTAACTCTTTGGCGTTTTTCGGATCGGTTTTTCCATAAACAACGCTCAATGTCAACGAAGTAATCAATAAGATCATAACCAACGAACGGATCACTTTTTTTGCCATAATTATCACTCACTTTCATTTTTCAGCTCATCCGCGACATCATTTCAACATTTCCACGAAAGCGTTAACCCGGTTTTGCAACTGTTCCGACTGCGTTCCCCGTTGCTCGTGTTCAATGATTAAGGTCGGAACGCCGGACTCCCGTTTAATTTCATCAACCAACGCCCGGGCGATCGCCGACTGGGTATTGCAACCCCAGTTATATAAAAATAACACTCCATCGGCCCGGGATCGTTTCACTTGGTCAATCGTCCATTGCGCCCGCTCTTTAATTGACTGTTCGTACGGATAGGATAAAATCGCTTTCGCTAGACTATAAAAAGGATCACCCGTTTCTGCCACGATGGTGGTTATATCACTCCAATGGTTGTCGTTACCGACCACAATTCCTCCCGCTTCCTCAATGCGGTATTCATTGGGGAATACACACGAACCGCAGACAAAAATACGGGCCGGATGATCACTGACGCCATAACCTTTTTGACCGGTTTGAACCCGATCGGCAATGTACCCTTTCGCTTCCCGCAACAGACTTAAACTCGCTTCCGGATCACCGTGCAATTCCATGCCGCCCATTTGAAACAAGTCGCGACGGTCTTTGCCATTGGTTGGCGGCGTTTCGGCCGACCACCACAAATCAGCAATTTCCATGGCTAATTTACGCCCTTCGTTATGAAGCTTAATCTCATTTTGCAAGTCTGCGGCGGTGGTTTTTTTACCGGTGAGTTCATCGATGGCGCCGATCAGTCGCCGAATATTTTCCGCAAAATATTCAATCGCCCATTCTTTATCCTTTTGATGGTCCAACGGATAATCCCCCAAGAACAAACGAACATCCTTACGTTTGCCATGACGGTGCGCTTCCAGCCCATATGAAACGTCCGAACAACGCAGGCAGGAAAACGGCGCAATCATATCCACCGGAACGGTCCCTTCCTGGATATTTTCATATCCGGCCGACTGACAAACTTCAAAACTGATCGCCCGGTACGCCTTTTCTTTTTGATCGGCCCGCCGCACTTCTTCCTGGTTTAAATTCAAGCCTTCATGTTGACCGCTGGCCCAGATACCGACACTGGCGGGGCGCAAAGCAATCGCTCCGGCCGCATAATAAGGATCAACGCTTTGCCCGCCTTGCACAAACACCACCGGCGTCCCATTCGCTTTCGCATTGGTCATTCGTTCGTTCATGGTCATAATTAAGTAATTATGTTTTAGCGAAAACGGCAATGTAACGTCGCCTGAGATTTTCCGGCCGTAATAATTACTGTAATCATAAATATTGGGATACTTAACCGGACCGGTTTCGGTTAAGTATTTCCAAACCTCCGCAGCGCTCGCGCTGGAACCGTCCCGGAATTGGATGTCATTGGTTGAAAGAAAATCCGCTTTGATCGCTTCCGGATACCGGAAGACATTACCTGAAGCACTCATACGGCCTCCTCCTCGTAATTTTTGTTTTTGATCATTTCCACAAACGCCTCGATCCGGGTGCGAATCGCTTCAAAATCGGACCCGGCGTATTCGGTATGGATCTCCAATAGCGGAATCCCCTCTTTTTGCAATATGTCTTTGGTTTCTTTGGCTTTAAACGTATAGGGGTCGCAATACCTCAGCGTATGATAAATAACGCCTTGCGCCTTAAATGTTTTAATCAGTTCCTTCAGGCGCAAAAGCCGTTTGTCGGTATCAAGTTCCAAATAAGGCAACGCGCCATGAGGCGTCCGGTTAATATAGCCGATGGCCAATCCTTGCAACGAATTTTCGGGAATTGTGACATCGAGATAGGGAATCAACCCCGACCAGAGATCATCGGCAACAATCCGGCCGCCAACTTGATTGATAATCTCGATTAACTTTTTATCTCCCGGCGGAATGACGCTGCCGGAAATTAAAATCCGCGCTTCATCATCTACTGCGTCAATCAGCGGCTCGCCCTGTTTCGAATCAACCTCGGCCAAAACTTGTTCCAATAAGGAGAGATACTCGCGGCGCTCGAGAAAATATCCGGCATGAATAATATCATAGGTCTCTTCCCAAGAAATGAATCGTTCTTTGGTCGCCTGGTACTCATAGATTTTAACGATCGCGCTCCGGATTTGGTCGTAAAGCGCAATGGTAGCGGCTAACTTTTGGTTGTCAAGTTTGACGCCGGCCAATTCTTCCAGTTGCTTGGTAAAATACTCAATTTCCTTCGTGAAATAGATTTGGGCTTCCGGCCAATAAAAGTTGCGCGGGACGCCGAGGATAATCACTTCTTTATGAAAATAGTATTGTAATATTTCGGCAGTGCGGTAAGTCTGCAAACAAGTCGCGTCAAACGCCAAAAAGTCGGTGTTTTGAATATAGGGATCCTTGTTTTCAGCAAACAAACCGACGGTCTCGCGGACAAATACGCAATTTTTGGTTGAAATATAACGCGCGCCGATTTCCACCAAACGGTCATCGCCGCCGGCGCCGATGCGGACCGGAATCAATCCCAACGCATAAATGATCTCTTCGGGAAGATTATACCCTTGCCAACCAACGACTTTTCGTCCTTCCTGACGGGCTGCGACAATTTCATCGGGTCGCTCTTGGAGTCGTTTTTTGATAACTTCAACCGCTTGCAACGACATTTCATTTCCCCCTTTTCCATGAATTTTGAGCAATAACCGCCGCGCCGATCGCCCCAACCAACTGGGGGTCTTTTTCCGGGTTGGCAATTTTCACCTTTAACGCTTCTTCCAAAGCTTTTCGCATACCGGTGTTTTTGGCGACGCCCCCCGAGAAAAAGACGTCGCTTTCGACGCCAACCCGCGAGAACATTCCACCAACCCGGTTGGCAATGGCATGATGAATTCCCACGATAATATTCTCCGGTTTTTCACCACGGGCTAAGAGCGAAACCGTCTCCGATTCGGCAAACACCGTACAGGTGCTGCTGACCGGAAGCACTTCGGTCGCTTGCAACGATAACGGTCCCAATTCGTCGAGGGTTACTTTAAAGACATTGGCCATGACTTCCAGAAACCGTCCGGTGCCGGCCGCGCATTTGTCATTCATCGCGAAGTCGGTTACATTGCCGCCCTCATCCAAACGAATCGCTTTACAATCCTGCCCGCCCATATCAATAATGGTCCGGGTTTGCGGATGGAGAAAATGCGCTCCTTTGGCGTGACAGGTTATTTCGGTCACGGTTTTATTGGCATAAGGCGCGGAGATTCGTCCGTAACCCGTGGCGACAATGTACTGTAGATCCTCCCGTTGCAGCCCGGCCGCTGCTAACGCGGTCTGTAAACCATTCAACCCATTCTCCTCGGTATTCAATCCGGTGCGGAGAATGCTGAACCCGGCAATCTCACCATCCACCAAAATGACTGTCTTTGTTCCCAGGGAGCCGACATCGACTCCGGCGAAAGCTGTTGCATTCGACATTTTCATTCTCTCCTTTTGAACGATTTGTTATATTCACAGTTATCGATGATAACTGATCCACCCGGTAAATCTCAGCGATCACTCCCGCGCCATCCGTCAAATCGCCGATTCAAAGCCAGTAACGTGCGATCCATGACAATTCCCAATGCCGCTATGATGATTACACAAACAAAAACAATGTCCGTTTGGAAGGTTGCGCCGGCATATTGAATCAGGTAACCCACCCCTTCCGACCCGCCGAACACTTCGGCGCCAACTACCCCGAGCAAGGCGCGCCCGGTGGCCAAACGTAGTCCGGTCATAAGAAACGGTACCGACTCCGGCAGAGCGATTGTCCAGAATATCTGGCGGCGGCTGGCGCCATACGCTTCGGCTACCCGGGCCAAGTCCTGATCCAGATTGGATACGGCTGTCTGCATATTGACAATCAGCGGAAAGACGGCGCTTAGAAAAACCAATGCCAGTTTGGACCCCATTCCCAGGCCAAACCAGATGATAAACAGCGGCATCATCGCGATCCGGGGCGTTGTATAAAAAGCCGCGATGATCGGGCCAAAGGCTTGACTGGCTTTTTTATACCACCCCAACAAGATTCCGGAAGGAATCCCGACCAGCGCCGCCAACAGGTAACCAAACAGAAAAATTTCACCGCTGGCTTTGATATGGACAAAAATGGAGCCGTTTTTGACGATCTGCCATCCCGCAATCATAATCCGCGAGGGGGAACTGGAGAACATTGGATTAATCCACTTCAAGTCACTGGCCACTTCCCATAATAAAAGGAGCAAGACAATCACTCCACCACCCAGCAGGATACTTTGGGAGGTATTTTTGAGTTTGCGTAAGGCAACTTCCGATTTTTTAGATTTCATATTCCAGATTCACCTTCTTCCCGGTCGTGGTATGGATTAGCCCCCAGATCTTTTTGGCTAAATAATCAAACTCGGCGTCGTCTTTCAATTGCGGCGTCCGGGGGCGCGGTAGTTTTATCTTTACTTCCGCAACGATTTGGGCGGGTCGCGCGGAAAAAATGATAATCCGGTCCGATAACAAAACCGCTTCATCAATCTGATGGGTTACCATCAGCACGGTTTTCCGGGTTTGCTCCCACAAGGCCAACAGTTCGTTTTGCATCGACTCGCGGGTGATCGCGTCCAACGCCGCAAACGGTTCGTCCAACAACAGGATTTCCGGTTCGCAAACCAATGCCCGCGCCAGATTGACCCGCTGTTGCATTCCCCCGGATAACTGATGGGGATAATAATGCTCGAACCCTTGCAAATGCACCATCTCGACATATTGTTGCGCCTGTTTTCTGGCGTCGTCCTTTTTAACTCCCCGTAATTCCAGTCCGTATATAATGTTATTCAACACCGTCCGCCAGGGCAGCAAGGCAGCTTTCTGAAAAACGACTGCCCGATCATAACCGGGACCATTCACCGGCCTGCCGTTGACCTTGATCGAACCGCTTCCGGGACGCAACAGACCGGCAATGGCGCTTAAAAACGTCGATTTTCCGCAACCGCTCAAACCGACAATCGAAACGAATTCTCCCGGCTCAATGGTGAGGGATACTCGATCAACCGCTGCGGTAATCTCCCCGGTGTTGAAGTTTTCAAACGATACCACCAGCTCGGTCACTGATAATTTGGGGAACGGCGGCGAATTGGATAGGAGTTCGGTTGGGTCAACCTTCGTAGCAGCCTCTGGCATTTGATTTCCTCCTTTGATAAAAAAAGGCTAAGACATCATGCCGTTTCCGGCAAAACATCTTAGCCTCTATTTTTTAGTCAGCTTAATTAATTTTTTAGAAAAATGGTATTAATAATCAACGGAAAAATAGCTTAAAATATTAACCAAGTATTCCTAGTAGTTTTTAATAATTTTACTACATTATAGTATCATTGCTTGACCATTGTCAACATGTTTTCCCTCTTTTTTTGAGCTAATGACAGAGTTTGTCCAAAATTGCGATTCATCTTTGAATTCAAATTACGTAAACTGTTCATTTGTTTAAGCTAAATTATCGCCTTATTAACTTGTAATTTTAAGCGATTTGGAATATACTGTACTTCGGGGTAGGTGATCCAATATTGTCCAATGGAAAAGTAACGATCTCCGATATTGCGAAGGAATTAAACGTATCTATTGTTTCGGTGAGTCGGGCGCTGGCGGAGCAACCGGGCGTTAGCGATGAGCTCAAAAAGAAGATAACCGAAAAAGCCGGGGAAATGGGCTACACCAAAAACAAAAAAAATGAGCAACTCAAAATACTCATTTTATATCAGCAAGCGCAGGCGCAAATCTCCGGCAGCAGCAATATCAGTTACAAATTGCAATGCCTTGGGAAAACCCTGCAGGAGTTTAACGCTTATTATCATATTGAATTTATCGACCGGATTCCGCAGGAGAGCCTGACGCTTCCGTATATCCTGGCGCAAGGTTTCCATTTTGACGGCGCGATTTTAATCGGATGTTTCGGTATGCAATATGTCGCTTTAATCAAAGAGAAAATTAAACAGATGCTGTTTTTTACCGGTTATTCCCCTTCTTATGATTTTGACTGCATCTGGTACGATTTTAAGCATGCCGGGTATAAAGCGTGTGAATATCTGCTCCGCAACGGACATCGCCAAATCGGATTTATCGGCCATAAGCCGTTATACCGCAACTCCGAAAAATTAGCCGGAATCATGACGGCCCTCGAAGCGCAGCAATTACCGTTCAATCCGCGGTTGGTCATTGATCCGGATACAGCGTATCAAAAAAACCTTTTGGAGTTGATCAACGGTCAAAACGCCCCGACCGCCTTTATTTGCGATTATGATCTTACCGCGCTGGAACTGATCCAATTCCTACACGCGAACCGGATCAAGGTGCCTGCCGACCTATCCGTTATCGGCAGCGGCAATACGGAAATCTCTCATTTGGCGATTCCCGCGTTGACCACAATCGACGTGAATATTGGTTATGCGTGCAAAGTGGCGGTTGAAACTCTGGTAAAACGCATCAACTTTCCCGATTTGCCCTATCAAAACATCGCGATCCTGAGTAATTTCATTGAACGGGATTCCGTTCGAAAATATTAACCCAGCCTAAATAACAAAGGGCTGTTGCAAAATACCAAAAGATAAAATGTAGCGGTAATTTTTAGGAACTCACCCTCGCCCTCTCTTGTCCCAAGAGAGGGTAACCCCATGCTTTGTTGCCCATAAATGAGGCGAGTTCGCTTACAAAGCCAGTATTTGACTCAAAAAGGGGCTATTGCAACTTGCTTCTTCATTGTGCAACAGCCCCTTGTTATTTATTTGGTTGTTTAGAGGTTAATACGGCGTCCGCCGTTAACCGCGGGGCCGCTCTTATGAAGGAATGATCCCAAAGGGATAACATGCCATCGCCGTCGGAGAAACGGTGAAACCTTGTTTTTCATAGAGCGGTCTACCCTCATCGGTGGTGTTAAGCAAAATTCGTTCGCAATTCCGGCTTTTCGCCTCGGCAATCAGCCGCGCGAGCAGTTGGGAGGTAATCCCTTGTTTCCGAAAAGCGGGCAGGGTGTAGATGTTTCCGATGTAAGCGGTTTTTCCGCTCGGACACCAGTCATTGGGCGGTAATGTAAAGAAGTTGATTCCACTCATCGCCACAATCGTCTCGTCTTGAACGGCAACCCAGGCAACAAAGCAATTCGCTTGGATACCGTCGGCGATGTATTGTTTGGTGTTTTCATTGATGAGTGCTTTGAGCTCTTCCGCGTGGTTGGTATGTTCGCAAAGCATCGCCACCCGCATTTGAGCCAGAATTTCGCTATCTCCTACATCGGCTTTTCGGTATTTCAACGACAGTGCCCTCCTTAAATATTTTGGCTAACGTACTCCCACCGGGCAAGACTTCAGACAATTGAAGCAGTAGTATTGCATGCCGATGGAATGCGCCTGTTGGATCCGCCAATATTTTTCGTCGGCAAACATCAGTTTTTGCGCTTCCGGCGTGCTGTCGGCGAATTGCTGCCAAAAACCGATATTGGCCCGCAAACCGTAGGGTTGTGAGTGGGCAATGCATTTCCCGACATCGGTTTTCCCCGGTTCGTCCAGCGCCTTCCCCGGACAATTTTTGACGCACAAATTACAATGGATGCATAAATCCGCTGCGATCTTCGGGTCCGGTTTGATTTCCAAATTGGTAATCAGCGCCGTTAAACCGATTCGGGTTCCAAAGCGGGGGTGAATCACCAAATTATGCCGTCCCAACGTGCCAAGTCCGGCAGCCACCGCCGCGTGACGCTGCGAAAAATCGGCGATCCCCATCCGGTCTTTCCGTTGCTCCGTCGGGGACGCATATGGCATATCCACCACTTTCGCCTGAAATTCCCGTTTCAGAAAGCGATTAATTTGATAACTGCAGGACCGTTGAAAATAATTCATGTCCAGACGACCGTTCATGGCAATGGTGGTACTGGGACTTTCACAAGTATCAAGTTCCTGAAAGACCAGCGCGATGATGGTTTTCGCCCCCGGTAAAAAGTGTGAGACCGGATCGGATTTCGGGTTTTGATAGTCCTCAACCTTCGCAAATCCCACATCATCCACGCCTAAATCCAGAATGTACTTTCGGATCGTTTCTTTCATTATCATTATCCTCCTCATTGATCAGCTTTTCAACCTAAAATCGCTTTCCGTGGGAGCTCCAGGCGACTGCCTCCTTAGTGTATATACACTCATCACCTTACGCTCCGCTTTGTAAAGAACTGGGGATTACGGAGCCAACGCTTCCAATTTTGACAGCAGGTTCACCAGGATTGCCAGATTCGCTTCACCCAGATAGTCTTGGATCACTTCCTGCGCTTCGCCCCATAAGCTCCACCCTTGAGTCAACGCCGCGTCGCCCGGTTCAGTTAACCTGACAAGCTTCGTCCGCGGATCTTTACCCGGGTTGACAGTGATTAAACCGGCATCCACCAACGGTTTTAGATTGCGATTGAGCGTCGTGCGGTCGATGCGGTTTTGTTTGGCCAATTCACTGATGGTAGGCGTTTCGGATAGTTTGACCTGTTTTAATAAAGACAGCTGGGCGACTGTAATCCCGCTGGGTTGTAATATGTCATCGTAAAATTGCGTAACCGCCCGCGACGCCCGCCGCAAGTTCATACAAGCGCACGGACTGGGGACTTTGGGGTAAACTTTTGTAATGGGTTTCACGCCGTAACCTCAATCATTCGTTTATTTACTATAATGTGTATATACACGTTATGCATTTAATGATATTGTACGCTTGGTTCCTTGATAACGTCAAGCAAAAAATTTCGGAAGCCGTTAGCGGATCGATCCGAGTGTTACAATAGCGTAAAAGCGCACCACCGCGTCATTGCATACGTACATCACCAATGATACAATTGCCTAAAGAGGTGAAGACGTATGAAACAAGAGATATTACTGTTGGGTAATCCCCAGTTGTATGAAGTGAGCCAACCGGTCAACCAAGCGGAACTAGCGGAGCTGTTGCCGGTAATCGCCGACTTGCACGATACCTTAAGCGATTTTAAAGTAAAATACCACGTGGGCCGGGCCATTGCCGCTCCGCAAATCGGGATCCAAAAGCGGCTGATTTACATGTACATCGATCACCCGGTGGTGTTCATCAATCCGTCGTTGGAATTCGGGGACGACGAATTAATGACGGTGATGGATGACTGCATGTCCTTTCCCAATCTTCTTGTCAAGGTGCAAAGATACCGCCGCTGTAAGATCCGCTATCGGGACCGCGACTGGAATGAATGTTCCCTTGACCTGGAAGGAGACCTGTCAGAACTATTGCAGCACGAATATGATCATCTCGACGGAATCCTGGCTACCATGCGGGCGATCGATCTGCGGTCCTTTTTTATCAAGGATAAAGCCGCCTTACCGCACGCAATGCAAGTTTCCGGTGCCAATCAGGATTCTGCAAGCCGCCAATTGAATTGATCACTCGATCACTTTCAGCTTGCATTGTAATTCATATGTTACCAATTCGTGGATTTGGGGGTTTTCGCCGCATAACGGACAGCTTTTTTTCCTTTTCCAGTCGATTTCCCGGAAATTCAGGTCAAGGCCGTTGAAGGTGAGCAATCGTCCCGAGAGGGTTTGGCCGAGGTCCAAAATCACCTTGGCCGCCTCCAGCGCCTGCAACGATCCGATGACCCCGGTTACCATGCCGAGGATCCCCGAATCGCCGCAAGTCGGGATCGTACCGTCGGGCGGCGGCGTTGGGTACAGGCAGCGATAACAGGACGACTTGCCGGGGATGATCGTCATCAGGATCCCTTCAAATCCCAACACCGCCCCTTCGATCAGCGGCTTGTTCATGAAGTAACAGCAATCGCTGATCAAATAGCGGGCCGGAAAATTATCGACCGCGTCAATCACCAGATCATATTGACTGACGATCTCCTCGATATTATCAATGGTAATCCGGTCCGGGTGTTTGATCAGGTTCACGGCGGGGTTCAATTTTTGCAATTTGGCGGCGGCGGAATCAACCTTCTTCCGCCCCACGTCGTCGGTAAAATGCAGAATCTGCCGTTGCAAGTTGGAGATGCCCACCACGTCAAAATCAGCCACCCCCAAGGCGCCGATTCCCGCCGCCGCGAGATAATAAAGGGCCGGCGACCCCAGCCCTCCGGCGCCGATCACCAGCACTTTGGCAGCGGCTAACTTTTGTTGACCCTCATATCCGATTTCCGGCAGGATGATCTGGCGCGAATAACGTTGAACTTGCGTTTGATCAAACAATGACATCAACCCCCGCCCATAAACTTCACAATCTCGAGCCGATCCCCTTCGGCTAAGCGAATCGTTCCCCAAGTTTCGCGGTCGGGAATTTCATCGTTATATTCGACGACCACCTGATCGGGGTTGACGCCTTTATTTTGGAGTAACGCCAGGATCGTGGTTGAATGATTATCCAGTGTAACTTCAGCGCCATTTACGTTAATTTTCAAATGCCCGCCTCCTTTCCCCGGGTTGAAGCCCTCTCATAAAATACTGATCGTTTCGCCCTTTAAGACCTTGTTCATATTCCGGACCGCGCACATCTTGCCACACATAGTGCAACTGTCTTCCGCTTCGGGTTTTGACTCTTCCCGGAATTTTTGCGGTTTTTCCGGTTCGAGCGCCAGCGCAAACATACTGGCCCAATCCAGGTTTTTACGCGCCTCGCTCATCCGGTCGTCCCAGGCTCTGGCTCCCGGAACCCCTTTGGCGATGTCCGCCGCGTGCGCCGCGATTTTTGCCGCGACAATCCCCTCTTTCATATCATCAAGGGTGGGGAGCCGTAAATGCTCCGCCGGTGTTACATAACACAAAAAGTCCGCGCCGTTCGCGGCGGCGATGGCGCCCCCGATCGCGCTGGTAATATGGTCGTAACCGGGCGCGACATCGGTAACAATCGGCCCCAGCACGTAAAACGGCGCGTTATGGCACAGCCGTTTCTCCAGGACCATGTTGGCGGCGATTTCGTTGATCGCCATATGCCCCGGACCTTCAATGATTACCTGCACATCGTGGGCCCAGGCTCTTTGCGTCAACTCGCCCAACACGATCAATTCTTCAATCTGCGCCGCGTCGGTGGCGTCATGGATGCTCCCCGGCCGGCAGGCGTCCCCCAGGCTGATGGTCACGTCATATTTGCGGAAAATCTCCAGCAACTGATCGTAGTATTCATAAAAGGGATTTTCCTGTCCGGTCAGTTCCATCCAGGCAAAAATGAGCGACCCGCCCCGGGAGACAATATTGGTTAAACGGGGATTTTTCTTAAACCGTTCGGCGGTGGCGCGATTGATTCCGGCGTGAATGGTCATAAAGTCGACGCCGTCTTGGGCATGTTTTTCAACAACCTGCAAAAACTCGGCGGCGTTGATGGTCGCCAGTTCCTTATCATAAAAGCCGACCGCATCATAGATGGGCACGGTCCCGATCATCGCCGGGGAAACGCCGATCAGCTTTTGCCGGAATTCCCGGGTCTTCCCGTAGGAGCTCAGATCCATGATGGCGTCCGCCCCCAACTCGATTGCTTTTTGGACCTTGGTCATCTCCAGATCAAAATTACAGCAATCCTTGGAAATTCCCAAATTGACATTGATTTTGGTTTTGAGGCCCAGACCGACGCCTTCCGGATCGAGCCGGCGGTGGTTTTGATTGGCCGGGATCACGACTTTCCCGGTGGCAACCAGGTCTCTAATCTCTATGGGAGTTTTCTGCTCTTTAGCGGCCACGACCTCCATCGCCGGGGTAACAATGCCTTTTCTGGCGGCAGCCATTTGGGTTGAATATTCCATCAAAAACGCCTCCATCTCATTGATCTATTTGTTCAGTTCCGCGCGTAAAGCTTGGATTTGCCAAGGGATGTCCGCCGCGCCGACGATCTCCGTTACCAGCGCGATACATTGCGCTCCGTGGGCCTTCACGGTCCGAATGTTATGGGCTTTAATGCCGCCGATGGCCACAAACGGAAGGTCGATATGGTTCGCGACCCATTCCAGGTAAGTCAGTCCGACCGGATCGCAGACATCTTTTTTGGTAAAGGTTTGATAAATCGGGCCAACTCCGATATAGTCGGCGCCGTTGGCCACCGCCGCCTGCGCCTGCGCGGGCGAGTGGGTCGATACGCCGATGATCATTTGCGCGCCGACCAGTTCCCGGACTTTGGCAACGGGCAAATCGTCTTGTCCGATGTGCACTCCGTCCGCTTTTACCAGTAAAGCGATAGCGATGTCGTCGTTCACAATGAAGGTGACGCCCGCCGCTGCGGTCAGCTCCCGGATTTTCAGGCACTCTTCATACTTTTCGCGCTGCTGTTTGTCTTTTTCGCGGTATTGAATGATTTTAATTCCCGAATCAATCAGCTGCCGGACCACCTCAAGATTGCCGCGACCCCCGGAATGTTCCGCGGCGGTCAGACAATACAAGTCCGTATCCAGACGCCGCCGTTTTGATTGAACGCCAAATTCGCCGCAAAATTCTTTTTCCAGATCATAGGCGGCAAACCGGTATTGCTCATAAAGCTTTGACCGTTCGGGTTCCCCGCGTAATTTGAGGTTCTCCTCAATCACCCGCAACGCTTCCTGCAACCGTTTAAAGTTGGCGGTCGCCAGCTCGGTCAGGGACGTTTTCCCGTCAATCGTCAGTTGCTTGGAAATTGCCAATCCGACATCGTTTGCGGCGTCCCGCTCCGCCAGGCATTGCGGTGAATACTCCGCGAGCGTTTTCCGAATGTCGTGCCTGAGCTTTTTTAGTTTCGCGGCGATCGGCTGATTGTCGTAACCGTACCGGGCCAAGTCTTCTAAAACCCGGGTTCCTTCCGCGGCCCGGTTAAGATTGGCGTCGATCGTTCGCAAAATACCGTCCATCACGATTCCTCCGTCTGGTTAAATGCTTCCCAATCTTTAAAGACCGGTTGATAGCCTTTGCGTTCGATCATCTCCCGGACTTCGGCCACCGAACGCGGATCGGAGATGTCAAACTGCCCTTCGCTTTTTTGTTGCAGCGCATACCCGCCGACTTCGGTGGCCGAACCCGCCGACATCCTGGTAACGCCCAGCCCGATTAGATTGTCGCGCAATGCGGGCCGTTCCCGGGTGGAGACGGTGATCCCCGCGCGCGGCATAAACAGCCGTAAGGCCAGCATGATTTGGACCAGGTTGCGGTCGCTCACATCACATTGGGGTTGGAAGTTGCCGACATTCGGCCGGATGCGCGGCAGCGAGACGCTTAGCTCCACCTCCGCATAATTGTTTTGCAGGTAGTCGGCGTGCAAACCGGTCAGGAACGCTTCCCGGCGCCAATCGGCCAACCCCAGCAGCGCGCCGATGCCGACATTGCGCATGGCGGCCTGACAAGCCCGTTCCGGCGCGTCAAGCCGGTAACGGTAATTGCGTTTCGGACCGCCCGGATGCACCAACGCGTAACGCTCCTCGTCGTAGACTTCTTGAAACATCGTAAAACCGTCCACTCCGGCTGCGACAAGTTCCGCGTATTCGGCGACGTCCAGCGGATAAATTTCGATCGCGACGGTTTTAAAATATTTTGTCAGCAGTTCCACACATTCTTTGATATAGGAAACCGGACTCGCTTGCCGGGATTCGCCGGTCAGAATCAGGATTTGTTTCAAACCGGTCCGGGCGATGGCTTCCGCTTCCGCCGCGACTTCGGTGAGGGTCAGTTTCTTCCGGGTGATAGTGTTGGTAAGATTAAAGCTGCAATAAACGCAGTGATTGGTGCAAATGTTCGCCAAATACAGCGGGGTAAATAAAAAGATCACTTTGCCGAAATGCTGTAAGGTCAGCCGCTTGGCTTTAAGCGCCATCGTTTCCAGGTGTTTGGCGGCGGTATCCGATAAAAGCGCCAGATAATCCAGCTCGCCGAGTCGTTCCTGGTGGAGGATCCTGACGATCCGATCGTCGGTAAGCTTGGCGAAGAACTTCTCAAAATCAAAGGTTCGATATTCTTGATACCGTTCATAGAAACTCATTGTGTTTCCTTCTTTCAACAGTTTAAAAATCCGGTCAGCGGCGATGAGGCTGCGGCGAACTCCTTCACCGCTCCCGCTCCGGAACGGTAGGCCAGCCGTCCCGCTGTCACGGCGGCGCCAAACGCCGCCGCCATCATGACCGGATCGCCGGCAGTGGCAATGGCGGTGTTCACCAACACGGCCGCCGCTCCCAGCTCCATGGCTTCGGCGGCTTCGGACGGTTTCCCGAGACCGGCGTCGACAATGATCGGCAATTTGATTTCGTCAATTAAAATCTTAATCAGTTCCCGGGTTTTCAAACCCTTGTTGGTTCCGATCGGAGCGCCCAGCGGCATTACCGCCGCCGCGCCGGCGTCCCGGAGCCGTTTGGCGTCCATTAAGTCCGGGTTCATGTACGGGAAGACCATGAATCCCTCCTTGGCCAATATTTCAGTGGCTTTCACCGTTTCCAGGTTATCGGGAAGCAGGTATTTGTTGTCGGAAACCACTTCAATCTTGATCCAGTCGCCGCAACCGGCCGCTTTGGCTAATCTGGCGATCCGCACCGCCTCGGCGGCGTTGCGGGCTCCGGAAGTATTCGGCATCAAGACGCATTCCTTGGGTATGTAATTGAGCATGTTTTCATCCGGCGCATCAAAATCGACCCGGCGGACCGCTACGGTGACCACTTGCGCGGCGGCGGCCTTGATTACATCGGGAATCATCCGGTTGGCGGGAAATTTCCCGGTGCCAACAAACAGTCTGCTGGTAATGGCTTTTCCGCCAATTAGCAACTCATCGTTCATTGTTCCAACTCCCTTTACGTTTTTTGGCAAAGAAATAAAAAAGGCTTATCCGCACGGATAAGCCTTAAGTATTACAAATATAATTTGTAATTCGCTTCCCTACGGTGGTACTAACCACATCAGGTTCAGAGGGTCAAGAGTCTCAAAACTCTTTCTCAGCCTTCCGGCTCCCCTAGCAACAACTATGCAATTATGTCTTTATTATAGCGACTCAATATCCGTTTGTAAAGACAAAATGCCGTAAACTCTTATTCGTTTGGACAATTCGCCCCGTTAATAGTAAAACAGCTCGGTTGGGCATTCGCGCCGCTATAAGAAACGCTGAATCCGAACGATACGGCGCCTTGCGCCGGAATCGCGCCATTATAAAAGGCGTTTGTTACCGTCACGGCGGCGCCTTTTTGAATGTAAGTTCCATTCCACATGCTCATGATTCTTTGATTGCCCGGGAAGTTCCAATTTAAGGTCCAACCATCAATCACCGCCAAACCATGATTAACAATTGTAACGTTCACGATCGCACCACTATCCCAGTCACTTTGGCAATAAATAATTGAACAACCACTTAGCGGGGCAATGGGGCTTGTCTCTGCCGCCGTTGCGGATTTTCCCTCTGCGATCGCAGGGTCAGAACCGAGTATTGGCGCTGGCGCGGCATTGCTTGGCGAACCCAAAACCATTGTCAATAAAACAAATCCAATGATAATTACCAACGTTCGCAAACTCATTGAATTCCCTTCTTTTTGACTAAGAATATTGCGTGCCTTTTATTTGGCGGTAACGACGATGTTGTCATATTTGGCGACGGCTTTCATCGCCACCAGTCCAACCGAACCCGAGCTCAACGCAGAATCTATCGCAGTAAGTTGCTGTGTTCCGTCAACGAACACTTTAATGCCGGATCCAATCATCTCCAACTCGATGGTATGGATTGAACCGGTGGGCAGAGACAAAGTTTTGCTAGTTAAAGTGCTTGAGGATCCTCCTACCTTTTTGCGAATCTCCAGGGTGGCGCCATTGTAGAGGGAGGCGGCATAATAATTGTTAGCATCCCCAAATCGTCCGCATAGCAAAACCCGGTTCGAATTGTAGTTATCCACCTTGATGTCCGCCTTTACGCTACAGTTGGTCCAAGCTTTATTTCCGGCGGAAATTCGCCCTTCCTCAGTGGTACTGGACTGAGTCAAAACTTTTGTCCCATCGGTAACGATCGACCAGGTTCCTTGCGTTGCAGTCCAATTGGATAAACTTCCCGACTCGAAATTATCGGAAAACAAAACACTCCCAGTCGGAGTCGCCGTGGGGGCTGGTGTAGCGGTTGATTTGGGAGTCGTTGTCGGTGTTGGTGTGGCGACGCTGCCGCTATAATTGCGGATAACGCCCAGATCCCAAATGATCTTCTGGTAGTCGCCCGATGTATTGGTCGTTCCCTGAATTAGGAAATCAACCCGATTGATATCATTGATTTCCAGTTTCTGATTATAGCCCGCGCGAATCAGTTCGCCGTGGGAAACGTTGGTGGTCCACTTGTCCGCATTGTAAACAAGATTACCGCGCCACGCCCATTTTTGAGCCACCAGCGTCCAGGGTCCCCCGGCGCTTGACGCGGTAAATAACTCATAATAGCGGCCATCGGTCATGTTTTCGACAAGCAGGTAATATTTGCCGTCAGCAAGAGATTTATAAACCTCCGCGCCTTCAAAAACATTGGATACGGAAACTGCAGGCGCGCTCCAACCTGTCGGGAAGTTTGCCAAGGTTGTTTTACGCAAATACAAATTGCCCGATCCGTCGCTCGGTGTATTGTACATGTAGGCATACGTATCGTCACAGATAACAAAATAATCCCAACCCATGTTGCCGGAGATGCCAAACGATTTTGGTCCGGACCAGGAGTTGGGATCGGCGATATTGGTGGTGGTGGCATAAGCCGCGCCGTAGGTTCCATCTTGATAAACGAGATACCATAAGCCCTTCGGTTCAAAATAAAACACTTCCGGGGCGCAGAAATAACTTTCGCCGATTTTACTCATGTAGGTCCGAGAAGCGCTTGCCAGTCCGGAAATGGTGCTGGCGGAAGTATATAACATCTGCCACCCGCCGCTTTGATTGGCGCCGGTATAAAATACATGATATTTACCGCCATAATAGACAATCGTCGGGTCTTTCGCCGCATAATAATCGTAGGGATTACATTGACCGTGATAAACAACTCGTCCATCGACATACCATGTCGGATTGGGGTTTGGCGCGGCGTTCATTACTGAACCGAATAACCAAAGCATTACCATGGATCCGAGCATAATTCGCAGGCTTTTTTTCGTCAATGGCTTCATTTCGTTTTCCCCCTTTATTTATACCGATGTTACCCGCAAGACTAAAACCGAAATCATCACCTCCGTTCCGTGATCGTTCACTCACCCGCAATTTGGGCTTGATGCAAACGTACTGCGCTACTATGCCTTTCGCCAATAATCCCTCCTTCCAAAAATTGTGGCAAAAACAATCTGGCGATCGAAACTCAATCCGTATTTTGATAACTTGTATACAACTTATCCATACAAGTTTTTTTATCCAAAGACACCAAATTCGGGAATCATCCAGCCCCCTGATCTTGCCATCACGCCGACTAATACCAATACCATTATATCAGAACAGGTAAAAAATTCCAATTAAAAAGACGCCCCAATATTTCGGTTCGCCTTTTGTGTCCCTCAAATTTCCGCCAATCCGGTCCGTTATCCAAAATTTTCTTAACCGTAATAAAAATCCTCTGACTTCAGCTTCTTACCTCGCCTTTTCAATCTGATATTGCAGCGGGGCGAAGTCAAAATCCCGCTCAATCCCCTTTGAACTTACAAGTTGCGCGTTCACCAGCTCAATCTGGCCGTTGCCGGAACCGATAACCAGGAAGTTAAGCCGGAACAGCGAAACGGCGGGACCGCTGTAAGGCTGGGACCGGATCCCAAAGATATCGGTGACCAAACCGTGATCCGGATCGGTCGTACCGCCGCTCCATTTGCCAAATTCGCGGTCTTCGACCAAAAACGCGCCCCTGGACACATAAATCAGGCGCAGCTGTTGGGGATCATATTTCACGCCGGCGCTAAACTTTTGGACGTCTTGCAAGTGATCGGCGCGCAAATCCAACATGACCACCTGTCCGGGCGTCAAAGGTCCCGGGTCGGTAAACCCCAGCCAAGCCGTGATGGAAGGGATGTCAATCTGGCCGTTCACGGTAAGCGGGGCGATCCCCGATCCGGTGATTACAATTTTGAAATAACCCCGCTTCATACGGTCGACGGGAACAATCCGCCAGGCCAGCTTCGTTTCTTGCTGACTGCCAACGTCCACCAGGTAACGTTCGGCATATTCCTCGGCGGCCAACGCGAGTCCCCGATCGGCGACCAAGGTTACGGTCAGGTTATGCGCGGGCGCCGCTCCGTCATTGCGGAGGGCGATCGATAATAAGGCGGTGTCATTTGCAAAGACCGGCGCGGACAAAACGACGGACAGATGCGGCGAACGACCGGTGTCGGCCTCCGCCGGGATGGGGAAACACGCCCAACTAAGCAGCGCCCCCAGTATGAAACCAATGATCCGGCGGTCTTTCATGCGCGATCACTCTCCATTACGACTTCGAAAACGGTGAATTCCCACCAATAATGGTTTCCGTCACGGTCTGATTTTGGCGCCGCCAAACCGGACTGAAACTCCGATTTGCGCGTTGAAAAAAAAGGTTAGATCGATGTAATAACCTTTGGCCAGCGGTTTAAATTGCCACTTTTGTTTGAGCGAAGCAGTCGCCGCATGGTCCAGGCGAATATCTCCCGAAGTTTTGGTGATGATGGCCAGATTCAAAATCCCTTTGGCATTGATGAGCGCCCGTACCGTCACTCTGCCTTTTTTACCCTCTTTCAAGGCTTGCGGCGGATAGGTCGGCATGGGGCCAAAAGCCGTCACCAGCTCCTCGCCGGTTCCCAAATCATCCGGAAAGTCGGCGTCGGTTTCCCCGGGGCCGCTGGGATCGGCCATGGGCCCGGCCGAATTTTCGGAAGTCGCTTTCCCGGGAACCGCGGCGGGACTCTGGGGCATGGCATTCGGTTGCCCGGCGGATTTTGGGTCGGCTTTTTCGTTGGCGGCACTTTGGCCGCCTTGATTTTCCCGGCGTTCTCCATGCGGCGCCGGCGCGGCTGGTTTGGGCGGAAGCGAAGCATTTTGGGGCGTTCGAACCGAATTTGGCGCAGTGTTTAGTTCCGGGGGACGCGAATTGGCTTGAGCGTTTCCCGAACTTTGGCTCGCCGCGCCGTGCGCCGGTCGCTGCGAAAAGGCAATCCGACCTTGACGCGGCGTCACGGGGATCTCCACCAACTCCATCGGAACGGTTTCCAACTCCGCAGGGTCGGGAGTCAAAAAACCCGGCAGGGCGACGCTTAACAGCAAAAAATGAATTACCAGCGAGGCGACCGCCGCGCTAATGTAGTTGTGCCGGTCTGTCCAATTCATGATTCACTCACCAAAACGCGCTTTATCCGATTTGGGGTCCGGGCTTCCCCCGTCCCGCTTTGAATGGCGGAACGGGGGAAATGTAATGTAAACACTCTCGAAAATACGCTGAAGCGCTTCTGTCCGTTTACGGCTGGGCGGAGATTGGCACCACCATTTCGTATCGCTACCCCCACGCGCCGGGGTAACCCACTACTTAATCGTTTCTTGCAAAACCTGTTCCCCGGAGAGTTGGGTTTCCCACATCAATATATCCACCCGCCGGTTGCGGCTCATGGCAGCCTCATCGGTTTCTTTGGTCAACGGGTGATCCTTTCCAAAAGCATATACCACAAAATGATCTTCGGCAATACCCGCTTTGGTCAAATAGGCTTTCACCATCTCGGCGCGGCGCGCGGATAACTCGATGTTGTAATCGCGGCTGCCACGCTCGTCGGCATGGGCGCCCAAGATAATGTAAAGATTGGGATTGGCCTTTAATACCGCCAAATTTTCAGCTAAAACTTTTGTTTGGTCCGGGCGAAGTTCCGCTTTGTCAAAATCAAAGAAGATAGAGTTTAAATCTTTATTTAACGACGTTACCGGTGCAGGCGCCGGCGCGGTTGGCGAAGGCGTCGGCGTTTCCGCCGGGGTCGCAACGGTTACGGGAGTGGGTTCCGGGGTGACAGCGTTTACCGGGGCCGGGGTTGGAACCGGAGTGACCGCGGGTTCCGGAACAGCGGTTACGGGAGCCTTTCCCCAACTGCTCAGGAAATCGACCATTGCGGTTTGATTGTTGTCCCGGGCAATTTGCAAAGCCGTTTTACCGTTATTGGCCACGGCGTTCAAATCGGCGCCGTGTTCCAACAGTAGCTTGGCCACAGCGACGTTGCCTTTTTCTGCGGCATACATTAAAGCGGTTTTGCCGTCTTGATCCTTGGCGTTGACAGCAGCGCCCCGGTCGATCAACAACTTGGCGATGTCGGTATGACCCAAATAAGCAGCCAACATCAGGAGCGATTTGCCGTCGGCCGTTTTGGCGTTGGGACTTACCCCTTTATCCAGCAAACTTTGAACTTTAGCAATGTCGCCATTGGCCACGGCGGTCCCGATCGCCTTCTCTTTATCGGAACAACCGGTCAAAAACACCAACATGGCCACCATCAATACCAGGCTAACTTTGTAAAACGATTTCAATTCCCATTCTCCACCTTTCATTTCAATGTTTAGGACAGCTTGGCCTCGTGAGAAAAAATGGAAATAGCTTGTCCTTTCTATACTAGTGTATAATACTTTTTTCCAGTTCGTCAAGAAGTTAACCCAACTTCCATCATTTTTATTGATCGCGGCGTCCAAGTTTTGCTAACGGTTCCGCGCAACCTCCCGCCAAGCGGCACTTGGCCGACTCGACCGGTGCGGAAATATTTCCAAACCGGCAAACCGCCGGTTTGATTCCGATCCAAACGTTCAAGACCCTATATTTCCCATTGGTTACACAAATGGCAACTCCCCCGGCTTCCCTTGGAAATTTACCGACGGGCGCTTGATCCGCGATCCGGAATTATGACGCTTTTTACCATTTTGTCAGAAAGTTTACCGAATCTTCCGTTATTGTTAATTGGGGGATAACATGGGTTGCACCGAGGCCACTGAAAAACTGCTCGAAATAACATTGACCTACAATATATTGATAGCCTAAAATAAGCGAATCACTATCTATTGTAGGTCAATCTTTCAGAGCGGAGGTTTTCCAGTGGCTTGGTTTGCACCGTCCCGTTTGTTTCCGCAAATGATCGCATTTGGTTCCTCCCCGATCTATTTTTGTGGATAACTCAGTTACGTTATTCACAAAACAAGCTCATTTTGTTAATAACGCTTCTATTTTTGTGGATAACCGATCTATTTCTGTGACTCAATGAGATCATTTTGTGAATAACCGATCTATTTTTGTGGATAACTCAGCTACGTTATTCACAAAACAAGCTCATTTTGTTAATAACTGATCTATTTTTGTGAATAACCGATCTATTTCCGTGACTCCATGAGATCAGCTTGTGGATAACCATTGCACTTCTGTGGATAAACAGGTTCGTTGAGTAAAAGCAACAACCTGGGTTGTGGATAACTTCCAAATGATGCCACCGTCGGAGTCTTGGGCAACTGATCCAAAATTTTCATAATCACGTCGAAATAACCTTGTCCACCCCGAAGGAGAGGTTTATAATGTTTGTAAAGGCGTGAGCGCGCTTGTGAAGGAGGTTATTGCGCATGGAGAATGCTACCCGCTTGTCGCGGCGAACGGCGTACCGGGTGCCGGTAATGATGATGATTATCGCCGGCGTGGCGCTGTTTTTGCCGGCCGGTTCGTTACAGTATTGGGAAGCGTGGCTTTATTGGTTGGGATTGTCCTTAGTAACCATTTTGATGACCGGGTATTTTTTAAAGAAAAGTCCGGAACTTTTATTAAGAAGAATGCAATTCGGTGAAAAAACACACCGGAAAACCCCTGCCTGGTACAGTTTGTTTTGGATCGGTTTCATCATTCCCGGTCTCGATCACCGGTTTCATTGGTCGAGTGTTCCGGTTTGGCTGGTCATTGCGGCGAATGTGGCTGTTTTGGCAGGTTATTTAATTATCTTTCTGGTTTTTCAAGCCAATCATTACGCTTCAACAATCATTCAGGTGGAAACGGAGCAAGCGATCAGCGCCACCGGTCCCTATGCCGTCATCCGCCATCCCATGTACTCCGGATTGTTACTGATCTTCTTCGCGACCCCGTTCGCCCTCGGCTCGTATTGGGCAATCCTCCCTTTCCTGCCAACGATCCCCATGAATGTATCGCGCATCCATATTGAAGAAGAAGTCCTATTGCGGGAACTGCCGGGCTACCGGGATTACTGTCTCAAGACCCGTTACCGTTTGCTGCCGTCGATTTGGTAAGAGATTTTTGATGCAGCGGCACCCGGCCTCATCATCATATTTAGCGGTTAGACGAATGATAAAACTCTTTTAGCTCCGCTTTAATTTCCGCCGGGAGTTGGCTTTTCTTCACGCCCCGAAGCGCGCCTTCCAACGCGTATAACCGGTGGATACAGGCCGAAGGGTCCAGCGCTTTTAGCTTTAGCCAAGCGTGTTTGCTGCCACATTCCCGCAATTGTTCATAGGTTGTAATTCCCACTTCATTGAGCTGTTTTGCAACGATTGGTCCGATATTGGGCAGATCGGCTAAACTTCCCATCGGGTTCACCTCTTTCCTAACCAATTGATCATTCGATACGCAAAATGAATACCCTTCAAAGCCGAAAAATAGGGCGGCACTCACCCCCCCTAGGGTGCGATGTGAGCTTCTCCCGTAAAACCAGACACCAAATTAAGCACTATTTCTTCGATTTTCGAAGATTTCCGGGGACATACTACCAATCGAAGAATGACGGCGTTTTCGATTGTAATCAATTTCGATATATTC
>JAEZFP010000004.1 GCA_023417475.1 Bacillota bacterium | reverse complement strand
CGCTTCGAACCGGCTGTCATTCAAAAGAGAGGGGGATTGTAAAAAGTTGGATCAAGCATTCGCTGTCGAAGGGGGGTGAGTCGCGCCCAATTTTCATTCCTTCGCTTGCCCCGGCGCGCCGGGGTGGCGGACTACCTAGAAAATAGCTTCGAAGTCCAAGTGCGATCCTTTTGTCCTTTAAAAGGACAACCACAATGCTTCGTTGCCTATCCAATCTTTTATAGAGTTCAAAGCTTTGTGGTTACCCTTTTAAAGGGCGAGGGATCGCACTTGGACCTGTTTTCATTCTCTCGCTTGCGGAGTGACGGACCACCCGTTTAATAAAAATAAGTTGCAATAGCTGCAACTGCATATCCGCCATTGACAGCCACGCAACCGCAGGCGTATGATTGGTAGTAATTTAATTTAACATAACGGGTTTGGAGGCATGGCCCATGGCGAAGCAGCGCAACGATAAAGAGTTTGTCCGGGAGATCACCAATTTGGAGGACGATTTTGCCCAGTGGTATACGGACATCATTTTAAAAGCGGAACTGGTCGATTACTCGATGGTCAAAGGTTGTATGATCATTCGGCCGTACGGGTATGAACTCTGGGAGATGATCCAGCACGGCCTTGATGGGATGTTTAAGGCAACCGGCCATAAAAACGTTTACTTTCCGTTGTTTATTCCGGAGAGCTTGTTAAATAAGGAAAAGGAGCATGTGGAAGGATTTGCGCCCGAAGTCGCCTGGGTCACCATGGGCGGTTCGGAAAAACTCGAAGAACGGTTATGCATAAGGCCGACTTCGGAGACGCTTTTTTCGACCATGTTCGCCAAGTGGGTCAAATCCTGGCGCGATTTGCCCTTGCGCTACAATCAGTGGTGTAGTGTCGTGCGTTGGGAGAAGACCACCCGTCCGTTCCTGCGGACCTCGGAATTCCTATGGCAGGAAGGGCATACCGTCCATGCCACCAAGGAAGAGAGTGAAGCTGAAACACTCCAAATGTTGAATATTTACAGCCGGTTTATCGAAGATTACCTGGCGATTCCGGTGATCAAGGGGCAAAAGACCGCAAAAGAGAAATTCGCGGGCGCGGTCAGTACCTATACCGTCGAAGCGATGATGCACGACGGCAAGGCGTTGCAATCGGCAACCTCGCATAACTTCGGGCAAAACTTCGCGCTGCCGTTTGAGATCAAATATCAGGATAAAAACGGTCAACTTGAGTATTGTTGGCAAACATCCTGGGGAGCGTCGACCCGGCTGATCGGGGCGATCATCATGGTCCACGGCGATAACCGGGGATTGGTCCTGCCGCCGCGAATCGCTCCGACGCAGGTTGTGCTGATTCCGGTCGCTCAACATAAACCCGGGGTGCTGGAGCGCTGCCGTCAAGTCCTGGCGGCTCTGCAAGGCGATTTCCGGGTGCTCATGGACGACAGCGAGCAAAACTCAGTCGGGTGGAAGTTTAACGAGTGGGAGATGAAGGGGGTGCCGCTCCGGGTGGAGCTGGGTCCCAAGGATATCGAAAACAATCAGGCGGTCCTGGTGCGCCGGGATTCGGGTGAAAAGACCGTGGTCAGCTTGGATAATATTAATATCGAGATCGGCAGGGTGCTTGCGCAGATCCAGCAATCATTGTATCAAAAAGCGCTGCAAAACCGGGAAGAACGGACCCAAACCGCCACGGATCTCAACGAGTTTGTCGGCAAACTCGAAGCGAAACAGGGATTTATCCAAGCGATGTGGTGCGGCGACCGCCAATGCGAGGATGCGATCAAAGAAAAGACCGGCGCCACCGCCCGCTGTATTCCCAGCGGTCATGAAAAGGTGGGCAATACCTGTGTCTGTTGCGGCCAACCGGCGGAGCAGACCGTCATCTTTGCCCGGGCGTATTAAAAGTCGTTTAATCAGAATTAAGCAAACACCCCCAGCGGCGTTATTACGTTGGGGGTGTTTGCTTAAAGGAACTTGGCCTGCCTACTTAATTTGGTTACGATACGCTTCAATTTTCAAGGTATCCGTTTCCAATGAAGCTTGATAGTATTGGATAACTTCTTGCTCCAGTTCAAAGCTGGCCGGATCACCGCAGTATCCTAAGGGATGAAAGGTATTTTGCGGTTTTAGTGATTTTGCAGTTTGCGAGTCCACTTTTTGGGGATAGAAAGTGAACATATCGGCGGTTTCGTCAGCTCCGGCATGATAGTCGGGTTTGAATTTTCCTGCCCGGTCGGGCGGAAAGACCGGGGGATTTTCGATGGCGATTTTTAAGTTGCGCAGATCGTTGATTTGGATCCCGCCGCCGGCATTCATCTCGGTAACAGCCTGCTCAATAACGTTTTTATGCGCGCGGTCGCCATGGCTGTTCATAATAAACACCGTCTGAAATCCCCAGGACCGGAGCGACGCGAAAATGTCAATCAAAAGCGCTTTCATGGTTTCGGGCCGGACCGAGAAGGTACCCGGGTAGTTTTTCAGATCTTCGCATATCCCCCAATAAAAAGGAGGAGCAATCAACGCTTGAATATTTTTAGCCGCTAAACTTTGTTTCAAAAAGCGGCAATATAAATAGGCCAGATAGACATCGGGACTTAAATCCAGATGCGGCCCATGGGCTTCAATCACGCCGATCGGAAGTAAAACGATGGCGCCGTCCGCAGCCGCCTGTTTCACTTGCGGCCAGGTCAGTTCGACCATAGTATCAGTAAAAATTGAAAGATCGGTTTGGTTTCTCAGTTCGATTGTTTGATTATTCATAATCCACCTCGTAAAATTTGAATTAACTGTGCGTATCGATAAACTCCTGCAGTTGGCGGTGCCAGGCCTCAGGGTCAAATGTTCCAATCTCCGTTGTTTCGTTAAACAAAAGATCAACAAGATAGCGCGGCTTTTTGCCCCCGATATGCATGGCTTTAATACAGGAAATGCAATACACCGCCACTTCGGCGCAGGGCATCTCATCCGCCCGTTGTTGCATCATCAGTTTCACTTGCGCGACGGGCAAAACGCCGTAAAAACTATCGCCGCAACAACGGGCTTGCGCCTTAGTGTGCTTGGGCTCGACCACGGTGACGTTCATTTTTTCAAGCAAGGTTCGGATTGCCGAATACACCCGGGCTTCACTCCGGGTGGGACAGGCGTCGTGGATGGACATGGTGATCCCGTGATAGTCGGGAAACGGAAAGCTGGAACTCTCGGCGAGGATTTCCCAAAGGGAAACGGTGGTGATTCCCTGATATAACTCGCGATACCGTCTGTCGCAGCCGGCGCAGGTATTAATAATCCGCGTGCCGGTTTCAAGCTCCGGTTGCGAGCGGCAACACGTCAGATAATCGGGAATCGTACAGTCGGCGCGGTTTAAAAAAGCGGCTATTTTCTGGGCGAGCTGAGGTTTGTAAATCAAAAGTCCGCAGCCCGGGGCGTATACTTGATGCATTTTAGTCCTCCGATGCTCTTTCGGTCAGATCCAAACTGATTATATTGTACTAGAAAGCGGAGAATTAATCTTCTAGTATTTCAACAAATAATTACATTTCCTGTAACGAATGGATTACAAAGGCCGAGGCAAGCAGGGATTACCAATTTATTATTGAAACCTTGAAGAAATCTCAAAATAGTGAGGTATCCCTTTATGCGTTCAATGATAAGTCAAAAACTACAATCTTTAATTATGATTGCCATTTTCATCACAGCGCTTGGGTTTCAACAAGTAGCGGCGGTCGAAGGTTTGACGACCGAACAGAAACTCGAGGACTTTCGGTATCTGTATCACATTTTAAAAGATGACTACCCGTTCTTTGAAGTAAAAAACCGGGTTTATAACGTAGATTGGCTTGCCCAAAAAAGTGAGTTCGAAACGATGATTACCAATACCACCACCGATCGTGAATTTGAGCAAGTCTTAAAAAAAATACTCAATGAACTTCGTAGTTGGCATACCACCTTGCTAGATTATAATGACTACCAATCGAGTTTGACAGTTTTTAAAAAGATAGGCAATGATAACCCATGGGTGAGTGTTTTGACAAAACCTGAGGTCGTTCAACACTATCAACAGAAGCCGGGACAAGACTCAAAAGTTAGGGTATATAATAATAGCCTTACCGAAAAGCCTCGTTATCAATTTAACTGGATTCAATCGGGAGCAATCGCTTATTTGAAAATCAATAAGTTTGATAAACTTAAATACGTGGAGGATCATAAACCGATCTACCGGTTTTTGGAATCAATTAAGGATTACCCAGTCTTAATCATTGATGTCCGCCAAAACGGCGGCGGCGCGCAACAATATTGGAAAGAAAATCTGGTCGCGCCGTTAATCAACCAGGAATTGAAGGCTGAATACTACGGATTTATCCGCGGCGGAAGTTACGTTAAGTCTTTTTACCAACCGTTTTGGAAGCGATTTTCTCCGATTGAACAACTCAATCCGGAATTGGCAAAACGTTTTCCCTCTGAAGTGGTAAGAAATTTTAAGAATTATTATCAAATTGTGCATGCGGTTTCACCTGTGAAACCCGTTGGTTTTCACGGAAAAATTTATCTGTTGGTTGATAATGGCTCCTATTCCTCAGCGGATACATTCGCTTCATTCAGTCGAGCCACCAAGTTTGCAGTGGTCGTTGGGGAGCGAACCAAAGGGGACGGGATTAACAATCCAGTTGGAATTGATATGCCTTTGTTAGCTTTACCCAACAGCGGGTTGGTAGTAAGGTTTCCAGTGGGTCTGGGTTTTAATCCCGATGGTTCCGTCAATGAGGAAAAAGCGACAGAACCGGATATTCAAATCAAGGCGCCAATTGCCGATACACCGGAAAACGATCCGGTGATTCGGAAAGTAATTGAAATAGCGACAGCAGTCAGATAAATAGCCAATCCAACGAGAAACTCTAAAAAATGGTGATTTCGTGAGGCGCACAGGTGATATCCTGGGGACAGAGGCATTTCTGTGTGCCCTTTTCTTATATCTTTGTTTTGGGCATACTTTAATTATCATTCGCGAGGATAGGGAGTTAGTGATGAAAGAGGAAAACGTTAACGTCGCGGCCGGCTGGAACCTGGACAATAGTTATGCCCGTCTGCCGCAAAGCTTTTACACCCGCCTTAACCCAACGCCGGTCACTGCGCCGCGGCTGGTGGCTTTTAACGATGCGTTGGCAAAATCCCTCGGGTTACGTGTTGAAGCGCTGCAAAACGCGGCGGGGGTTGCGGTATTTGCCGGTAACCGGATTCCCGAAGGCGGGCAACCGCTGGCGCAAGCGTACGCCGGGCACCAGTTCGGGCATTTTACCATGCTAGGGGACGGCCGGGCGGTGCTCCTTGGCGAACAACTTTCTCCCAACGGCGAGCGGGTAGATATTCAGCTCAAGGGTTCCGGCCGGACACCGTACTCCCGGGGCGGGGACGGTCGCGCCGCGCTCGGGCCGATGCTCCGCGAATATATCATCAGTGAAGCGATGTTTGGATTGGGCATACCCACCACCCGGAGTCTGGCGGTGGCGCTCACCGGTGAAACAGTCCTCCGGGAGACCCAACAACAACCGGGAGCGATCTTGACCCGCGTGGCCAGCAGTCATATCCGGGTCGGCACCTTTCAGTACATTGCCAGCTGGGGAACTGCCGCTGAGCTCCGGGCGTTGGCCGACTATACCGTCGGGCGGCATTTTCCGGCCATACCGGACGTAGCCGATCGTTATCTTTTATTGCTCCGGGAAGTGATTCAACGGCAGGCGGCCTTGCTTGCCCAATGGCAGTTGGTTGGGTTTATTCACGGAGTGATGAACACCGACAATATGGCGATTAGCGGCGAAACAATTGATTATGGACCGTGTGCGTTTATGGATACTTACGATCCGGCAACGGTATTCAGCTCCATTGACCTTCACGGCCGGTATGCTTATGGCAATCAGCCGGACATTGCCGGCTGGAATCTGGCGCGGTTTGCTGAAACCCTACTGCCCCTGCTGCATGAAGAACAAGCGCAAGCCATTGAACTGGCGGAAACGGCGCTTTCCGAATTCACCGGACAATATCAAGCCCACTGGCTCGCAGGAATGCAAGCCAAACTGGGAATTTTCAATGAAGAGACCCAAGATGAATCTTTGGTTGGCGAGTTACTCAAGTTGATGGAGGAACACCGGGCGGATTATACCAACACCTTTCGCGCCTTGACTTTGGAACAGCCGGAAACGACGCTGCTGTTTACCAGCGACACATTTGCCCACTGGCGCCGGCAATGGCAGGCCAGACTCGACCGGCAACCCCAATCAAAAGCGGCTTCGCGGCAGTTGATGCGCGATAGCAATCCGGCGGTAATTCCCCGGAATCACCGGGTCGAGGCGGCACTCGCAAGCGCAGTTCGAGGAGACTACCGTGAGCTGGAACAGTTGTTGGCCGTGCTGGCAAACCCTTACGCTTACTCTTCCGAACAGCTGGCCTACTCCTTGCCCCCCGAGTCGACCGACGTTCCCTATCGAACCTTTTGCGGGACCTAAATTATCTGAGTTGGCAGATAAACACAATTGCGCGCTGAAATGATCTGGTGATGGAGAGTTATTTGTTGGATTCGCGGAGTTCAAGGAGCGGTTGGCGGAGTACAAAAGCTCCAAAGGGGCAGTGCGGTTTCCGCCAACCCGTTGCCATTGGAGCTAATCAGGGCCATCGTCAAGTTTCGGGTAACCGAAAATATGGAGCAGGCCAAAGACGGTTTGAAACAGAAAGGCTAATTCCAATTTTTTCTGTGGCAACGACGTTGCATTGAGTTTCGATATCTGGTATACTCAAAATGTTTTTAGGGATTCTGTTTTAGGAAAGGAACAAGTATACCGAACATGCGCTAATCATTCTTTTTAGTGTTTAAAGCAAACATTGACAACTTGTCCGAACAGACAGGTGGGTTTCGTGTTGCTTTGGAGATTCTAAAGGGGATGACCAATGACGTGTGTTTTTTTATGCCCGTTTTTGCCTGTCTTTCCCCTACCCGTAAGGAGGGGTTTTTTTGTTGTTGTCATTGCAAAATGTGCTTCATTACGTGCAGGATCGCTGTTTATTGCAGATCGAAAGTTTGGAGATTTTTGAAGGGGAGCGGATCGGTTTAATTGGCCGGAACGGAGTTGGCAAGTCGACTTTGTTGGGGATTTTGGCCGGAACGATTCAACCCGACGCCGGGCAGGTTACCCGCCATGGCCAGTGTGCGTATCTGACGCAATTCGCCAGCGATACCCAACCGGAACCGGAGTTGCTGACCCCGGCGGCCCGGCAACTTGCGACCAAACGGGAGTATGGCGCGACGTTGAGCGGAGGCGAGCAGACGCGGTACCGTCTTGCCGCCGTACTTGGCCAGGAAAGACCGTTACTTTTGGCCGACGAACCGACCGCCAACTTAGATATCGGCGGCGCCGAACTGCTCCAGGCCGAACTCCGGAATTACCCGGGGGCTTTCGTGTTGGTATCCCACGACCGGCAACTGTTGGACGGGGTTTGCAATGTGATCTGGGAGCTTCGGGACAGCCGTTTGCTGGTTTATCCCGGTAACTACAGCGATTATTTGGTTCAAAAAGAGCGGGAACAAAAACACCGGCAACGGGAGTACGAACAGTACCTCCAGGAGAAGGAACATCTGGAACAAGCCGTCGCCGACCGCCGGTCCCGTAGTGTTTCAACGAAAAAGACGCCCAAACGCATGGGCAATTCCGAGGCCCGCCTTCATAAGATGGGCAACCAGAAAGCCCAGTCAAGTTTGGATAAAGCGGTGAAAGCCATCGAGACGCGTTTGGCCAAGTTGGAAAAGCAAGAAAAGCCGAAAACGGCGCCGATCGTCAATTTTCAACTGAACCCTACCGACGGAGTCTACAGTAAAGTAGTGATCCGGGGCGAACGGATCAACAAAAGCTTTGGGCAACAGGTTTTATTCCGCGATTTTGACTTTAACATCATGAAGGGCCAAAAGGTCGCATTGTTTGGGAATAATGGCTGCGGTAAGACTACGTTGTTAAAGATGATAGCGGGGCGCGCAGCGCCGATCCACGTGGCGCCCACTTCCCGGTTGGGTTATTTTGCCCAGGATCTGCAGCAGCTCCGTCCCGACCGGTCGATCCTCGCCAATGTCATGGCCGACAGCGTCCGGGACGAAGGTTTTGCCCGGCGGTTGCTGGCGCAGTTGTTATTTCGCCGGGACGACGTTTACAAAAAAGTGCAAGTGCTAAGCGGCGGCGAACTGGTCCGGGTCGCTTTGGCGCAAATCATCGTCAGTCCGGCCAACGTGTTACTGTTGGATGAGCCGACGAACTTCCTGGATCTGCCTTCGCTTGAAGCCCTTGAAACAGTACTGGCGGAGTATGACGGCACCATTGTGTTCGCCTCGCATGACCGGAAGTTTATCAATAAGGTGGCCTCGCATCTGATAATCTTTGACCAACCGGAGATCCGGGTTTTCGCGGGAAACCTCGAACAATACCTGCAGGACCATCAAGCGAAAAAAGCGCCGGGAGGACAGCCGCCCGAAGACCGGCTGGTGTTGGAGTACCGTCTGACCGAGGTGATCAGCCGGCTTTCGCTTACGCAGGATCAAGGCGAGCTGGCCCGGCTTGACGAAGAATACCGGCAACTCTTGACCCAACTACGATCATGATTAACCGGAACGGTTTGGGTGTCATGCCGCCATCGATCCGGAATTATCCGGTAAAACCGTTCGAACTTTGATATAACTTGAGCCAGACCGAACTCGCCAGAAAACAGACCGGAGCGGCGCTGCCGTGGATCGAGCCGGGGAGCGGCAACGCGAACATGGGCACAGTCGGGACCATTCGTCCTTGCCGGATAAAGCGCTCACTGGCAATCACCGAGTTGGCGAAGGGCACCTGATCATCGGCGGGATGGTGATATAGATACATGGGCATCTCCGGCGCCCAGTCATAGAGATCATTCGCCGCCAACGCGCAAAAAGCCGGACTGGTCGGATCCTGCAGCGAATCGAGCAACGGCTGGGTTAGGATGACGCGGGGAATCGCCGGTAGATATTTTTGAACCTCGGCATACGGGTGGTATCCGTCGACCAGGTCATAAAGGAATTGGTATTGGGGTTGTAAGGCGCGCTCCTTTGTGAAGATGCCATCGCCGTAATCGTCGCCGTAAACAGCGTGATAGCCGCGGATCGTCAGCGGCAGATAATAACCGTTTTCAAAGGGCGTTTCCTGGAGCATCAGCCGACGCATCGTTCCCGACAGATCGTAAGGGCCGGCGAGCGGCGCGGCGGCGGCCACTTGAAATTTGGCGGCGTAAACCGGGTTGAGTTGCAGCTCGCGCGCCACAGCCATCGTTGCATAACCCCCTTCCGAATAACCGATCAAACTAACGCGGTTGCCGGCAAGACCGGTGCGGCGGTAATGTTCGCGCTGAACTGCTGTCAGCAGATCGGCGACGGATATCGCCAACGGTTTGGCATTGACGTAGGGATGATCGCCCGGGTCAATTCCCAAACCGGGGTAATCGGCCATGACGACTGTGTAACCCGCCATTGCGAAAAGCGCGGCGATCAATACTTCCACAAAGTCCAGAGCGTTGGCCGGATTGAAATTGGAAGGGGCGAGCCGCCGTTCCAATTGGGTCCCGTGTTGGAAAGCAAGCAGCATCGGCCCGGCGGGATCCGCCGTAGCGGCGACCGGGGTGATGACCAGACCGGAAAGAACCGCTTTGTGACCGGCGGCGTCTTGCGAATGGTATGTTACCTTCTGGAGATTGACCCGGGCGTTGAAAACGTTTTTGCGCACCTGGTCCATCAGCCATTGGAAAAATTCCGGGACGACGGAGTGGTTTAAAAATTTTCCACGAATGCCTGAACGACTCAAGCTTACGAGTTGGCCGCGCTCCAATTGGGCGATGTTCTCCCGACGCAGTAGTTTACCGGTCATCGCGCTCGTCTCCTTTGGATTTTTACTTCGACGGCCTAATCAAAAGGAAATTGATTATCCTTTCAATATATGTTAGACATGCAAAGGATGGCGCAGAAAATTGTCCCCGGGATCGAAACTTTCAGTTGCCAATACGATGCCGGTGGATTTGAAAAATAGTCGGACGTTTCTTCCGGAGCGCTGTTCGAACACGCAAATTCTATTCCAAGCAAAAAACCCGTGTAAAAAAGAGGCCATAGAAAAAATGCTCGAAATAACATTGACCTACAATATATTGATAGCCTAAAACAAGCTTATCACTATATATTGTAGGTCAATCTTTCAGACGGAGGTTTTTCAGTGGCTTGGTAAAAAACGGGTTTTTTGCTCATCGGGAGTGATTTGTGACTGTTAAGGCTCGGTTCCCCAGCTTAGCACTTCATTGTAATATCCCGGGGTTTTGCTCCAATCGGTGTAGGCGGTTTTGGTCGGGTCAAAGGAATAATCGCCGGTTTGCGTATAATTGGCAAAATCCGCTTTGCTCCAGCGCGTCTTGACTTGAATCGATTCTCCCGGAGCGATGGAGCCCGCGCCGGATTTGAAACTCAATTCCAGGTAATAATCGGCGCCGGTTTTACTGCTTGACAGTTTGACAAAGGTTCCGACGCAATTGGAACTGGAGACGCCGGAAGCGTAATCGATATAGAAATTCTGGGTTTGTTCGCCATCAATGGTGTAATAGTAGCGTACTTTGATCTTGGCGATGTCAACGGCGGCGCTGCCGGTATTGTAAATCCAGAATAACGGTTTGATCCGGTTGGCGGTAGCGCCGGTTTCGTCGCAGTCATATTGGACTTTGATCGCTCCGCCGGTCGAACCGGTTGATGTCGGAGTCGGCGTTGGAGTTACCGACGGCGGGCGGGTAGCGGATGGGGTGGGAGTCGCCGACGGCGCCGCAGTGGCGGTTGGTTTTGGAGTTGAAGTCGGCGTTGTACCGTCCGGAGCGACCGTTGTATACGTACTGTTATTAATCGTCTCATACATATTGCCGGAGGGGGTGCGGGTATTGTTCCATACTTTGTAGGTACAGGTTCCTTGAGCGATATGGACGACCCAAGCGCTGGAATTATCCAGATTAACGGTGTTGTTATAAAACCAGTTGCCGGTCCCAGAGTCGGCGACGCCCCGGTTATTGAGATGGAAGGCGTCGGTGATGACGGGGTTGCCGTTACGGTTGCCGGTATTGTAGCGAACGATGGCGTCGACCCCTTTGGCCGCCACAAAGCCGGTGGCGCCGTTGGCGACTTCGCCGTTATGACCCATTCCCGTGCCGTTGAAGGTGCAATATTCAACGATGGTGCGCCGGGTTCCTTCTTTGATATCGATATGTTCGGCCGTGACGTTCGGTCCCAGTTGGCAATTACGAATCACCGTATCGTACACATCCTCGGCATAAGTGCTCCAGCTGCCTTTATCGGTTCCGACATAAATCGCCTCACCGTAATCGGCATCCGCTTGTCCGGTGTCGTGTACATAACAGCCGTCGGCCAGGCCATATTTGCTGCCGTCCCGGAAGTGTAATCCCTCCATGCCGATGTCATAAATTTCACAGTTGATGGCTTGTCCGTAGTTGGCGTTGTCAAAGACCAATCCCTTTTGGGAATAAGTTAGCTTAAGGTCCTTAACGATCCAATAATCGCCGGTAATTTGCAACGTAATGCTACTGCTGTTGCTTTTGCCTTTTAAAATCGCCTTGTTGCTGGAACTGTTACTGCGGATGATGATGGGGTTGTTGGCATTGCCGTTGGCCGTTCCTTTGAAATTACCGGTGAAGGTGACGCCTGCCGCAAGCACAATCTCATCCCCGGCTTGCGCGTTGCTTAATGCGGTCGTAAGTTCGGAAGCGCTTGAACAAGGGACGGTCCGGAGAACCGAAGCCGCGCTGAAACTTTTCACCCCGCCGTCTCCCGGGGTTGAACCGGAGCGTTTGCCACCGCCGCATCCCGCAACCAAGCCGACACAGACCGCCAGTGCCATGACAATGATGCCAACATGGCTTTTCTTAACCGTAATCATACTTTCACGCCCTTTCGTTTTTTTAGTTCAACACTGAGCGGCTGTAACCGATCGACGTTGATAAGTCCGGAAGCCGGCCAGTGATTTACTAATCCGGAATGAATGAATCGAAATAGAGAAACGTTTCGCCAAAAATTAAAAACAGATCCTGAAATCCAATATTGAAACAATGGACAATTTGGAAAGAAAGAAACAGACTGATTTGATGATCCAATTCTATCAACGGTTGGAGTGTTGTGTCAATAGATTATGTAACAAAATTGGATGATGAAACCAAATCAAATAAAGATGAGAAACGTTTCGCTAATCATTTCCTCTAAAATAATCGAGTGATGTGATTTCAAACAATTGAGCTGAGACTTAGGATGTTGAAGACGGAACTTTGCAGGCCGCGGGGTGTGGCAACATAGCCATTTACTTAGCGGAAAACATATTGTACAATTTTTAAAAAGGCTTGTTAATTTTCGATCGAACATGGAGTGCTAATGACTCAGAAACGTTCAAAAACTCCAACCTTGCGCGACGTCGCCACGCTGGCCAATGTTTCGCTTTCGACAGTTTCTTATTGTTTGAACCATGACGCCCCCAAAAAGGTCAGCCCGGAACTGCGCAACCGGGTCATGGAGGCGGTCGAAACGTTAAATTATCATCCCAATTATCTTGCGCGCGGCATGCGGGTGAAAAACCGGCGGATTCTCGCAATCGTCGTGCCGCAATTTGAAAACGTCTTCTTTACGCGGGTGATTAACGGAGCGGAACGGATCGCGTATGATAACAATTACATGCTCCTTTTTTGCAGTACTTATGATGATCCGGTCCGGGAACAAATGCTTATTTCCAATTTCGTCGCTCAACAAGTTGACGGTTTTCTGATTGCTCCGACATTTAAGGGATGGAACAATGTCAAATTCATCTGGGAGCACCATATCCCATTTGTAGTGCTTGACCGTTATCTGGAGGGAGCCGAACAACCTTATGACCGGGTCTCCTTCGATAACGAGCTGGGGGCGTATCAGGCGACGAAACACCTGACCGAGATGGGACACTACAAATTAGCATATCTGAATTGGGATTCTCCGTTTATGCATATTCAAAAACGTCAGGAAGGCTTCTGGCGGGCGCTTGATGAAGTGGGAATCCCCCGCGCCGAATGTCCGATCTTCTCCGGCCGGCCCAACGCTGAGGAAGGTTATCGTTTAGCCGAGGCGTTGTTTGCCCGGTTTGAACCGACGGCGGTGTTGACAGCCCATCACTATCTCGCCGAAGGCTTGGTGATGTTTCTGCGGGATACCGGACGGGCCATACCTAACGCGGTTTCGGTGATTACCCACGGCCAACCCAGTTGGGTGCGGCTCAATATTCCCAATTTCACCTGCATTCAACCGCCCGCTTACGAAATCGGCCAGTTGGGGGCCAAAACGTTATTAAATCGGATCAAGGATCCCGATCTGCCCCACGCGGAAATTATTTTGAAGCCAAGCTTGATCCTGCGTAATTCGGTCAGACAACTACATAACGATTAATCCTATCTTGTTGTCGCCGAGTGGATTTCAGTCCTTGCTTGAAGAATACCCGTGCTGTCTTGGATACTTTAATTTACCCACACCGAGCTGCTTAAACGATTAGCTGTTGCTATAGTTAATTTTCGCAGGGAGGTTCGCATGAATCGTAACGATTTACGCTTATACCTAAGTTGGGGCGTTAGCGCGGTGCTGATCCTATTGGGCGTTGCGACTTTTTTGATCATTGCCAAGCACAACTGGGTTTTCCCCAACAACGACTTGATTGGCGCCGTGACCAATCAGCGTCTCAGAGCAGTCGAAGCGCGGTTGAAAGACGGCGTTGACGCGAACACCCGGAATAGTGAAGATGATCCGGTCTTACTCATCGCAGCGGGACACGGAGACGCGAGAATGGTCCAATTATTATTGGATCATGGCGCGCAAGTGAATGCTGCCAACCGTTACGGTGAAACCGCGTTAATCGTCGCCGCCATCAAGGGTCATCGCAAGGTCGCCCGGTTATTGATCGACCGACAAGCCGATGTCAATTGTCAGACCAAGGGCGACCGGCTGACTCCGCTTATGATGAGTATCGCGTTTGGTAATTTGGAGATTGTCAAACTACTGATTGCCAACCAAGCCGATGTCAACGCCGAAAGTCAGGAAGGGCTCACGGCGCTTGATTATTCATGTGTGCGGAATAATTTAGCCGTAGTCAAGCTGTTAATTGCCAATCACGCCAATGTCAACCACCAGGATCCCGGGGACGGCAATACCGTTTTAATGACAATCGCCAATGGCGGGAATTTAGATTTCGCTAAGGTGCTGATCGCCAACGGAGCGGCGGTCAACGCGACCAATTTTTCGAAAGATACCGCTCTCATGATCGCCTGCCGCAGCCGGAATCTGGCGATGGTGGAATTGCTGTTGAAAAATAACGCGGACCTTCATCGCCAGGATGAAAATGGCGATACCGCTTTTGATCATGCGTTGCGCACCGGTTACCAACCGCTTATCGAACGGCTCAAAACGGCTGGGGCGCGCTAATCGTTGTTTGTTTCGTGAAAACGGCTATGATCAAAAAAATCAGGGAAAATCCCTGATTTTTTTGATCATAGCCTAGTTGGGTGTTTTTTTAAATAAGCGATTGACCGCGATGATTAGATGTCGCTTAATCCCTTGCCATTGCCCGAGCCGGTACAGCCGGACATGGATATGCTGGCCGTATTGCCGTTTCGGGTGAAGCCCCAGGCTTTATTGTTGGTGGCGGTGCAACCGGTTAATTTGTGAGCATAGTTCCCAGGACCGAGTTTAAACCCATTACCGTCACCGTTGCTGCCCTTCCCGTTGCTTGAGGCGGAGCAACTGGTGAAGGTCACGACGCCGGCCGCGTCATAGAGATCGTAACCGTCATCGGAGTTGGAATTGGCCGCGCAATTGGCGAAGGAATTCCCGGTCGACGCTGATAACTTACAAGCAAACCCGTCGGCGTTTTCGCCGCCATTGGCGGTATCGTAATTGCTGGAGCTTGTACAACCGGAAACGGTATTGTTCTTCGCCGAGCTGTTATAGATCTGAATTCCGGTGTCGGCGCAACCGCTCACATTACAGTTGGTGATTTGATTGTTCGCTCCGGTTACACAGATTCCGTTGTCCCCGGCGTTTTTAATGGTTATACCGGAGATTGTCCAATAGTTGCCGCTGACTTGAATCCCGCGGTTACTGGAGCTGACTGACATGCCGGTAAAATCAAGCGTACCGCCTTTGAGCGTGATTCGTGAGCTTGAAGTGCCGCTGGCACTACATTTAACCGTACTGGTAATTTTGATTGTCCCGCTGATGGTAATCACATCACCGGCTTTCGCGTTGCTCACCGCGGTAAGTAAGGCGCTGGAGGAGGTCACCGTAGTATTCGTCATGGCGGTGAAGGTGTCGTCATCGTTCGCTGTTGTTGTTTCAGCTGTTGTGTAATTGTTGGCGTTTGAAGACTTGGAGCCGCCGCAGCCGGTGATAAAAACCATTGCTAAAATCAGAACAACCACCAACAAGAACGGAACTCCGTACTTCTTTCTCAACATAAAAATCGCCCCTTTCGATGAATAATCGTTACAACGAAAACTGTCTGAATTCAAAGCTTCAACCGCAACCGCCAACCCTCCTCTCTGATTGTGCCGTATCATAGCAGCCGCCAAAATCTCAGCTGTAATGGGAACTCTTTTCGGAAACCTTAATTCGGAAATTATTTTTTTGGCGGAGTTTTCCGAAAAATACGGAAGTGTGATCGAAGATGAGCGAGAACGATAACCGCATAGATCAGTCAAGGATATTGGAAATGTTGTAAATATTTGTCATGGAATAATTTGATCATAGCACTAGACGACCGCATCGTCAATATATAATAATATTTTTGGCTGACTCAAAAATATGAATTATGATCGAAATGACTTTACACAATAACGTGTTTGGGCAGTTTCCGTCATGCCGAGCGACTGGTAAAAATGGCGCGCGGCTTGATTGGTTTCATTGACATACAAGCGAAGTTCCCAGGCGTTCAGTCGATAACCCAAGCGAACGACCTCGTCCATTAAACAACGGGCCAATCCTTGGCGCCGGAACTCTTCCAGCACCCATAACTCATCGACATACAGGGTGCCGATTCGCCCGTCGGGTTTTGGGATAAAAACCACACTTACATAGCCAACCAACTCTTCGCGGTGTTGAACCGCATAAATGAAAAAGTTCGCGGCGGCGATGCTCTGGGGATTAAAATCGCCCCAATTGATATCCGGCGTTAAGGCTTGCCGTTTGGCGACGAGTTTCAAGAATTCGTTCAGGTTCTGCCGGTCGATTTGAATCACTTTCGGGTCGCTTGGGTTCATTGGACACTCCCCATTTCCTTTATCAGGATCATGATTGATTTGGAATATTCATCCATGCAATTATAAACTCTGTTATTTAAAAATGCTAGGCGTAATTGAAAAACACGGTATCGTTTTCATAAGTTGGAATAATGAAGCTCAGCGACTGAATATGACAGGATGTTGTCACATTCGATCGGATATAATGAACTTGGGTGATGGAAATTGAAATCAGACCGCTTGTTTGAGATCACGACCGTATTATTGAATAAAGAGAAGGTCACCGCCCAAGAGCTGGCTGAGCGCTTTGGCGTTTCAACCCGAACCATCTACCGGGATGTTGAAGTGTTATCCGCGGCGGGTATTCCGGTCTATATGAACAAAGGCGCTGGCGGGGGCATTCGGCTGCTGGAAAATTACGCCTTAAAGCGAACCTTGATCTCGGAGCGGGAAAGCGCAACCTTGTTGATGGCCATCAAAACCTTGCAGGCGACCGCCTACCCTGAATTGGACAAATTGCTGGAGAAGTTGGGGGCTTTATTTCGAAAATCGGCCGCTTCCGACTGGGTGGAGGTCGATTTTACGCCCTGGGGCAGTTCACCCCATGACCAAAATAAGTTTGGGGAGATCAAACGAGCGATCTTGGACTGCAACCTGATTCGGTTCGACTATGTGAATGGCGAAGGGCGGAAGAGTAACCGTCTCGTGGAACCGGCAAAACTAATCTTTAAAAGCAACGCCTGGTATTTGGGGGCTTATTGCCGGCAACAACAGCAACAACGGACGTTTAAAATTGCGCGGATTAAAAATTTGGAGGTGTTGACGGAGACTTTTGCACGGCTGAACGCCCCGGGGGCAACGATCCGCGAAGCCCCGGAATCCCCCCAACCGTTGCTGTTGGTGAAACTGCGTTGTCAGGCCGCAGTTTTAAACCGGATCTATGACTATTTTGACGATGCCGCAATCCAGCCCGACGCCGACGGGCAGTTTATCCTGGAAGCGGCGCTGCCCGAGGGGGAATGGCTTTACGGTTATATTTTATCGATGGGGAGCTCGGTGGAGGTATTGGAGCCCGAACAGCTCAGAGAAGCTGTGATTCACCGTATGCGCCGGATGTTGGAAATTTACCGCTCACCCATGTAATATGACAGACTGTTGGCGAGGGAAAGGAGTAATTATGGTCACCAATAATCAACTGATCAAATTAACAGACCGGAGTGACGCAAGCATTGCCAAAGCACGGGAACTCCTGCTGGGCATGGCGGGAAAGATTGAGTTTCTCCGCGACCTCCAAGTTGAAACGGATATCCGGCACGGCGCCGCCTCGTACGACCTTTTGCTGATCGCGCGATACGATTCGTTGGCCGATTTGGAAGCCTACATCACCCACCCCGTGCACCGGGAAGTCGCCCAACAACTCGGCGCGATGATCGAAAGCAGCGCGGTGGTTTGTTATGAAACGTAAAAGGATTGCGCCGTAGCAGCCAAAGCAGTTCCGCAACATGCCAAAACGATTTTGAGTAATGCCAAAGTAGTTTTGGACGATGCCAGAATGATTTTGGAACATGCCAAAATGATTTTGAGTAAAGCCAAAACAGTTTTGGACGATGCCAGAATGATTTTGGAACATGCCAAAACAATCTTGGAACATGCCAAAATGATTTTGGATATCGCCAAAATAGTTTTGGATGATTGCACAATGGTTTTGGACAATGCCGGCGAATTGAAGTTGCGACAGACGATAGCCAAAGGACCCGCCCTCTCCGGCAGGTCCTTTGGCTAAAAGAATGATTGTTACGCAACGCAAATCTTGACTTTCGAGATGCGTTTTTCTTCCATCGCTTCGACTTTCAATACCAGCGTTTCGTATTCGACCGTGGGTTGTTCGTCTTCTTTGGGAATTCGTCCGAGTTGTCCGATGATCAATCCGCTGAGCGTGTCGTAATCGTCAATCGGTAGTTTGACATCTAACAATTCGCAGATTTTATTTAAATTAACCGTTCCGTCGACGAGATAGGTGTTTTCGTCGATCTTGACGATCTCGTGTTCAACTTCATCATGTTCGTCGAAGATATTTCCGACGATCTCTTCCAGCAAGTCCTCGACCGTAACCACGCCGGCGGTACCACCGTATTCGTCAATCACCACCGCCATGTGAATTTTGTTTTTCTGGAGTTCTTTCAGTAATTCATCGGTCTTTTTGGAGTTCGGGACAAAGTAAGGCTCCTTGACGATTTTCAACAGTTCGAATGGCGCTGCGTTCGGATTGGCGAGAAACGGGAACAGGTCTTGCATATGTAAAATTCCGACGATGTCATCGATGGTTTCATTGTAGACGGGAATCCGCGAGAATTTTTCAGTAATGATTGTCTCCAGGATCTCTTGTAACGTTGCGTCGAGCCCAAGGGCCACAACGTCGATCCGGTGGGTCATAACCTCCGATACCGCGGTATTGTCAAATTCAAAAATGTTGTTGATCATTTCCTTTTCGGCACTTCGGATAACCCCTTTTTCCTGGCCGACGTCAACCATTAAGCGAATCTCTTCCTCGGTGATCTTCTCTTCTTCCTGGGAGGGGTTGCCGCCAAGCAGCCTGATCACGAGGTTTGTCGAAAAGCTGAGCAAGGCGATGAAGGGATGGGTGATCTTCGCCATCATTGCCAGCGGTTTGGCCGCCAATTTGGAGATCCGTTCGGGAGTTTGCATGGCGATTCGTTTCGGAACCAGTTCGCCCAGGACCAGGGTGAAGTAGGAGAGGAACAACGTGATAATGACGATGGAAAAACCGTTGATTATGGATGAATTGATTGGTAATCCTAATGTTTTAATATATTCGGTTAGATTGTCGGCAAAACTTTCCGCTGCCACCGCGCTGGCCATTAACCCGGCCAAAGTTACGCCGACTTGAATGGTCGCCAAAAATTTGCTGGGCTCGTTTACGAGCTTTTGCAATAAAACCGCAGTGGAATTGCCTTCTTCCGCCAGCTTTTTAATGCGCTGCTTGTTTAGAGAGATGATTGCAATTTCGGAGGCGGCGAAAAACGCGTTGATGCCGATGAGAACGAATAAAAGCAACAGTTGAAGCATTATACTGCCATCAGAATCCATAAAAAATATTTCCCCTTTCAAATAAAAAAGACTCAAAAGGACGTTTTAATCCCTCTTAAGTCTTAAAATAAACAATGATTGCCATAAATACGGGTAAAGTTACTAGTGGGACAATCGTCCATCTAAAATCGTCACCTCTCTTACGTTGAATTGTTAATAAAATGATATCGTAAGTCGATTCGCTTGTCAAGAATCTGAAAGTTACAATGATCTAAAAGGATGCAAAATCAGCAGTTTTGCATTATTGACGACCACCGCGACGCCAATGCCGAACAGCGCCGCGCTTCCTTGCGGAGCCCCGCGCAGTCGCTGAACAGTATAATTTTACAAAGCAAGGGGAGTCAGTTTTTGGAACATGACAATAACATCACACTGATTTTATTAAAAGCAATTATTTTATGGATATATTTGGTTTTATAGCGACTTATATTCTACTTATTTTTGTTTAATTAGTATTTTTAGATAACTTTTTGTGGATTTGTCTTGCAAATCGCTTTAAAAGCGTTTATGATAATGTCATATATACTAACATGTAGCTATCGTCAAAATTGCATCGGAGCAATCGGGATGACCCGCGGCAATGTTTCTCCAGGCAATACTGCAAGAAGTTTATCGCGATGCGGGGAGGAGGACGGACAAACATACTTGTGGATCAATTAAATAAGGAGGTTTAGAAATGGACAAACATGATGAAGGTCAAATGATGGAGACTTTCAAGTACAAACAAGAGCTGAAGCGTTCTTTCAAGCTATTTGGTTCATTCGCCGCCGCATTTTCGGCTATCTCCATCACCACCGGTATTTTTCTGAATTATGGATTTGTACTTGGTAATGCGGGGACTGCCGGTATCTGGACTTGGCCGTTGGTGGCGATCGGCCAATTGTTGATTGCTTTGATCTTTGCCGAGATTGTAGCGGTAATTCCGCTGTCGGGTTATTCGTATCAATGGGTAAAAACCTTGGCCAATCCCGGATTGGGCTGGTTTTCCGGTTGGATCTCGTTTTGCTTTCTATTTATCGTCACCCCATCGATCGACGCTTCCCTGGCCCCGGTGGTTTCGGAGTTGCTTGGGATCGAAGCGACTTCCACTAATCTAATGTTGATCGTCATGGCTGCGTTGACGCTTCAGATTATTTTAAATATCACCAGCGTCAAACTGGCGGCAATAATTAACAATATCGCCGTTTATACCGAAACCATCGGCATTATCGGATTGACCGTTATTTTAACCGTCATTGCTTTTTCCAAAGGAATGCCTGTCGGTAATCTGGTTCAAACCGTGCACACTGCGACAAACGGTTCCTATTTGCTTGGTTTTGCGATGGCTTCTTTGATGGGGCTGTATACTTTGGTCGGTTTTGAGGTCTCGGCCAATCTCTGCGAAGAAACGAAAAACGCTTCAAAAACGGTTCCCAAGGCGATTGTCTTGTCGATCGCGCTCAGCGGCATCTTCGGCACATTGTTTCTGATCGCCGTTTCGTTGGCCATTCCCGACATGGGAGCGGTTCTCAAATCGGCCAGTCCGATTACGTTAATTCTTGAATCCAATCTTGGTGCGGTCAGCGCGAAACTCTTTATGATTGTGATCGCGGTTTCGATCTTTGCTTGCGGTTTAATCTGTTCAACCTCAGCCACTCGCATTGTTTACGTGATGGCCCGGGACAACGCTTTCTTTGTCAGCAAGTTGTTTAAAAAAGTGAGTCCCAAGACCAGCACGCCGATTCCCGCTTGTATTTTGTTGTGGGTATTGGGGATGTTATCCATTTATTACGCTTCGTCCATAACGATCTTGGCAGTCGCCTCGTCGGTCTTGCCGGCAATTTATTACCTGATTACCGTCCTTAGTTACGCCAGGATTCGCAGTAAAGTAAACTTTACGCCAGGTCACTTCAATTTGGGGAAATGGGCGGGGCCCGTCATTGGGTTGGCGGTGGTCTGGCTACTGTTCGCTATCGGCATTTTGACCATTCCGAAAACCTTCCATAGCGCGACGCTGCTTAACGTGGGAATCGTTATTATCGGCATCGTGCTGTATTGGGGCTATTTCCGACGGAAAATCGAAACCTCCGCCAAGGTAGATGAGATGAAACAAAACATCTTTACGCAAAGCTCCAACTGAATCGGAAGTTTATTGGGTGATTGGCAAAGTTTAAAAAATGACCGGCATTGATTTGGCGAAACTGTTTCCGGAACCGCATGTTTTGGCGGTTGAGCGGGGACAGTTTTCCAAGTCGCCATCATTATGCTACATCCGTTCCATTCCGTTCCTTGACAATGAATTCAATATTCAATAATATGGTTTTATCGAGGAAGGATGGGAACGGTTATGATTCAAGAACGTTACGACAAAATTATTAAACAGATCAATGCCAAAGGGATTGTCAAAGTCCCGGAATTAATGAAAGAGTTTCGGGTGTCTATCGAAACGGTACGGCGGGATCTGGAAGTCCTTGAAAAGCAGGGTTTCCTGAAACGCGTCTACGGTGGCGCCATTCTCAACGCTTCCAAAGGGGTCGAACCGACCTATTCCAGTCGGGAAGTGTTGAATCAGGCTGAAAAACATGCGATTGCCCTAAAAACATTAGAATTCATCAACGACCGGGATACGATTGCCATTGATTTGGGCACGACGACGTTGGAAATCGCTAAAATGCTAAATCGGAAGCAGGATTTGACCGTTATTACCAATTCGTTGCAGGTTGCAATGGAGTTGATCAATCAGCAAAATAAACGGGTCTTTTTAATCGGCGGCCAATTACGGGGCGGTGAATACGCCACTTCGGGGTTTTTGGCGATGGAATGTTTAAAACGTTTTCGGGTTGACAAAGCCATCGTTGGGGTTGGCGGGATCACCACTGAAAACGGCATCGCCGATTATCACGTTGAGGAAGCGTATGTCCGGAAACAAATGATCGATAACGCCGAACAAGTAATCGCCGTCGCCGATCACAGTAAATTTGGCGTTAGTGCGCTGATTCAAGTGTGCCAGTTGAGCGAGATTGATCTGCTTGTTACCGATTGGAAGGTGCCGGACGAAACGGTGCAACAATTTGAAAAGCTGCAACTAGCGATGGTAACTGCCCCAAAACCGGTATAGGTTATTTTTTTATCCCGGAAGTTGTATTTTTTAAAACATTATTACTACTTTTTGTGTATTTTTGTTTTACATTGCCGATCTTGTGATATAATAAATCATGAAATGAAGGGGTCGATGAGATGGCAGTACACCAATATTACTTGGGTATCGACCAGGGAACCACCGGTACCACCGCGTTGATCATTGATGAGCAATGGAACGTGGTATCCAGCGGTTATCAAGAACATTCGCAGATATATCCGCAGCCGGGATGGGTCGAACATGATCCGCTGGAGATCTGGGAGGCGGTTAAAACAGCGATTACCGCGGCGTTACATAGCAAAAATATTGAACCGAAACGTTTGCGTTGTATCGGGATTGCCAATCAAGGAGAAACGGTAATGCTTTGGGATCGTCGCACCGGCGCTCCCGTCTATAACGCCATCGTCTGGCAAGACCGGCGTACGGCGAAGTTCGCCGATACGTTAAAGGAAAACTATCAAGACCTGATTCGAACTAAAACGGGCCTGATGATCGACGCGTATTTTTCGGCAACCAAAATCAAGTGGATTCTTGATCATGAAAAGGGAGTCAGAGAACGGGCTGCCGCTGGAGAGATTGTGGCGGGGACGCTTGATAGTTGGCTGATTTGGAAATTAACCGGCGGACGGGTTCATTGTACCGACTTTTCTACTGCCTCCCGGACAATGTTGTTGAACATCCACACCGGTCAATGGGACCGGGAGCTTCTTGAGCTGCTTGATATTCCTCCAAACATCCTGCCGGAGATTACCGACAGTGCGACGGTCATGGGTTATACCGCTGCCGAAGCGTTTTTTGGCGTCAGGGTCCCCATCGCGGGCTCCGCCGTCGATCAACAAGCGGCGTTGTTTGGTCAGGCTTGTTTTCAACCGGGAACGATTAAAACCACTTACGGTACGGGTTGTTTTATGCTGATGAACACCGGCGAACGAATCGCCCATTCCCCCAGCGGGTTACTGACTACCGTGGCTTGGGGCCTCAACCGCAAACTCACTTTTGCTTTGGACGGCGGAGTTTATATTGCCGGTGCGGCTATTCAGTGGTTGCGCGACGGCTTGAAAATTATTGATCGGGCGTCGGAGACCGAAGCCCTGGCGCTTTCGGTGCCGGATTGCGGCGGCGTTTATTTTGTTCCTGCTTTTGTTGGATTGGCAGCGCCTCACTGGGATCAATATGCGCGAGGAATGATGGTCGGGATTACCGGCGGAACCACCCGGGCCCATGTTGTCCGGGCCACTTTGGAAAGTATCGCTTATCAGGTAAACGATAACTTGGAAGTTATGAAAGTCGATTCGGGCATGCCCATTGCGGTGATGCGGGTCGACGGCGGAGCGGTAGGGAATAATTTTTTAATGCAGTTTCAAGCCGATATCTTGGGAATTCCCGTCGATGTGCCGGTCATTACAGAAACGACTGCTCTGGGAGCGGTTTACTTGAGCGCGTTAGGGCTTGGCGATTTTGGGGGAATGGATGAGATCGCCGCCAATTGGAAGTTGAAACGCCGTTTTGAACCGCAAATGGGCGTGGATGAACGGGAGAATCGTCTTTATACTTGGCGCCGAGCGGTGGAGCGTTCTAAAGCTTGGATTGAGGAATAACCTGGATTTGCGAAAGGAGCATACGGTAATGATCGAAACCGATGTTTTAATCATTGGCGCGGGTGCTGTCGGCACGGCAATCGCTCGTGAGTTGTCCCGCTACCAAATTGATGTTATGGTGGTTGATAAAAACGACGATGTTGGGGGAGACGCTTCCAAATCCAATAGCGCCATTATTCATACCGGGTTTGACGCCACACCCGGTACCTTGGAATCGGAATTGGTCGTGGCGGCAAATCCCATGTACGATCAGCTCTGCCGGGAGCTTGACATTCCGTTTCGACGCATCGGTGCGATTATGCCCGCCGTTAATTCCGAGCAATATGAAGCATTGGGCGCCATCCAAGCGAAAGCCCGGCGCAACCGCGTCTATGACGTAACTTATCTTACCGCCGAACAGATCCGGGCGTTGGAGCCTGAGATTAATCCGGAAGTGCTCGGCGGCTTATATATCCCACGGGAAAGTATCATTGATCCTTTTATATTAGTGGTCGCCCAAGCTGAAAACGCCGCGACCAACGGCGTTCGCTTCCTGTGTTCCACCGCGGTGATCGGGCTGGATATCGTTGCGGGAACGATCCGGACGGTTCAAACGACGCGGGGGTCCATTCACGCGCGTCATGTGATCAACGCAGCCGGATTGTATTCCGACCAGATCGCGGCGTTCGCCGGGAAAGGCGATTTTAAAGTTAATCCGCGGAAAGGGCAGTTTTACATTCTTGATAAAAATACTCCCTACCGGGTAGCGTCGATTATTTTGCCGATTCCGACCAAATTAACCAAGGGCAAGCTGATCTGTCCCACCATTCACGGGAATCTGCTGGTGGGTCCCACCGCCGAGGAGCTTGAGGATAAGACCGATAAGGCGGTTACCCGAGACGGTCTCGCCGAAGTCGCTTCAGGGGTCCGCAAATTAGTGCCGCGGATGAGCGAGCGCAACGCCATTACCGAATATTGCGGGCTGCGGCCCAATCGGACTCCTGAAGGTTATCATATCGATCAATATTCCGATTTGCCCGGGTTGATTAATATTTCCGGAATTCGTTCCACCGGGGTGACGTCCTCGGTGGCTTTGGCCAAATACGTGGCGGACCGTTTGGCTGATCAAGGATTGAAGTTGGAGCCTAAAGTCGATTTCAAGCCGAATCGGATTGGCATTAAAAAGTTTGCCGGGTTATCCGTGGACGAGCAAGACCGGTTGATTGGTGAAAATCCTCTTTACGGACAGATCGTTTGTCGGTGCGAGACGATTACTGCGGCCGAAATTGTCGAGGCGATCCGGCGTCCGGTTGGAGCGCGTTCGTTGGATGCGGTGAAACGTCGGGTGCGGGCCGGGATGGGCCGTTGCGGCGGCGGTTTCTGCAGTCCGAAAATTATCGAGATTTTAGCACATGAGCTGGGAGTACCAGTGGAGAGTGTTTGCAAAAATCAACCCGGTTCCGAGTTGGTCGTCGCCCAATTGCGGGCGTAAGTTGGAAAATTGACGGATGAACCGGAAAAGGAGTGCACAATGAACGAAATTCAGTGCGATGTGGCCGTTGTCGGCGGCGGCCCGGCGGGACTGGCCGCAGCGGTTGCCGCCAAACGGGCAGGCGCCGCGGAAGTCCTGGTTATTGAAAGAGACAAGGCCTTGGGGGGGATTTTACAACAATGCATCCACCCCGGTTTCGGTTTAAAACTGTACCAGCAGGAATTGACCGGCCCCGAATATGCGCAGCGGTTTATTGCCGAAGCGAAGGAATTGGGGGTTAAAACCTTTTTGAATACAATGGTTCTGGCGGTCGACGCTTCCAAGACTATCACCTGCGTCAGCGCCGACCGGGGTGTCACGAAGGTCAAGGCTAAAGCCTTGGTGCTGGCGATGGGGTGTCGCGAGCGAACCCGGGGCAACCTGGCGATTCCGGGAACACGCCCGGCAGGGATCTTTAATGCCGGCACCGCGCAACGTCTAATTAACATTCAAGGGTATATGGTCGGACGAAAAGTAGTGATTCTCGGTTCCGGGGATATCGGGATGATTATGGCGCGACGTTTAACCATGGAAGGGGCCAAAGTCGAAGCAGTCGTAGAGATTATGCCCTATCTGACCGGATTGCTCCGCAATCGGGTGCAATGTTTGGACGATTTCAACATTCCCTTGTTGCTTTCCCATACGATTGTGGGAATCCACGGCAACGCACGGGTGGAAAGCGTCACCATCGCCGAGGTGGATGCGGAGATGCAACCGCGTCCGGACACGGAAAGGGAGATTCAATGCGATACGCTCTTATTGTCGGTCGGCTTGATTCCTGAGAACGAACTTTCTCAAAAAGCCGGAATTGAACTTAACTCAATAACCGCGGGTCCGGCAGTGAGTCAACGGATGGAAACTTCGCTGCCCGGTATTTTCGCTTGCGGGAATGTGGTTCATGTGAATGATTTGGTTGATAACGTAACCGTCGAGAGCGCCACCGCCGGAAAACAGGCTGCGGCGTACGCCCTTGGTAAACTCGCTCCGGTCCGGCGAGTGGTGCCGACAGTAGCCGGCAACGGGATTCGTTATATTTGCCCGCAACGGATTCAGCTCAGCGATGAACCGGAAGCGGTCACCCTCTATTTTCGGGTCCGTAATCCCGCGAGCAAAGTTCGGATTAAGGTTAGCGCTGACGGGGAGGAACTGCTGTCCCGCGGTCAGATCAAGGTTAGCCCGGGTGAAATGGAGTCGATCACGTTGCAACCGGAGCTGCTCAAGAAGATAAACGGCGAGCTACAGATTGATCTGGTCGAGGAGGGAAGATGATGACTGAAAAACAGCTTATCTGCACGACCTGTCCGATCGGCTGCGCAATTACAGTCAGCGGCGCTGGGCAAACCGTCGCGGCGGTTACGGGGAATCAGTGTCAACGGGGCGAGGTTTACGCCCGGAACGAATATCTACATCCGGTCCGGATTCTCACTTCGACGGTTAAAGTGACTGGCGGGGCGGCGCCACAGGTTTCGGTGCGTTCCAGTCAACCAGTCCCCCGCGAGCTGCTTTTGGAATGCATGAAGCAGATCAAAGCAGTCCGGGTAACCGCTCCGGTAACGCTTCATGAGATTATTATCCCTCGTATTTTGGGCACCGACGTCGATATAATCGCCACCGGTATTGTCGACCCGTCGCCACGCGATTGAACAATGCATTACGAATCGGTATTCAGCCCTTATGATCGGAGAATTCGTTTTGAGTTCTCCGATTGTTTGTTTTTAGGGGTATTCTTGTCTAGCCCCATTGTTAAAGAGGTTTTTAACGCTTCATAGCATTAAAAACCATTGATTGATTGTTGGAACTTCACCGGTTTTCATAAATGTTTGATAGCTCCGGGCAGGTAAAAATGGGGTTTTATCGAAATTATATGGAAATTGGGAGAGGATAATCAGTTAATACTCTGGAGGGCGAAAATGCAAACCCGCGTATTTTTTGTTCGTCATGCGCAACCGGATTTATCCGTTAAAGATGATTTATTGCGTCCGTTGACTGAAAAAGGAAAACGCGACGCCGAAAAAGTAACAAAAACATTGCGAGGTCAAAATATTGACGTGATATACTCCAGCCCATTGAAGCGAGCTTATGATACAGTGAAGGATTTAGCCCAGGAAATAGGCGTTGCCATCAATCCTGTTGACGATTTTCGGGAACGAAAGATTGATAATGTTTGGGTAAATGATTTTAGAGAGTTTTCGCGTCGGCAATGGGATGATTTTAATTTTAAATTAGAACACGGCGAATGTCTCAACGAAGTTCAAAAACGGAATATTGAGGCGCTTTATGAGGTGATCGAAACCAACCGGGGTTTAAATATTGTTATCGCAACCCATGGCACGGCGTTGGCGACGATCATCAACTACTTCAATCATGATTTCGGATATGACGATTTCTGGTTAATGATCGATAAAATGCCCTATATTTTGTGTTTTACCTTTGACGAGATGGAACTTGCGGGAATGGAAGAGTGGAAGTTGGTCATCGAATAAAACTTTGGCTGGTTAATTCATTGCGAAGCTTTTCGCGAATGAAGCGCTAACATAAACAGTTTATAATCAAGAATTCAAAAAGGAGTCACCCCGATGACCGAGGCTGGACTGGCCTTTAATGAAGTTGCGGAGCTGTACCATCGAATCCGCCCCCGTTATCCCCAGGCGCTGTTTGAGGCTTTGATCAAGTTAACGAACCTGCCGCGATCCGCCCGGGTTTTAGAGATTGGGGCGGGTACCGGGATCGCTACGGTGGAGTTGGTGCGACGGGGATTTCAAGTGACGGCGCTGGAACCGGGACCGGAAATGGCGACCATCCTGAAACGAAATCTCCGAGATGATCAGGTTGAGGTGGTTGAATCAAAGTTTGAAACGTGGGAGGCAGCTGACGCCAAATTTGATTTGATTGTGTCATTTACCGCATTTCATTGGCTTGATCCCCAAACCCGTTTCCAAAGGATCAGCGAGTTGCTGACGCCGACCGGTTCGCTGGGGGTGATTAAGTATCATCATGTTGACGGCGGGGATCGCGATTTTTTTGAAGCGACTCAAACCTATTATAATCAATTTCAACCCCATCAATACCAGTTCCACCTGCCCGAAGCGCTTGATTTTCAATCCGGTGTTCAAGCGGAAATCACCGCCAGCGGATTGTTTCAAGCCCCGCTGACCCGCACCTATCTGGCGGCCGAGACCTACCGCCGCGCCGATTACGAGCAACTGCTCCTGACTTACCCCGATCACCGGTTGCTTGAGGAACCGCAACGTTCCCAACTCTTGCAAGCCATCGGCGATCTGATTGACCGTGATTTTGGCGGGAAAGTCTGTAAACAATACCTGCACGAACTGGTTTTGGCCAGTAAGCTTTCATACTGAAAGGAGTCGCCATAAAACCAATCCGCAATTCGGCCAAAAACGGATGAAGCTGCCCAAAGCGTCCGTGGATTGGCCACTCCCAACCGCTTTATAACTTACATATCCTCAAATACCGGTGTATCTTCGAGAAAGGTCGCTGCAAGACCGAGTTGGTGAAAATAGTCGCACATCGCTTGACAGGCGAATTTTTCGGTCGAGTAATGGGTTCCGCCGAGAACATTGATTTGACGGTCTTGTTCAAGCTGATGAACTTCAGCGCTAACCCGGTTAAGCGTTGTTATTCCCGTGATCAGCACTTTGACTTGGTTTTCGATCATTTCGCCAACGGTAGCTTGATTATTGCCACCCCCCGCGACAATCGCAATGCGGCCGTCCCACCTTCGATCCCCGTACAAATACAACTTCGTTTGATGGCCTAAAACTTGCGCAAACAGCGAATTTAATTCCACCACATCCTGGCAGCGGGTTCTGCCGATGACCCCGCACCGGGCGCCGCGATACGCCGCAAACGGTCGTTCGATTTCAATTCCCAACGCCTGCGCCAAGGTTTTGCCGGTTGAATATTCACCGAAGTGATCCAACGGCACATGCAGATTGTAAATGGCGATCCGTTGTTCGCGAAATTGCGCCAACAGTAACGGGTCCATTTGATAAAACGGTTTGGGCCGCCTAATATCCCAAACCGAGGGATGATGCAGGAATAACAGCGCGTCGGATCCGCCCTGGAGCACTTTTTGCATAATTGCCGCGGTTGGAAAAACAGCCGAGTAAACTTTGTTAATCTCCGGGGTAAAGTCGCAAACCAAACCCATACTGCGCTCTTTGAAATTGGCGGTAAGATAATCGTTCAGTTCCCCCATGTACCTCGCCCAATCATCACTCATCCCGGTAGCGATAAAATCCGCTTCCAACCGGTCGTACAATTCAAGCGCTTTCATATAATCTCCTCTACGAATTATAAAAAGGATGCTTCCAAAATCATACTATTGCCAAACCGGTTTGCTTGCTTCATATTTACCAGGAAATTAGATTTCGACGGCGCTTAACGTTAGATTGGCGGCTTTCCCGCCGACTTTCACTTCCGTGATCGTCCCGTTGGCAATGGAAAGAGCGGCCAGGATTTCCGACGGTTTTTGCATGGAATATCCTTGCTCAATGATGATATTCCGGGCTTGGTTCGGATCGATCCTGCCGTATTGATAGAGGAAACAAGCCAACGCCCCGTTTGAAGTGCCCGTGGCGGATTCTTCGGGGATTCCGTATAATGGCGCGAAGTTACGGCAATGCGCAGTGGAACCGTGCAGCGTTTCCAGAGTGAACACATGGTAGCCGATCGCCTGGTATTGCCGACTGATTGCCGTAATATTTTCAAAATCGGGGGCGATGGAACGAAGCGTGTCCAGGTTCTTGACGGGAATCAAGATATCTTTTAATCCGGTGGAAACCGCTTGGACCGGTAAATCCGCCGCCAAATCGGCAACGGCAATCTGTAAGGAAGCGGCAATTACCTCAGGATCAATGGTTTCGTAGAAGTGGGGCAGCGGCTGATTCATCATGATGGTCAAGTCCCCCGTCACTTCGACCCCAAAAACCCCGGCTTTCGTCTCTTGCGCATATTTGCCGGGTTGCAGCATACCCTGGCGGCAGAGGGTAAAGAAGGTTCCCACCGTGGCGTGGCCGCAAAAATCAACTTCCTCGTTGGGCGTAAAAAACCGTACCTTATAATCGGCGGGATCGGACGGTAAGACAAAAGCGGTCTCGCTAAACCCGAGTTGCGCCGCGATCTGTTTCATCATGGTTTCGGTCAACCCGTCGGCGCCGAGGACAACCCCGGCTTCATTGCCGCCCGTTCCGTCTTTGGTAAAGGTTTGTAATTGATACGCGTTAATTTTCATTTAAGATCGCTCCTTTGGAAAATTGAAAGGGAATCTTCGCTTGCACGACCATTCGCTGACGCCCGCGCAAACTGACTTATCCACAATTATAATGATTGATTCTTTGTAAAATGGCTTCCACGGTCATCGCGATCGACTTATTCGTTGTGTCGATTTTGATCGTGTTCATTGATTGGTAAAGCTTTAGTCGTGAAATGCTTTTCGAAATTTGCACGGGATTGCGATTGTCATGCAACATTCTTTGCTGTAACGATTCAGGCGAACAAAGAAGTGAGAAGCGAATCATTTCGCAGTCAATCTTCGAAAGCGAATCGAAAATCCTTTCATGGATAGCTTCTTTATGCAGCACCCAGCAGAAAATAATATTCCGGATGGACGGATTGTCTACAAAACTTTGCAACATAAAAGAAATGTTTTTTTCGGCCATGCGTATGTTGGCGTCGGTTACTTCAAACGGATGAATCATCCAACACCAATCTCCATCTAACCAAACGGAACGATCGAGTTTGGTATATAGTTCTTTACAAATAGAGGTTTTCCCAACACCGGCAGGACCATTGATTATTATCAATCTTTTGCTCATTTGATTATTCCATCACATCAAGATTATGATTGAACATACCACTTCCAGTTATTGGCGTCAAGGTATTTAACAAATAAATTGATACAAAAGGGAGTCTGGAAGGTGAAAACTGGATATTCGCGAATTGTTTGCGTAGGAAATAGGAGAGGTGTAGCGGATGAGTGTCAGTTATTTGCAACGCATCAAACCGTTCTTTGAGCTGCTGCGACTTGACCCCTACGCGTTTGGATATGCGGGTGAAATGTATTTAAACGCTGACGCGTATCAAGAGGCCATGGTTTACTCGGTAGTTTGCTGAACAAGTATCTTACCTGGTTTCGCCGTTATCCTATCGTTATTTTCGCAAGCTCGACCAATCCATCGCAAAGCTCCGGCAGCCGGGAAATTTCGCGCCAAACCAAATCATTAATTATCCAATGTTTTTTCCGGATACGGTCGACAGCTTGGTCAAATTTCCGGATTATCTTAATTTACAGGAGTTGGACGGGGAAAAGAAACACAGGTTGGCAAAGCTGGGGCGGCGCATCAGGGCTATTAAGCGTTGTTTTTATGAGCATCGAAAAAGATAATGTCAAGGGCAAGATGGATTGGTTTGATACCTTGAATGATATCCACATACTAATAAATTTTTTATCAAAAGGAATTGATGACCTAAATGTGGAAAGTATCATTGCAATTGAAGGAGGCAATAACGATGGACGATAAAAAGGTTGCAATATTACTCGAAGAGTTATTATCAAAATTTCGGGCATTTGGCGAAGGACAAGATGATCTTCGAAACAAAATGGAACGATTGGAACAAAAAGTTGACGGATTATCTGAAGATATGAATGTTATTAAACCTACGGTTAAAAATATTCTTACTCGGCTTGATTCGGTTGAAACCAAGACCGATGGATTGATTGAAGACATGGATGTTGTAAAACCGACTCTAGCTAAAATTAACAATCGGCTTGATAATATTGAAGGTGAAATAATTAAACTAAATCCAGAATCTAGAGCGGTTTTAAAACAGGTGAAATAACTATAATAAAATATCCCGCCCATACCGATGGGAATTTTACAATGCCCAAAGTGAAAGTGGTAACCTTAGACGTAGTGTTTATATGCTCGGTAACGGAAGTCACCATCGCGATTGAAAAAAGCGATGGTGACTTCCTGCTTTGTAAGATTACTCGACGGTATTTACCACCTTTTCATTCAAGCCCAAACTCTCGCTTTCAATCATCAGCACCGCTTCACGGTGTAATTTGCATTTTTTCAGATCGAGTCCGGCAACACTTTTGATTTGCCCGTTGGCGAGCATCCGATCAAAGGTTTTTTGGGACAAGGATAATTTCTCCCGGATCAGCGTGGCTATTTTGATTGGGCAAGGGTATTTGCTGATGATCCGCAATTCGACGGGGGCGCCGCTTGCAATTGCCACGCCGGTTATGATGTAACGGGGCAAACCAACCGTCACCCCGTTCCGATGCAACAATTCAAGATCCATTGCGTATTCATCGGCAAGCGCGCGATCGTTGGTCTGAAACTTTGCCAACAACTCCGAAGACAGCGACTGCGAATTGATGCGCGAATAAATCGTTGCATTCCAGGTCGTATCGCAATTGGCGCATTTATAAATCAACCAGATATCCAACGTTTTCCGTTGCGCGTTGACCCGGAATAAACCGGAACAACCATACTCAGTTTTGGTAGCGCATTTTTTGCAGTACTTAACTACTGGGGGAGGAGAAAGATATTGCACCTCCCAGGTGATTTTTTTCATGAACGTTAATCCTTTCAATTGGGTTGGGGCTCAATTGAAAGGAATAAAATGGCGGGGTGAAAACGGATCTTCTTTTCAAACTGTTTCCTCCTTGGTTGATAGCTATGTCGCATTAAATTTTGTGAAATATTCTTGGCGACATATTTGCCATCGTTCAACTTATATAATTGGGACTACCCAAGAACTCGTACTCACTGTAACATTTGCCAAGAAATAAACCAACCGCAAACACAATTGCTAACAAAACATGAGCCCGGATCGTTATGCAAACGAACGGGCTCATGCTTTGAACGCTTTTTATTCTTGTTCTTGTCGGATAATTCGTTGAATGCTTTTTAGGGATAAATAATACTTTTCTGATAGCTGTCCCAAGTTGGTTCCAATCCGGTAGTCCTGATAAATTTGGCGATTTCTGATTGCCAGTTCTTCCCGGATCGCGGTTTGACTGCCCCAGGCTTTTTTATTCCCTGATTTTCTGGGGATATAAATGGCTTGGCCATCGACGTATTTTTGCACCGTTTCGAGTAATTCGGCGGGGAGGATATGTTCAGCTCGTTTATAGCTCATTTTGCTCTCCTAAATAAGAATTTCTCCCATGAGGAATTTCTTGCCTTAGGTGTCGCAAAGGCTATCTTACAATATCAACGGATTGATGAGTTGCAACAGCCTTTGCTATGCAACCGTCATAACCGGATCAAGCATGTGGTCCACTCCTCCTTACCAAAAAGTAATCTTAGCATAACACCGGCGCCGTTGACCGTCAAGCAACGAGGGATTGCGAAATGAACCGTTAACCAAATCACCACTTCACATCGTCAAAATACAAATCCCCTTTCCAAGCCGGAGCCTTATCCGGTTTGTCAATGGCTACTCCAAAGCCCCGGATGCAGTCGATGTTGCCGGCAATCCTTTGGCCGCGCCATTTGTAATGAAAAGTATTCCAACCGCTTTGCCGTAACGGAAATGCCGCGCTGGTGTCGGTGATCCAATTCAAATCAAAACTGGAGTAAATCAGAAACTTTAGACTGTACCGGAGTTTTGCCAAAGCGGGCGGGATGTAGACCCGCAGCGAGATGTCCTTGTCGGCCAGCCCTTCAAAGAAGACGGACGATGTTTCAAATTGCAACCGTGAATAGCGCGTGAAATCGGCGGCCACTTTGAAACATTGCGTTTCCGGGCCGGACGGACTGGGACCGGGGGCAAGCGCGTTTTGGTCGGAAAAGTTGGTCTGCCAGTCGTAAAATTGGGTGGTTGTCTTAAAATCGTAATGATAGGATCGATATTTCAGGTCAACCGCGCCAATTTCGGGCGCGGTGGCATTTCCGAGCAGCAATCGCAGACCGTCGATGAGCGCCAGCCGGGTTACGTCAAAATGATCGGCAGCGGCGTAGCTGTGATGCCAAAAGTCCAGGCGCTTCAGGTTTGAAGCGGTTAAAATTTGAAAGAGTTGATTGTTGGGAGCCTGGAAATCCCGATAGCTTTCTTTGGCGCCGTAGGCCAGATAGAGACGGTTGGCTACCGTCCGTTCATGAGCGGTCAGCTCATTGGCTAGCGGGAGCACCGGCGATTGTTTGGGAAGGTAGGGGGAACCGCCGATAAAACCGTAAAAAGTCGAACCGGACTGCAGCGCTTGTTGCAGAAAGCTGTACACCACAAAATGACCGCCCGCCGAGGAACCGAATAAAACGCGCCGCTTCGGATCAATGCGGTGTTTCCCCTCGACCAGCGGGATAAGCTCGTTTTGCAGTTCGGTGCGGAACTGCTCCGGTTGGATTACCAGGTCGGTGTAACGTACTTGGCCCGCGTCATCCGCTTCGGTATACCCGATGCCCGCGACAATTACGGGCGGGATCAGGTTCTTCCGGGTTAAGTAGTGGATATACTTATGATCCATCCGGCGCCACTGGCCGTCAGTGACGTAGATTACCGGGAGATTGGATTGATTGGCGTTCTCTGGCAGATAACTGATATCAATTCGCAGTTGATACGGGGTATATTTAGGTTTGATCACGTAGCTGTCGAGTTGAATGTTAACGTTGTAAATGTCGTAGTCCACCGCCAAGGGTTTGGCGGGGATTTGAGCGAGAAGCGCGTTTCCCAAACAAGGGATGAATAATAGCAACAGCAAACCGATCAGGCGCAATTTGGCCATTTTCTCAACTCCTAGTCATCTATTGGAAGCTCGATAGTTCAATCATATTCGCGAACCCGTCCAGTGACCAGGGGGAAAAAACTTTGACGCTTATATTGAATTTCCGCCGCATCCGGCATGATTGTCCCAATCGTTTTTGGGAAGCTTTTGCGAACATCTCCAGGGGATTTTTAGCTAATGCCGCTTCATCAAAAATTTCGAAAATAAATTATAAAATTAGGATGATGGATTCCCCAATCCAAATGTTGGAGTTATAATCAAGATAAGCTGTAAACGTTTCAATCAGATTGTGATTAACATTGACGGGGTGATTCAAATGACGATGGTAAATTGTACCCAAAAAGATTATGACGGGGTAACATAAAATACATTTGAAAGAAGGCTTGTCATAATGAAACCGGATGCCGGTCAGATTTATCCGCGTCAGAACGATAATAGCATTTGTTATCTGAAAAATATCGTTAAAAATCCCAATATTATCATTGGCGATTTTACCTTTTATCATGATTTTATTGATCCGCAAGAGTTTGAGACCAACAATGTTTTGTATCATTACCCGATTAATCGCGACCGACTGATAATCGGGAAGTATTGCTCCATTGCCTGCGGCGCCAAATTCCTTTTCAACGGGTCCAATCATACGTTGCGATCATTGGCGACCTACCCGTTTCCAATTTTCCCCGAATGGGACGCTCAGACCCCGGTGGTTGAAGCCTGGGATCAAAAAGGCGACATCGTGATCGGCAATGATGTCTGGATCGGATATGAAGCGGTCATCATGGCCGGGGTGCGAATCGGCGACGGGGCGATTATCGGGACGCGCGCCGTCGTAACCAAAGACGTGCCGCCATACGCCATTGTTGGCGGAGTACCGGCCCGAACGATCCGCAATCGTTTTGACGATTCGGTAATTGAGGCGCTCCAAAAGATCAAATGGTGGGACTGGGATTGCGAAACAATCCGGCGGAATTTATCCGCGATCCGTGCTGCCGATCTCGAACAATTAAAGCAAATCAGCTAGCCATCACGATTATTACGTATCTACAATTGAATGGGCAAACAAGTTAAGTTGTTTGCCCATTTATTTGAGTACATCCGAAATAACCGTGTATTCCGTATGGAAAAATTCAATAAGGTAAGGCGAAAATGTCATTGACCAAAATATATATTCTTGGTTCGGTCGCAAGTGGAAAAACCACTATGGCGCGAGAATTATCAAACCGATTAAATATTCCGCATTTTGAGTTGGATAATGTTGTCTATTTGCGATTGCCAAGTGGTGATATAAAAAGAACCCCAGGAGAGCGGGATTCGGAATTTCACAATATTACTGATTCGGATAAATGGATTATTGAGGGCGTTTTTCGCAAATGTTTTAACGACGGATTCCATAAAGCCGATATCATTATTTTGCTTGATACACCGCCATTTAGAAGAAAATATCGGATTCTAAAGCGTTGGCTTTGTCAAAAGTTGCGATTAGCGAACGCCAGCTATCGACCTACGCTCCGAATGTTATTACTTATGTATAAATGGAGCAATGACTTTGAAAGGACAAAAAGTGAGATTTTAGAACTACTTACAATTTATAAGGAGAAAGTAGTCATTATGGGAAATAACACCGATATGGTTAAAATCGAATCGAGGTTGAGCCCGTGTCAGAAGTGTCGTGGGATCCGGAACAATTTGGGGAAATGGGGTTTCTTTCGGAATTTATATTGAACACGAACCGCGAGAATTGCGGATGGACGTCCGCACATGCGAAGCGTATTTAGAACAAAGGAAGCAAAGACGGGAAATTGGCGATCTGGGGCATGTGGTTGCCTGTTTGGCGGGAAGTTCGTCTAAAAAAAGGAATTACCAACCTGAATGTGGAAAATAGCATCGTTAGGGAAGGGGGAAACAGCGTGGATGATCATAAAGTAGCAGTGTTACTTGAAGATTTATTGGCAAAATTTCGGACATTCGGCGAAGGACAAGCTGCGCTTCGCAATGAAGTGCATGAGATAAAACAAAAAGTTGACGGCTTAATTGAGGATATGGATGTCGTAAAGCATGCGGTTAAAGGTTTAATTGAGGATATGGACATCGTCAAACCGACACTTAAGCGTATGGAGCAACGGCTCGATTCAGTGGAAGGACGACTCGATTCAGTGGAAGGACGACTCGGTTCGATGGAAGGACGACTCGGTTCGATGGAAGGACGACTCGGTTCGATGGAAGGACGGCTTGGTTCGATGGAAGGACGGCTTGGTTCGATGGAAGGACGGCTTGGTTCATTGGAGACCAAAACCGACGGACTCATTAAAGATATGGACATCGTCAAACCGACACTTAAGCGTATGGAGCAACGACTCGGTTCATTGGAGAATACAACCGAAACGATCGATAATCGACTGGAGGTTATCGAGGGTGAAATAATTAAATTGAATCCGGATTCACAGGCAATCTTGAAACAAGTGAAATGATTCCGATAAATTGGAAACGGAACAATGAAAATACAAACAACTACCGCTATGGTCAATGAGTCAGAGTAAAAAGCTTTGACTCTTTTTATTAGACAAACAATTCCGACGATTGGTACTTCTTAGGCTGTGTGTGTTGCAGAAAGCCTTCGCGGCAGATAAGCCCATTTCTTTTCCTTTCAATATGACATACTGCTGTCAAATTGCCTTTGATATACTCGGATCAGTAATATTCCGGGTGTAAATGTGGAAAGCTTTTGATTTCCCAACGGAATAATCAATAGCGGAGGTTGGCAAAATGACACATAGTTTAATTGATCCCAGGGAGTTGGAAAGTAAACGGATCTTGGTTACCGGTGGCACGCAAGGCATGGGAGCGGCAATCGTCAAACGACTGCGGGCTGCCGGAGCGGTGGTCATGACTACGGCGCGAACAGTACCGGACGAATCCCAAGCCGATTTGTTTATTCAAGCCGATATCAGCAAACCGGAGGGCTCGGCAAAGGTAATTGCCGGAGTGTTGCAACGGCTTGGCGGTATCGATATTTTAGTGAATAATGTCGGCGGTTCTTCGGCGCCCGCGGGAGGAGCCCTGGCGATGAACGACGATGACTGGCAACAGGTCTTTAATGCGAATTTGTTCGCCGCAGTCCGTTTAGACCGCGCCTTTTTACCCGGGATGATTGAAAATGGTTTTGGTGTGATCATTCATATCTCATCCATCCGGCGACGTTTCCCCGCTACGGAAACGCTGGCGTATTCGGCGGCAAAAGCGGCGTTGACCAACTATAGCAAAGGATTGGCGAGTCAAGTCGCACCGTCCGGAGTGCGTGTAAATACTGTCGCTCCCGGGTTCATTGAAACCAAAGCGGCGGAACGACTGATCCAAAGATTGGCGGATCATTCCGGAAAGAATTACGAAAGCGCTAGGCAGGAAATGATGAATTCCCTCGGGGGTATTCCACTGGGACGACCGGGGCGACCGGAGGAAGTAGCGGAATTAGTTGCTTTTCTCGTCTCCGATCAGGCGTCGTATATAACCGGTTGTGAGCATGTTATTGACGGGGGTACCCTGCGCACGATTTAGCAGCTATTAACGGCGGTGCGTTGTTGTTTGTAAAACTGTACTTGACGAGATGACAAAATGGAAATTTTCGGGCAATACCAAAAAGGAATTTGCAACTTGAGTGTGGAAGTGATCATCTCGAAAGGGGTCCTAAAGTATGGATGATAATAAAATTGCAGTTTTACTTGAACAATTACTGTCGGAGTTTCGGACATTCGGCGACGGGTTGCAGAGTGTTCAGAAGAAGCAGGAGGAACAGGGACATGTCCTCAATGGATTGGTTGAGGATATGGACATTGTTAAACCTACGCTTAAGCGTATGGAGCAACGGCTCGATTCAATGGAAGGACGACTCGGTTCAATGGAGACCAAAACCGCAACGATCGATAATCGGCTGGAGGTCATCGAGGGCGAGATTATCAAACTGAATCCGGATTCACAGGCAATCTTGAAACAAGTGAAATGATTCAGATAAATTGCAAGCACGGAAAAATGAAAAAACAAACAGCTATGGTCAATGAGTCAGAGTAAAAAGCTTTGACTTTTTTTATTACGCGAACTATTTCGTCGGCTGGTGGCATGTTCACAATCGGATTTTTTCATGAAAATGGCAGGTTTATTACGTTAACAAATTGAATTTTAACCAACCGGGTCTAATTATTGGTAACTGAATGGAATGATTTGCAATGGAGAACCTTGAAAGTTATCCTTTGGGATTACAAGCAACGCTTGAAAATTACCAGGTCGAAGCAGAAATAGCGGGAAGAATCGGTGACAGAATTGTTAAGTTAATGAATCCGGCGAGGGAAGTTCTTTATTTAAAAATCAGTGAAACACCTGATGCAAAAAAAGAGATGTTAAATGAACTAGCCATTCTTAATTGGTTGTCAGCCAAAGATTTAAAGATACCGAAAGTACTTCGTTTTGAAAAAGGGCAAGATCAGCTTTATATGCTGCTCTCAAATGTTGCTGGTGTAAGCGCTCACCAAATGTCCGAACGCTTAAGTAAAGAAGCGATTATCAATCTATGCGCAATTGCCCTGCAAAAAATTCATCGCATGGATGTTTTTTCGCTTCCTTCAAAGTATCGGAACAAATTAGCGAGTGAATTGAAGGCAATTGGCGAAGCGGTTCGCGGCAACCGGATTGATGTCGAAGCATTTCAAAAGGCGAACAATGGGAATACACCCGCTGCTGTTTTCGAGTATCTGCAAGATCGGAGCAAAATATTTGATGCCGCTGTTTTTACTCATGGCGACTATTGTTTACCCAATATTTTAATTGACGATCAGCATAATTACGGGTTTGTTGATTGGTCGGAGGCGGGTATCGGAGATATTTACAGGGATTTGGCTTCTATTAGCAAAAGTATTGCCAGAAATTTCGGTGCAGAGTATCAAACGCTCATTTTTAAGGATTATGGGATTTCGCCGCAGGAAGTGAATCAGGAAAAGATTGATTATTACAATTTGATAGACCAATTTGCATATTATCAAATGAAATGATCATAAAAACAGACCGGTTTTGCTGTCAATGGTTACTTGGCTTGTCCTTTGGACTTGTTGTATTAACGGGAAATTTTCACTTTGAATTGACGAGGAGGGAAGTTCCGGCGTGATTACACTAAGAAAAATTACCCTCGAAAACCGCCGCGAGATGTTCAAGTTGAAAGTTACCGATGACCAACAACGTTTTGTTGCATCCAATCTCTCAAGTGTCGCATCATGTTATGTGCTGATTACCAACGGCGGGCGTCCCATGCCTTTCATAATTTATGCTAATGAACAAATGGTGGGTTTTGTTATGATAGTTTATGGGGATACAGGGTACGAACTTCCGAAAGTTGCCCCGAACAATTATTGCATATTGCGTTTTATGATTGGTGAACAATATCAGAAACAAGGTTATGGTAGGGAAGCGATGAGTAAAATCTTAGAGTTCATACGCACGTTTCCAGCCGGTCCGGCACAGTGCTGTTGGATACCTTACAAAGCTGACAACTTAATTGCAAAAAAGCTTTACGAAAGTTTTGGTTTTCGGGATAACGGTGAGATATGTAATGATGAACCAATCACAGTATTAGAGCTTTAACTTGAGGGAAAGCCGACGGACGGAGGAAGCGGTCCAGCTGTCACAACGACTGAACATGCTTGCGCAACGACTGAGCATGCTTGCGCAACGACTGAACATGCTTGCGCAACGACTGTGCATTCATGCACAATGACTGAGCATCCATGCACAACGACTGAGCATGCTTGCACAATGACTGAGCATTCATGTACAAAGGAACAAATAAGAGCATCCATGCACAAGACGGTGTAAAATAATTTGTGTAAACCTCCGATAAAGGAACTAATAAGATGGAGGAATACAAAATGGGCATATTAAGCAGTGAACAAATAAGAGGATTAATCAAAGAACATAACCTAAAAGAAGCAT
>JAEZFP010000029.1 GCA_023417475.1 Bacillota bacterium | reverse complement strand
ACCTGGTACTTACTGAAGCGTCCCCGCGTTTTTAGGTTACTCATATTTTATTATTTTACCGGATCTGCGATGAGAAGCCTATGCATGATTCCAGACAGGCGATGGAGGTGATAGAAGAAACTGATTTTACCAGAACAGAAGAATCAGCTATGTCAGCAAAATTGAAATTCGGGCTTCATAATAGAATGGATCTTTGGAGGCTGCGATATCATCAAGGTTACTTTCAATATAGGCGGGTCCGGTGAAGGTAAGCTTGTTATCATCCGCATAGTCTACAAGTTGTTGCAAGGCCTGGTCTATCTGTGGCCAGTCTCCTTGATAGTAGCCTACGAGATAACGTCCGCCAGGCTTATACGCACAATGGGATGATTGGGCTTTCTTTTCATCAACAGGGTAAAAACAATGGGTAGGCAGCGAGAACTTTCTTTGCTGTAAATTTGTTGCATCCAGCATGTAGCCACCTGGGTAGCCGCTGTAGCTGTGGGTATGATAGCAATCATACATAAAGTTGATGAGAACTTTCATTGCTTTTTCAATCGGCATATCGGAAATTGACGTACTGACTACGATTGGTTGCGCATTTAGTTCTAAAATTTCAATTTTTGCAGGATCAATCGTCAGATTTGCTTCCAGGATTCCAATTTTATTCTGCACCACTCTTTGCAGCCACAGTAGTTCGGTAATCTCTTTCTCCAGCATTTGATTTTGCCTGTGAAGAAGCTCCAGAAAGTTTTGCGGAGTATAGTTCGTCAGTTGGGTTTTAATTTCTTCCAGTGGTACACGGAGTTTGCGCAACAACTGAATCGCATCAAAAAAACAACCTTGTCTCAAGGTGTAATAACGGTAGCCATTTTCTTTCACCACAGCAGGTTTAAATAAATCAATGCTGTCATAGTACATCAGGGTTCGTTTGTTAATGCCGTACATAGCCGCGAATTGTCCGGTAGTGAACTGTTTTTGTAAAAATTCATCCATAGTGAAACCCTCCTCTTGACTATTCAGTTACTGTATACTTTATAATAACCCAATGAAGCAAAGATGGTCAATTATGGAAATATGACAGATGATAAACAGTATATTACAGGGCTCCGGCCTGTAATAGTTAAAAGCAGAATACCCGTTTCAGGAGTTGCTTCTGTCCTATCTAAGAGGGGAGGAATAGTTGTGGCACAATATGCCGGCAGCTCTCAGCAAATCTTAACTGCGGCCTTGACAGCTTTTAATCAGTATGGAAATGCCTTGACGATGGACTTGTTGGCAGCTCGCCTGTCTGTTTCTCCCAGCAGCCTGCATTACTATTTCAACAGCAAGCCGGAGTTGATCCGGCAGCTTGTCAGTTTCATACTGGCCGGGGGCAGGCAACCGCCTCGCGAATTCTCTCATCGTTCACTGGCCAACGAACTTTACTTTTTACTTGCTACATACGGCAAGTCATTCAACGCTTTCAGTCAGACCGCTCTGTTGGATTTAAAACTGCATTACCCGGAGGAATGGGGGAGAATCATAGCGTTTCGCAAGCGCCGGTGGCAACGAATTGCAGCCACCATCGAGACAGGCGTTGCCAAGGGCCTGCTGTGTCCGGTCGATACCAAGTTAGTACAGCTGGTAGTTGACGGAATGCTTCTCAATCCCTTTCTTCAGGAACATCTCTTCCTGTCGGAGTTGGTGGATGTTTTTCTGTTTGGCATCGCTCAATCACACCATAAATGCTAATTATAGGAAAACAGATTTTGTATGAAAAGTGTTTCTATGTTACATATGTGGCTTAATCTCAGCCATAAAAACGTTATTATATTCTGTGCAATCATTACTTAAACTGATAGAAGTGGGTAGAGTGGCAAAACAAGGCTGCTCTTCCTTATTTTAAGCAAATAGGAGGAGTTAAAAGCGTGTTTTCAGTAAAAACGATGAGGGCCTGCTGGACAGGAGCGGGGGCGGCAATGCTCATTTTGCTTCTTGCCGGTTGTGGCGGCCCACAGGAGAACGTACAGGAAAAGGCAGTGCCGGTTAAAGCCGTAAAGGTTATCCAGCAGGATGTACAGATCACCAATGAATATGCGGGTCAGGTACAGGCAAAAAATGAAGTAAAAGTTCAGGCGCGCGTATCAGGCAATATTGTTGAAAAAATGATATCCGGCGGTGATATTGTTAAACGAGGACAGCCGTTGTTTCGTATTGATAGCATTCAATATGAAAGCACATTGCTTTCGGCCCAGGCGCAGCTGGTAGAAGCCGAGGCTAATTGGGAAAACTCACGGATTGATACAGAGCGATATCAAAACTTGCTGAATGCGTCAGCTATTCCGGAGCAGCGTTTGACTACTCAGAAAGCGACCGAACGCCAGCATGGAGCTGTCGTGGCTTCTTACCGTGCATTAGTGAAAAAGGCTCAGGATGATATGAACAACACGTTGGTGATTTCGCCAATAGACGGACGTATCGATGTAAATGACGTCAGCGTAGGAACCTATGCGCAGGCAGGGAGCACTACCTTAGTTACAGTGGGTACTTTGGATCCGGTATTTGTTCAATTTAATATGAGCGAAAATGAATACCTTAATCTGCGGCAGGTATCGCCCAATAGCGCTGCCGGCAGCGGCTGGGGCGAAGAGGTCATGATTACACTGAGCAATGGTGCTGTGTACCCAATTAAGGGGAAAGTGACGCAGACGGACCGGGGTCTGGCTAATAACAGTGGAACCCTTACGTTAAAAGCTTCTTTTGACAATCCCGAGGGAATGTTAATTCCAGGTATGTTCGCCAGAGTTAAAATCGCCGGTATGCCAATAAAAGCTGCCGTGCTGGTTCCTCAGCGGGCGGTGCAGCAGGTATTGGATAAATCGCTGGTCATGGTCGTCAATGCCGACAACCAGGTGGAGCCGCGTCCGGTGATCCTGGGAGAAAAAGTAGGCAGCTATTACCTTGTAAAAGAAGGGTTGACAGTGAACGACACAGTTGTTGTGGAAGGACTGACTAAGGTCCAGGAGGGTATGGCGCTTGATGTGACCATCGTTACTCCGGAAGAGTTGGAGTTATCTGTGAACTCATAGAAGGAGTGATCATCTTGGCAAAATTTTTTATCGAGCGTCCAATTTTTGCAATCGTTCTTTCCATCATGATCCTGGTGACCGGAACAATTGCCGGACTGCA
>JAEZFP010000027.1 GCA_023417475.1 Bacillota bacterium | reverse complement strand
CCTCCAGATTGGGTGTAGATTTTATTAATGACATTATAACCCCAGCATCAGGGTTTAAACAAATGGTTTGCAGACAGAGGTTAAATTCTCTTCTTGACAAATGTTAACATTTGATGCATACTGATCGCGTAAGTGAAAAATTTCATAATATTGGTATAGGTGCCCGCAAGGGCTTAATAGGGAAGACCGGTGTAATACCGGCGCGGTCCCGCCACTGTAATGGGAGAGCAAATCCAAAAAATACCACTGAGAACAAGTGTCTTGGGAAGGTTTGGGTGAGCGATGATCCAGAGCCAGGAGAACTGCCTGTACATCAATCACCGATTGACCTGCGAGTGACGGGAAGGGGATTTGTGCAATCAAGCTCATACAGCGCGATTCATTGTGCATTTTCGTCCTGGCTTATCTGGCCAGGACTTTTTATGTTTAGATAAGAAGTCATTCTTTTAAAACATGTGTGCAATGTTCGTAAAATCACAAGAAACTGTATGATTTTTTGTATAAACCGCTTTCAAACTGAAGGCGGTTTTTTGTTTGTAATTCCGCTGCTTCAGAGCGGTAACGGGGGGAGGGAGTCGCAGCGGCAAATACAAACAATTGTTATTTGTAAATTATGATAAAGGAAGGATTGACATGTCGACAATGGATGCTGAAAAACGAGCGGTTGAAGAAATTCCGGCAGTGACTTTTGAAGAATTTCCGCCAACCAGCTATGAGGAATGGAAAGCCGCGACAATTGTGGCCTTAAAAGGCGGCGTATTCGAAAAACGTATGTTTACCAAGACCTATGAGGGAATCCAGCTTGAGCCGATTTATACCATAGAGGATACCAAAAACCTGACACATCCTCATTCATTGCCAGGGTCAAACTGGTTTCTGCGGGGAGTTCACGCTGGCGGGTACATTTCGACACCATGGAAAATTGCCCAGAAGTGCGCTGAAACGCTGCCTGAAAAATTCAACGAAACAGCCAAACAAGAGCTGGCCAAAGGCAACACCAGCTTAAATATTGCTTTGGATACGGCTACCTTGCAAGGGCTGGATGCCACTGACGCCGATGCCGAGAAAATCGGTGATTATGGGGTATCGCTGTCAACCCTGCAGGATGCTTCCCAAGCTTTTGCCGACATTTCGCTGACGAAACAAGACCTGCACGTTTATACCGGTGCTTCCAATGTGGTTATTTTGGCGATGCTGGCAGCTCTAGCGAAAGCTAATGGACAGAACTATAAAAACATGAGCGGCTGCATCGGCGCTGATCCTGTCGGTGCACTGGCGGCTTCCGGCAGTTTGCCTTGCTCGTTGGACGAGATGTTTGATGAACTGGCCCATACGACTGTCTGGGCGGCTGAACACATGCCGCAGATGCGGACCATTCTGATCAAGGGTGAAGTCTATCATGACGGCGGTGCCAATTCCATTCAGGAAATTGCTTATGCGATGAGCACAGCTATTGCGTACATCCGCAGCCTGCAAACGCGGGAATTGGACGTGAATACGATTGCCAAGCAGTTTCGCTTTAGTTTTGCACTAGGCTCCAATTTCTTTATGGAAATTGCGAAAATCCGGGCAGCCCGGATGATCTGGGCGCAAATTGTTGAAGCCTTTGGCGGTGACGGCGATGCCCAGAAGATCAATATTCATGCCCGAACCTCTTTCTTTACCAAAACGGTCTATGATCCTTATGTGAATATGCTGCGCACGACCACTGAATCCTTTTCCGGTGTGGTAAGCGGGGTTGATAGTATGGAGGTAGGCTGCTTTGACGAAGCCATTCGTCCGGCCGACGAGTTTTCCCGCCGGATTGCCCGTAACACCCAGCTGCTGCTGCAAAACGAATGCAATTTGATTCAGCCGGTTGATCCGGCCGGCGGTTCCTGGTATATTGAAACGCTGACGCAGCAAGTCGCTGAAAAAGCCTGGGCCTTGATCCAGGAAATAGACGGTCAGGGCGGTATGGTGCAATGCCTGCAGGCAGGCACGATTCAAAGCGCCATTGCCGGAGTCCTTAAAGATCGCTTTAATAATCTGGCTAACCGGTCCGACCGGGCAGTCGGTACGAATATGTATCCAAACATGACGGAGCAGCCTCTTGAAGTGCCTGACCGGTCCCCGGTTACAACCAAAGTGGTTCGTACCCAGGCGATTGAAGAATATCGCAGTGAAATTGACCTGCCCTTTTGCAAGGCACGATTGGAAGAGATTCTTCCGGCTGCTAATGGTCAAGCCGGACAGCTTATTGATGCGGCCATTAAAGCGTTTCAAGCCGGGGCATCTGTTGGTGAAATCCGCCGCCTGCTGAATACCGATGAGCGGGAGGAAATTGCCGTGGAACCTATCAGGGGGCACCGCTGGACCGAGCAGTTTGAGGCAATGCGGGACAGAACGGCAGCCCATGTGGCCAATACCGGTGATAATGTGAAAGTCTTCCTGACCAATCTAGGTCCCATCCCGCAGCATAAAGCCAGAGCTGATTTTTCGACCGGTTTTATGGAAGTGGCGGCTTTTGAAGTGCTGAAAAATGATGGGTTCCCGACACTCGAGGAAGCCGGCCAGGCAGCGCTGGATTCTGGTGCCGATGTTGCGATTATTTGTTCAACCGATGATACTTATCCGGAAATGGTGCCGCCATTGGCGCGGATGATTAAAGCCGGCAAGCCGGAAATGAAAGTCATTCTGGCCGGTGCGCCGGCGAAGGAGTTTGAAAGCAGTTACCGGGAAGCCGGTGTAGATGATTTTATTCATGTTAAAGCCAACTGCTATCAAATTCTGAGTCAACTGCAAGATGCAAAGGGGATGAAATAAATGGGGAAGAATCCTGACTTTTCGAAAATGCTGTTCCAGGACGCCAAGCCCGGCAACGTAGCGGAATGGCGTAAGAAAATAGAACATGAAACCGGACTGCCCTTTGAAGAATTGTACTGGCGTACGATGGAACAGATTTCGGTGAAGCCGCTTTATACAGAAGCTGATTATCAAGGGGCCAACCATTTGGCGTATATGGCCGGTGTGCCGCCTTTCTTGCGCGGACCTTATCCGACCATGTATGTCACTCAGCCGTGGACAGTCCGGCAGTATGCCGGTTTCTCGACAGCGGAAGAAAGTAATGCTTTCTACCGCCGTAACCTGGCCGCCGGTCAGAAAGGTTTGTCCATCGCCTTTGACCTGGCCACGCACCGTGGCTATGACTCCGATCATCCCCGGGTAGTCGGGGACGTGGGTAAAGCCGGTGTGGCGGTTGACTCCATTTTGGATATGGAAATCCTGTTCTCCGGCATTCCACTGGACAAAATGTCGGTTTCCATGACTATGAACGGGGCGGTGCTGCCGGTATTGGCCTTCTATATCCTGGCAGCCCAGGAACAGGGGGTTAAAAAGGAAGTATTAGCCGGAACCATTCAAAATGATATCTTAAAAGAATTTATGGTGCGGAATACCTACATCTATCCGCCCGCTGCATCGATGCGGATCATTGGCGATATTTTTGCATATACCTCCCAAAACATGCCTAAATTCAACAGCATCAGTATTTCCGGTTACCATATGCAGGAAGCGGG